>NZ_DASQYZ010000105.1:0-56020 GCF_035638955.1 Oligoflexus sp. | reverse complement strand
TGATCGAGAAGATCGAGCAGATCGTAGCGACCCAGGTCGAGGCCATCAAGAATGTGAAGATTGATAAGGTGACCGTTTGGGACTCCGGCAGCGGTGACTCGTCATCGACAGCAAATTTTCTGTCGAACATGATCAAGAGCCTGCCGCCGCTGCATGAAGTGGCGAAGATGGCTGGCGTTCAGTTGCCTGAGTACCTGGGACGTATGCAGGACAGCACCGATTCAGCCCCTCATAAGCACTAAAATCCTAGGCCGCAGCGCTAACATCCCGCTCTGTCAGGCATAAACTCCTGGTTTTGTGATTTGCCAAGATATCCACGCAAGGTATAATAGGCGAAACATTCCCAGGAGCACATTCAGGATGCCTAGAATCACTGCATGGATCCTTGCTCTATTCATAACCACGACAGCGTGGTCGGGTCCCAAGGACCACGACCTCAGTCTTTCCTATGAACAATTTTTTGTCAAAATCATGGATGATCCGACGGGCATTTCCCAGTGGTCACGCGGTCTCCTTGAAAACCCTCAGGCGAGCCTCAGCGCCTTTGAAAAAGCCAAATTGGTCGGTATTTACGGCGGAACATGTTATGAGCTTCGCTGCATCAACGATCCCTGGTTTAACGAGAAAGCTGTGCGCAATGCGATCTCTCTTGCCGAGGGTGGATCCGATAAAGCACTCATCATGCGTCTCCACTTGATGCTGGATTATATCACCAGTGGGGATCTTGACTTGGCCGAATCTCTGCGAAATCTCGACAAGTTGAAACTCAAGGCCGAGTCCATGGGCGGCGGGCGCATTCTCGGTGACGTCTATCGGGAATACTCAGGCGTATTCGATTCTTTCGATGACAAACCAAAGGCACTGCTTTATCTCCAAAAAGCTTTGGAAGAGGTGAAAAAGGATACATTTCCAGGCGATCTCATGCCTTTTATGCTGCAATACGATGCCGGGGTTTTAACGGCCGGCTCGGGCGATCCGAACAAGGCCCAGAATTTTTATCGGGAACCCTTGGAGTTCTGTCGTCGCGAAAACATACGGCACTATGGGGCTCTTATGCTGACCAGCCTGGGGAGGAGCTTTGTCAAAAACGAAGAGTCCCGCAACATAACCCAGGGTTTGGCCCATCTGGACGAGGCGGAAGCCATGATTCGCGGCATGGAAGAAACCATGGTGCGCTCTTATATAGCCATCGTGCGGGGCGAGGCCTTTTTTCGCCGGGATGACTTCGAGACAGCTTCCCAACACTATAAGACCGCTCATAAGCTCTTCACGCAGGCACAGTCGGACAAATGGATCGGTGAGTCCGCATTCTGGGTGGCGCAGTCTGAGACGAAGCGCAAGCGTTACAAAGAAGCCATGGAATGGTTGACGATCGCGGAAAAGCATTTCCGTGCCACCAACAATTCAGACATCGTGCTCTACGAAAATTTGCGAGCGGCTATTTATAAAGGCATGGAACGCTATCCCGAAGCGTTGGAGGCGCTGGAAAAATCCCTCAAGGCACGTGATCAGATCGATAAGGATACGCAAAAGGGGGAAATCAGTAAGCTGCGTTCGCAGCTGGAATTTACAGTCCAGGAAAATCAAAATGAGCTCCTGAAGAAGGACAATGCCTTAAAGAGCCAGCAGCTTCAGGAAGCTGCCTTGATTCAAAAGATCGCGGTCCTGCTGGCTGGAGCCAGCCTCCTCATCCTGATTCTCTTTGCACTGTCGGTTCGTCAGACGAAAAAACTCAAATCGGCCCAGGCGAGAATTCACGACATCCTGCACTATATCGAGGAAGGGATCATCACGATCGGTCGAGGATTTCGAGTGGAAGCCAGTCTATCGCCTTATATCGATCACTTGATAGGGAGGCAGCCCAATCCCGACAATCATGATGATGTGTTTCATACCCTGATGCAGAAAGTGGATCTGAGCGCCCATGAAAAACAACTCATCCACGACACGCTGGAAGCCTGTATGGACGCAACATTCCTGACCTGGGAGCTCAATCATTCGCATCTGCCTATGGAAATGACCATGGACCAGGGCCAAAAAATTCTGACTCTGGATTGGCAGCCCATTATCGGCCGAGGCCAGTCTATCGATCGCATTCTGCTCGTCCTGCGGGATCATACCGTCAGGCGCCAGCTGGAACGGCAGCTGTCGATCGAGCAGACGCGGGTATCGCAAACCACGTCCCAGATCCATGAAATCATTCATGCCGGTTCCCAGAAAGTCCGACGTTTCCTGGACCGCTTTCTGCGGCAGCAAAATGAAGTCACCTCGTTCCGTGAAGCCGGCAATGCCGCTGCATTAGCCCGAATCCTGCATACTTTAAAAGGCGATGCTCGCACGCTGGGCCTGGATTCACTGGTCGCGCGGACCCACGCTTTGGAATCCGAGCTGGGTTCCAACATGAAAAATGATTTTGTTTGGCAGCAATGGCATCAGCATCTTCTGCAGTATCAGTCCTTGCTTCAAAATTTTGACGAGCAGACGCAAGGCCAACGCCCGTTAGGCGGTAGTTCTTTGCATGAAATCACAGTGGAAATCTGCGAGGGCTTGCGCAGCTATATGGATCAGCAGGGTTTGATCTTGCAGCGGCTGTGTGTGGATGATGGCTGGGGACTCAGCATGCCGGGGGACCATGACAGCGTACGACTCATGCTTTTACATAGCCTCACCAATGCCGTTGACCACGGCTTCGTCATCCCTCTTAAGTCACGCAGGTCTTCGCGGGTTCATATGGATCTCACGGTCAAGACCGCACTGACTCCTACTGATTTTCACCTTACAATTATTGATAACGGAGCGGGAATTGATCGCGAAGCTCTAGCGGAAAAATACGGGAGAGCCTCGCCCTTAAGCGATCAAGACGTCAATGAACTCATCCTGAAAGCAGGCGTGACGTCGGCTCCAAACCTTACCGAGACCAGTGGCCGCGGCATTGGATTGAACGCCATTCACAGCCTTTTACAAAGTTGGAATGGTACAGTGCGCCTAGGTTCTGAAGCATCCGGAGGCACGCAGCTGGACATTCAGTGGCCGCGTTCGGCTTGGGCCAAAACCGTTTCCGCCTCATAAACCTGCCGCTGGTGTCAGCGGCTGACCCTCCTGCCAGTTCAAAAAATTTAAACCTGCAGCAATATGATCCTGCTTCCGTTTTCCTAAGTAGGGAAACTCAAACAACATGAGGAAGCGATCATGCAAAGGACTGCATTCATAGCCTTCCAGACGTCAACTCTTGGCCTGGCTGGTCTAGGCCTGGCATCTATCGTCCACGCCGCGGAAATCGGCGCGCACGCCATTCAGAATTTCGGAACCTGTGCTTCGAATCTTTCTCACACGCTGGGGGATGCGGCTGGGTTCCGCGACCATCGTCCTGGCGACCTGGTAGCCAACTTTTTCTTCGCTGACGACAACGTCTGGCAACAGGACTGGACCACGGCCGATTTCTCCAGCAGCGGCGACACTGCCAATGGTTTTGCCGGTGCCGACTCCAGCATGCTCACCTACCTTTCTTCACACGGCGACAGCAGCGGTGGGGTCTTCTACGGATCACTTTCTGAGGCCCAGGGTTGCAGCTTCGGCAACAATAGTATGCAGCTGGGCGATGCCAGGAACCGTTATCTCTTCCTTTCCACATGCTATGGCCTGATGCTGGGCACGGGCAAGTACCTACCCGAACATCCCGATCACTCAGCCGAGGATTTGCAACAAGTCTGGAGCAAGGGTCTCGCCGGGACGCGTTGCATCTACAGCTATGGCACCGTCTCCGTTGACAATCCGAATTATGGAAAATTCTTTTGGGAACGTTGGAAACAGTCCGGAGTCACGAATGCCAATGCTTTCCTGGACGCCAGCTGGGCCATTTCCATAAGGCAACAGCCCGTCGTGATGTGCTTTGGACGCGACAACCAGGATGCCAATGCCAAACTTGACGAGACCGTGTTCAGTTACGATGCCAGTGCCTATGGCTACAGCGCATGGACCTGGTATGATCCTGTGAATGTTCGCACCATGCCGAACCCTTCACAGCGTGCAGCAGCCGTACCGCGACGCATTGTTTTCTCACGATCCACAGGACCTGATCAGAGCACGGCCCTGCCGGCTGCCAACCTTCGTGGGACCTGGAAGATTTCATCCGTGGCTTTGGAGCGAAGCCCGGCCGGCCTCACCCAAGAGAATTTGGTCACGACATCCAAGGGCTGGCGTTATAGTAAGCCTGGGTATGGCTCCGCTGTTCTCCGCACGCGGACGGCTCGGCAAACCGACCAGGACGCCATACGTCTGGCCCGACAAAGTCTGACCAACCTTCGATTGAAAGCGCCGGACGAGAACCTCACGGTTGCCTATGTCCGCCAGCAAAAAACAGCCAGTACCGATCAGCCAGAGCCCATTGTTGTCAATCGGATGGTTGCTTTCCAGCAGGCTGTGATCGGCGGCTATGGGATGCTGGGTGAAGATGGAAAACTCTTTGTATCTGTGGATGCTACGGGTGACGTGAGAATGATTGAAGACACGCGCGTCAAGGCCGTAGCAACCGCTGAATTACCTCGAGATGTCGGTGCTGCCGTGAGCATGGACGATGCCGCCGAGGCTCTTCTGGCCATGGCTCAAAAGCGCTGGCCGCAGTCTCAGATTCAAACAGCGCCAATCGAAATAGGCTACGTCGCCGATGGGAAAAATACAGCGCGCCTCATGGCTCGCATGTCCTTCACAGCAACTCAAGGCGACTTCGCCAAAGCTGACGAAGTGTCCGTGTCCCTGCAGTGATGATCAAACCGTGCTCCCGTTCGGGCCTGGAAAAAACCACCAATGCCCGTTCGGGACAGCATCAACCGGAATTCCAGAGATAGCTTTCACTGTGAAAATTGACTACACTTCACACAACCTGGCTGCGAAGCGAACTCACCCGGTAAAGCCCTATGACCCTGGATCCGGAATCCTACGCAAAAGCCAAGACTGTCTTTCACGAAGCGCTTCGTTTGGATCCCAAGCAGCGAAGTATTTTTCTCAGTAAAAAATGTGAAGGATGTGAAGAGATACGCGCCGAAGTCGAGTCTCTGCTCATGCATCACGAAAGCGCTTACTCCTTCGTCGGCTCGACACCAAAAGCAGTCGATATCGCTTTTGAACCAACTCGATCCACCTCAATCCAACACAATATAAAGCGGGTTGTTCAAAATCGAGGTTTTCGCTGGGTTATTCTGCTCGCAGTGGTCATGCTGCTCGCTTTCCTTGCAAAATTGGCCCGGGATAAGTTGGATGCGGCCCTTCGTGCTGACGTCTCCGCACACTTGGAAAATATTTTGAGCCCAAACTGCTTGACCATGGATCTATGGGCCGGTCAGCTCTTTGACGAGTCGGAAAAGTGGGCTAAAGCGCTGGCCGATGATGCTGCCCTGAGAGAACTGATTCAGATCTCAAGAAACAGCGGGAATCCTGAAGAAGCCCTCAAGAACGCACAAGCGCAGCGGCATATTCAACGCCTGATGGAACCCACCTTACAATCCGGTCCTTTCACACACTATGTCATCATCGATGATACTTATCGGAATATCAGCACGGACACACGCTATTCCCTGGGAAGGAAACTCGATGTGTCGACCGATGTCATGCTCGTAGTCGATAGGCAGCTGAACGGTGAGCAGGTGTTTGTACCTCGATGGCAGATGGGGACAGCATTCAGGGACCCCGAACTGATGAAGCGTCCGGAATTAGTGTCCTGGTTCGGGTCCCCGATTCGAGACGCATCAGGGCGCGTCATTGCAGTTCTGGGCCTTGCCGTCGATGTCACCCGAACATTCGACGTTATCTTCAGAATTGGGCGCTGGGGCAACTCGGGGGAGACTTATGGTTTCAACAAACGGGGGCAGATGCTGTCTGAAAGTCGCTTCTCCAGGCAACTGGTTGACATCGGCCTCTTAAAAGAAGGTCAATCCTCAGGGTTGAATGTCTATTTGAAAGACCCGGGCGGTGATATGACAAAGGGTTTTCGGCCCGAGAGGCCGGGAGAGGAATTGCCTTTTACGCGACTCGTCTCAAAGGCGTTAACAAGTCTGCGTCTTAACCCGCAAGTGACACATGGCTATGTGCTGGAGCCTTATCGGGACTATCGAGGCGTCGAGGTTATCGGAGCATGGCAATGGCATCCGAAACTTGAGCTCGGCATGATCACCGAAGTGAACGCCGATGAGGCTCTTTTAACCAAACGCTTTATCGATCGAGCCTACCTGACTCTTATTATCCTCTTTATCAGCGTGACAGCATTAGCTTCGATCGCCTATTTCAATCTGATCCGCATCCGACCTGCCGCTCTTTTAGGATCCCGCATGGGACAATACAGGCTGCTTCGCAAGATTAGTGAGGGGGGAATAGGCGAAATTTATCTCGCCAAACATGAATTCCTCAAAAGACCGACCGCGATTAAAATCCTGAAGTGTGACAGCAGCGATCCTGACTCCCTCAAACGCTTTGAGGCTGAAGTGCGAGCGACGAGTCAGCTGACTCACCACAATACCGTGGCTATTTATGATTTCGGCATGCTGAAGACTAGACGCTTTTACTATGCGATGGAGTATCTGCCTGGAATCAGCCTTGCCAAACTTATTGAACTTGAGCAGTGGCTACCTTATTCCAGGGTGATTTATCTCCTCTTGCAGGTCTGCGGATCACTTCAGGAAGCTCACCGTCTGGGTCTGATTCATCGTGACATCAAGCCGCTGAATTTTCGAGCCCGGATCACGACAAACCCTTCCGGGCTATAAACGTGAACACATCGGTGTCGGATGATAAGGACTCATCGGCACTGTAATCGCCGAAGATTTTGATGTCGCAGAAGCCAATTTTTTCCAGCAAGCTCCGAAACTCTTCAATGCCGTACCAGCGCAAGGCAAACCTTTGCAGCTCGGTCGCAAGCAGCCGTCCATCGTTCCACTTTTCATACTTGAGATAGGTCACAGCCTTTTGCTGAAGAAAGTCCACATTCACCAGCTTGGATTCCATGGTGATAATATGAGAGTCCTCTGTTTGCCATGTCTTGGTGGACACGCGCCCCAGGTCAAATTCCGTCTGAAGGAAGATGTCCACGATGAAGCGCCCGCCAGGTTTGAGGCACTCGTGAAATCGTTGCAGCGCCTGTATGGATTCCGCCCGTTCATCCACAAGAAGGAAAGATCCAGTCGGCAGGATCACGGCGTCGTATGGCCTATCGAACTTAAAATTCGCCATGCTGTCGAGCCAGACTTGCGAGGCCAGCCCAGCCTCGTGCAGACGCTTTTTGCAGGAATCCAGCATCTCGGGTGAAATATCGAATCCTTCGACCTGATAACCGGCTTTCAGCAACGGAATCAGGACACGCCCTGAACCCACCGCAGGTTCAAGTATGGGTCCACTCAGTCCCGTGAGATGACGGCTATAAAACTCAATTTCACCGAACGATCGACCCACCGGTTTATCAATGTCATAGACCTGGGTTGAAAGTTCACCATAGCAGCTGAACATGCCTGGGCTCCTTGATGTCAAGAGAAAGCTGCAAAACAGCTGCTGGAGCCTACGCGATCTCAGGAGACTTGAATACGGCTGATTCCGGCCCGCCTCGCGGAAAGCGTCCTCATTTAGAAATCTTCACATGCCTTCCTCGCATTCCTGATTGTACGCCCTTTGCACCAAAGTCCTTCTGACCTTCACATTTTCTTCATTTTCCTGGCGAACGGCTGTGCTTTAATGGCGAAAATTTCCAGCGGAATTTTAGGAAGCAACTCATATTTATGTGATCAGCTAAAGGATCGTGCATGGATCGTCGAGAATTCTTGCGTTGTGGCCTCTCAGCCGCAGCGACCACCCCCTTTTTTTCAAAAAATCTATGGGCCCAAACGTCACCGATTCCGGGCAACGTGGAAAAACTTCAGGCTCTGGAAGCCGAGCCCTTGCGTCGTTTGGCCTTTGGGTCCTGTAACAAGCAGACCCACGATCAAAGCTATTGGCAATGGATCGCACGCGAACAACCGCAGCTGTGGATCTGGCTTGGCGACTGCATCTACGCAGATCGAGCCAGCCTGGACACGAGGCGTCAATGGTATGATGCTTTGAAGACAAACAGTTTCTATAAAGCTTTCACTGACCAGGTGCCCATCATTGGCACCTGGGATGATCATGATTATTTTAATGGCAATGCGGATGGCCGTTATGAGGACAAGGATGCCAGCAAACTCCTGATGCTCGACTTTATGGGTGTCTCTCCGGAAGATCCCGTGCATGCGAGGCTAGGCGTTTTCCAGAAATACACGTTTGGTCCTGCAGGTCAGCGCACCGAAATCATACTCCTGGATCTACGCTATTTCATGGATCGTAAGAAGAACGAAAAATCCCTCCTGGGTGAATTGCAGTGGGCCTTCCTTGAGGAGGCGATACGGAACAGCACAGCCGACCTTCTCATCATCGGTTCGAGTTTGAATGTGAGCTCCCGAATCACATTCTTTGGCCTCGAAGGCTGGAATGCCTTCGGCGGCGAGCGCCAGAGGCTCTATGATCTCCTGGCTTCCACCCCAACCCCGACGGTCCTGTTAAGCGGGGACAGGCATATGGGCGAAATCTACCGCATTGTGTTAGGCAACGGAAAACCCATTTATGAGCTGATGTCCAGCGGTCTCACGCATGCCTTGGGGGTAAAACTCCCGAGCAAGGAACGCCAGGGAGAAACGGTGGGCAAGAGGCACTATGGCTGCCTTGACATCGATTGGGGAGCCACGGGCCCACAGGTGCAGCTGCAGCTTCGTTCCAACGAGCAGTCCAGGATTTACCAGAATCATCTCGCTCAATTCTCTTACTAGCAGGCGACTCGAACGCATTCAGTTGTCACCGCCCAGCTTGCTGCAGATCGGGCGGGCCAGATAACCTTTGATGCCACGGCTGTTCGCATCCTTCTGGAGTGTGTCCGGGGTCATTTTCCTCGTCATGGGATTTTCCATGTCGAGGTCCCAGACCCGCTTCATGGAGTCCATCGCGGTTGCGCCACGAATAACCGCCAAGGATTCCATGTTGCTTTTGAAACTGGCATTGTCAAAATTAAACGAACTCACGATCGCGATGGTGTCATCGAAGAGTGCTGACTTTGCATGCAGCATCCCTGCTTGACTCATCCACTCGTAAATCTCCGCACCAAGGTCCAGAAAATTCTTGAAATCGGGAACCGAGCAATCCCATAGGATGGCCTCATCATTGGATTGATACGAATTGGTGAAAATCTCCAATTTCACGCCACGTTCAACCGCCTCACGAAGGGCTTTTCTCATGGGTTGGCTTAAAGCAAAGTAGGAATTGGTCAAGCGGATGCTTTTCTGAGCGTTATGAATCAAGGTCAAATAAACCCGTTCGCCATTCGTAAGTCCCCGGTAGGGATCGAGCTCAGCATCGGATACACGCGGCCTATGCAAAGCATTCTCCTGCAACTTCCGGAGGTACGGGCGATCGGGTATGTGACCGGCACGGACAGCGTCCGAGTCCAGGTAACGAACCAGGCTCCCCCCCGTGGTGGGCAACGCCGGGAAAAGCTCAGCATCGGCTGCAATCTCATCAGGTGTATGAATATCGCGCAAGCGCTGGTCATTTTTCTTGCAGTAGTAGCGGACTCCGTAATAGACCTGTTGAAGGCAATCCCCTTTGTTCACCCAGGTTCCAGGATTCAGGCTGGGCCAAACTCCAGCACTGTCCGTGATCGTCTGTTCCCAATCACCAAATTCCAGCCAGTTTTTCATAAAGCTTCGTTGCATGGTACCTACGGCAGGGCCTGTCACCAAAATATCCGTATCGCGGTACTTGTAATCCGAGGACAGACCATAAACCCGAGGCCCCCAATCGGGCGGCGGATGGTCGGGAGCCGGTTTCATATAATTGCGACCGATATTCCTTCCGCCTGTCAGCGCCGACCGACCATCGACGATGAGAACTTTGCTATGCAGGCGATTCTGGGGCCATAACCATACGCCGTAGGGCTCCCACAGCGAATCCCGGGCCAGATTATAGGCCATAACCGGGTTGTAATTCATGATATCGATCTTCGGATGCCTGGCGAGCTGCTGCAGGATCGTAGCGCCACCTACGATGACATCGGTATTGCCCAGGCTGTCCGCCATAAACCTGATATGAACCCCACGTTCCGCAGCCTGCCACAGCATGCATGCAATGTAGTTCCGCTCCAGGACTTCGGGGCCCTGCTCGCAGGGAACCGGATCTTCGTCATGGTACTCGACATCATCCACGATGAAGTAGGTCTGGATGTGAATATGGTGCTGGGCCTCGCGAATCAGGCTGACCCAAAGTTCACTGGCTCGCTCGGCCGTGTCTACAATTTCCACGGCGTTGCCATGGATTTCAGGTGCGCTTTCAGCCACCGGCGTAAGCGGATGAGAACGGGTGATTTGACTCAGAAAATCCTGCAAGCGCGCATCATCATAAGACATCCGTCCTTCAGCTAGAAAAAATCTGTCGATCTCGCTGTCAGGCAGGTAGGGTTCGGCAGCTTCAAGATGGAAAGCGCAAAAAATCAGCAGAGCAAGACCTGGGATTTTTGAGCAAGAAAAGATGGTCATGATCACCGCCTCCCGGAAAAAGATGCGCATGAGAATTCAAGCCGATTTATTTTTTCGAAAAATACTTTTAAACAGGAGCAGAGAGCAAAGCTCTCATGAACCTTCTTTATCAGGGAGAATGAATCTATGTCCATATACCTAAAAATTTGCACAGGCCTCATCGTCTCGCTCTTAAGCCTGGGGGCCCAGGCGGACGACAACAACCTGCAAACTCGGGATCAACCGCCTGCGACAGAATCCTTGGATGTAAAAAACACCACAGAGGTCATTCAGGCTTTGTATGTGAGCAGCTTAACCCAAATGAAAGTCGCCGACCTCGTCCGTGAAAAAAGTCCCGATGAGTCGCTCAGGGATTATGCTGATAAGCTCACTCGCGACCACCGCTGGATCAATCGGTCTTTGGATTGGCTCGCCAACATAAAAAGTGTCAGCCTCGAACCGGAAGATTTGGGAGAAAGCGCGCAGCTGGTCAACACGCAAACGAATTCGGAGCTGCAAACCCTGGCCCAAACTTCACCGGATGAATTCCGCAGCGCCTTCATTACGGCAAGCATCCGCTCCCATCAGGAGACTTTGCAGTTCTACAACCGGATAGACCAAAACAATACCGACGACGCCCTGAAAGTTTTGATCCGAGTGTTCCGTCAAGTCGAAGAAATGCATCTTGTGAATGCGCAAAAGCTGCAGTAACCCCCCCCGGTCCTATCCAGCCCCATCTCACGAAGATGGGACTGGCAGGCATACCGACTGCTAGAAATCACCGCTCAAGGGTTCTTTAAGTGGATCCAACTGCTCAATAAAAACAAGCTATTATACCACCATTTCAAGCTCAATCCTGACCCAGGCCGATAGGACCATAAGGCTTCTGCAGGAGAAAAATGCAATGAAATGGAATCAGAATGGAAATGCTACGCTGACTGTGGTCATTGGCGTCGTTGGCGTCCTGGCGGCAGCGACTCAATTCAAAGGTGTTTCCAATTCCGTTCGCGAAGCTGATCGTCATCGCCTGAGCACGGAAATGGAATCCCAGGCTTTGTCGAGTTTGAACCTCTATAAAGGCCTCTTGAGTGCCACGGGACCAAACGCCTATGGTCTTTATCCGGAGCCCTATCTGAGCGCCAACCCCAAACTCAACAAGTTTGCTCCTCAGATTCCATCCAACACAAGCTTTCAGGCGCAAGCCCAGACCGTGTCTGTGGCCCAACCTCAAACGCGTAATCTCGACGAAGCCAAGCTTACTCGCATCATGACCGGAGCCGCCCGAACCGCGGACTTCTGTCAAGGTCAGCCTTGTGCACGGCAGGATATAAAGCTTCTCGGCTTCAATCGTGACGTTGGAGGTGCCATACCCGAACGGATCGTTTCCGCTGATGTTGAGATCACAACTCAGGTCCGTGACGACAAGACCGGCATGGATATCAATAAAAAAATTCTCGCTCAAGTTCCCATTGAGCCACCCAAAGTAACGTCAGCAGTTCTGCGTTTGACTGAGGTCTCGACCAGCACTGGGACCGAGAAATTTGTGGCTTCGGCTGACACGACTTCCACACGCACATCCGTGACCGTCGGTGCGCCTGATCTGGCTGTTGAGCTTATTGTTGGTGGTGTGGCGGTTGCCGGTGAAATCACGATCGTGGAATTGAATCAGACCTTCAGCAGCGATGATGCAGGCCAGTGGGGATTGAACGCAGATGGCTATCCCAAGCATCCGGCCATTTCCATCAAGAACACAGGGGCCCGACTGGTCAAGACACCGGTTTTCACAGTCGAGAACGGCAAGAGTTATACCGTGGTGGGCCAGATTCAAGGCGTCGATGAGTCCATCCCGGCTCCGGTCCTTAAACTCGTCATTGAAGCCGCTCTGCCGCAACCTCCGGATGCTTCCATGTGTGCATCCAAATGCTCGAATACCTCCATATGGTACGACGGCCCCTACAAAGGTGGAGCCAAAGGCACTTATGCGTCGATGGTGCCAGGCAAGTGGTCGTGCATGAAGCACGAAGGCAAGTCTGATCCGATCGGAGCCCCCATCTTTTCTTTCGATCCTGCGAATAACTGTGAGCAGGAAGGACCCGTCGGCTTTCGGGACAAGGCCAAAGGCTGCTTTGCCGCGGACACTCTGATCAGGATGGGCGATGGCCGGCTGCAAAAGATTCAGGACATCATGCCGGGTGATCGCATCTGGAATCCTCTTTTGCAAAAGGCTTTCCGCGTGAAGCAAGTCAAGGCTGGTCCGGAAACTCAGGAGCTCTTGCGCCTCAGTTTTGCAGGTCGTCGCCAGATGATTGTGACACCGGATCATCCGTTTCTGGATCAGTGGGGAACGGTCGTCCAGGCGAAAGATCTCGCGAGTATGCTGACACCGGAAGGCATGCATTCTGTTGTTTCCGCAGAGGTGCTGACAAGTGGCAGCCCCGTGCCCGTGTTTAATCTTGAGATAGACGCTCCGGCTGACAACCCTCGCGCGCACTTTCTGGAAGCGAATGGAGCCGTGGCTGGTGATCTGTTCCTGCAGAATTCATTGAAGGGCCAGCATGCCTTGACACTCTTTGATGAGCCTGGTGACTTGAGCTCCGAGGCCATCTTTTTCGCAAGGGCCTCAGAATTTTAATTGAGGCAAGGGGCAGGCTGGGTCGTTCTGAGGCAAATCGATAATTAGTTTTTTGCTTTCCCTTTCCACTCGCGCGGCCATGGACCCGATTTCAAGATGGGTCCTGGCTACGTTTTCAGCCAACTTTGAAGCGGCCTGAGTCCCCATACCTTCATCCTTAAAAACCTGGCCGAGAGTCTTGGGATTTTTAGACTGCGAACGGGACGCGTCCAGAAGCGAGATTTGCGATGCTTCCTGCAGAAACTGGAAATAGTAGACCTTATCGTTGTTTTGTGGAGGTTTCGCTCTCTCCAAAGGACGATTGACGTCCGTGACGGATGCCGTGACGCATGATCGGGAATCTTTGACATCACTGCAGATGTAAAGGCCAATGGGCCGTGGTTCGTCGCTGGCCTTCCAGCGCACTGTGAGCGAGAGATTGGCCAAGCTTGCAGGATCCAGCTTCTTATAAAAAATATTCTTCTGGCTCGTCATGTCATCGAGCACAAGGATAAGACTGTTGATATCGCGTCGCTTCTGGTCAATGCGGATGAGGTCCAGATCGCCCATTTCGCAGTGCTTAAGGGTGGACACAAACTGCAAGGGCAGCTCCCAATAGCCGTCCACCTTCTTGAAGGGCAGACTTCGGAAACCCGACTGTCGGGCAAGTCCGGAGGTTTTCACCGACTCGATGGCTTCCTGCTGGGAGACACGCGGGGGTGGGGCCACAGCCTGGAGTGTCGGCTCCTGTGAGGCGCGCGCTGCAAGTTTCTTCGGTTGCTGGGATGCCGGCACGAACGTCACCAGTTTCTTCGGCTTCAGAAAAAGCACATAGACGAGGGCGACGCCGGCTAGAATGATGAGGATATGCTTCATGGTAACCTATTTGGGTCTCAGTATTGGTTTCATGTTAACGTATCCTTAGGATTTTAACCACACGGGTCTGGCATGAAAAAGACGCATCTTGAACAGAAAATCTCCGGCGAGAGCGGCTTTAATCTGATAGGCGTCCTGATCGGGGTGGCCTTGACGTCCTTGGTCGTCATGTTCGCCAGCAAGGCTTTTGTGGCTTCAAAGCAGGCCAAGCTTTCAGTGAAGGCTGGCGAAGGCTATCAACAAGTCACTGCCGTCCTTAACGATTCCTTGAAGACTTTCGTAAAAACCCAAATTTTAAATCCAACCGTTCCCTGCGGTGATCCCGCTGCGTTTTTCGCGACGCAAGGTTTTCTTAGGCTTTATAATGGCAATCACAGCACGGCCCGTTCCCAAGTGCCTGCGGAAATCAATGGTGCAGCCTGGGCTGCTCTCTTCAATGCAGATCTGGCCGCCAACAGTTTCGCTGGATCCTCGCTCAACCGCTGCTCTCGATTGGAAGTCGGGAACAACGGCCGCTTTCACTTCTGCGTAAACATCGCGAGGGACCTGAATCAATCCAAGGAAAGCCTCCTGCGCTCGCCTCTGGTCTTCGCCGAAGTCGTCGTCCAATTGAGCGACCTGCAGACCGGCAATACCATGTCCTGCGCCAACTACCTCGATCCTAACCGCAGTTCAGCGGGAGCGAACGTGGATTACGTCCTCTTCTGGGTCTATGAAAATGGCAGCCAATTGAATCTGAAAAAGAGGAGTGGGTCGCTGTATGTTAATAAATAATAAAAGTAAGCGGCACCATGAAGCCGGATTCAGTCTGATTGAAGTGATGATTGCTGCTGTTCTGGTCGTAGTCATCGCCGTGATGGTCAGCAGCTTTATGTCCAAGGGGCAAAAGCAGGCCGCCCAGCAGGCAACCCAGGATCAGTCGATCAAGATCCGTCAGTCGCTGGCTGATCTCCTGAAGCGTGATTTGGCCTATGTCGTCAACCCTGCCGATGTTGTGATTATTTCCCTGCATGAGATGACGATTAAGCGCCCCAAACTCCAGCCCGGCAATAACCGCCCCGACCTTACGCAAACGTATCAGGTGCGTTATCGGGGTGTATGCACGCCGATTCCAGCAACGCTGCAAACACCTCTGTCCAGCTTCAACTTTGCAACCCTGCCTGTGGCTCTGCAGAAACGTTCGAGCTGTACAACGACGGCGACGCTGAAATGCGGAGCAGGCACCTATCCTCAGGTGCGTATCGAACCGGATGCTGGCGCCAATATCCCAACCTATCCAGGGACCCCTTTGCCTAACCTCACGATGCAATCCAAAGCCTTTCACGGGTCGATTGGCCTTTTGCCTTGCTTTCAACGCACAGGCAATCAGATTGCAGTGGGATTGGATGCCTTCATGGCGAAAAATTTGACCAGCCCGAGCCTGGACCTGATGGGCGAGCGATTTTTTCTCGTGATTGGGAATGTTACGGATATGATCATTCTGCAAAAATAATGAGGACGCCTCACCGGGAACCAGCGATGGAAGCTGGAGCGGTAACTCCAGCTCACTAGGGTGGCAGCTTTTGGAAAAACATTCGATCGACTGCATGACAACAACCAATACCAACGCTATTTGATCACAACCATCTTCAGGCAAAAGAACCAATCAACCCAACTTCGAAAAAACCACCCCCCGTAAGTTTAGAAACTACAGATGAACTCTAAGCAGCTGCATTTGCACCTTCGGCCGGGACTTCAGGCACTGTTTGATCTGGGGAGTCTGTAGCAGTGCCGGTGTCAGTACCCGTGCCTGCTTCGGAACCAGCATCGGTGGTTCCTCCTGTTTCCGTTCCTTTCCCTGGATCGGTGCCGGTATCAGCAGGTGTATCGGCGCCGGTATCAGCAGGCGTATCAGCACCGGTTCCTGTATCGGTTCCGGTATCAGCAGGCGTATCAGCGCCGGTTCCTGTATCGGTGACGGTGCCGGTATCAGCAGGCGTATCAGTGCCCGTTCCTGTATCGGTGCCAGTATCAGCAGGCGTATCAGTGCCCGTTCCTGTATCGGTGCCCGTTCCTGTATCGGTGCCGATATCGGTAGGAGTGTCCGTGCCGGTTCCTGTATCAGTTCCAGTCCCTGTGTCTTCTCCCGTTGCTGTGGTTGTCATACCAGGAAATTTCTGAGCGAAGAACGCTTCCAAGCGGCTAATATTAGCAATATCAACCACATTTTGATTCATGCTCAGACGCCAGGTTTGATACTCCACCTGCAGGGCATCGAACGCCTGGGTGGCAGTCGTCACCGCCTGAATTTGAGCCGGGATATCCACGTTAGCAATCGTATTGATGCCAGACATCACCGACCCGATCGAGTTCTGCAAATCCTGTACGTTCTGCTGTCCTGCAGCAATTTGCGTATTGGCGGTTTGGATCTCATGCTGATGCTCATGAATGGAAAGGTCGGCATCGACCCATTTCTCCTGAACGTCTTCAATCTGCTTCAGAAGTTCCTTGCGAGCTTGAAAGTTTTCAGGCGAAAGCGTCAGCAGCTGACGAGCCAGTTGCGACCTTTTTGCAGTCAGTTCAACTTTTTGCCTTTGAGCTTTGGACAAAGCGATTTGGTGAACCTGAACAGACGATTGATGTTGCGCCAGGTTAGACTGGGCCGTGCTGAGGTTTCTTGAAGCCTCCAGGTAAGAGTTAATGGACGTCAACTGGGCTTGATCATCACCAGCCAAATTCTCGCTCTGGCTGAGCGTATTGGCTCTTTCCTGAAGCATGCGTTCCGTATTCTTCAGCGCGTTCTTGGCTGTGGACATCTGCTCGACCGTAGCATCAACCCGGCCTAGGAATGCTTGCTCCTGACCCTTGATTTGATTTCCCTGCTGTTCAAGACGGGTCCTGGCTTGCTGGAAAATCTGAGGCAGTTGGTCCAAAGACTTGACTTGATTTTCCATGACGAATCTCAGGAGCATCTCATAGCCTTCGGCATCCGAAAGTTCCTGTTGGGTTTGAGCATACTGGTCCTTCAAGTCACTGAGCTGCGCATTCAGTTCATAAAGTTTGGATTGCTGGTCAGTTGTTTCGCCCGATTCCTCCATTGCAGCCTCGGTGGCTTCGATCTCAGCCTCAGTCCGAACGATCTGCTCTCGGATCTTATGGGCTGTGCTTTCCAGGACTGCCTTCTCTGCGTCCGACAGGTTCTTTAACTCGGAGAGCTGATCCACTGAAGGGCTTTCCTGGACGATTTTTGCTTCGTCGGCTCGAGCGTTATCATCTTTGTTAGAGCCTTGACCACAACCTACCAAACCTAGGCAGAGCGCGAACCCTACCACAATATGCTTTGATGTTTTCATTTTTTGATTACCCTCATTTTGGAAAAAAACCATACCTTAATTTTTGATAAGCCTGTCTCATCAGGATGTAAATAGATAAGAATCCCAAGGCATGCTGTCTTTATCCAAAGAAAAAAGCTAACGCTTGAGCTTATTTTGTAGGGTAATGGTAATTCGATCCGCGACGGGCGACGCATTCGATTTCCAGACGAGCCGTGCAACCGACGTAAACCATTGGCCCCAAAAATGTCGACCTTACGCAACAAATCCTCCCCGCCTTCGTCTTCTCAACAGTTTCTCTTGCCTTGCACCCAGGTTGGCAAAGCAAGACAAGCTGACCGTTCCGCACGAATCCAGTATGCGTCATAATTATCAACATTTAGGACAGGTTATCCTCCATGAAGTCAATGAAAAGCTTGAT
This sequence comes from Oligoflexus sp., assembly GCF_035638955.1. Taxonomy (GTDB): domain Bacteria; phylum Bdellovibrionota_B; class Oligoflexia; order Oligoflexales; family Oligoflexaceae; genus Oligoflexus. The sequence goes on along the minus strand of NZ_DASQYZ010000105.1, from coordinate 38,245 downwards.
TTTTCTTGCCTGCGCTGCTGCTTCCGCCTGCACCCAGCAACAGGATTCAGAGACAAAAATCATAGGTGGTCGCGCGCCGACACAGAACTATGGTTTTTTCGTGGGCCTCTATGGGGAAGGGTATTCGGGCAGCAGCTTTTGCGGTGGATCCTTGATTGAAACGGATGTCGTGCTGACGGCAGCTCATTGCGTGGAAGGAGCTGGGCAGGTCATGAACGTGGCCATTGGTATACAGAACAACAATATTACGGACCCGACTCAATTGCGTCGGGTTCAGGCTGTATCGGTCCATCCTGATTACAGGGGGCCGGAACAAGGCAACGATATCGCCCTTCTGTTCCTTGAGCCCGGGGCTGGCGATGAAATCCCGATCACAACCATCGCCCTGAACGACCGCAGCGATAGGCCGGCCATCGACAGCTCCGTACGCGTGATCGGCAACGGCAACACCACTTCGGTGGGCTCGCGTTTCAGTGCGAATCTGCGTGAAACGGACGTTTCTGTCATCAGTTCGGCGACCTGCTCAACAATGGGCGGTTCGTATGGCTCGGTGAATGACACGATGCTGTGTGCCGGCTCTCTTTATGATGGCGGCAGTGACAGTTGCCAGGGTGATTCGGGCGGTCCTCTGTTCAGCTCCGGCCCTCAGCCTCAACTCGTCGGCATCGTCAGCTACGGCGACAGCTGCGGTCAACGGAAAAAGCCTGGCGTCTACACCCGGGTGTCAAGCTTCGTTCCATGGATTCGTGATGCTATCCAGGACCACAGAAATCCTCCGGCTGTCCTGGATGCGTCGACCATCCCATCCACCCTTCGCAAATACTGTTACTACAGCGCCTCTGACTATAAACCTTCGGATGAGAAGCTGGCTTACTTCGACTACCAGGCTTCCATCCATCTTAACTATGACTTTACAGAACTGGCGGACGGCATCGACCCTATCGCTGAACGGCAGAAATATGACTCGGTCTCTCTCTGCGGATTTACCATGCCCACCGGCATCCAGGTCGAGCTTCACTATTTGAAAACGAAGGAATCCGACCTGGCAAAGGTGAACTATCCTTTGTTGCTCAAAATCAATGACCAATGGTACCAGGGTACATCCCGTTCCGATAAGACCACGAGCTTCCATTGCCGCAAGTCGGAGAGTGATTCCAACTATCTTTCTTTCACCTATGACTTCCAATACAACTCGGTGTACTACACATCGCTCTACGAAAATGGTTACGGCAGTTCGCTTGATCAGCCGGAATATGGTTACGGTAACGCTGTTGAGCGTCCCACAGGACTCCTCAGAGAGCAGCTGCGCTGTAAGTCCGGCAACGGCGACCTTCGTATCGTCACGGCCAAAGATCGGGTCTATGCCAGCGTTCGCAATATGGCCAACGTCGAGCCGCAATGGTTTGTCATCCAAAAAAGTCCGTCCTGGGAAACCAGCGCTGGCCTCCATACCAAACTCGTGCCGATGGGAACCCATAAAGCCATCATGGAAATCATCAATGACACGGGCGACGACCTTTATACCTGGGACCTGAGCTGCCCCTTCAGGTTCAGCCTGAAGGACCGTAACCAGACGACCTACCAGGCGGCAGGCACAGCAGCCAGAAGCTCCGTGAGCTTTGAATATCCTACAGACCGCAATGGATCCATCCCAGCGGGCCTGTCACGCACGTTCACCCTTGAGGTGCAAGGTGCGACGGTCGACGACATCCTGGGCCAGACCTGTTCCATCAACGGCTGGAATCAAGCCTTCGAATACGAACTGCCTTGAACAGTGGAGGGCCGGCCCGCGGGCCGGCGTCTCATTCCAACAGCACCTGCCTGTCCTGGAATGGCGACTAACTTGTGCAAAATTATGGATGAGGGTACAAATCGTATTTTTTTATGAAATGAGGAGTTTACTCTTGAGAAAAATCGGCCTTCTTGCGGGTATCAGCATCGCGGCATTGGAAGTACTTTCGGCATGTACAACGACTTCAAGTTACATTCCACTTCATCCAAAGAGTCCCAGAGGGAAAAACTGTGAACTCGACATTGTCATGCCGGGTGAATCCCCGAAAAAGACCACTCAAGTAATAGGAAGTTTCTCGGTTCAGGAAATGGGCTTGTCCGTAAACTGCGCCTGGCCGGAAACCTTGCAGAAAAACAAGGATCATGCCTGCGAAGCTGGGGCCCAGGGGATACAGTTTTTGACCGTTGATGCCCCATTCATCCACAGCACCTGTTACCGTACCAAGGCTAATTTCTTTATCTATGAATGAAGGCGGGAAAGCAGCCAGGCTGAAACACCTGGCTGTCTGATCAGGAACATGCCGCTGCGGAACCAGCGGCCTAATTTTTTTTAAAGCCCAGCCGAAAGGTCGACGCGCTCCTTCTTGAAACTAATTTCCAGGTAAGCACTTTTCAGCTCGGCCTTGATCGAATCCTCATCCACCAGGCCTGGCAAATCGATGCAACTAAAAAACGAAGATTTCGCGCGGGGTTGCTTCTGGTCCTGCGAAAAAAGTTGGGGCCTTTGATCAGCAATCAGGGTGAGTTGATGATCCTCAACCCAAAGATCAAGGCTGGCCACATCGACTTCAGTGAGCTCGACGGAAACCAAAAACTGGCTGGGATTCTCGTGAACATAGAATCGACATGAATGCGGACCCTGACTGGGTCCATCAAGCATTTGTGCAGACAATCGACTGAAATTACGATGAGATGAGTCTTGTGTTGCTGGGCGAAACATAATCATTCCCCTGTTGCAAGAGATCCTGGCAACTCACTGAATGTAAAAATAGGCAGTCACGTTTCACTTTCTACTGACTGCATAAATTTAGCATACAAGCCATAAAAACAAGAGAAAAAATTACAAATATTCGCGAGAGAAAAATTCCCAATTATTTTGTGGACTCATCCATCTCTCATGTGTCGACAGGCTTGGAGTACGCCGAACGAAAATCTTCCGATAACCGTCAGATCGTTTGAAATACGGCAACGGTCTCTCTCAGAATTTTTATGCAATACGTTCTCTTGAACGAAGAAATTATTGTCCGACTTTATTCATAAATTACGAAACCGTGTGCAACTGCATTCCATTGTTGATACACACGAGTCCAAGTGGAAAGAAAGGCATCGGCCCTCGCGGTCGCTACCATTCGAAACAAGAGCGGTATCCGCTCGGAGGTAAAATATCATGAAACTATGCAGCCTGCTTTATGTGACCATGGTCGCGAGCGCTATCAGCTCAAGCAGTTTTGCGACCATCACTTACTTCGAGTACCCTGGCTGGGACTGTCCCAACCATGGCGACTACAAATCATTCCCAACAACGAGCAAAGAGGACTGCTTCCAGGAATGCCTGAACGATCAAGGCTGTTCCGCAGCCACCCTCAACTATGACCAATCCCGCTGCTGGATGAAAAACAGCACGACCACGTTTGAACCGAATAATTCGGTTATAGCCCTTAAGGCCATCGCGATTGAAGATGGAGTGGACTATACCGGTGGAGACTACGGGTCGTTACCGACTGCGAATGCGCAGGACTGCTCCCGGATATGCTTCCTCGATGAAGAATGTCGTGCCTTTACTTACAGGACAAGCACCCAGACCTGCTGGCTGAAGAACACTATCATCAGCCGAAACACCTATCCGGATGCCCAAGGAGGGATTCGATAATCATGCGTTGACCGGTTTAAAACGCTTTCAAGATACCAAAAGCTAGAACTTTCTGTTTTTGATCCAGAAATTCAAACCGGTCCTCGGTATGGGCGAATACGATAGGAACGCCAGTATAGATGGGATTGCAAAGCTTAAGCTCGAATTCACGGATGGCCCGACCCGATTCGTTGATCAGGGTATGTAACGCAAAGTTTGCCGTGTAGAGCCCCTGCACGAAGGATCTTCGATGGCCAGCCATGCGCGAGAAGATGTCCTGTGTGTGAATCGGATTCAGATCCCCTGATATGAGGCCATATCTGTAGCCCATATTCCTTGGTAACACGAAAGTCTTTTGTAGGGCGTCCGACCGGTTGGCAAGCTGGGTCGTCTGCTTGGACAGACCGCGGAACTCTGAATATTGATCAGCCTGGCTGACCTTGAGTTTTTCTGTATCAACCTTGTTCAAATTGTTGATAAAGATCTTGTCGCTCTGGACAAGCAGAAGTTCACCTGCAGAGTTCCGTATCTCACCCTTGAGATCGAGGATAGCGCGATTGTGATTGAGCAGCGCGATATCGGAAACTTGGGCGTTGAAAATATAATTTTCACCCGCGTGAAAGACAACGTTCGATGCCATATATTTGATATTGACGCCAAGGTACATGACGTTGAGAAAATTAGCCCCCAGGGCACTTAGAACATGAAAAAGGTAATCCCGACCAATCTTCACGTGATAGGTGAAAGCGGCGGCCGATTGCTCTTCACCCACCTGAAAGACACCCTTCCAATCCTGCACCAGCTTATCGGAAAGAGAAAAAGGCAGGTTTTCCCAATGGACGATTTTATGGGGTGACAGGCTCTGCTTTCTTGTAACGCCTCGGATCACATTGAAATAGTAGTGGGCGAATTCCATACCGCTGACAGTTTTCAAGGAACCAGATTGAGCCGCAGATTCAGCAAGAGACGACATTGAAAATTCCTTTGTTTGCAATCCATCCGCCGAGGCATAGGAGAGTGGACTTCCCAGGTGCAGCAAGCGCACCAGGAACTATGACCTGGATTCCATTCCTGCACAGGGACGATGCCTCGATAACATGGCGTTTTTTATAACTATTTTACCAGCATGCAATGTCCCGGCTCCAGCGGAGCCAGGTCTTGGCTGTTATGGGTTTCGGCACCTGTCATGATAAATCCTTAACGCGCCACAGATGGGCACACGGACATCGCAGCCAGGTAAGTGCAAAACTTTTCATAAAGAGTGGCCGAGGCATTCGGTATCAAAAGAACCTCACCACGAATAGCGGTGAGGATCTCCCGGCCGTCGCCACTGAGGCTCAACGCACGCACCTCCTGCACGCCGCGTTTAAGGACGATGCGATGCCGCAGCTGCGCCTCCCGGAAGTTGAAGGTGAAAAGATCACCCGCAAACGTAATGGCCGTAATGAGATTCTCTCTCACATTGAGATTCACCATCGCTGGAGGTGATGCATCCAAAAGAAATTCCGAGACCTGGCCCGTGGCAAACTCATAGGCCACCAAACCGTTCAAACGCGGCGCCACCGCAACATGCGTTTCATCCACATCGATATGCAGGATAATGTCCGGAAATTGCAGCAGAAGGCTCGAAACATAGGATTCCGATCCTTCCGCGGTTAACATCATCAGCTGACCATCCTGACCTGATGAAACCACATCGTAGCTGTTGCCCCGAAAACCAAGACTCGACACAGCCTTGCTGAAGAAATCGGCGTTCACGAGGAAGGACGAAGCCTTATGCAATTCGGCCAGGAACAGCGTTTTTTGTGCTTTGAGATCGAAGATTTCAACAAAACCTTGGGCGTAGCCCAAAGCCAGGCGGTGACCATCGCGGGACACGGCAAAAGCAATGATGGGTCCCCGTTTTTCAGACAAGGTGATGTCCGAGCGATCGATGATAATATGGCTCTCACCGGTTTTAATATCCAGGCTTTGAAGGCGATATTGATCCAGGGGCATGATCAGTTCGTCGGCAGTGAGAAAAACACTGCACATCAGAGTATTCACAAAAGCTGCGGTTGTCTTTACCTGACGTAGTTCCTGGAGTGTGGACCGATCCCACACCCGCAGCAGCTTCTCCTGTTCGCCATGCTCCTCAATCGTCAAAAAGCGGGACGAATCTCGGGCCATGCGTGCCACCTGAATTCTCTGCGGCAGCACCATGCGATCGATCGGGGCCCGATCGAGATTCCAAAATTCCAAACGACCGTCCGTGGTATAGATTAAAAGCCGGTTCCCCTGGTCGGACATAAAGTTGATGCTCGCACCCGGCCCCAGTTCCAGATGACGACCACCATCGGCATCCTGCACGCGAACCATATTATCGGCGGAATCTTCCCCTGAACTCGTGGCAATTTTTTGTGAATCGTTGGACCAGTAGGCGCCTTCCGTGGAAGCGTCACCATTCAGGCGCTCATAGGTAATGTCGGTCAGCAGCGGAGTTTCCAGATGCTCGCGCCAGTTGGGAAAAAACGGAGCCCCCAGGCTGCCTGCACCGATGGCGAGAAAATGCTTGCGGTCCGGCGAAGGCAGGATTTTGTCGATACCGCCGGTGAAACTTGCCAAACGGCGCATTTCCTGACCCAAGCGGGCATAGAAAAACCCTCCCTGGAGCTTCTTTCGATTTTCCCGGTCGGTTTTTTCCACCGCAGCCAACACAACTTCATCATCACTCATCATGACGGCCGAAGTAATATGCACGCTGTCCGCCCGCGTCACGGTTTGAATCAGCGTTCCATCACGGGTATAGACATGTGCATTCTTGCCTTCACTCGTCACAAAACGTTCGCCGCTCGGGGACCATGCGAACGACAGCAGCCAGTTATCGTAGGCAAGAGACGTGATGGGTTGCGCAGTCGTTTGCTCCAAATCGTAAATAAGGAGGGTATCATCAAACCCTGGTGCCCCAAGATAGCGATCGTTTCCGGCCAGAAAGACTTCAAAAACCTTGTTTTCAAATCCGGGTCGATCAGGCCGCGGCAATCGGCGCAAAAGTTCCCCGGTTGCCGTGGACCAGATAAGGATTTCTCCCGACAAAGGCCCGCTCGTAATCATGCGCTTCGAGTCAGCCGTAAAAGTCAGACGCTCGGCGCGACCATTGGGGTGTTCGCTGCGCCAGAGCTCACGACCGGTGGCCGCGTCCATGCCGATCAAATGGCTCTGGGCATCCAGCTGATTGAGGATCGCCATGGTCCCATCAGGGGTCAGCGTACCCAGTCGCAGATTGGCCATTTTTTTCTCAAGATAGGGAATCTTTTTGACACTCATCTGGTAAAGGTTGGGATCCACCACCGGCACCATCTCATCCCGTTCCAAAGCCGTGGGCAAACGCCGGCGTCCCGTCTCGGCCGCAAGAGTCTTTTGCACCGCACGCAGATTTTGATTATTCGCGTATAGGATTTGAGCCAGTTCCATTTCCAGGGAAATTTCCCGGATGGCGCCGCCTTGATAAACCAGAAAACCATGCTGCATGACCGGCGATCGTTGGCCAGCCTCATCCACAGCCTGATAGGCTAGAATCCAATAGCCTTCCGCGGGCGGCGCGACTTCATCACCCAGAGCTTTAAGGGAGCAGGAGATTTCATTCATAGGAGTCAACATCGACTCCTTCTGCAGCATCCAGCAGGACTGGATTTCCGTGCGCGTGTCGTCCTGGGTTTTAAAACGAATTTTAGCCGTGGGTTCGATCAGGGTAAAGCCCTGCGATAGCCGGGGTAGAAAGGATCCTGCATCGATGCTGAGCTGCGGCACTGTGCTATCAATGCGAAGCTCACAGCGAAAGGAACGCGGGCGCAAATTCTTCAACAGGTTTTGCACACGGAATTCCACCGTGTAGGCTCCGTCAGCCAGCTGATGAAAGGGGCGCATCCCATAATCCTGGCGTGACACGAGCGCAGCCTGTTGCATAAGCGGCTGATGACCGCTTGCGCCGATCCGCAGGTCCAAGGAAAAACCATCCATGTCGCCAGGATTACTAAGGCTGGCCGCCAGATCAAAATCCTTGGAGATAGCCTGGGTGGGACAATTGATGAGCAGATCACTGGTCTGCACATCACGCAGGGTGACAAGCCGCAGATCCTGTCCCCGGGTCACGACAAGGGCCTGATTCTCGGGACCACTGACCACAAAGTCCGATTCCGGGTCGTAGACAAAACAGCCTTTGGCTGTAGGAGCTACGCGGGAGAAGGATTCCCCGGCACGCCTATGGATGGACAGACTATCAGCCAGCAGCTCATGTCCATTGGCACTGAGGACTTTAACAAGGTTCGTGTCCGAGGAAGGACCACATTGTATTTCCAAAGAGTTGGCTTGATTGGAAACGCGGCTGCAGGAAACCACGATCAGCAGGCATCCCAAAAGCTGAAGCAAACGCATAGATTCCCCAAAATAAATGAGCGCAATCTGTCTATATAACTCTGGCTCATAACGCAAGATCTCATTGCTTTCCAGCTTTCCAAATGTCGCCGAGGATGTGCAAATGCATTGAAATCCCAGATGATCTTGGGATACGGAGTCAACACGAAAGCAAAGGGTCTGATGCAGGTACCAGCAGAGACGCTGATGGACAGGTACCGGTATCAGCAGGGACGCTGATGAGAGGCCCAGGAGTCGACGTCTGCTGTCGAGTTACAACTGATGCGGGGTTTAAAACCGGGGCTATGGGTTGGGATGCATGGGCCCCGGTCATCATTCGTAGATCCTGGATTATGGCATGACTTCCAGTCGAAGAATCCGGTTTTGACTCAGATCAGTGACATAAAGTCGACCTACAGCATCAAACTCAAGCCCCGCCAAGCCCGCATTTGCCGCCACATTCAGGACGTCACCAAGCTTGAGTTTATCGACCAACTTGCCCGCCCGGTCGAATGCATAGAGGGTGTTTTGCGCGTGATCACTCACATAGAGAATTCCATCGTGCAGCGCCAGACCAGTGGGGGTTTCCATGCCCACGCTGCTGCCTTCAACAAGCGTCATCAACTCGGCACCGTCCACATACCTTTGCACGCTGCCGTCATAATTCGGCTGAATGGCGCGGGTCGCTTTGTAGTCCTGGTTCGCGAGGCTGATGGAATCAAACCCATCGGCCGTGGTCTTGTAGGCAAGGCCAAGGTCGATACTGACGATACGATTGTGACCCGAATCAACCGCATAGGCCACGCCACTGGCCTTATCAAACACCACGTGAGCGGGCAGCTTCTCGCTCCGCTTCAGGAGCCCATCCGCATAGCGCAAGGCAACACCATCGGAGTGGTCGTGCATGCCCGGCCCGTGATCGCGACGAAAGTCATAGACGGTCAAGGAACCATGGTACCCATCGTTGACGACGTAGGCGTTGCCATGAATCCATGCGATCCCAAGGCCCGACGGCGAATTGTGAAGCATATCCATATGGCTTGGATGACCGCCATCGAAGGCCGTCACTGTCCAGAGCGTAGGACCCATAAAATCACCGGGTGTCGTCGGCAGTGTCGGAACCTCGATGTCATGAATGGTGGCAAAGAATCCATTGTCCGCGAAAGCCAGAGCCGAGGGGTAAGGCATGAAATGCTGACTGCCCGGCGCGATCTTCAGTTTATTGGCTTTCACGATAGGACGGGGCGCCTTGGCGTTATCGAAGGTCAACAGCACCGCGCTCGTGGCGTCGAAGTTGGTGACATAGAGTTCGTTGGGATTGATGGGGTTGAAAGCCAAATCAGAGGGGCTGACAAGATTGGCGCTTTGATCGACAACGACCGAAAGTTTAAGTTTTTGCAGCGCTGTGCCGCCTTGACCAAGAACACTGACGCCTTGGGCCGAGGCGCTCAAGCTGATGGCGACGCCCAGGAGAGCGGGCCCTACGTTTCTGATGAGCATGATGGAACTCCTTACATTGATGAAGGTGTTTTCCATCGTAAGGAACCATGCTGTCAATTCCGTCTGGACGGCTACAGAAGAGCGTCCCAAGGCATGCGTGGTTATACCTTGATGAGCATGTCGTACAAAAAAAAAGACGCTTATGAAGCGTCTTCTTTTTGGTTTTATTCACCAGCATGAAAGCTGAGGATTAATAACCCTGGCCATGACGGCTAGATCCGTAGCCGCCGCCATTATTATTGCGTGGCACGGAAGGCCTCGCTTCATTGACAGTCATGGGGCGACCATCACAGTTTTTACCATTCAGCTTTTCGATCGCCAGGGTTGCGTCTTGCGAATCAAGCATTTCAACAAAGCCGAAGCCTTTGCTGCGACCAGTTTCGCGGTCCATGATGACTTTTGCGGATCCTACTTCACCATATTGATTGAACGCATCCATCAGCGTTTGATCAGTTACGGAATAAGCGAGATTACCAACATACAACTTGTTGCCCATAAGGGACTCCAGAAAACATAGGCGGCTAAAGAGAAAGAAGCAAGATTACTCAAAGGCTCGATAGAAGCGCCTGAAAACGATGAACGGACCATAACACGTCCACTCACGAATAAATAGCTAATACTTCAATGATTTAAAACCATGAGTGCGAATCGTGCGCTTAACCTGATGATTCCAGGGACTTCCATCACAACCTTCGCGTTGGCTTCGAACTCTTCAGTGTTGATTGGCAACCAGGTCTTAGGTCCAAGGTCGGTAAAAACCGCAAAATCAATGGAGCAAGTCCAGGTCTTGATAACCTTAGGATCATGGTTCAGGCTTGGATGGACAATGGTTTCAAGTGAGTCAGTCGACCGTTTCCCTTGCGAGAGATTTACTTTTCCAACATTGCTACAGAATGTATGCTCGGCCCTCCCAGCTGATTGACTGTATGGAGCAGGCCTGCATGTATTCCTTTTTCTCTGGCAAACGGATTGTTATCACCGGCGTGACGTCAGGTATTGGCCGCGATTTATCCCTACTCCTCCACGAATCGAGAGCCCGCCTGGCTCTCATCGGCCTCGAGTTCAAGGAGCTCGAAGCCTTGCGCTCCTCTATGCAGGGCGACCTGGCCGACCTTATTCTCTTTCAAGCGGATGTCACTGATGAGAAGCGTTTGGAGGCCGTGGGCCGGGACATTCTCGCACGCTGGGGTGGGATTGATTGTGTCATCGCCAATGCGGGGATCGGCAGTCTCAATCCCGGTTATGAATTTTCCGTCTCCTTGGATCGACGCGTGATGTCGGTGAACTACTTCGGGATGCTGCATACCTTTATGCCCTTCGTGGAAACCATGAAGTCCCAAGGTCATGGCAGCCTCGTGGCCGTTTCGAGTCTGGCCGCTTTTCGCGGCGTCCCCTGCGGGGCATCCTACTGCGCTTCCAAAGCTGCACAAATGCGAGCCTTGGAAAGTTTACGAGTTGATCTTAGGCCTTTTGGCATTCAAGTGCTGTCCGTCCATCCCGGATTTGTGGCCACAAAGATGGCTGAACATCAGGAATTTCACATGCCCTTTGTTGTCACGGTCCGCCGAGCCAGCCACGAAATTCTCCGCGCGATACGCAGCGGCAAAACCCGGCATCTCTTTCCATGGCCGATGGCGATGCTCATCCATCTCAATCGCCTTTTGCCTGGACCGGTTTATGACCATCTGCATAGTTGGATCGCCCGACGCCAAGGCCGCAAGCGACCTATGTCTATCGGCCATAAAACGCCCGATCACGCGGCTTCCCATAGTTTGCTTGATCCATAAGCACCAGCATCGGGGCCGCCCCCTGCGGAAGGGGGCTGGTGTGAAGCGGAAGATGCAGACGAAGAGGAGGGTCTTCATCTGCAAGAAGCGTCTAAAAATGACCCATTATTCGGCTGGCTGCGAAGGTTGCGAAGGTTGGGTGGGTACCGAAGGCTCGGTAGTTTGGGTTTGGAGCTGTTGAGCGGCTTCCAGGTGTTTTTGAGCCAAAGGACGAATCTCCACCACGGCTGCTTTCACAGCTTCGTCGGGACTGCCCTGCTCCACTTGATTGTACAGAACAATCGCTTTTTCATGTCGGCTGATGATGGCTTTGATCACAGCCACACGGAATTCTGCATCGGCTGCCTGTGTGAGAGTCTGTACTTCCTGAGCGAATTCAGCTTCGATCGTTTTCGCGTATTCCGTCAGCTGCTCGGGAGCGAGACCTACGCTTTTGCTCGCGGCCAGTTCTTCCAGCTTTTGATCCACGGCGTCAAGATCCTGGGAAAGGGCTTCAATAAACTGCTGCAGAGAGGCATCAGGATTTCTCGCCTGCACGAGTTCAATGATTTTCTTTTCCGATTCCGTACCCACGTGCAGCACCTGGATCACCTCGGTTGCATTCTCAATCTCGACAGTGCCCTTACTTGGCTCCTGAATGGGAGTTTGTCCTTCCGTTCCAGGCTGGGAAGGCTGGGCAGCTTGTGCTGTCAAACTCAGAGTGGAAATCAAAAGGCCGGCCGAGATTTTGGTTAACATGGACATGAGGGATCTCCTTGGTTAAGAAAAAATTTAGGAATCGATATTGAAACCTACCTTTCCTTTTTAAAAGGAGATGCCGAGAAAAAATATCCGATGTAACACTCATCGAGAAAATTATCTCTCGAAAATGTCTCTTTTTCCGACGAGTGGGAAGTCGTTCGCAGCATGCAGGAGAGGCTACACTTTTAAGGCCACGGGAGTGTAAAGAACTGTGGAGAGGATTTCTGAATCGTGGAAATTGGTGCAAGCGCATGCTTTCATCAACGCCGATCAGTTCACCAAATCCGAGTGGATACCAGATATTTTCCCCTTGCAGAGGCTCACTCGCGATGATGACATGATTCACCCGACCATTCAGGCTAGGATTTTCGCAAACTGGCGACAGATAGGGGCAATCCACACGTTGGGAGCATCGTTTTTTATAGGTGCTGATGTGGAGTTCCTTGCCGCCCTGATGAGCAAGCATGTTGAACCCATCGGTTAAAATGAAAGTGAGAAAGGTCGGGCCTTCGTCGCTGGAGGGGCACCAGCTCATGCCTCCGGTAAGCTCCCCGATTTCATCAATGGCCTCCTGAGCGGCGGCCGCGATATCATGCAGATGAGCTGCTTTATGATGCAGATTCATGCGACGCGACATGTGTGTGAGAATAAGAAAAAAGATATGCTCTGAGTCGGTTTCACCCAATATGTTGGCCCTAAGAGACGGATCAATCCGCGCCATAATCTGGGATTTTATGGCATCAAAGCGCCCGATCTTGCCGTTGTGGGCAAAGACCCATTGACCATATTGAAAAGGATGTGAATTCACAAACGAGGGCTCGCCGGTCGTGGCCTTCCGGATATGGGCAAGGACGGTCCGCGAGGTCACCAAGGATGAAACGCGACGATAGAGACCATCCTTGGACGCGGTGTTACCTGATTTAACAATTTGCGGTACATCCGCCTGGTAATAGGCGACACCCCAGCCGTCAGGATGCTTTTCACTTTGCCGGAGCAGAGCGTTCTCCGCATGCACCAGACTTTGATGAACCTGACTTTGGACAACGGACCTAAAACCAAACAATCGGCACATCGCTCGATCCTCTAGGAGACTGGCATGGAGAGTATTCACGTCGAGAGAGGGTCAGGCAGAGCACCAACATAGGCAGGCCAAGGCACAGGCTTGAAACCAGTCAGCCTTATGAAAAGAGTATGGAGATAAGGGAGCCGTCGTTTTCATGCTGGTCCAATAGTCCGATTGTGACGGGAGATCCGGAGGGCACTCCAAATCCTTCAAGACTATACTTATCGAAGCCGGCGGTTCCCGTCGTCGACTTTATTTCCATATCGTTATGCAAAATCATTATAAGCTGGGGTGCTATGCGGGCATGGACGATTCTTGACATAGGCCGCAGGTTGTGAAACCTGGGCCATGCTGGTGCCGTCAGTGAGTTTTCGAGGCGTTCTTCTGAGCCTTGGACTCTTTGAGACTGCTATCTTCCCGGAGTGTCTGGGCATGCATAGTCTCGCCGATCTCTTTCAGCTTCTCTTCGGACATTTTGCTTTTGCATTCGGGGAAAAGCTCACGCTCCTCTTCACGGACATGGTGCTCAATAAGCTCCCTCAGGACTGTGACCTTGGCATCGAAGGTCGAATCTTCGGCTGCCAGCTCATCGATCTTGGCCAGCAATTCTTTAACCACCTGGTGCTCTTCTTCCGCTTCGCGGACCAGAGCAATTTCAAGACGTGCTGCGGCAGGATAGAAGTGTTTTTCTTCAAGTTCTGCGTGCAAGCGAATCTTTTCTGCTACCTTTTCGTAGATTTTCTCTTTGGTACGGTACGCTTTGTCGCCCGCCTCTTCGTACGCCGCGAACAGCGCGTCCACTTCGCGGTGCTGCGCGATCAAAAGTTCGAGAGCATTGAGGTCTCCAACCTCAGCAGTTTCCAAAACATTTTTGTTACTGAGGGCTCTTTGAATCGATTCTATGGCACTTTTGGCGCTATCAATAATATCCATGGAGTGTTCCTTTGTGCTGATACGATAAGCAGCTTTAACGGGGTTTGATTCTGGAACGTCTTGGTCCCGTCAGACTTATGCATAGGCTGTGCCATGGACTCGCTGGGCGAGCTGTCGTGATCATTTCTTCTTAGCAATTCGCAGAAAAGTTTCATCGTTCTTCAGGGTCGATAGGGCAAACGGCATAGGCTGCAGCTTTTTCTCTGACTCTTTCCCAAACCCACCAAACGCTCAAGCTTGTCCAATTGAGGTTTGCTGCCGAAAAGCCCCTTGGAAAGAGGAATGCCATGAACCGATTGCGCCTTGCTCTCTTTTTTATATTTATTTCGCTGTACGAAATTCCCGCCTTTGGGCTGGATCTGGGGCGTAGCTATTGGCCGCTTGATACAAGCCGCGTGGAATTCTACCTGGACAAAGGCTGCCATCAAGCAAACGGAGCCTCCTCCCGTCTTGCCGACCTTCCCTTTGCCAAACGCGACAGCCTCACCCTGGGATTCGTCGACGGCGACTGCTATATACTCCGCACCCGCATTCAAGCCGCACCATCGCGCGCCTATGTGAGCTCCCCCCTCAAGTTTCCTTTTTCCGTTTATAACGCGAGCAATGGGGCTGAAGGCGTCCGCAGCAGCTTTAAAGTGCTTCACGTGAACACGATCCAACTTCAGGACGGGCTCAACGAGCTCTATCTGATCTATAGGCCCTATGCGCAGCAGTATTTCTACATTCTTACTTTCATTTTCGAAGAGCAGGATTTCTTTGCCTTCTATCCGGCCTTCATAGCCCTTCTGTCCTTTGCCTACGGCGCCATCATCCTCCCCCTGACGTTCTTTCTCATCCTGGGTTTGGGTAGCCGTAATTTCATCTATGTCCTGTATGCCTGCTTCACGATCTCTTTCCTGGCTTACGTGGAAAGCTATAACCAGTTTGCCCTCAGCTTGCTGGGACTTTCCGACGTCATTCTCCATGACTATTTTCAAGACATAACAACCTGCATCGGCTCCTTTACCCTGCTCTTTGCCACTCTTTATATCTATGGAATGGTCGGAAAAAAAGTTGGTGGTCGATGGATCGACTCCATCGTGGTGCTGATATCCGCATCCTGCGCGGTCCAGGCCTTATGCTCCTTTATCAACGTGCAGTGGGCCTTTCACCTCCAAAACATGACCATCCTCGTCGGTGGCGTGGTGGGTGGTCTCGTCATTGCGCTTGCTATCAAAAAACGCCTGCGTGGATCCGTGATCATGCTGTTCGGCTACAGTTGGCTCCTCTATTTTGAAATTCATTTCATTGCCTTTATCGATGGTCTTATCACGCCAAGCCCCTTCTCTCAGATTGGTCAAATCATTGGTGGCGCGGGAGAAATCTGTTGTTTCTCGATTGCTGCGGGAGTTGCGTATCTGTCGGAGCTGCAGAAGCGGGCGCGCACGGAGCGTGCGATGGCTGGCCGCATCAACACGCTCAACAAGGAACTTGAACATCATCTGGAAAATGTTCAAAAGACCGTTGCTGAAAAAGTCCAGGACATCAAGATCATCATGGAGCACATCCAGCAGGGTATTTTCACAATCCTGCCTCAGGGCCTCCACATCCATGAAGAATACTCCCAGCACCTTGAACTGATCTTCGAAAGGAAAGCCCTCAAGGATGTCGAGGCCTGCGCTTTACTCTTTACCCATGCCTGCCTGGGAGCTGATGAGAAGGAGCAGGCACGCTCCTGTCTCCTGCTGTCCGTTGGTGAAGTCGACGTTGCCTATCAACTCAACCATCATTGTCTCCCTACTGAAATGCGGATCAAGCTCCCGTCGGGGCGCAGTAAAATACTTGAACTGGATTGGATTCCTATCACCACCCATGGGATCACGGAAAAGATTCTGGTGACGGTCCGGGATGTGACCCAACTCCGAGCCCTTTATCGGGAGACTGAAGTGGTTAAACGCGAGCTTCGCATGATCGGTGAGATGCTTGCGACGCCTTTCGAACACTTCGACCGTGTGATGGAAAAAGGCATGAGGCTGATCAACGACAATCGAGCCGAGATTGTTCGCAGTCCTCAACCTAGCCGTGAAGTTCTGCATACCGTTTTTATCCGCATGCACACCCTGAAAGGTCTGGCCCGATCCATTGGAGCACGGGATCTGGCAACAGCCATCCATGAGGCCGAACGCTATTACAGCGATCTTCAACAACAGCCCGAGACGAAATGGAGCCTTGAACGGTTCGAAGCTGACTTTGCTGCAGTGGAGTCCGTGCTCCACGAATATTTGGCTCTCTATAGAAACAAATTAAGCCGTAGCAACGATTCGACTCAAGGCCATAAGCTCGACTCCAAAATGCTCGAGAGCTATCTTGAAAATCTCTACGCCTTGCGTCGTGACGACCTCGGTCCCAGGGGCCGTGGTCTGCTGGTTCCCCTCGTCAAAGGACTCAGTGATCTTTACTTTGTAAGCGCCGTGGACGCCTTTGCAGGAATTTCGAAAGATGCCAGGGAGCTGGCCATGGAATTTGACAAACCCGAGCCTCATGTTCAGCTCAATATAGCCCCCTGCTACCTCACGCGTGCGGCTTATGAGACCCTGAACAACGTCTTGATCCATCTGGTTCGCAATTCCGTGGACCACGGCCTTGAGCCCGCGGAGATCAGGCTAGCCCAAGGCAAGCCCGCAGCTGGCACCATATCCGCGAGTCTGGAACGGATCGGTAGCGAGTTGTGTATCCGCTACAAGGACGACGGCCAAGGCCTGGATCTTAACTTGATTCGTCAGAAGGCTCTGACGCGATCCAGGCTTGCATCAACGCAAGACCACAGGCCTGAGGATTTGGCTTTGATGATTTTTGAGGCTGGCTTCAGCACGCGGGATGCGGTGACTGAGATTTCCGGACGCGGGATCGGCATGAGCGCCGTCAAGGATTTTATCACGGATCTGGGCGGCAGGATTGATATGGCCATCCCCTCTCAGACTCAGCAAAACAATGGGCCCATCCCTTTTGAATGCATCATCCACCTTCCTCAAACCTGCGGCCGTGACCAACATTGGCTGACACAGGAAAACGAATCAGGGCTTCTCATGCATTCCAAGGCTGCAAGCTGAATAAAGACCGGCGGGATGTCAGCGCTTAGGCATCCCAAACATCAACAAGACTTGCCAAACTCTTCTCGACTTCTGCCGACTCCTCAAAGGTTGCGATATGGAAAATAGGATCTCCTTCATGCACCAGAGGCAGCATGTTCCTGGCTATCACGATACCTTCCTCCACGGCGCTCATTGTCGCTCGATCGCCGCCATAGGATCCGCAATGCGGGCCACGACTTCATCCTTATGAACATGCGCCCCGGTTTTGCGGAGCATATGCACAATTCCGCCTTGCGATGCCCTGACCCAATAGCTTCCTTTGGCCAAGAAAGGACTGGATAGAGGACGGCCTTTAGGTTTGCGTTGTGAGGCGTTGGACAGCATCCCAATCGCATGCATCATATTTAAAGTGCCATGGACAGCAAGCTGAATGACGTTCTCATCGAATCGTAGGGCCTCGCCCCCTTCAAAAAGCAACATGGGAATGCCTCGGTCCTTCACCGCCTCCCGCAAGGAGCCATCGGGGCTGTTGGTCCGCAGAATCACAGGCATGCCGAAGGCCTGGGCCAACCGCAATGTTTCCGGATCCTCCGTGTCCGCCCGAATTTGCGGCAGATTGTAGCGATGAATAGCCGCGGTATGCCCCTCCTTTGCCCCACAGATAATCTCAAGCGGAATCGTAATGTCCGTGTGGTCGTAAAGCTTGCCTATTTCAAGCGCCAGCTTTTTACGTGTGCCGGGCTCGATCGACTGACCTGCGATGTGGAATCTTTGCGACATAAGTATGGGCTCAACTGGGGCTAGCGAAACGGCTCCGTGCAAGAGGATTATTTTCCTGCATGCTGTTCTTCGTCTACTGGGGAGAATGAGGAGTCCCGAAGAAGGACCATGGCCCAGGATCCGCTGGTTATTTTGACCAGGATAGGTGGCGCGATCCTGCACTTTTCAGCGGAATTCCGTAAGACTTCAGATCGCGTGAAGACTTGAACCTGGTGAAGACCCTGATATGATGTTGCGACATAAACAATCAGGGATCTTCATGAATTCACAATCCAAACGGGCCATCCGTTCATTCCTGGCATTTTCAAAAAACTCTTTGTCGACACAGTGGTGGAGCGCCGACCGAAGCAGCATGGGCATTGCCCCATTGCCATCCCAGGAGCCCGAAGCCCTGGTGTAAATCTATGCTGCACGTGCCTATAGGTGGAAAGGCTATTTCGCTGTTCACACATGGATAGCGATCAAGGACAAACATGCTGCCTCGTACGTGACTTATCATGTCATGGGGTACGGACGCGGGAGCACGATCATGGCCCGCGAGGATATTCCCGATCGCCGATCTGGGGCGAATTCAAAGAGGGGCCCCAAGGCCCCTCACGCGTCAAAAATATTAGGGATACAGTTGATTCAGACCATCGATATCAGTGGCTGAAAGTTCAGAAGCGTTGTTGCAATAACCCATAACAGAGTCATAGTCATAATCCTCGCTCAGGTAGACGACATTCCCACCATTACGCGCGAGTTCCCTGGTTTGACATCTTGCAGGGGCATCTGATCTGGCATGCTCATGGCGAAGACCCAGGGCATGACCAAACTCGTGGACAACAGTGCCCTGATCAAGGGGAAAGATGTACATGTTGAAGCCGGAGCCACTGTAATCACTCAGCAAGGATTCGCAAGCTGAGAACGAGGATGGACCAGGTCCGATGTGACTGCAGCCCATGACGGAGCCCTCAGAAAACGAAATCGGATTGCCCATTTTTATTCTAATGGTCGACTTTTTCGATGTTGAACCGCAGATCCCCCAACCCGTGAAACGCACGCTCTCGGTTTGGTTGTAGTTGCTCGTAATGGTCTGCTTGACTGAATCGCGGTACTTCTGCCAGTTCGCATTGCCATCCACAAAACATACTGGAATCGCACTCGGATTACTCCATGTTGCCGAAGCGTCAGCGACGCTATGCAAGTCGGATTGGCTTGATCCACAGCTTGCCATAAGAAGAGTAAGTCCAATAAGCATGAGTTGTTTCATAAGTTTGCCCTTGTGTGTGTTCTTGAACTGGCCAGCCAGCTAACAATTGCTACCATAGGTAAATCCATGTTGGAACAATTTTGTGAGGTCCGTTGGCTTAGAAAAACTAAACTCCTTGGGTCGTGTAGGTGTTGCTGGTCCAGGTATGCATGGCTAGGGGGCAGCAAACCCCTTGGGGAACACGGGAGGTAGCGTTATATGGCTTGGTATCCCAACGGGGACGGACATCTCCTCGTATGCATTGTTCTCTACGGAAAAGACCATCCCTCTATAGTTTTCCATATCGACCCCGGAGTTATCGATGTGCAAAGAAGCATTGGCACCCTTCTCAGCGGTGCAGGTTACCATGGAAAAACATGTCAGGCAGGTGGAGGCCCTGGTGGAAAAGATAGGGACTTTGTTCATCATGGGTGAAGCACCCGTGATAGGTGCCTCCGGGCGCCTACGGCATACAGCTGCGGCGTTGGCCGGCACTGAGCTGAATAAAGTCGGCAAGCCCGCAGATGAGATGTCGGTGCTGAATGTTTTGCGCGTGGATCATAGAAAAGCTCAAACACTCTTTCAGGAAATTGAGCAAGCGGATGATCCGCTGAGCCGCCATGATCTTTTTTACCAGCTGCGCGTGGACCTTCTTTCTCATATTGTGCAGGCCAAGGCCCGTATCCAGGCGCACCTGAGTCCGCATATGACGTCGATTCTTGTAGGACAAACCATGAGTTCGGATGGTCTGATATCCATTGCTCCTTAATTCGCGGAAGGCCCTGGCCTTCCATCCTTTTCCAACACCGGTCGAGGTGAAAACTCCCAAGAGCTTTTACTACTTAAAACCGCAGCCCGAGTTTTGGTTTCAATTTACGAAAATCAATATATTCTCGAACTGTGATGCCTGCACTTTCGGGAGGATTCTGTCGGTCATTCCTCCAATAAAGGAGCTAACATGACAAATCCCAGTAAAAATACTGAAATCATTCACGCGGAAAACCTCTTCTATATGAATAGTATTATTCCAGAAGACCTTGAATTTGAGTTCGCTTATGAAGACCACCAGCAAGGGACGATCACCTATGAACGCGTCCTGGTTGTGCCCATGAGCAGGAATTCACGACTGACAATTCTGAAGTATCTTGTGAATGCTGCAGACGATGAAACACTCATGCGGATCAGGCAGCGTGCAATAGGAACAGACGCCTAGGTCAGGCCATGCTCGAGCCGGGGGATGAAGAGGTCGCTTATCCCCGACCCGAGCTGGCAGCAATCAATGCGGTCTGTTGCGTAGGGACGAGAGAATCTGGTTTTTCTTCGCAAACAGGATACCCATGCCTGCAAAGATCATATTCAATAATAAATTCCGCGCGGTACATACAATACAGAAAGTCAATATAACAGGCACCACGCTTTTGATAGGTCTCAACCAAAGTGCGTATCAGCGCTTCACCGACGCCACTGATATTGCAATATTTGCTCACAGCCAGACCCCAAAGGCTGGTGCCTTTTTCTGGATCTTTAAAGATGCGGCTATATCGGGCCGTTTTATGATTCCCCTCGCCAATCGTCTGGCTGAAGAAATGCAGGTTTATATTCCCGATTACCCTGAATGCGGCTGGAGCGATAAGCCGGCCGATCCTCCTAACGTTTCGGAACTGACGGACATCATGTGCAAGTGGATGGACTCCTTGCATACCAAGCAGGCTATGTTTGTTGGGAACTCCTTGGAAAGCCAGGTTGCCATTGACCTGGCCTATCGTTATCCCGACCGTGTCGCGAGGCTGGTCCTGACCGGTGTTTCTCCAGAACCCGGCTTTCGCTTGCTACTCGGGCAGTATGGAAGGCAGCTTCTGAGCATGCAATTGGAGCCGATATCCATGAAGATGATCTACTTCATGGAATTTATGCAGACGGGGCTCCTGCGAATGATCCGTATGATACAGCGTACCTCTAACAATCCCATTGAAGAGAAGCTGCCCTACTTGACGATGCCGGTTTTAGTCATGCGAGGTAAGCGGGATATGGTGGTGTCACAAAACTGGTCTGAAAAAGTTACCGAGCTTCTGCCTCATGCCCGCCTTCAGGTCATCACAGGCAAAGCACACTCGATTGTTTATTCAGCTTACGATCAAGTGGCTGACATGACGCTTAGCTTCATGAGAGAAGAGACCACGCTTGAAGCGTCGACCGGATCGGATCAGCAGACTGAAATGTCAGGAACAGCTTCGGCGACATTGTAGCGGTAGAAAAGCGCGTGAGCGAATCGTCAGTTTGCGCGCTACCTTCCTCCTTAATTCCATCCGTTGGTTCCAGAGACTCGACCAAAAATGAGACTTAAAGTCTCAACCAAGCTCTCTGTAGGACTGATCGTATTTGCATCACGAATGTTGAATGAAAGGCAAGTGTGAAGTGGCGGACTCGACAGGAATCGAACCTGTATCACCGGCTTCGGAGGCCAGCATTCTATCCATTAAACTACGAGTCCACTTCGGGGGATCGAAGAGCACCCAAATTAAAAGATTGGAGATTTTTGTCAATAAGTTAATACCGGGGCTTCATTTCTGTCGACTCGTAAAACTCCAAGGTGGCGTGATAAGATGTCAAAAACCCCAGGGAGTTAATATATGCCAAATCCGCGCATCGAAAAACTCGATACCGGCCGGATTGCTCTGATCATGTCCGTTGCGCTGGAAGAGTTTGCCCGGCACCGCTATCGGGATGCCTCGTTCAATAGGATCATCAAAGCGAGTCAGATGGCCAAGGGCACGATGTATTACTACTTCACGTCGAAAGAGGATCTCTTTATGACCCTCTATAAAGCCACGGTGCGGGAATTCAACCGCCTTCTCCCCCTGACACGACAACTGCCGCGACAGAAACAGCATTACTGGCAGACCACACAGGAACTGCTGGAGGGATTGGAACAGACGCTTTTGCAGAAACCCGGGATCAGTCAATTTGTTTTAAACTTTCTTGTCGGTGGGGAACAGCAGGATGATCATCCGGCCCGGGCAACCGCCCTGTCAGTGGACGCCTGGCTCCAGCAATGGATCAATCAGGGCCAGCTGCTGGGGGTCCTGCGTTCGGATCTGACCGCCACCCGCCTCACGGCCATCACCTGGGGACTATGGCAGGCCATCCATCCTCTACGGACACCGGCTTCGGGTGCCGGCGATCAGTCGACTGTCATTATCGACCTTCTGCAACGTTTGCTGCGGCCTGACATGGTCAATAGCCAGAGACCGGTCCCCAGTCTCGACACCGGCGACGTGCCTGGTGACCTCAATTTTTGACGGATGTTGCCCTGCCCGCTGCGAGTGATTATAGTGGTCGGTGACCATGACACTGCGATGGAAAGAGCTGCATGCAAGCCTATCTGGATCTATTAAAAACCGTTCTCGAAAAAGGCTCCACCCGACCGGACCGCACGGGCACAGGAACACGCAGCATATTTGGCTATCAATTACGCTGCGACCTGAGTCAGGGCTTTCCTCTGCTGACCACCAAAAAAGTTCATCTGAAATCCGTCGTTCACGAACTGCTTTGGTTTTTGAGCGGCGACACCAACGTGAACTATCTGCGGGAAAATGGTGTTTCCATCTGGAATGAATGGGCCGATGAAGCGGGTGACCTAGGCCGGGTTTACGGAGCGCAGTGGCGGTCATGGCAGGCGCCGGATGGACGAACGATCGATCAGATCAGCCAGGTCATGGAAAATTTGCGGCGCGATCCCTATTCCCGTCGGCACCTGGTAGTGGCCTATAATCCTGGTGAAGTCGAAACCATGGCTTTGCCTCCCTGCCACGCCTTTTTTCAATTCTATGTGGCCGACGGTCGCCTGTCCTGCCAACTCTATCAACGCAGTGCGGATGTGTTTTTAGGTGTGCCTTTCAATATCGCCAGCTATGCGCTGCTCACCATGATGATGGCTCAGGTTCTCGACCTGGCGCCGGGTGATTTTGTTCATAGCTTTGGGGATGTGCACCTTTATAATAATCATGTGGAGCAGGCTCAGCTGCAGCTCAGCCGCAGCCCACGACCTTTGCCTGTTATGCAGATCAACCCGGCTGTGCGCGATCTCTTCCAATTCCGTTATGAAGATTTCACGCTCCAAAATTACGATCCCTATCCGGCGATCAAAGCTCCGGTGGCTATATGAAGTTTTCCCATGTCGTGGCCTGCTCCCGAAACCGTGTGATTGGCCGGGAAGGCAAACTGCCCTGGCACCTGCCCGAAGATTTGAAACTCTTTAAAAAATTAACCAGTGGCCATGTGGTGATCATGGGGCGCAAGACCTATGAATCCATCGGCCGTCCCTTGCCGCAAAGACTCTGCATTGTCGTGTCGCAGCAGAATTTGGATCTGCCGGCAGAAATCCGTCGCGCCTCAAGCCTTGAAGAAGCCCTGGACCTCTGCCAGGCGCTGGACGGTCCCTGGGGTCATGAGGCCTTTATTATTGGTGGCGGCCAGATCTATACTCAATCTCTGCCCATTGTTGATCACATCTATATGAGTGAGGTGCCTCTGGACGTCGAAGGGGACACTTGGTATCCGGAAATTGATCCGGAACGATTTGTGGTCAAAAGCCAGGAGAAGATTGATGGAGCCACGCCCTTTACCTTCACCGTCTATGAGCGCAAGTCAACGGCCGGCTGATAGCCTGCGTCTTGTGCATTGGAATATCAAGGAACTGGATACCTTGAAACTGAGCCAGCCCGAACACCTCCAGGTGCAGGCGGCGGCCGATATTCTCCAGGCCCTAGGCGCCGATCTTTTTTCCATCAACGAAGTGCACCACGATCCGACCCGTGATAATCTCGGGGCTTTTTTGGGTCACTGTGATCCGCAAAAGACCCTCCCCTACTATCGACTGTCTCCCAGCAATACTGGATTGCGCAGTGACCCTACCCGCCAAATTTTGGATCGCAGCAACTTCGGCTTTTTTCCAGGGCAATACGCAACTGGCTTTGCCAGTCGTTTCCCTTTGGAAAAAACCCTGGAGATTCAGAAACTCCGCTGGAAGGAATGGGAACCCAATATTGATCTGACGTCGTTCAATCTGGGCGGTGTCCACCCGGATGAGATTGAACTCTTCGATAAAAGTTTCACCGTGCATTGGCTGACCATCGAAGGGCGATCGCTGGCTGTCGTCTGCCTGCATACCGTACCCGCCTTTAATTTTGGTCAGGATAAAAGTCCGAATGCGCAGCGCAATCGGGCCCAGCTGGAATTTCTACGCTGGTTTCTGACGGGCGAACCACGGCCGCATCTCACGGCGCAAGGCATTGAGCCGTTGCCCCAGGATCAAGCCTTTCTCGCGATGGGTGATTTTAACTGCCCGCTGCGGGATAAGAATTGTCCGGGTGGCCCGGTTCTGCAGAGTCTACTGGCGGATCCGCGCGTTGATCCGCAACTGGCTCGGATTGCACCGACCATTCTATGGGATCTGCCGCGCCTGGATCCGACCATCACGTTTTTTGCGGATGGTTGGGATTATAATCGACTGCCGACTGAGCTGGATTATGTTCTGGTGTCGCGGGAACTCAAAATCCATAACCTGGAAGTGATCTTTGCCAACCCCGACCGCCGCATTCATGGCCTTTATGATCCGGATTCCGATCTGACTCCCCTGTTGGAAGCTCTGGCCGAACCGGGACGCAAGGTCGGACTGCAGCGCGGCATTTCGTTTGGTCGCGCCGATCAGGTGGCTGTCGTTTCGGTTGGTAAGGATTTTGCGCGTTTGCGGCTGGCAAGCGATCACCTGCCCCTGCTTCTGGATTTTTCCTGGCAGTATTAATCAGCGCTCGCAGAAAACCGGCTTATAGATGACCTGCCCATGCGCGTTGTGCTGAGCATCGAATGTAACTGTCAAAAGATCACCAAGGCGCAGAATGCGAGTAGTGACGATATCATCGCGCTTCAGCCAGGTCATGCCTCCATAGAGGTCCGGCCGACCGTCCTTGTCGATGAAAATACAACACACTGTTGAACCCTTGATTTCCAGAATCTTTGCTGTCGTACCCAACTCTGGAGATATGTCTTGCATCGGGTTCCTCCTCTGGCTCACCTTTTCGGACAATTGCGCCCCGGGCTCAAGTCGCGCGGCTAAGCCTGGAACATCCAAGCCCTTGATCGGGATCATTGTTTTAAGCTCCTAACCTAGATTCTTACATTCCCGCAAAATTCAGGGCATCCTGCTGCAAGTCACAAATTTTAAAAGAATTTGCCAAAACTGATGCCAAACATGGGCAGCGCCAGGCTCTCAAATTTTTTCAGTTCCTCGATGAGCTTCTGGTGGATGACCTGGCCCTGTTGCGCTTCCGCTTCGCTCAGATTCTGCGCATCCACATCCTCGGGACGCGTGGCTCCTGGGTTGCGCACGCGCACGGACGTTTGTACGGATGAATGGGCTTGATAGGGCTGGGACCAGCCCGAGTAAATGGAAAAAAACGTGTCGGTGGCACCGAGATCCCAACGGTAGCCAAGACTCGGTCGCCAAAGACTTTGCTCGGTGCGTGTGGAAGCCTCCCCCTGAAAAAGGGTATGAGTCAACGTGCGTGATTGCGAATCAATGATCTCCAGATGACTCTGCACCAGACTGTCAACCGTGACCAGGCGTGATTCCCAGGCCAACTTCAAAAAGAACGCCGCACCAAAGGGTCGATAGCTGGCGCCTGCACCGTGATGCGGGCCCAACTGCACGTGAAACGGCAAATCGATATCAGGACTGCGAATGATGAATCCATCGCGATCGACCAGCTTGCGGCTTTTAATACTTGCCTTGACACGGATGGGTGTGGGCCGATGAGCAAAGAGAAAAAGCGAGAACCTGGGGCTGCTCATGTACTGGAGTTCAGCTCCCAAACCTTCGGGAAATCCCAGAGGCAGTTCCAGACTCCACCTCGGTACAAAGTCTTCGGCAGGTTCCGCATAGGCGAGACCTGAGAGTCCAAGGCTCGCAATGAAAACCTGTTTGATCATGAGCCGCTCAAGTCAGAGCAGAGACTCCGGGCATCCATGTCAATGCGAAATTTTTTCAAGATAGCGCCAGGCTTTTTCCACTGTTCCGTGGCCGCAATATAAAGAATGCGGCCCTGGTTAATATCCTGACTGACCACAATCCTTCGGCTGAGCTGGAGCTTCTGCCACAGGCCGGACGTCTCGCGCCAGCCGCTTTGAATCACTATTTCCTGATAACTCTGGCCTTCGGCTTCTATGGTTTTGTGATAATCCATGACCAGGGTCGGTAGGCTGCCGCCGCCCCCGTCCACCAGCTCGGGACCAACCCGGGCCTCAAGGCGAAATGTGGTGTGATCGGGCTGCTCATGCCGGCGATAAAAGTGAAAGGCGACCAGACGCTGATCCGACTCAATCCACGACTCGGGTTCGTTCTGCTCGTGAATGACTTTCCACTGCAGATCGGACCCCAGGATTTCCTGATTCGGAATGGTTCTATAATAGGACGCTCCATCCATCGCGATACCGAGCTCAAAAAATCCCAGTTTCGTGATCTCATCCACCGCACCTGGAATGGTGGGATTGGGAACCGATGCAGCCGGTTGGATGCGGCTCAGAAAAACTGTTTCGAGAATCGCCCGCAGATCCCCATAAACTTCAAGATCAAAAATATCACGAGCACTGATAGGCACGCAGGCCCCTGCTTCGAGTTCACCCAGATAAGGCACATCCTGAGCAACATCGCGGGACGCTTGATCTTCGACAGCATCGCGGAACTGCCGGAATGCCTGGCGGATCGTCTGTCGACCATCTTCATGATAGCGTTTGATCAGGGCATCACGTCCGAGTTTTTTGATCGTATCCAGCTGCTGCAGAAAGTCTTCAACCGAGTTCCAACTCGTCATCGCACTCGTATCGATTTCACTGGTGTAGGGAAGTTGGGGCCCATCCCCCGTACTCTGAGTTCGCTCGCCAACCCGCACAACAATCGGGTGGCAAGCGTTCAGAAGGAGGGTCGCGAGAATGGGTATGGACTTGCGTCGGCTCATACCGGACCCCAGCACAATCATTATAAGGCACAGTAATGCAAGAATTTAGCCATGTTTTACGGCATGTTGCAGCGCATTTACCTCGTGGAAATAACTGACATAAAGCACGCCCTGCACATCGGGTAGGCAGTGTGGAAGAGACCAGGGATGCGACAGTGTCCAAATCCCGTCCGACACCGCTGGCGAATGCAACCCTTGATGCCAGACGCGTAACTTCGTTAAGATAGGCGCTGATTCCTGAGCGTTTTATGCAAGAGGAGGCTTTCCATGCTTATTCGCCGTCGCAGTGGTCACGATATCAAATCCTCTGAGATCACGTCAGAAGCCGTTTATCAGAATCGTCGTCACTTTTTGCAGACTGCCAGTGGAATTGCTTTGGGTTCTCTCTTGCTCCCGCTGGGTGAGGTCCTGGCCGCACCCGAAAAATACGCTTATGCCGATATTCGAGGCGTGAAACCCAATCCTAAATACCAGGACAAGGACCTGCGCAAAGCCATCACCAGGCCTGAGGATTTCAGCGCCTACAATAACTTCTATGAGTTTGGAACAGACAAGGAAGATCCCAAGCAAAATTCCAAAAGCTTTAAAACCAAACCCTGGACCGTCAAGGTCCATGGCCTTGTCAATAAACCGGCTGACTACCAGCTCGAAGATTTTCTGAAACCCTTTGACCTTGAAGATCGTATCTATCGGTTTCGCTGCGTCGAGGCCTGGTCCATGGTGGTGCCGTGGGTCGGCATTCCCTTGCACAAGATCCTCGCCCGTGCACAACCCACCAGCGCAGCGAAATATGTTCTCTTTAAAACTCTGCAGGATCCGACTCAGTTTCCCATGCAGAAGACTTCCATTTTGGAATGGCCCTATGTCGAGGGACTGCGGCTTGACGAAGCCATGCATGACCTTTCGCTTCTCACCGTTGGCGCGTATGGCAAGGTTCTGCCGAATCAGAATGGTGCCCCCTTGCGTTTGATCGTGCCTTGGAAATATGGCTATAAAAGCATAAAATCAATTGTCTCCATCGAACTCGTTAGCGCTCAACCGAAAACTTCCTGGGAAATCCGGGCGCCGGACGAATATCCTTTCTATTCGAATGTCATCCCCGAGGTCCCTCATCCACGCTGGTCGCAGAAAACGGAGCGCGTGCTAGGATCAGGTTTTTTCAGTTCCAAACAGAAAACGCTTATGTTTAACGGCTACGCTGATGCTGTGGCCTCGATTTACAGTAAGTTCGACAACAAAAAGCTCTATTAAGGACTAAGTTGCATGGGTCTTTGGTTTTTGCCGCTCTTGCTGATCAGCCTGCCCCTCTCTGCCGAAGGCCTGGGTAAAATCGAACCCAATGTCCTCGAAGGTGCCGCACAAGGCAGCACCTGGCGCGTGCTCTTTAATGGCAAGGAACAGACCGAGCTGCAGAGTGCGATTGAAAAGGAACTCGCCACCTTCGATAAGGTTTTTTCCAATTATAGGCCGGACTCGGATATCAGTCGGTTCAATCGACAAAGCAGCACGGAATGGTTTTCGGTTGATGCGGATCTGCTGAAACTCGTCGAATTCTGCCATAAGGTCAGTCTGAAGTCGCGCGGAGCCTTTGATATCACCATTGGTCCTCTGCTGCGGATCTGGGGCTTTGGTCCCTTTAAAACCAAGGATCGCAGCATCCCGACCGAGGCTGCCATTGCGGAAGCGAAAAAAGATGTCGACTTTAAAAAACTGCTGAGCCGACGTCAGCCCGCAGCTCTGAAGAAATTAAACCCCAATATCCATGTGGATCTTTCGGGCGTGGCTCAGGGATATAGCGTCGATCGTGTGGCTGCATTGCTCGATAGGAAAGGGATCATGAGCTACATGGTGGAAATCGGTGGCGAGATTAAAACCAAAGGCAAAAAGCTGAACGGCCAGCTCTGGACGCTCGGCATCGACACGCCTGACGCCACGGGTGACGTCGCAGCGGTTTTGAATCTTGAAGGCAAGGGTTTAACGACTGCCGGCGATTACCGCGAATATTTTGAAATGGATGGCAAGCGCTACAGCCATACGATTGATCCGCGCACCGGCCGCCCGGTTCAGCATGAGCTGGCGTCGGTGACAGTGATCGCCCCCATGACCTGGGAAGCCGATGCCTGGGATACCGCCTTCATGGTGCTGGGCCCCGAAGCCACGCGCAAGCAATCGGCTGACATGAAACAGCTCGCCGTTTACATGATTTTGCATCAGGGTCAGGGATTTCGCACCGAGAGCCTCGGCGGATTTACCCGATACCTTACCGAGAGCAGCAAGCGTTAGCCACGCGCTTGCGACTGCTGCCAAACTCCGCGTAACAGTAACCGCGAGGTGTGAAGGTTGGCCTCACCCCGCATTGGGCAACGCTACCTTGCGAAGGGACAGGATCAGGAATGATCACGACAGGCGGTTCGTTGTCAGGTGGTTCTGTGGAATCCCGCAAATCACTGAGCGTCCCTTCCACGGGATAATGGTCGGAGACGACCTGGGCATCGGCCAGGGGCATACTATAAGCAGTCTGGAAATTAAAGGGTTTGGCTGTACTGCTGGCACGCGGCAGATTCCCGAAGGCCAACACGCGATCATAGGTGCAGGATGTGTTCGCCACAGTGGTATCGGATCCTTCCGGGACCAGAGCCGTGGATTTATCGCCGAAAAAGTCAAAGCCCTTGTTCGGATTGTAATAACTGCAGTCCGCATTGAGATCTCCGACGATGAAGATATTGCGGCTGCCCAATTTCTGTTTCGCTTCATTGTAAACAGGCGGCAGCGCGTTGAGTTCGGTCGTAACATCCGATGGGGAGGTGTGAATGCCGATCATGGTGAAGGAATCGCCGCCAAAGCGGAATCGGGCGACATAAGGTTCGCGCTCAAACAGGTCACGCGTATCATTCCATACATAAGCCTGATCCGGCATCACCTTATCGGGATTGTAAAGGTAGGCGTACTGTTCCTTGGAGTTCGTCCGGCCCAGGCGTTCGCTGACAATGATTTGATAATTTTTGGAACTTTGTTGATTGAGTCGGTTGAGCAGTTCGTAGATGGCAGTGTCGTCGGAGTCGCGGATTTCCATGATAAAGACGAGGTCATAGCGGTCGAGGATGCGAAGCAGGGTCGAGACGGCGGCGGCTTTCTTCATCTTGGACTGGCCGAAGATTTGGATATTGAAAGACGCCATGCGAAGGGGCGAGTCGGCCGCTCTTGCTCCTCCGCCGGGACTCCAGCACAGGAAGAGGAGGCATAAACTCAAAAATAAAGGGACTGGCCCTGCTCGCAACACGGGTCTCATCTGGACTCCTGCTTCGAATTTTTCGATGGGTGACATCTACTCATAATCCTGTATCTGGTCAATAGTTTCTACAAGGATCACCTACGTCATTTTGGGGTATAGCATATGCTGGAGTCTCGCCTTGTCACAGGATTGGTCCTTTGGATCTTTCTTTGGATGATCGGATTTTCTTTGAATGCTTTGATGTTACGTGGGGGCATGGCCTTGCACGGCAGCTATCAAACCAGCGTTATGCTGGGTCTTCGCGACTTGCTTTTGCTGGGGATAAGCCTCGTGGTGTGGCGCCGCTGGTTCCCGACCCGTTGGGCGGAACAAAACTGGCGGCTATCTCATTTGGATAAGATCTTCGCTCTGATTGCGCTGCTCGTCACGGTTCTTTACTATCAGCGCCTTGGGGTTATAGGGGAACAGAATTCACCCAGCGTTATGATCCTGCAACAGCTGCAGTACCGGACGCCGCCGAGGATTGTGACATTGATTTCGTTTCAGCAAATCCTGACGACCTATTTTTTGCTGGACCTGGTCCGTGAGCGTTGGGGCGATCGGCAAGGAATCGTGATAGCCGCGCTCATCTTTGCGTTCAGTCATGTCTTCGGTGTGTTGATCGACAATCCGCCGATATTTGCGCTGACTGTGACTCTGGGAAGTTTCGTGGGCCTCATGTTTTGGGGCACCGCGCGCGTGCGCTGGCGATCCCCGTGGACACCTTTTTTTACCCACTATCTTTTTTATTTAGGCGCGTTGCTGGGCAAGGCTTGGGGTTGGCTTTAATTGAGCCATCAGTGTCTCCAGACGCTTGTCCTTATCCTGATAAAGTTTGAGCAGCCAGGCGGAGCGCCCTTCGGCATCAGCTGGCAGCGATTCAATCGGATAGCGTTTCACTTCGACTGTCACTTGTGTGCCTTGACCCGAGAGCACATTCCACAGCGTGGGTGCCCGATGGGGATAGGCAATGGTGAGATCATAGACGGCGTGCAGGTGACCTTCCAGTCCCTCAAGCGTCGCAAGGAAACCACGTACACGAGGAATCAGCACATGGTGGGGAATGGGCTGTTGATTCTTGCGCGCAAATTCCTGGGCTGCAGCCAGCTTGCCAGGTTTTATCCGGGTGCCTTCGGGATAGATGTTCACCCAAACTGGAACGCGGTCCTTCCGAAACCGGCGGAGCTGTTCCAGAACGCGCGTCCGATCTTCGGACCAGTTCCGTTTCATAAAGATACACTCCAAAAACACCATGCCCCAGCCAGGCCCAGGCACCCATTTCAGAGCGTCCTTCACAAAAAATTTCATGTCCCCGAGTCGATTGCAGGTGCGTCCCACAATCAACTGCACGACGATATCCACCGCACTTTGATGATTGGCCAGCACCAGCGCATTTTCATGATGCGGCAATCGATCACCGATAATATCAACCGATAGGCCACCGAACGTTTGGGCCATAAAGCCGACATAGGACCAATAATAATTGGCCCAAAAATTGTTATAGCGTCGAAACAATTTCAGACTGAATGGCTTCCACAGGATGCTTAATGTTTGGAAAGCATTGATGATGAGCAGGGGGACGAATATAAAAACACTAAATAAGACAGCTCGAATGAAGCTCATATAGGACGCCTCCGGCGTGAACCCAGGAAAGCGTCCATCCTACCACACGGATGGGAACTGACGAAGACAGGCAGTTGTGCGGAGTGCCCCCTGCCCTGGTTTTACAGCGTAGTCCCGCGTAATCCGAACAGATAGAACTGCGTGTCGATCTTCCACTTCGGGGTGTTGTAGGTTTCCCAGGTATCGCTGGTGCCGAACTTATCCGTTGTAAAGACTTGATACGAAGGGGTACCGGTCACCTGACGGCTGCCTGCCCCTACAAATAATTGGAGGCCGGGGCGAAATGTATAATTCACCTGAGCGGTCAGCTCTTTAACGCTCAAACGCGATCGTTCCATTTTTGTATCGAGGCATTTCTGCTCCCCTGCACACGCCACAGGAAAGGCTGTGGAATTATCGCCTTTCGTGAAACTAAAGCCTTCGCCTTGAAAGCCTGCCACCGAGAAACCAAACATGGCATCGGGAAAGAGATGCAGTTCAGCCACGGGACCGCGATAGTCGAAATTGGTTTTGCTGGCACCAGCCTTGGTCCAATTTTTTTCTGCGGTGTAAAAACCGACCTTTTGATAACCCACGGTCAAACCCACGAAACCGATGCGCACAAGCTGAAAGCCAGCCTTGATCCGCAAGGCGCTGTAAGATTCTTTATTCCGCCATTCGCCTTTATCGACCATCAGGTCCCCATGCACTGCCGCGTTCACGCCATTGACAAAGAGGGTTTTGTTATTGGCCAGGACGGGCGCGCTGCACATCAGCAACACGGTGAGCGCGAGCAAATTCTTACCTAAGGTCATCATCTTACATTCTCCCTTCAGCAGTGTCCGGTCGGCATGTTGTTGCAAAGAGCGAGCCTCACCTTGGACGCACAAGTCATTGGAATTGCATGCCGCCGGTAATCCAGGGCTGATACCCTGGATTACACTGTCGACGGTTGCGACATTGTTACTTGGAAATTCGTGACTTAAGCAAGAAGAGAAACCGTTACCGACTATTTCAATCCGGTGAATTTTTTCAGCCGGTCGCCCCAGGTGGACTTGCCATCCGAGTCCAAAGTTACGCCAGGGTCTTTCATCGCACCGTCATCGTTGGTGCCTTCGGGCCGCCCACCGCCGCGACCGCGACCGCCGCGTCGGCGCCGCTTCTTGAATTTTTTCTGGGCATGATGGTTTGGATTGGACGACTCTTCACTCAATTTTGGGAAGTCGGACCATTCAAACGTATAGACTTCATCCGCGAGAGAAATCAGGTCGCGATGCAC
This sequence comes from Oligoflexus sp., assembly GCF_035638955.1. Lineage (GTDB taxonomy): Bacteria > Bdellovibrionota_B > Oligoflexia > Oligoflexales > Oligoflexaceae > Oligoflexus. The sequence goes on along the minus strand of NZ_DASQYZ010000105.1, from coordinate 4,943 downwards.
GGTATTGGCATGTCCGCACCAGAGCGATACGGTCACACCATGTTCCTTGGCAGCTTCCACCGCGGGCACAAAATCACTATCGCCTGCCACCAGCACAGCATGCTGAATATGGCCAGCGGCGGCGTGTCGAACAAGGTCGACAGACAAAAGGACGTCCACGCGTTTTTGTTCATAATACTCGCGTTGGCCTTCCCAGCGTTTCTGCAACTTGCCTAGACGAATGGCCCAACGACCTAAACTCAAAAGATTTTCGACAAAGGTCTTATGGACCTCCATACGCTTCAATTCATCTTCTGTGGGTTCAGGTGACATGTAGGGGGCACAGTCATAGTAATAGCAACGAAGCAGATCGAGCGGAAAGGATGTGCGCAGGGGATTTAGAAAATAATCAGCCATGTCAGCATAGTCAGGTTCGATCTTATGCATTTTGAACTGAGTTCTCACATAGGCCCCATCGATAAAGATAGCGGCTCTCAAAAGTACCTCCTTGGTTCCGTACCACGTTGATCCATGCGGGTACGCGTCATACAGGCTGTATGGTATCAGCCTCAATCCCAGCATTCATACACGAAAGTGCCAGGACCTTCAAACCCGCCTCGCGATCATAGCACGATTCCGAAGAATCGGGAGCGAAGGCTTAAGGAAGCTCAAGGCAGCACTCGTGCCCGGAGTCGATCGTTATCTTAAGGCAGCTCTCGTGCCCGAAGCCGATCGTCATCTTAAGGCAGTGTCTCCTGCCATTTGGAAATAAACTTCTCGGCCCCCTGCTTGATCGCATCCAGGCGGTTGGACTGAATCCGTTCGATCACATCCACCAGATAATGAGCCGCGACGATGCGCGGGATAAACACATAGGACGCGCCCTGCGCATACATTTGCCGAGCGGCGTCGATCGTTTCGGCCGTTACGATATGCATGGCCTGGGGAGCGAGGTCCTGCAGGGTGCGTAGCAGTTTCAGGTTACTCGTGCCTTTGAACAGGTGATCCGGCACCGTGGAAATAATGATCGCAGCCTTATCCAGGTGCAGGTGCCGCAGCGTTTCACTGTGAGCCACATCACCATAAACCGCCTGAACATTCCGTTCATGCAGCTTAGCCAGAGTTTCCGGGTTATAATCCACGACCAGCACATCCTGTAGAAACGTTTGGGTATGACGCCGGGTCAATTCTTCCAGAAAGGAACTGGCCTCGCGATAAAAGCCAAGGAGCACGATCCGCGGCACCTTACGTTCCGCCTCATCAGTTTGTTCTTTCACCGGCTCAGGCTCCCGGATCCGCAGCTTTTCAAACCAGGGGCTCAGAAAGTTATGGATCACATGAACCTTGGGCATCAGCACCGACGAGATCAGAAAGCTGGCCACCAGAGTTAAAATACAAGCCGAAAGAAAATCACGCGGCACATGCCCGAGACTCACGCCCAGCGTGGCCAGGACCAGGGAAAATTCCGACATCTGCCCGAGGTTGATCGCCGGCACAAGACTGCCTCGTGAACCATAACCAAGAATAAACAAAACCGGTGACACGGTCAGCAGGCGGCTGAAGATCACAAAGAATGTCAGCCAACCGGCAAGCGTGATGACACCCATACTGGGACTTGGGATTTGCATCCCTAAAGCCACAAAAAACAGGGTGATAAAAAAATCCCGGAGGCTGGTGATCTTGGCCGCGATATCGGTGTGATAAGGAAACGCCGCAATACTGATACCTGCGACCAGCGCTCCCATCTCCCGGGACAGTTGCATCCAACCGGCCAGGCCACTGATTCCAAAACACCAGCCCATGGCCGCCACGAGCACCAGCTCCGGCTGCTTGCCAATCCTCTGAAAAACATGAGGCAGGACATAGCGCGCCGCGAGCCAGCTGGCACTGATCAAAAACACGGCTTTCGCCAGCGAGAGAAAAATCGTGTCCGCAGCTAGCTGATCGAGGTTAGGCTGCAAGGCCAGAAAACTGATCGCCCAAAGGTCCTGCAAAACCAAAATACCCAGGGTGATGCGCGAGGTCATCAGATCGAGTTCCAGGCGATCGCTCAGAACCTTGACCACGACCAACGTGGAGGAAAGGGACCCGGCGATCGCCAGATAAGTAAGCGTATAATCGTTGCCGCGGTTCTGATAACCAAGGAGATAGAACATACCTAGAGCCAGACCCGTACAACCTGCAAATTGAGTGACCCCGTTGATCAGCACGGCCCGGCCCGCCCGCATGAGTTTCCGCAGGTCGATCTCAAGTCCGAGGATGAACATCAGCAGCACGAGGCCGATTTCTGACAGCGTGGCAATACTTTGGGGGTCGCGCACCAGCCCTAAACCCAGGCTCGGGCCGAGGATCAGACCGGCGGCGAGATAAGCCAAAACCAAGGGCAATCGCAGCAGATAAGCCGGCAGCCCGAGCGCGGCCGCACCCAGGATCGATAAAGCAACATCAGTGACCAGCGAATGATTATCCATAGAGGTCTAAGGCCTTTTGTTCGCGTCGCGGTACGCGGCTTCGCGCGTCCTGACATTTTTCTGAATATCGTAGTAGAACAGAGCGTAATCATCGAGGTGATAGTTGCCGTTCTGGGCAATCATGAGATTCGCATCCACATCATCCACCAAAAGAGCGCCCCGTTCGCAACGTGCTTTGATTTTCAGCCCTTCATGTTTACGTAAATGGGCGCCTTGGTGCTGATCCGTGCTGGTTCCAACACCATCAGCCTTCCAGGACACTGGATTCACGCAAACAAAATCGCCAGCCACACTATGATAGCCTGATTCGGATGGCCAGACAGCATGCTTCCGGTAGTTTTCGGGATTCAGCGTCTCTTTGAGCGTGGACCAGCCGACCAGGCAACCTGTGGCTTCAGGACGGTCACAGATCGGAATCTGCGGCATGAACGTGTCCAGGCTTTCCCGATGCAGAGGCATACCAACCAGGTACGCGACCAGGAGCTGATTTTGAATCGGGGTCCCGGCGATCCGTTCATGGAGCAAGCGCAATCCATGTTCCGTTCCCTGGCTGTGAGCTGCAATCACAAAGGGCTCCCCTGGGTTGACATCCAAAAGAAATTGATCAAACGCCCGCCGGACATCGGAGTAAGCCAAGGATCGCGCCTGATACCCACTTTTGGTTTGCCAGAATGAAGCCAGCGTTGCCTGACGGTAATGAGGAGCAAACACACGGCAGCACGTGAGGAAAAGCGAAGCCTGTTCCCGTCGGGTCCACTCAAACCGTTCCGTGGCAGCGATATCACCAGGTGCCTCATTCCACCGAATGGGACTGCGGAGCGTCGTGGGATGTATCCAAAAAACCTGTAGACCTTGAGCCGGATCACTCAGGTTTTCCTTGGCTGGATGCATGGCCCAAAATTTTAGATCCTGATAGTCTGGCGCCGGCGGCAGGTGATCGGGATCAAAATCCACAATCGGCGTGATGAGTAAATAGAAAAGCTGAAACCGATAACTGTATCCGAATGCAATCAATAGAAGCATAACAGCAGGAAGAATCCATTTGCGCCAATTCAAGAGCAGCCCCTCACTTCGATTCAATCACCTATTTTACGGCACTTTCACCCAAATGCCCAACGCTCTTCCCGGATCTTGCCGAGGCTGCGATGCTCGCGTGTCTTTTCGTTTTCATTTAGCATTTCGAAACAAATACACGAAAACCTCTATTCTTTCAGGTTTATGCAACACGGAAAAACAAGTTGACCATTGGGATGCGACTTGAATACTGTGTGTGAAGACGCTACGCACAATTTGCAATTGGGAGAGACGTGATGAGTGTTTCAATCACTAGATGGACGCTACTTTCCGGCTTCATTGTCAGCATATCATGGGGCTGTGGGCAACCAGCCACGGATACATCGGATTTGATGATACGTGGTGGACAGGAGGTGAAAGCCGATGACCAGAGCATAGTTCGTCGATCCACTGTGGCTTTGACCACCGACTTTGTGAAAGACAAGGCGACCACGCCTTCCCTTTTGGACGAAGGACACTCATTCTGCAGCGGGACCATTGTCGGTCCGCGCTTGATCGTCACCGCAGCCCACTGCGTTCAGGAGCTGATCAACAATAAGGATAAAGGCGGCACGCTCCTGCCCAAAGCTGAAAACTTCGTGGTGCACTTTGATGCGAAAATATCGGCCAACGGCACTTATATCCGAGCCGAGAAGGTCATTCCGCATCCTGATTGGAACCCATCACAGACTTTGTCGCCATTTCCTTTCAGCAAACCCAATGACATCGGGGTTGTGATTCTATCTGAGGATATCCCGGACAGCATGCTGCCTGTGAAAATTGCCGATCCCGGCATCGCCGTCAATGGCAAGACCGCTGTGCTTGCAGGTTTTGGGATCACCAAGGATCGCAATACCAACGACACCGGCATACTCAGGACGATTGCTTCAACCTTTTCTGCCGAAAACGGGAAGATTGCGCGCGTCACGCATGGCACCTGGTTCAAAGGTATCTGCGCCGGTGACTCCGGTGGCCCCGCCTACTTTGAAGTGGATGGCGAGCTGCAGCTGGTCGGTGCTGCCTCCACCGGCGCAGAAATTCCCTTCCTGGGTTGCGCAGGCACCAACAGCAACTCGACCGACATTCGCTATTATAAGGATTGGATTCAGAGTGTGAGTCCCTAGGGAAATCTCAGCGTAGCCTGCATGCCCCGTTTGGGGCATGCGGCACTTTTCCAAGCTTTACGGCGTAATCAAATCGATCGTCAGCTGATAAACATGCTCGTGGGGGACCGTAAGAGACTCGCGATAGATATCCTGCAGAAGATGCAGATACTTGATTTTAAGCTCTTTCTTGCGCTCCGGATGCGAAATAAACCACCAGTTATACATAAATTCATCGATATGACGCTGCTTGAGTTTATTGTGGGAAACCTTCAGCCGTCCCTGAATGTTGCGAATACGCTCCGCCGGTGAATTCTCCGGCGGAAACACCGACGAC
>NZ_DASQYZ010000104.1:0-4974 GCF_035638955.1 Oligoflexus sp. | reverse complement strand
AGTCCAGCGGCAACTGTTCAAACCAAGTGCGAAGAGAAAAACCCGGCTGCATAGTCGGGGCTGTGGATCCACGCGCGCGTTACTTGAAGGGGGACCTTGCGTTTTTTACAGGGGAACTGTCCGGCTGCTGGACCCATCCTCGAAAATGTTACGTCATGCGTGGATGGGTCTGGTTCTTTTGGCTGGGCAAACGGTGTGGGCCGGTGTGAGTGAAGATCTGGAGAAATTGCTGGCAACAGGTTCCTGTCACGGCTGCGATTTAAGTGGTGTGGATCTGAACGGTCAAACTTTGAATTGGACCAGTCTTAAGAATTCAAGGCTGGTAGGAGCTAATCTGAGTGGAGCTGAAATCAGGGTTGCTCAGAATATTGAAGGGAATGATTTTAGCGGAGCGAACCTTAAGGGAACCAAAGTTTGGACCCCTCAGTTGAATGGGAATATTTTCAAGGGTACTGATCTCAGCGAAGCTTCTCTCAACGCATCCAGCGGCCATGGCTTGCAGTGGTCCTTTCAGCGCAATCAATTTATCCAGGCCACGCTCACCGACGCTGTGATTAGCACGGATTTATGCTATCTCACGACCTTCACAGATTCCAACCTCACGCGTATGAAGTTCACGGCCTATTGGGTCGCTCGCGCTTGTAACGTGAGCCAGTCCAAGGCGGAAGGAAGCGAATGGAGCGGTTAGCTCTACTCTCAGGTCTTTGACACCACAGACCTCACCGGAGCTGCGATGTCTTTGGATGGGAAATCGTTGGTGACCTTCAAGAATTCGATTCTGACCGGTAGCAAAATTGAAGGTGGAAAGACTATTATTCAAGGAGAAACGCCGCAGGGCTGATAGTGATGTTTCCTTTGGGTGGAACATCCCTCATGAAGCTTCATGAGCCAAGGAGGCTCAACGCGCCTGGCCCCAGCTCCAACCAGCAACACATAAAGAATAACTTTTTTAGGTCAAAGATCGCAATACCAGCTGACAAGTCTCACGGCAGCGATGTCTAACATAAATTAATTCATTACTATCTCCTGTTTATCTGATTTTGGCAATTCTGAGTCAAGATTTGAAGCCAAATGCCGATATAGCATCCACAGATATATCGCTCGCCGATATATCGACGATAAAAAGGAAGGATGTTCAGTGTTTGAGCCAATAAAAACAAGTACATACTTCCTGGTGATGCTCGTCCTCCGTGACGGTCCAAGGCATGGGTATGAGATTGCGGCCTCGATCAAAGACCGCAGCCAAGGTTATTTTTCTATTTCGTTTGGTAGTCTCTATCCCGTTCTCCACAAACTCGAAAAAGATAGCCTTGTCGAGGCTCAATGGCAGGAGGCTGGAGATGTCAAAAGTAAAAAGGTCTATAAGTTGACAGATAAAGGATCCCGTCAGCTGACGGCTGAACTGGAACAATTCAACGCAATGATAACCGCTTTCAAAGGTTTTATTGGTGAGGGTGTTTGATGTTTGCCAAAGAACTGAGAGAAATAGAAGAAGAACTAACCGTTCCTTATCCCGAGCGTACCCAGCTGATCAAGGAGATCGCAGGCGATTTGCATGCATCTTTTGAACGGCTTCGCCAGCAGGGCATGAGCCATGAAGCTGCTCGCGTTGAAGCGCTTCGTCTGTTTCGGTTCAGTAGCACGGAACAACTCGCCATAGAAGTTGTCCATGCAAATTTCCTACAAAGAATCTGGCTCAAGTTGCCTAATTCCTGGCGTTACTTATTGGAAATTGGTGGCTGCATGTTCCCACTTGTTGCAGTCATGTTCATCATTCAAACGAAGGTTTCCATGTTTAATCTGATTCTGGAAGGCGGAGTTGAAGGAATGTTGGCGATCATGGTTATTGGTCTATTCATGCTCGGACGGGAGCTTATTCGCGTCATTCGACTACTTTTGCTCAAGCAGCACAGCCGAAAGAATCTGAACTTTGACACGAATTCTGTATTGCTAGGAGTCGCAGCCCTGGTCATATTCAGCGGGGGGCTTTCCCTGCTTGGATTATACAACACGCTCCTGGCCGTTGAGCTGAAGAACGATTATTCCCTTTTAGTCATTGGCGCCAGGGAGTCCATGGTTCCGCTTGTGTTCGGAACCATGATGTCCTCTCTTGTTTTGTTCGCGCACTATGGCTTGAAGATGATGCTTCATCGCTGGGGCGCGATTGGTGAACGCGTCTGACTTCAGTCAAATTCGGGCGGGTTATCCTTTTAACGCTTTTTTTTAGGATGAGCCCGTCTTATCGCATCGGTTGCCTCAGAGTGATTTTCTAGGGAATGTACGAAGTTTTTGAAGAACCCTGATCTCAAGAATCATGACCCCCATCACAACTAATATCTCTGCCAATAGCAGGTACTTTCCGACGTCACTCAGACCATCGTGGAAGACTATGAGGCTGCCAGAAATCAAACTGTAGGCTAGATTCGCTAGAATAATGGTCAGTAGCATCCAGCTTTTGATCGGCTTAATGAAGCCGTAACAGCGGAAAGAGAAGATCATGCAAATCGCTGGAATACCTGCCAAGCTGTAAATCAATTCCTTTGACAACCCTAGGGCATCCGAGAAATAGGGGAGGATAAGCCCGCTCAAGATGAAACTCAGCGCAGCCCCCACTCCATCTAAAAGAAAAATAGTGCGCTCATTCATCTCAACAATTATCCATTATTTATGACGGATCCATAAAGAGATTGAGGTTGCGAGCTTTATCTCTTCCAAATTCCTCGAGACGTCTGCGAATTTCGTCCCTGGTGGATCGGAATACTGCCATCTGCTCTTCATCAGTTCCCGGCCGCCCTGCAGGATCAGGGAGAGGCCAATGAATTTTCTGAGCTTTCGAAAGTATGACTGGGCAAACTTCCTCAGCGCACAACGTAATCACATAGTCCAACGAGTCAACAATATCCTTGGGCAGGTCTGAAACAGCCTTTGAATAAAGACTTGAAGCATCAAATCCAACCTCGCTCAGTGCCCTTGCAGCAAAGGGGTTGACCTTGGCTGGCTGCGAACCAGCACTCAGGATTTGCGCCTTGCTGCCAAACAGAATTTTGGCCATGCCTTCCGCAAGCTGGCTGCGTGCTGAATTAGCCACGCACATGAATAGAATTTTCAAGTGACCTCCCTGCATTGCTGGTAAAAAATCGTTTTCTGATCCAAAGGGAAACATTGACGAGCCCGATCAAAACCGGAACTTCAACAAGCGGTCCAATGACTGCGGCGAACGCCGCCCCATGGTTGATACCAAAAGTTGCGATCGCTACGGCTATGGCCAGCTCGAAATTGTTGGAAGCTGCGGTAAAGGAAAGGGTTGCGGACTGCTGGTAATCGGCTCCTGATTTTTTGCTCAAGAAAAAGGACACGGCGAACATGATGATGAAGTAAACCAGCAGTGGCAAGGCGATTCTCAGAACATCCAAAGGCACAGAAAGAATTTGCTCGCCTTTGAATGAGAACATGAGAACGATTGTAAATAGGAGAGCGACAAGCGTTATAGGGCTGATTGCAGGAATAAATTTCGTGTCGTACCAGACTGCCCCTTTCGACTTTCTGAGCCAGAGCCGGGTCAGAGCACCCGCTGCAAAGGGTATCCCCAGGTAAATGAGAACGGATTTGGCAACTTCAGCCATGGTCAGTTCGATCTCAACCCCCTGGAGGCCAAAGACTCGGGGAAGAACTGCAAGGAAAATGTAGGCATAAAAAGGAAAGAGAAGTATTTGAAAGACGGAATTCAGGGCCACGAGGCCAGCACAGTACTCGGTGCTTCCCTCGGCCAGCTCGTTCCAGACGATGACCATTGCTATACAGCGGGCAAGCCCAATGAGTATAAGACCGATCATATACTCTGGGTGGTCAGGTAGAAAGATTGCCGCCAGTCCAAACATCAAAAGCGGCCCGATAACCCAGTTCTGAACAAGGGACAATGCCAGGACTTTTCCATTCCTGAACACCTTTCCGACTTCTTCATATTTCACTTTCGCGAGAGGGGGATACATCATCAGAATTAACCCTAACGCAATCGGAATGGACGTGGTCCCATAGCTCATTGAATTGAGCCACGGCAGTAGGGTCGGAAAGAGATTGCCAGCAGCTATGCCGGCCGCCATCGCCAGAAAAATCCAGAGAGTCAAGTATCGGTCCAGGAACGAAAGCCTCTTCTTCATTTCATCCACCTTCCTAATCGCCGTCTGAGTCAAGACTGATGTGTACTCTGGTGTCCATATTGTACTCCATAATCGTTATTCGTCGAAAAACGATATATTGGTTTAAAAAAAATCAGAGGCTATCGACCATGGTTTTGAAGTGGTCAAGGATATCGCTGTTCACACAATAGGATCGCCGAGGACCGTCAATAGTTCCCTGCACAAGGCCAGCCTCTTTTAGAATCCTGAGGTGCTCTGAAACTGTCGATTGTGCCAGTAAGAACTCTTCAGCCAAGTCACCTGAGATACATTCCCCTTTTTCAATCAGAATGAGGAGCAATCGAACACGTGCTGGATGAGCCAAAGCCTTGCAAAGGTTCCCAAGCTCTGCCTCGGAAAACTCCTTTCCTCTTGGCCTTTTCCTTGGCGGCTTGCAGCATTCATCAGACATCGCATGCACTCTCACATCGGTTTAAAACAACCTTATATATCGTTGAACGACGAAATAAAGTAAATATATTCTTTGGTGTCTTTTTGGCTTAATGCCGGGCGTGCGATGGCGTATCTGGAGCCAGGAATTGTCATCCTGGCCCGCAGACGATTTCAGTGACACCTATTTATTTGCTCGATCGGTCTTTTAAAGACAGGCCCGAGTGGACTCAGTGGCCTTGGTATAAGAGAGTGGTCCTGCCTTTGCGGAGCGGTCCATGACCGCGACCACAATGCTGCGAAGAACATTCTCCGTCTCGGACGTGAGACGCTGAGCCTTGGGCATCGTGCCTGAAGCAAGGGAAGCTCCCTCCATAGCGGTACTCCGCTTGGAGGGAGAGGATGTCAC
>NZ_DASQYZ010000103.1:0-2769 GCF_035638955.1 Oligoflexus sp. | reverse complement strand
GTAGGTCAGGTCGGCCTCTTTCTCTCGGCAATAGAAGAGGAAGAGGCCTGACCTGACGTATTATCTTTGAATCAAAGAAGCCGCTTTAAGCCGTTCCCAATCCTCCTGGCTCACACCAGCGGCTTCGATAGACGTCTGCCTTGTGATGCGGTTGGCTTCCCTCGGCTCCTGAAGTGCGATAGGCGTGAAGGTGCGCACCGGGTGCTCGATCTTACTTTGGTCCAGCGTCCACCTCTTTGCCAAGTAAATGCGTCCACCTTTGGTCTGGTCGAATACAAATCGCACGCCTTTGACCCTATCCAAAGTAAATGGCTTACCATCGATATCTGGCAATTTTCCCAGCATGTCCTGAACAGGCAGAGTCATTGTATCAAAGAGCAAAGGGATGTAATTACCGAAGACGTCTCGGGTACGGTTTACGATGTTTCGAAGAGGGGCAAACTGTCGAGCCTTGAACGGCGCGGATAGTTTGCCGTCGACATCGACAAGCTGGAGTGAAAAATTAAGATCGGGGCTTCCGCTACAGGTTTCCTGGGCAAGAACCGAGTCGCATATCTCGCGACGAGCGATAGGAATGTTGATGGCAGCAATGGTATTCAGATCCTTGCCCTCAGGCCAGAGATTTGCCTGGTACCAGGTTTGCTCACTTGGGCTGTTCCAACTGATTTCTGTCAGACGTCGCACAAGGCTCAACGAAAAAGGATCATACTCGTTATATTCAGCACCCACAGTGCCGTTGGATTCGAGTTCATCCATAATCAGGCCAGTATTGGAATCCAAAAACTCACGTTGGATATTGGCCGTGTCTGTCAAAACCTTCGGTAGACTGTAGCGAGGGTCCAGGAAACGATTCACTGTGGGGTCCTTTTTATCTCCGACGTTGGCGCGGAAGAAAGCAGTGACAAAAGCCTGGGCCAAATTCCTCTGTGTCGCGGATCCTTTGACTCCCTTTAATGCTGTGGCCTGTCGACTGATACCTTCGGGGCTTAAGGGAGCTTTATAATCCCAAAGTTCCTGCTGATCCCCTTCGCAGATCCTGGCATCGCTTGTCGGCCATTCTGTATTGAAATAATTGTGATTGGCACCTGCGAGCGTTACGATGGATAGCAGGGACGTGCTGGATTTTTGAGCCAGCATGCGACGATAGGGGTTGATGCCTTGGAACGATGATACATCTCCATCGCATGCCGGAATCATCACTCCCCAGGGAATAGCAGGTGCATCAAAGGATTTGCCAGAGCCTGCATCAATGGGCGCCAGTTCATATATAGCCTTCACCTGGAACTCGGCGGGCTCTTTGTAGGTATTGTAAAAGGCCCGCATGGTGTCGCCACCTCGCGAGTGACCCAGGAGACCAAGCTGCTGAAAGTCGAGGGCAGCCGCACGAACAAAGCCAACCTTCAGATAACTGACATGTTTTCTAAGGAGAGCCGCGCGAGCCAGAATGTAAGAACGATCAACCGTGCTCGCGGTATTATTGAAGCCTTGAACCCCGCGGTTGGGGTTGATGGATATGACAGCAAAACCATAGCTGGTAAGAGCCCTGGCCAGGTATTCATAACCCTTGTGGCTCGGCGCCTCTATCAAGCCTGTGGGACAGGCTCCTGTCAGTCTGAATTCAACGCTAAAGTCGACCCGCGGATCATTGGGGTCGGCAGGAAGTATCCCGCAGCTGCTATGATTGCCTGTAAATAACAGGATGACTGGAAACTTCTCATTGGGATTGGCTGACTTCGGCAGCCAAGCAATACCTCTGACATCAACTAGAGTTCCATCAGCTAAGACGCTCGTATCGGCAGCAGCCGGCAGCGCATACTCAACAGTATCGTAGCCCGCATAAGGGCCTGGTCTGAGAGGATCCACATCCCGATAGAGTTCGCTCCTGATTCGAATGGCTGCAAAGTCGAGGGTCGGACCTTCGGGGCTTATCGTGACATCGTCGGCGATTACCGGAGATGGGATGGTCGTCTCACGTTCCACGTCACGATAGTTTTTTTCATTCACTGCCCGGCCACAGCCGTGGACCAGCGTTGCCAGCATGAGCGAAGTAGCAACGAGCGACCGACGCTTACTTAGTTTCATAAAACCATCCTTACCCGATTGTTGATGACTGCGGCTTTGCATGGCATTTGTAGTGTGTGGAATACAAGTTTCGATCCAGGCCCTACGTCTCGTTTTTGATTGAGCAAAGGTTTGGGGATCTTACGCTGCGCAAGACTGCAGTTGCCGGCAGCGGTCTCTCAAGTCATGGAAACTAATGCCTTTCATCGGGTCAATCAAAATAGGGTGGTGCTTTCGTCCCCAGAAACTACCGAAAAAAGGCTGTATTCGTTGGCTAAGTTAATGGAAAGACTCAGATAAAGGGAGGCGAAACCGCGCTTTGCATGAGCGAACTTCAAGACATGGTTTGAAAGTTGTGTTTGAATATTTCTTCAAACCCAAATTCCTGTCATCAGTGCTTCAATAAACTCAGCAGATCTCGATTTTCATCTTGAGCATGGCAGCGATTTACCTGATCACCGTAGCATTGCTGAAAATCACGTTGAATACCTATAATTAAGTTCAGTTCAGAGTGGTTTTGTGTTCTCGGTTCGCTTCAAGATACTAAACGAGAATAAAAAAAATCTTGTCGACAGAGATAAACCAGACTAAGAATTGCTTGTACATAAATCCCATAACAGGAGTACCTAGGCTTAGAACTTCAATTACAGCGTGCTTTTTGTTCTTGTCCATGGGCTGGATCCTTTCACATAAGCTGTATGCAGAGAG
>NZ_DASQYZ010000102.1:0-47317 GCF_035638955.1 Oligoflexus sp. | reverse complement strand
GATTCGCTGCTTTATGCCCTGGTGGAAGACGATTTTGCACGCCTCACTTGATCAACCCGGCGCCAGGACTTTTCGACCGAATCGACCCTTTTTTTGCAGCCTTTTCCCATAAGAACTGCTACAAGGGCAGCTCACAGCCTGCGAAAGAGTCTCGCCATGCCTATGAAAAAGCTGACTTATTCTGTCCTCGAAGCCGACGCCGGACGCATTGATATCCTGGTCGCCAGGCTTTTGGATTTTTCCAGGGCCCGGGTTCGGGGTTTGATGGACCACGAAGGCGTGACTTTGAATGGCGAAGAATGCCAGGATTATGGGACTCACGTGGCGGCCGATGATGTTGTGGTCTTAACGTATGACCCCGAGCGCAAGTACAGGGAAAAACCCCCTGAGCGTAAAACCCATGGATTTACTCTGATCTTCCGCGATGAGCATCTGGCGATCGTCAATAAGGATGCCGGGATCCTGACCGTCCCCACCGATCGTCGCGAGAAAAATACTCTCGTGGATCTTCTTTCCAACTTTCTTGCCGGTGGCCAGGCGCGCGGACCCAAGGTCTCGGTGGTGCACCGCCTCGACCGTGACACCTCCGGTCTTTTGGTTTTTGGGCAAAGGCCCGCGATTGCCGAAAATCTGATCAAACAGTTCTCGGCACGCAAACCGGAACGCGAATACTATGCAATCGTTGCGGGAAAATTGAGCCAGGATAAAGGTGAAATTCGCAGTCTTCTACAGACTGACAAGGCCTTGAATCAAAGATCGAGCTCGACCGGTGAACTCGCAATTACCCACTATCGGGTCATCACCCGCTATCAGGATGCGACCATGGTCGCGGTGAACCTGGAAACCGGACGCAGGAATCAAATCCGCGTTCATTTTGCTGAAATGGGCCATCCCATCCTCGGTGATACACGTTATGAAGCGGATCGCGCCAGCCACCCGGCGTGGCCGTATAAGCGGCTTGCCCTTCATGCGCGTATGTTGGGTTTTAGTCATCCGATGACACGCCGTGAATTGCGCTTCGAATCGGACTTGCCGGACGAGTTCAAGAAATTTACCCGGGCTTACTCTTGAACAAAGAGTGACTCGCCTTGGAATGGCTAGGCGGGATTCCTCTCAAACGACTTCTTCGAGCTCCTGTTTCATTTGCAGTGCGGCTTCAACTGCATGAGCCATGATGAGGAAGAGCAGACCGGGAAGGAGCGACGTCGTACCTGTAGCCAACGTGAGATGGCTCTCCCCGGGAAGACCTGGCATGAGGAGTTTGGTGATGGCCTGCGTGAGGCTGATATAAAAGGTCTCACCAAAAAACAGCCCAATGTAGGTATAGCCGATCCAGCGCATTCTGCGAAAATTTTCCAGAGAGAAGATCACCCCCAGCTGGAAGGAGCCCATCAGACGGATGAATTGCCAAAGCCCGAACATGCTGACGGCGAAGAGTGGGAACCAGATGAAAGTGCTTTTTATCCCAGCGGCTTCGGTGATTTTTAACCCTTCTGTACGGGTTTCCACCCAGCATTTGTAGTCGGTAATCTCGACATCGCCGATGCATTGGCTGGTAATCCCATAAGGCTTATGTGTGACGAGATTCAAAAGGCCACAGAAAAGGAAGACCCCGAAAGCCAGGGCGTGAAAGATCTTAATCCAACGGCTGTATTTTTTAACTTTGTCCATGTTCGTATCCTTTCTTAGGATGTCTCATGCCTTACTTACCCAAATTCGCCGTCGTTAATCAAGATTAACTTATCGATAAACGATAAAAAATCATCTTTAATCAAAATAAGAGGTTGAAGGGGTTCATCCAGAGCCGCCAAACTTGCGCTACTGGCGGACCACTCACTCGGAATGCAAAAACCGATTAAGCCTCGGGCTCAACCGGCAATGTAAAGTAGAAAGCAGTGCCGCCCTGCCCTGACGATTCCGCCCAAATACGGCCACCATGCCGATCCACAATCTTCTTACAGAGCGCGAGGCCTATGCCTGTTCCTGGGTATTTGGTTTTGCTGTGAAGGCGCTTGAAAATAACGAAGATCTTGTCGAGATAGCAAGGATTGATACCGATTCCATTGTCGCGGACGCAGAAACGCCATTCCTTGCCAACTCTCTCACAGGAAATATCGATCGTCGGGGGAGCCTCTGCACGGTATTTAAGGGAATTGCTGATAAGATTTTGAAAAAGACGCACGAAGTTCGAAGTGTCGACGCATAGGCTCGGCAAGGGGCCAACTGTAATACGGGCTTCCTGCTCAGCAATGGAAACGGCCAGATTATTGATGGCAGCCTCAACCGTCATCTTCAAAGCGATTGGATCCCGGCTGATCTTGCCAACCGTGACGCGGGATAGTTCCAGCAGATCCTCGATCATGGTCTTCATGCGATTGGCGCCATCGACGATAAACTCCAGATACATCAGACCATCACCGTCGAGCTTGGATCGATAGTCCTGGGCCAAAAGCTGAGAAAAGCTTGTCATCTTGCGCAGGGGCTCTTGCAAATCATGGGACGCCGCAAAGGAAAATTGTTCGAGGTCGTTGTTCGAGCGCGTCAGCTCACGAATCGCCGACTCGCTCTTCTGCCGCTCGCAAGCGATGCCCAGGATATTGCCCACGGCTTGCAGAAAGCTGGTTTCTTCCGGGCTGAAGGTGTGCGGGGAGCTGCTGAAAACGCTGAGGACGCCGAACGGTTCCGTTTCGCCATGGATCGCGACACTGGCCCCCGTGACGACGCCATGCACCTTGAGCTCGGCATGAAGCGGAAAGAGTTGCAGCGTACTCATGTCACGGAAAATAACGGGCTCCTTGGCCTCGCCATGCATCTGAACCCAGGCATCGGCTTTGAGAGGACTGTTGCCAGAGACGATCGCTCCCTCTTTCCAGCCAAAGCTTGCCTTCACCTCCCACGTGGTTGCGTGCTCCTTAAGTCCCGTGAGCAGCCCCATATTCACGCTGAGAGTCTGCTGGACCACAGAAGCGGCATCATGCATCAATTCGTCACTCTTGCGACGCAGCAACGCCAGACGGCTCAGCTTGGCCAGAGCCAGCTGCTGAGCCACGCGCGTTTCCAGTTCCTGCTGCGTGGCTGCCGCCTGTTTGCGTTCCTGTAAAGCGGTTCGCTCCATCTCCAAAAGTCGGTATTCCTTCTCGCGTCGCTCATTCTCTAAAAGTTGAGCAGCCTGCCTTTGAATCAGCCTCTTCTGCCGGACAAGCTGGACGAAGACGCCGACTTTCGCTTTGACCACCTCAGGTTCCAAAGGCTTCTGCAGGTAATCGACGGCACCGATTGCGTAGCCACGGAAAATATCCGCCACATCGTTGGTCATGGCTGTCATAAAGATAATCGGGATGTCACGGAGAGTTCCAATCTGTTTGACCTGGGTCGCAAACTCGAAACCATCCATATTAGGCATCATGACATCCGTCAGGATGAGAGCGAAATCGCGCGACTGCAGGAGCGACAAAGCCTTCGCCCCCGAAGTCGCCGTGACGATGTCAAAATCTTCGGTGCAGAGGAATGACTCCAAGGCAATCAGGTTCGCCGGCTTGTCATCGACCAGGAGAATGCTCACTCGATCATCCGCTTGGAACCTTGCCGTCATGGTCTTCCTCTCATTCCGCGTTCAGAGACTTACAGGTACCGAGACTACGCAGATCTTGGTAAAAAGGTCTTCTTTTGCAACCAGCGATGCATGATAGCCAGGAGTTTATCCGGGTCCACAGGCTTGGTCACATAATCGGATGCTCCTGCATGGATGGCCTTTTCGCGGTCTCCTTTCATGGCTTTGGCTGTCAGCGAGATGATAGGCAGCTGCTTGAAGCGTTCATCCGCCCGGATCTTCTGGGTGGCCTCGAAACCATCCATTTCCGGCATCATAAGATCCATCAGGATCAGATCAACATCCGCATGTTCGTTGAGGATCTTCATGGCCACCTTGCCATTTTCCGCATGGAGCACATGCATGCCCTGCCCCTCAAGTATCGTATCGATCGCGAAAATATTGCGGCTATCATCATCCACGACGAGAATCTTGTATCCTGAGAAGTCGGCGTTCTTTGGCAGGCGAGGAACATCCGTATCATCCTCGATGTTGACCACGATATCAGAACTTTGACCCAGTTCAGCCGTCACATATTTCTGAGGCAGATAGAGTGTGAACGTGCTGCCGAGGTCGGGCAGACTGTCGACTGCCAGCCAACCGCCGAGCAGACGGGTGATCTCCCGACTGATGGTGAGACCCAACCCTGTGCCACCATATTTCCGGCTTGTGGTACCGTCCGCCTGCTGAAAGGCCTCGAAGATCAACCTCTGTTTGTTGAGGGGAATGCCTATGCCTGTATCCTTCACAGTGAAGGCCAGCATGCCTTTGGCGGGCAGCACCACACCATCATCGAGCTTACGGTCGCTCGGCATCGGCCCTATCGTCACGTGGATCGAGCCTTTTTCTGTAAACTTGAAGGCATTGGACAGCAGATTTTTCAAGATCTGCTGGAGCCGGGTGACGTCGGTGTAGATATAATCCGGCAGATCGGAATGCATTTCGATCGCAAATTCCAAGCCCTTCTGATCCGCCATATGCCGGAAGGTACGCTCCAGATATTCAGCCACGTCTGGCAGCTCCACATCCTGTGCATGGATGGGCATTTTTCCAGCTTCAATCTTCGACAGATCCAGGATCTCATTGATCAGGGCCAGAAGATCATTGCCCGACGAATACACGGTGGCTGCGAATTTCACCTGCTCCTGGGTCAGGTTTCGGCTCTTGTTTTCAGCCAGCGTTTTCGAGAGGATCAAAAGACTGTTGAGGGGCGTCCGCAGCTCATGGGACATGTTAGCCAGGAATTCAGATTTGTACTTGGAAATGAGTTGCAGCTGCTCGGCCTTCTCCTCGACGCTGCGGCTGGCCAGCTCGACTTCCTGATTCTTGATTTCGAGCAGCATGGCTTTATCGTTCAGTTCATTGGCTTGCGCTTCCAGTTCGGCGTTTGAACGTTTGAGCTCCTGCAGGAGCTCCTCCGTGCGCATGGACGACGAGATCATATTCACGATAACCCCGATCGAATCCATGAGCTGGTCAAGGAACGTCAGGTGGTTCTGACTGAAGACCTTGAACGAAGCCAGCTCAATAACGGCTTTGATTTCGCCCTCGAAGAGCACCGGAAGAACCGTGACGTTCCGGGCCGGAGCATCCCCCAGGCCTGAAGCGATATGGATGAAATTTTCGGGCACATCCGAGAGCAGGATACGTTTTTTCTCGAACGCGCACTGGCCGATCAGGCCTTCCTTGAGTCGGTACGAGTGAGCAGGGTTTTTCCGTTCGGAGAAACCGTAGCTCGCAATAAGGTTCAGCACCGGCATTTTCTTGTCTTTTTCAGATCCTTCAACCATGAAGAAGGCACCATGCTGGGCATCGACCAGTGGGGTCAGGTCGGACATGATAAGCTGGGCCACCGAGATGATATTCCGCTGACCTTGCATCATGCCCGAGAACTTGGCCAGGTTGGTTTTCAACCAGTCCTGTTCCTTGTTTTTCTGCGTTGTGTCCTTGAGATTGCTGATCATCTGGTTGATGTTATCTTTAAGGGCAGCAACCTCACCCATGGCCTCCACATTGATGGAACGGGTCAAGTCACCTTTCGTTACCGCAGTGGACACCTCGGCAATCGCTCGCACCTGAGCGGTCAGGTTACCGGCCAGCTGGTTCACGTTATCTGTAAGGTCGCGCCAGGTACCGGCCGCACCAGGCACCTTCGCCTGACCCCCGAGTTTACCTTCGATACCGACCTCGCGAGCCACCGTCGTAACCTGATCGGCAAAGGTTCGCAGCGTGTCGGTCATGCTATTGATGGTTTCAGCGAGGGCTGCCACCTCACCTTTGGCTTCCAGGACGAACTTCTCGTTCAGATTACCTCGTGCAACAGCCGTCACGACCTTGACGATACCGCGCACCTGCATGGTCAGGTTTGAGGCCATGAAGTTCACATTGTCGGTAAGGTCTTTCCACGTTCCTGCAACCCCAGGGACTCGCGCCTGCGCTCCCAGCTTGCCTTCAATACCGACTTCCCGGGCGACGGTCGTCACCTGATCAGCGAAAATGCGCAGGGTATCGGTCATGCTGTTGATGGTTTCCGCGAGGGCTGCCACTTCACCTTTGGCTTCAAGAACGAACTTTTCATTGAGGTTACCGTTGGCAACCGCCGTCACGACTTTGATGATACCTCGGACCTGCTTGGTGAGGTTGCTGGCCATGAAATTCACGTTATCGGTAAGGTCCTTCCAGGTACCCGACACACCTTTCACCTCGGCCTGACCACCGAGTTTACCCTCGGTACCGACCTCTTTCGCCACCCTTGTAACCTCAGCAGCAAAGGAGTTGAGCTGATCCACCATCACGTTGATGGTATTCTTCAGCTCGAGGATTTCGCCTTTTGCATCCACCGTAATCTTCTGCGACAAGTCACCTTTCGCAACAGCCGTTGTAACTTTGGCAATGTTTCGAACCTGGGCCGTAAGATTACCCGCCAGGCCGTTCACATTATCTGTAAGATCTTTCCAGGTCCCAGAGACGCCTTTCACCTCCGCCTGTCCGCCGAGTTTCCCCTCAGTACCGACCTCTTTTGCCACACGCGTAACCTCGGCGGCGAAGGAGTTGAGCTGATCCACCATGGTGTTGATCGTATTCTTTAGCTCCAGGATTTCACCCTTCGCATCGACGGTAATTTTTTGCGACAAGTCACCCTGTGCAACGGCCGTGGTAACCTTGGCAATGTTTCGCACCTGGGTTGTGAGATTGGCGGCGAGACCGTTCACGTTATCCGTGAGGTTCTTCCAGGTTCCCAAAACGCCTTTCACATCCGCCTGGCCACCTAACTTTCCTTCCGTTCCCACTTCCTTCGCTACGCGTGTGACCTCCGCAGCAAAGGAGTTGAGCTGGTCCACCATCACGTTGATCGTGTTTTTCAGCTCCAGAATTTCACCTTTGGCATCCACAGTAATCTTCTGGGACAGGTCACCGTTGGCCACCGCCGTCGTCACGTTCGCAATATTTCGCACCTGAGCGGTAAGATTCGCGGCGAGACCATTCACGTTATCCGTCAAGTCTTTCCAGGTTCCGGACACACCCTTCACATCCGCCTGGCCACCTAATTTCCCTTCCGTACCGACTTCCTTGGCCACACGAGTCACCTCAGCTGCAAACGAACGCAGTGTGTCCACCATCGTGTTAATCGTGTTCTTAAGTTCGAGAATTTCGCCCTTGGCATCGACCGTAATTTTCTGCGAAAGGTCACCATTGGCAACCGCCGTGGTCACTTTCGCGATGTTACGAACCTGAGCGGTCAGGTTGCCGGCAAGACCGTTTACATTGTCTGTAAGATCCTTCCAGGTCCCTGCAACGTCCTTCACATCAGCCTGGCCACCCAGCTTCCCTTCCGTACCGACTTCCTTGGCCACGCGGGTCACTTCCGCAGCGAACGAGTTGAGCTGGTCCACCATTACGTTGATGGTATTCTTGAGTTCGAGGATTTCGCCTTTGGCATCGACGGTGATTTTTTGTGAAAGGTCACCCTTCGCAACAGCGGTTGTTACCTTCGCAATGTTACGCACCTGGTCGGTCAGGTTGCCCGCGAGACCGTTCACATTATCCGTTAAATCCTTCCAGGTACCGCCGACACCCTTCACATCCGCCTGACCACCCAGCTTCCCTTCCGTACCCACTTCCTTGGCCACGCGTGTAACCTCAGACGCAAACGAGTTGAGCTGATCCACCATCACGTTGATGGTGTTCTTCAGCTCCAGGATTTCGCCCTTGGCATCGACGGTGATCTTCTGCGAGAGGTCACCTTTGGCCACCGCCGTGGTAACCTTGGCGATATTTCGTACCTGCGCGGTCAGGTTTCCGGCGAGACCGTTCACATTATCCGT
This sequence comes from Oligoflexus sp., assembly GCF_035638955.1. Classification (GTDB taxonomy): domain Bacteria; phylum Bdellovibrionota_B; class Oligoflexia; order Oligoflexales; family Oligoflexaceae; genus Oligoflexus. Next base: position 39,403 of record NZ_DASQYZ010000102.1, on the reverse strand, counting down.
CAAGTCCTTCCAGGTTCCTGACACCCCCTTCACATCCGCCTGGCCACCCAGCTTCCCTTCGGTACCGACTTCCTTCGCCACCCTGGTGACCTCGGCTGCAAACGAGCGCAAATCGTCGACCATGGTGTTGATGGTGTTCTTCAACTCATAAATCTCACCGCGAGCATCAACTGTAATCTTCTGGGAAAGGTCACCGTTGGCCACCGCAGTCGTAACCTTGGCGATGTTGCGCACCTGAGCGGTGAGGTTGGCAGCCAGACCGTTCACATTATCCGTAAGATCCTTCCAGGTTCCGGATACGCCTTTAACATCGGCCTGGCCACCGAGCTTCCCTTCATTACCCACTTCCTTGGCCACCCGGGTCACTTCCGCTGCAAAGGATGAAAGTTGATCCACCATGACGTTGATAGTATTTTTCAGTTCGAGGATTTCGCCTTTGGCATCGACCGTGATTTTCTGGGAGAGGTCACCTTTGGCCACCGCAGTCGTAACCTTGGCGATGTTTCGCACCTGAGCGGTCAGGTTACCAGCGAGACCATTCACGTTGTCGGTCAGATCCTTCCAGGTCCCCGAGACGCCTTTAACATCGGCCTGACCACCGAGCTTCCCTTCATTACCTACTTCCTTGGCCACACGGGTGACCTCAGCCGCGAATGAGTTGAGCTGATCCACCATGGAGTTTACCGTCGTACCAATGCGGAAGAATTCGCCGCGGACCGGACGGCCCTCGATTTCGAGAAACATCTTTTGGGACAAGTCGCCTTTGGCCACGGCCGTGATAACACGCGCCACTTCATTGGTGGGAGCCACCAGGTCACCGATCAGCTGATTGACAGAATGAACGCTGCTGGCCCACGAACCCTTGGCGGGACCAACCGAGGCTCGCTCCGTCATCCGACCCTCTTGCCCAACAATCTTGCCGACGCGGAGAAGTTCTGTGGAAAGATGTTCGTTCAGACCGATGATATCGTTCAGAAGCTCACCTGCACTGCTCAGGATATCGCCTTTGCTGTATTCGAAGCGTACCGAGAAATCACCCTGCTTGACGGCTTTCAGGACTTCAACCAGCCGTTCGATCTCTTCTCTATTGGAAACCGAAAGACTGTCCCAACCCTTATTCGGTGACTTCTTATCTTTGTCTGATGATTCAAATGGCAAGCTCGTGTTCATCAGGCTTTTTGAGTGCTTCACGGTAACCTCATGCGTTGGGTGAGAGAGGGCGCCCCCTCTCATGTCCTGCCTATAGATTCGTGCCGCTGCCGTCCAAACTTAAAACCACGTGATCCTTTTGTGGGTGGGCACTCGTTGGAAACACCTGATAATCTTCGAATTTCTGTCCTTCAGAGACCTCTTTCTTGCCATCTTTTCCCATTTCAAAGCGGCTAGGCTGCGTGCACTTTTCCGGTCCTCGACCCTGTCCTGGGCACAAGCAGACAAAGCCCCTTGCCATAGCTCGTCTCTATGGTCATTTGCGAACCGAGATCACGCAAAGCCCTGCGGATCGTGAATATTTTTTTATCCAGGGCGCTGTCACTGACCTTGATATCCCCCCATACCTTGCACCGCAGTTCGTCTTTTGTCATAAGAATGCCCTTGGCCTCAACCAGGGCCTCGAAAATCTGCGCTTCATAGGGAGCCAGAAATTGCTTTCTGTCTTCCAACTCCAGCAACCGCCTTTTGCTTGTATAGACCACATCACCAATATGAAGAACGGACTGCTGAATACGCTCCGACATTTCCGCGATGCGCGCCAGAAGGCGAGCCTGCAGTTCCGGGACTTGAATGGGTTTTCGAATGAAATCATGAGCGCCCAGGGATAGCGCCTGGCCGATCAGATGGCTGGCCGCATCAGCGGTGATAACGATGATCGGACAGGACCATTTCGTACGAAGCGTGGGAATGGCGTCGAGCCCCCAGCTGTCAACTCCCAGGTGGATGTCAACGAAGAGCGCCACCGGTGAATAACGGTCCGCGCGTGCCAATAAAGTTCCCACCGATGCGAAAGGAAGCGATATCATGCCAGTGGCATGTTCAATGATCAAACGAATAGTGGGATCATCGTCCAAAGTAATTGTGTAACGCTGCCGCTCATGTTGCTCCATTACGGGCTTCCTCCAATCCGTCTGCACCTTTCCCTTTCGATCGAGGATGGCCTAAACCTAAGCCCGCCTAAAATCTCCATGATGTTCCGGGACTAATAACCTCCTTTGCCAAGGAAGGATCGCGCGGGATGTTCCCGTGCCGGGATTCTTACGCGCGGTAAACCTGCTGCGCTTTTCTTCAACTTTCAGCGAGCCCAAGCCGATCTAGAGGAGGTGATGCGAGGACAGCATGGGCCTCGAATCGCATATCTGGAGGCGGTAAGTATGGACGTTGGTCTCAATCATCTCAGGCTCCTGGCCATTGAGGACGATGCGGCGGATACGAAGCTTCTGCGCTATCATCTGGCAGGCGAAAACCCCTATTTTCAAAGCATCTACCTCGAAGTCGTCGATAGCCTTGAAGACGCTCTCCGGATCCTCGACAAGGCTCTGTTCGATGCGGTCCTCATGGATCTCAATGTCTCGGACAGCCAAGGTTTGGAAACGTTCAACACACTCCATGGCAAGCATCCTGCTATCCCCGTCGTTATACTCAGCGGCCTGAACGATGAAACCATGGCGATCATCGCTGTGAAAGCCGGAGCCCAGGATTACCTTCCCAAGATCGAACTGAGCAAATTCAAACTGCTCAAGACTGTATCGTATGCGATCGAGCGTGCGACGCTGCTCCGTCAGGCCATTGCCAATCAGGAAACGGCGCGGGCGGCCTCGCGATACAAATCAGAATTCCTGGCTCATATGAGCCACGAGATCCGCACACCCATGAACGGGGTGATCGGGATGACCAGTCTTCTCGCCGAAACAGCCTTGTCGCCGGAACAGGAGCGCTACGTCAGCACCATTCGAAAATCGGGCCAACACCTTCTCAGCATCATCAACGATATTTTGGATCTGTCAAAAATCGAAGCCGGAAAGATGCAGTTGGAGCCGAATCTCTTCAACATTCGACGAGTGATTGAAGAAACGCTGGACCTTTATGCTGAGATGGCCCAAAGCAAAGGCCTGGTTCTCGCCAATATCGTGCAGCCCTCGTTGCCAAGCGAATTGGTCGGCGACGATTCCCGACTGCGGCAAATCCTGGGCAACCTTGTCAGCAATGCCATCAAATTTACCAGTTCGGGTCAAATCACCGTGCATGCACGGATGGAAAATATGCCGCGGGACGACGTGTCCAGCCCTAAACCTGGGGCCGCATGCGTGCGATTTGAAGTCAAAGACACAGGAGCGGGCATCAGTTCCGACAATTGCAAGCAGCTCTTCCAGGCCTTTACCCAGATCAAAGGCAATCCGAAGAATGTCATAGGAGGAACCGGCCTCGGCCTGGCCATCTGCAAACGTCTCGCGGAAATGATGGGTGGCAGCATCGGTGTCGACAGTGAACTGGGGCGAGGTTCAGCCTTCTGGTTCACTCTGCAGTTTGACAAGTCAGTGATCCGCCGCAGCGAACGCGTCGACCTCGTCGGCAAACGTGTTCTTCTTGCATCGAGCAATCCCGGCAATTCCATCATACTTAGGGAACAACTCGAGTTACGAGGGCTCCTCTGCAAAACTGTAGATGGATTCCAAGACGTCCTGACTGAACTGCACAAGGCCCGGGATCATCATGAAGCCTTTGACCTTTTGTTGTGGGATGGCGCGCAGAGCGAAGCCGAAGCATCCGGTGCAGACTGGCTGCATGAGGTCCATAAGGCAGCGGACAATCAGACCATGCCTGTTCTGATCCTCCTGCCCGCAACCGCAGGTGCAGGATTTCCGCTGAGCTCTGAACATGTCTTCGGAATCAGAATGCCGCTGAAGCAGGTTGCCCTCTATGAGCAGGTCGCCCAGATTTTTACCGATTCCTCGCTACGTAAACCTGCCAAACCAGATGTAGCCATCAGAATCGCTCCTCCCTTGCAGCTCGTACCGAAAGGTTCAGGGCAGCGCATTCTCATTGCTGATGACAGCAGTGTGAACCAGCAGGTTGCAGCTAATATGGTTGCCCGACTGGGATTTCAAAGCGACGTCGTCGCCAATGGCTGGGAAGCTGTCAAAGCCGTTGAGAATGGCTCCTATGCGCTGGTCCTGATGGACTGCCAGATGCCGGAGATGGATGGTTTTGAGGCGACACATAGCATTCGCTCCCTGCCACAGGGCAAGGGCAAAATCCCTATTCTCGCTGTTACAGCCAACGCATTGTCAGACTATTCCAAGCTGTGCTTTGATGCCGGCATGGATGATGTCATTGTTAAACCGATCGTCCTGGACGATCTGCGAACCGCGTTCAGCCGCTGGCTTGCAGAGAGTGAGATCAATCCTCGACCTGCAGCCAGGTCCGATCCACGGATGACCAACGTGAAACCATCCCCGAAGGTGTCCCGCACGGCCATCGATCCTCAGGTCCTCGAAGCTTTCTTTCAAGGTTCAGCCAAGGAGTCGACCTCCACCTTTGTTGACGAGCTCATCGACCTGTTTCTCGACATCGTGCCGCCTATCATTGGGCAGATCCATGATGCCGTTCAAGCTCGTGAAGCCCGAGCTCTGGAACGTCATGCTCATAAACTCAAGGGCACCAGCCGAAACCTCGGCGCTCGCGATTTAGCCGCGAGTTGTGAAATCCTTGAAGAGCTAGGGAGCCGAAATAATCTAGAGGGTGCTTCCGATGTGGCTGCTCTTTTATCGCAGCAGTTTGAAGCTGCCAAACTGGAACTATTAAACGGTTACCGTTCCTCAACGAGAGAACGACCCAAGCTTATCAGCTAGGGTTTCAAACCTTTCTTATTCACCAGATTTCCCCGACAGAGGCAGGAACTTCCCAGTCAATCAGATTGTTTACAGGGCCTCCTTCGAAAGACCCACAATTCTGTGAAATCAGGGGGCTCAAGAACCCTTCCCGAATTTTCGATAAAATAGACAAGAGGTGCAATGGCTGCACTTGCTCACTGCACAGAAAGGGAGGACGTCATGTCGCAGAGTAATAGCCTGGCGAAGCGTCGCGTAATCCTGATCGATGATGACCGCTCATTCGGCCTTATCATGAAGCAATGTGCTCTCCAGCACGGTATTGAGCTTGATTACTTTGAGTCCCTGGCGGATCTGGGCTTTGTTGCTCTGGTGGGCCGCTATGATGTCGCGATCCTTGACTATGATCTCGGAAATATGACAGGCGTCGAGATCGGCGAATATCTCTCCGTGCTTTTCGATCGCATGCCCATGCTTCTGATCAGCGGAACCATGAGAACGCCAGGCCCCGAAGAGATCAAAGCGGGGCTCGTCCGTCCCTTCATGCACAAAAACAAAGGCTATGACCTCATCCTGTCGACGGCCCTTGAACTTTCCAGCTCCAAAACCCTAACGTCACAGTCGGGATCGGGCTCCATCGGACTAGGAGTCATGTAAGGTGGTTCATCAGCCAGGCAGCCGGGCGATGTTGAACCAGAACGTATAGAGATTTTGAATAGCCTGCCGAAGCTGATTGAGATCGCCAGGCTTGGAAATGAATGCGTTGGCATGCAGCGCATAGCACTTGCGGATATCAGAAGGAGCGCTCGAAGTGGAAAGAACGATCACGGGCATGCTCGTAAGGTCAGGGTCGGCACGGATTTCGGCCAGCACTTCAGAACCGTCTTTCTTAGGCAGATTCAGGTCGAGCATGACAAGGTGCGGCCGGGGCACATCAGCATAAGCTCCTTGCCGCCTGAGAAAGGCCAGAGCTTCCTCGCCATCCTCGACGTAATGGAGAATCAGTTCACTGTTGCAGCTCTTGAGCATATTCTGGATCAAAAGCCGATCACCGGCATCATCATCGACAAGCAGTATGTTCGTGGAGATCCTTGGCTTACCTGAGTTGGGCATCTCATTCTCCGCGCTTGGCTTCAACGTATACGACTTAACTCATTATTGTACATCGAAGGATGATTAAGAACTAGCTGACTTTGGAGATCCCGGCATCAGACTGTGCAAGGTGAATTTCAAAGAGTTCCTGGGGCTCGCTGATGCCTTTGAGTTTAAAGAGGCCGGCGGTGGTCCATTCGTTGTCATCAAGACCTTGGATGACCGTCTGCGAAGCCAGGACCTGATTGGGCCTGGCCAGCCCTTCAATGCGTGATGCGATGTTCACCGTGGTCCCAACCGCTGTATAATCACTTCGCTCTGTGCTGCCAAACATACCCGCGATCACGGAGCCGGCATGAATGCCAATTCGCATACGAAAGCTGGTCCCGTCTTCCGCTTCGAGCTGCTGATTCAGCTCATCCAAGGCCAGCATCATCTTCCGCGCGCAGGCCACGGAGCGATGAATTTGCTCCTCGCGTTCCATGCTGACAGGAGCGCCGAAGATAATCATGACCGCATCACCAATGAACTTATCGAGCGTACCTTGCTCGGAATAAATCACTCGGCTCATAGCGCTGAAAAATCGATTCATGATCTCACTGATGCGCTTCGGATCCTTATTTTCACAGATCCGGATGAACTCCACGAGATCAGCAAATACCACGGTGACGTCCATATGATGAGCATGCGCATTCCAGACGATTTTTTTATCCACCACATCCTGCACCAGCGAGGGTGGCAAAAAGCGCCCCAGGACGTCAGTCTGCAGATGGACGTTGAGGTCGTGAATTTTCTTTTGCTGACGATAGACATAAGCCAGAAGAGAAATCAGGACGGGGACGACGATCAGCAGGAAAATAACCACAGCTGTCTTGATGACGTTGTCTTTCTTCATTTTTTCCAGTTCAACTGTTTTGAGCTGAGAATCCTTCAAGGCCAGCTGCCGATCCTTGTCCAGAATTTGATTCTGCAGCTGGGACGCCTCAAGGCCAAGAAGGACTTTGCTCTTGGAGAAATCCTGACTGGAGCTCACTTGCTTTTGCTGTTCCATAAGCTGGATGATCGCTTCCGCAGAAGCCAAGGCTTGAGCGACATCCTGTTTCTTTTTGTAAACCTGGACGGCAACATTCAAGGATTTTATCCTCTCAGTGGTCTGTTCCGGCCTAATATCATGCAGAGATTGTTGAATGGCCATCACAGCCTTATCCAACTCGTTACGCTGCAGATGAGCGAGAGCCAATTCCCGATAAGCCTTGAATCGCCATAAACTTCCAGTGTTCCGGGTCAGTTCCAGAGTTCTGTAGCCATATTCCATAGCGGCCTCGCTGTCTTTCCTCTTGTTGGCAAGACTGGCCAGCTTGTACGCGGCGGCGGACGCTGTATAGAAGTCGTCAATCGACTTGGCTGTCTGAAGTGACTCTTTAAAATACGACTCGGCCTTTTCTAAATTGGGTTGACTCAGATTATCGTAAGCATCCCCCAGGAAAAAGGCCAGAATTCCTGAGTGAAAGCGCAGCTTCATATCCTTGATGGTATGATAGTATCGCTCCAAAAGTTGCAGGTTGTCATCCGTACGATCTGCCTCGAAGTTTTGCTGCACCACATTGATGTCACCGATCAGGCGCAAAATAGGGCTGAGATTGGGATATTCTTTGAGTTCCGTCCTGGCTGCCAACACAGCCTGAATGGATTCCTGATCGAAATCCAGCCGATAGTAGAGATCCGACTGAAACGCCAGCACGCGTAGGATGGCATTGGGATTTTGACTTTGTTTTGCCAGGGACAACGCTTCGTGAGCGAGCTCGACCGAACGCTTGCTATTGTTCTGACTGAATTCCCAGAGGCTGAGTCCAATGCTCAAGATGGCCGCTTCCCCATAACGCTTCAGCTGAAGAGCCTGGAGTTTATCATGCTGGATGCGGGGTATAAGATCCTTCAGTGTATCCAGGTCGTCGAGCCAATAACAGACGTGGGTTAGTCGGCTCAAATCCCGAATGGAGCTCACACCATCCTGGGCCCCTTGGGTTTGACTCCTCAACCTATGCAGCAGCTTGTCCTTAAGAGCCTGCGGGTGATCCGCCTCCTCAAAAATCAATTGGTCTTCTTCAGCCAGAGAATCCTGGGCAAAAGAAGGCATATACGACCAGATGCTGAGCATCAGGATCGCATGGAGCCAAAGACCGCCACGACCTTTTAATTTTTTAAGAGCACGCTGAACCAAACCCACCTCGCCATGGACCCATTCACCTGTTCGGCACAAGCCGTCCTGAGGCGCATGAGCAAAAATTGCCGAGGTGGGGAAACCCCATTCCAATCAAGGTTTCAGTCCAAAGGATCGACGCAAACGTCCGCTTTCGCAAGGGCTGGGCTGACGTAAACCACCCGTGAACTGATGATATCGCAGAATTCAGTCGGGTTGCCCGGACAGGGAGCGCAGCCGAGACACGGATAGCCGTGAGGCGGATAGGTTTTGGCCTTCTGAATTTCGCTTTCATTGAGTTCCTGAAGATTTTTAACAACGTTCATCTGGACACTGGATGATATTCCAGCCGTCACCCTCCTCCCGGGTGGAGGTGAAGGCGCTGCGAAGCCACCCGGACAGAGAGCAGGACCCACGATATCAAGTCCCGCCGATGACCCCGCATACGACCAGGCTGTTCCATTGGCGCAAATGATGGCCCAGTTGCCCCCGCCCAAACTGATGGCACTCCATGCAAAAGATTCAGCGCTGATGACGAGACCGGCCACGAGAACAAGACGCTTCAACATGGGAAGTCTCCCTTGCAAAAAATGGTTAAGAAACCCGGCATGGGGCCGGTTCCAGTCCGAATCACAGACAATAAAATCAATATCAAGCCTCGGTTCGAAACTTGATATTGATTTTTTATATTTGCAATATGTTGAAGCGGGGAGTTTAAGCCTTTTTCGTGAGCCTGACTTTGACTCCAGGATCCAGCACCAGCGTGATACGCGCTTTGATCTGATACGGCTGGTCTAAAACGGGTTCGATATGAAATCTCTGCAGCAGGGTCGCCAGGATGATATGACCTTCCATTTTTGCAAAGTGCGAACCTACGCACGACCTCTGACCGCCGCCGAAGGGGAAGTAAGCAAACGGGTGATGTTTGGTGCTATTTTCCGGATCAAAACGTTCGGGGATAAATGCTTCCGGCTGAGCCCAATACCGCGGATTCCGGTGGGTCAGATACTGAAAGAGCATGAAGTTACTCTTCTCAGGGAATATGTGGTTTTTATAGGTCAACGGTTCCGTCAATTCACGGGGGATGACCCATGTAGCTGGAAACAAACGCAGAACCTCGGAAAAGACCATACCCGTATAGCTCAAAGAGCGCAGGTCCTCGGCGCGAAGGCTCGAACCTGGGAGGGACGTATACTCGTCCTGAAGTTTATTCAGGACAGCCGGATGTTTGGCAATCAGGTCAAACGCCATCGAGAGTGAAAAGGCTGTCGTGTCGTGGCCCGCGAGCATAAGCGTGATCACTTCATCACGCAGCTGCTGATCACTCATCGATTCGCCTGTCTCCTCATCCCGTGCATTCAGGTAAATGGAGAGAAGATCCTGGTATCTATCTGGGCTTTTCCGGTGCTCATGGATCACTTGATAGACCACCTCATCCATCCGCTTGAGCGCATGTTTCGCCCGCATGTTCTTGCGGGTTGGAACGAACAGAGGCATGGGTAGAATCGAATAGAACAGATGATTGGCATACTCCTGCATCTCATGGAGTGAGCCTTTGATTACACCCGCCTTCTCGGACAGGTCGAGGGAAAAGAGGGCACGCACGATGATCGTATACGTGAGCTTCATCATCTCGGTGGAAATATCTATGACCGGATCTTTTTCAATCCTTTTTTCCCATTCGTCAGCCATTTTATTGGTTTCGTCCTGCATCATCTGGACGAAGGAATGGGCAACCTTGGGCAGAAACGCGGGATTGGACAAGCGACGTTGCTTGCGCCACAGATCACCTTTGCTGGTAATCAGGCCATTGCCCAGCAGAATCTTCAGCCGATCATAAACCCAGGATTTGGCATTGGTCTTTTCCGTGCCTAGCAGAATGCGCCCGATCAGATCCGCGTCGGTGACCTGATAGGTCGGCCTGAGCGGAAAAGGAACACGAACAATATCACCGTATTCTTCCATCAGGCGACGCGAATATCCCAGGGCATCCTTGGACATGTTGTAGCCCCAGGACAACGGTGAAAGGCTGCGCGCACGCGGCACAGCTGTCAGCGTGTCAAGCTCCTGGTAAGTTGGCAAAACAGTGTTTGTTTTCATGAACCGCTCCGGCACGTGAATAAGCATCCATCTTCAACTCGAATCTTCTACCGCTGTTCTTGCAACCCTTCGGCCATTGCGTCTGGCAAAGCCCACTGATGAAGACCGCTTCGGCCGCCTTAAGGCAAACCCATAACGTATCTTAATTATTGGATATATCAGAGTAAAAAAGACGCGTGAAGGGGCGTGGAAATCCTGGTTTCCCATAGGCCTGGCCATAAGGTTGACAGCTGTATCGGGAATTCAAGCGAAGGCGGAATCAACTGCTGATGCTTGCAGGGTCCGGTCCCACGCACGATCCTTGCTTGAGAGGACTGAGTCCCATGCCTGGGCTTCCGTCCTATTTTTCCTTTTCTGTCGCTGCTGCTGTGTTATCAAGTGGATATGGTTTCTGAGGGGATTGACGTGATGCCATCAACTGTACGATTCATCATTCTCTTCCTATTCATGATCGGCACATCGGCTTGCCATCAGATGAATCGTTATTTTGCCAATGTTCCCTATCAATGCGGTCTGCAACCTGATCAAATCGATGCCACCACCAGCTACTGGAAAATATTGAAACCCGATCAAGCGGAACTGAGTACCATCGAGCTGGGTACGACAAGGGCCCGACTGCTCAGGGACGATGGATCTCATGAAGCCCTTGACCTCTCGTCACGTGGGTGTGTAAGTCTGAAACAAGCGGCGGGAGTTCTCCAAATCTATAACCTGAGCCCTGGCCTCCAGGGATCATGGAATCTTGCGGACGAAAGCAACTCAGGCTCGCTCCAACCTCTCATCCTCCAGGAACCGCCCGAATTTGCTGCGTCCCTATCGTGCCCGGGTGAAGGCTACTTTGTGAATCAACAGCTGAACTTTCCCCTCATCGTCGCCAGCAGCAGCTCGACAGCAAGTCTCGACCTGCGCCTCCTCGCACGGCGGGATAATGATGGTGTGGAAGTGGAGATATTCCGTAAGCCCTATGGTGCGAACCTGGATGCATGGCCTTCGGCCTTAAGCACGAAGGAACTGACGGAGGGTTCCTATCACCTTCGCATGGAAGGTCGACAGAGTTGGAAGGGCTGGGATCAATTTCTCCCCACGGAACGACCCAATGAATTATGCCCGCTGCAGGTTCTCCATCATCAGCCCGGCATCCAAGGCCAGGGCCCATTCATGGCCGCCAGCAAAATCGTTCTCAAGACCAATGAAGTGCTCCCCTGGACACCATCCCATGCGTTGGGACAGGTTTTTGTTTGTCGGGAAGCACGGAGCCAGGACGAAGACGAGCTGCCTTCAGCCGACCATGCCTGCGTGCCCAAGGTTGAGTGTCTCGAGGATTCCAACTTTCGGGATGTGCAGACACAGAAGGCCGATCAGGCCGGAGTTTTTGATTATTTCCTCTTCGCCAGGGACCGAAGTGGAACGCGCTCCGACCTTTCCTGTCAGCGCCTGATCGTAAGCGAAGCTAGACCTTTTTTAACCCTTGATTGGGCTGAACCCGAATGGAATCTTCCGACCGCAGTCATGAAAATTCCCCGTCCCGGAATTCGAGCCCAGGTGGCGATCGCCCATCAGCAACGGTCGGATCTGGATATTGCCAATCAACTGGAATGCAAGGTCGATATTCTTTTGGATGGCGCCAACCTCATGCCGGGTCGCAACGTGATCTGCACTCAAGGCCGTTGCCAGGGCCAAAGTCTGGAACAATTCATTCCCTGTGATGCAGAGGTGAGTGCATCGCTGGATTCATTTTTCAGCCGCCAGACAGCACGTCCCAGTCTCTTGCGTTTACACGTCCGGGCTAATGATGGATCAGGTCATTTTGCGGAAGTGAAGCGTAGCATTTGGATTCATCCTATGCGCTGGACGCCGCAACCAGATCCCTTGATGCCGACGATTCCAGACTCCGCTCAGTTCAATCGTATCCTTCGAGCGGCCGACGGTACAATCCTCGCCAGTTTTGGTCGTGGGATTGCGTCGCGAACCACCGTCGACCCCAAATGGCGCTTGGCTCCTATGCCTTTTTCATTTCCCTATCAGCAAGTCGAAGTGATTCCCAGTCGGAACGGTGATGTTTATGCCGTTGGTTTGGGCAAGGCGGCCGGTGGCACAACTCCGGTCGAGATCGCTCGTTGGAATGGATCGGCATTCGCGGTCATTCCCAGTCACCCCGGAATGGATGCTTGCATCAGCCGAAGCAAAGCCCATCCCATCGAAGGATTTTGGTGTGCGACCGACACCAAAGTTTTGCATTTCAACGGCAGCCAGTGGCAAGAAATGGAATGGCCCGTTGAAAATGCCAATACTTCATGGCCTTCCGTTTGTGGTTCGTGGATCCTACCTGATGCCAACCAGGGGATAGCCGTCGATTCTCACGGGGGTTACTGGACCACCTGTCTGAGCAAGGAGCTTTATCATCGCGCCCCGGGTGGCACCTGGCAAAAAATATCCAGCGAGCTTTCTGACCTTTCCGCCATCGCGGTCGACGGAAAGAATCGCCTTTGGACCATGGAATCCCGTTTCGCATCACCCGGCTATACGATGAAACTCGGTTATTTCAAGGACGGTCAGCGTTTCGATGTTCCCTCTCCAGATTTTAAAGCTCAGGACATTCCTTCCTTGGTGACCGGAACGAATGGACGAATCATGCTCAACGATGTTCAATGGAATGACGAGACTCATAGTTGGGATCGCGTCGCTGGTCTCGACCGTTACTGGCCAAATACGCATCTCAAGGCCTTTTATAATAGCCAGTCAGAGCTGTTTTTCCGCTCCGAAAGCGGCGTTGTATCCTGGCAGGCCGGGGATTTGGTCCTCTATCCGTTGGCCTGGTTTAACCTGGAACTTAATGCCTTTAAGCCCATGAATATCCTTTTGCTGCCAAATCACGAACTCCTTCTTCAATCCGCTGAAGCACGTGGCGAGGCCCGTCTGTATCGTATGGCTCGACAGTCCTGGAATAATTTTGGTGTGGATGCCGGGCTCTTTGAAAAAAATGAGTCTTCCATCGTGGCCCAGCATTGGTTCGAGGCAGACGGTTCCTCGACCACCCTTGTCGCTTACAAGGGCATCATGAAGTCCACTGCAGACGGATGGCAGCCCTTTTGGTCCGCTCCGGATCAAGTCTTTCTTCAGGCGGAAAAAATTTCAGACAAGGACTATCTCCTGAATGACACGAGGGGTCTGTCCATTCTCCAGGATCAAAAGCTTAAGCGTCTGCTGGAACCCGATCCCGATGCGAATGTTCGGGACTTTATCGTCAAGCGGAATGAGACCGATGAAATTTGGACCTATCGTCCCATGACACGCAACGTGTGGCAGCTGGTGAAGGGCAACCTGATCCCGCATCCTCTGCCAGCGGAAGCGCCGACATTAAGTTACGATGGAATTCGGATGCTCGGTCCCCATCTTATTGCGTTTGCCAATGACAATCGTCTCTATCGCTAGGATGTCAGCCAACTCATGTGGCAACTCACCAGTTATGCGGACCTGGGCTGGCCCGCTGATACTGTTGCTGTCGTCGCTGTGAATCGGCAGGAAGTCCTATGCAAACGAGCCGATGCATCATGGGTTGTCGCCACCCAGGGCAGCCATATCTTTGTGCCTTTTGCAATGCCGTTCCCCGGCACCGGCACGGATCCACACCGGGTTATCAAATGGAAGAACGATGATTATCTTATCCTTATGGAAAGCAAAGGCCTCTATCGCCTTAAGAATTCCCAGCAGGAAACCCTCGTCACCAGCGAGGCCATCCTCAAGATGATTCCGAAAAACGGCAGCTTCTACGCGACAGACATCACAGTGGATCGCCACCAGCGCGTCTGGATGAATGGCAAACCGTTTCGCATGCTGATGTTGGATCTTTCCGATCGCTAAACTCGTAAATATGGGGTGATTTCCCCCAGAGTTGCCCCTGTCATTGAGGCATTTCCAGCGATTCACCGGGAGAACTTTCGCGATGCGTTATGTCTAATGGGCTTTCGCCCTTTGCCAGGGGCTGATCGCAACCGTTTCTTCGTCCGCAACTACGGATTCCCCCATAAGGCTCGGCTTTGATGATTTTTGTCCGTACAGCTGCCTCAAAGGCGAGGAGCGTGGATACTTTGTGGATGTTGTTGAAGAAGTGCTCAAGGCTCAAGGTTTCAAGATTGCAACTGTGGCAGGCAGCTGGGCTCGCCTGAAAATGTTGGCTCAAAAAGGCGAACTGGAAGTGGTGGTCCCTCTCACCTGTTTCGAAACAGAAGAGTTAAAGATCGATCGCAACGCTTAGCCCCTCGGACGTATCGATGGTCACCTCTTCACCCATAAAAGCAGCACATGGCGATTCAACGGGGAATCTTCGCTCAAGGGCCAGACCATCGGGATTATCCGCGACTATGGTTATCCGCCCATCATCACCGCTCTCGTGGAAGATCCTCAGCATGCTCGCCATATACTCACCCTCACCAGCGATCAGGGCACCGACCAACAGGTCAAGATGCTCTCTCGACAAAGAATTGCCATTGCCCCCTCCGATCGGAGTGCTTTCTTATACCATGCAAGGCGTCAGGGTCTGGAAGATACCATTCGGATCGCGGGTGATTTGCCCCTGGATTCTCTGTACACGGATTTACATGTGGGAATTTGCGCACGCTCCCAGGACTTACGTAAAAAACTGCTGCTGGCCTTGGATCAAGGCATTGTGGAACTGCAGAAAAACGGCCGTCTCCAAAGACTGAAAGCCAAATACGGCGTGAACTGAATCATAGGAACACATCTGTTCGCTTTAATTCAGGTGTACAAAAACCAAATTCCGGACGTACCAAACTTCTATTTGGTAGCATTCCCAAGTGTATTTGATTGAACTTGAAAACTCCTTCAGCGGCGATCTAATAATCAGCTTATTGATGGGAAGTCTACTGCCCTTTCAAAAAGCTGGAGTCGCATCATGTCAAAAGCCAAGCGCAAGACCCCAAACACTGCTACGGAACCTCATCTTGTTGAATTTGGTAAAGAAATCGAAGCCATCCTGCATAAGGTTGAGGCTGATCTCGGCGACAAGGATCATCAGCATATTGCTCACATATGTAAGCTTTCTCGAATTATGGAAGGAACGGGTCGAACATTGATTCATTTCAGTTTTGAACCCCTTACTTTCAGCGCGGGCGTGCTGGCACTCTATGTACACAAGCAACTGGAAACCACGGAAATCGGTCATATGGCCTTGCATGGTGTTTATGATCGACCCGGCATGCCGAAGAACCTGCAAGGCAAATCGTTTCGCTGGAAATTTCCTGTCGATGAAGAGTCGTGGCGCTATGCGCATAATGCAAGGCATCACCCCTTCACCAACGTCGAAGGCAAGGACCCTGACATTCACTTTGGAATCGTGCGTCTCACGCGGGAAACACCTCATCGGTGGTTCCACTATGCTCAGCTTCCGGTCCTGACCTTCATCATACTTCCGAATTTTAGCAACGCGATCAACACTCACGTGATAGGCCTTCTGGACGTTTATCTGGGCAACGGTTTATCGAGCGGGACGGATTTCCTGAAAGATCGCTCATGGAAATCAATCGCCGCCGCGCATCGGAAAGCTTTCCGCAAATGGGTTCCCTATTATGCCGAGAACTATGTGTTCTATCCGATGCTAGCCGGACCATTTTTTTGGAAAGTCATGCTCGGTAATTACATGGCGGATAAGATGCGGGATGTTTACACAGGCATGACCATCCTCTGTGGGCATGTCGCGGGCGAGGTCAAGAGTTACGAAAGCTCCTCGACCCCAACGCATCGAGGTCAGTGGTATAAGATGCAGATCGAGGCTGCGCAAAACTTTTCGGTGAGCCGTCCTCTCTCTCTTTTATGCGGAGCACTGGACTATCAGATCGAGCATCACCTCTTTCCGCGGCTGCCTCCCAATCGCTTGCGGGAAGTCAGCCAGGACGTGCAGGCCTGCTGCGAACGCTATGGCGTGCGTTACAATAAAGCCAGCTGGCCCACTACGTTGAAAAAAGTCTTTGGGCAGATTGCGGCCTTGAGCCGATAGGAATCAACCCTGCTCATAAGCCCTTTTGAGTTTTCCAATATCAGGTTTGGTCATGCTCAACACAGCGCTCATGGCCTGATCTAATTTCTTTGGGTCGGCCATCAGGTCGGCGAGGATGGTGGGCACGATTTGCCAGAAAACAGGTGCGCCGAGACTGTTGCCTAGCTCCCTGGAATGTCTGGTCACCCGTATGAGTGCTTGCGCCTCTCACTCGCGAGGTTCATAGTGTGCTTTGTGAACCTCAAATTATCTCTCAGGCGGATTTAGCATGGATTATATTGTTTGGTTGGATTCGGAAAAGGCACAGATCTTTGGCCTCAATACTACGGGAATCGAAAAATCGAATGTAAAGAAAAGTGGCATCGATCACCATTCACACGATAAAAAAGATCATACGAACGATTCTCACCTCGAGCATTTCTACCGCGATGTGGCAACAAAAATCAACGACGCTGTCCAGTTGCTGATAATGGGACCAGGGGTTGCAAAATCCCATTTCAAGAATTACCTTGAGAGTCATCATGCCAGTGGACTTTCAAAAAAAGTTATCGGCATAGAGAACAGTGATCATCCCACGGACAATCAAATTCTCGCAACAGCTCGTGGCTTCTTTAAAACCTATGAACTCTTTAACACTCCCATCAAGGTGCCCCAATAGGCATAAGCTTTCCATTCGGTAAGGGAACTGCAAACGGGGACCCTTTCCTTAGGAAGAATAGGGCCCTTATCCGTGATTAGGACGCGAGTTTGCTGTGGGGTTCCAATACTCCGAGCAAAACATCCGCAAGATAATCCCCCGCGACGGAGCTGACGTGCAAACCATCGGGAATGAGTTCCTGCAAAGTATAAGCCTTACCCTTGATGCACAGCTGCCCGTCCTTGGAAATATTCTGATACATACGATCCAACGGTATCAGCTTGCAGTGGGAGCTCGCTGCACAGATCCGATGAATTTCTCGATTCAAAGCTTCTCGTCCGGGCTGAAAGCCAGGGATTAATTCTGGTATGTCACCCAGGATAAGAGGCAAATCCAACTCTTCAGTTTTCTTCAAAAGCTGGCTCAGCGCTTTCAAACTGGGCCTAATATTCGGCAAAAGAGAATCCCAAAAAAACAGGTCCAAACCGATAACAACGGAGCGACCCGCATAATCGCGTTCTCGAATCTCACTCAGGGTTCGGAAGCCTGATTGTCCACTCTCAGCCTTGATTTTAATATTTCTATCTTTCGTATAGCGCAGGGCGAGACGTTTGCCAGGACTACCAGTCGTCAAATCAGCGCTGATACTGGTGCCAATAATCAAAGGTTTGGCCATGATGCTGGCTGAACCATGACCTGCTGTGAATTGGCTCTCTCCTGAGACAGCAACGGCTAGTGACATATGGAGCTACACCTTTCCAGGATACAGAGAGGGTTTGAAGGACCCTTGTTCCACGTTCCTCAAGAACGACAGCCTGAACGGCTGTTATCTCTAGTATACAGAAAGGAGATGAGAGGAGGATAAAGCATCCGAATCAAGCTAAAATGGGATGACAAGCCCTGAGACTCATTTATGCCACCGAGGAAAGGTCTTCAGGAAGCGCCTCCTCAAACAATGGGAACGGCAGGTTCATGACCAGGGAAAAAGGCACGTGACTTGCCGGATCTTTGTCTTCTGGATGCAGAACGATCGATATCGTGCCACCATATTTCTGAATGAACTGCCTTACGGCATTCATGCCAACGCCGCGCCCGGATATTTCCGTAACTCTATTGACTGTCGATAGGCCAGAATCAAAAATAAGCTGTGCAATGCTGTGGATATCATTCGCTTCCCGAGCATCCAATAGACCACGGGACAGACCTAAGGCGCGAATCGAGGGGATATTAAGTCCCTTGCCGTCGTCACTGTAAGTAACGATGACGTTGTCGTCCTGGTGTTCCATCCGGACCGTGATGGTTCCCTGAGGCTTTTTGTTCTTAAGGACGCGTTGTTTTGCATCCTCGATGCCATGATCCATGGTATTGCGCAGGAGATGCACAAAGACATTGCGGAGGAGTTCCTCCCCGCGATCGCCGATAAGGATATGGCCCGTATCCAGAACGACCTCGGGCATCTCTTTGTGCAGGTCCTTGGACAGCAAAGGCAAGCAGCCACAAAGTTCCTTGATGACCTCACGGGAATCCTTGAAAATGTGGGCTTGGAAGAGGTTGTTCACCTGATGAATGCCTGCCATGACGTCAGCTGGCAAGGTCTTGCCTCGGATCGCGCGGCTTAGATCGCGATACGCGGATTCGATTCGATCGATTCGGAATTCAACCAATTGATTGCAGTCCATGGATCGGCCGAGTTTTTCCCTCGCGATTCGTTCATAGAGATCAATGATTCCCTGTGCCTCAGCCAGGTCCTTCTCCATCCGACTGATGTCCCATGGAGTGGAAGAACTCTTCTGAAGGTGAGCATAGTACTGCTCCACTTCATGGAAGACATTGGACATTTTCTTTAAATAGAGAGAGCGTGCCGAACCCTTAACGGTGTGCATATTGATAAAAAGCAGCTTGAGGACCTCGATATTCTGCTGCTCTTTGTCCTGCGCTCGGATGAGTTTGGCGTTCTCTTGCAGAAGTTCCCGGCAGGACTGAATGAATTTGAGAAAGCGAGGAGTTGGCACGCTCAGAATCTCACCAATAAATTCCAGTTCCTCCTGTTGATCCTTGCTGCGAGCCTGAAGATTTCGCATGTCGGTGACATCGCGCATTGTCACCAGTATCTTGTCAACTCGTCTCTCGATACTCTGGATGGGATTCCAGGTCATGTCAAAGATCCTGGATTCGCCTCCGGCACTCGTCCTGACGATTTCAATCGGCAGCGTCTGCGAATTTGCATCGAAGTTCACTATGTCTTCACCCAGGGAAGCTTCAAGACAGCTATGGGCCTGACTGATGGCATCCGAGCTCAAATTGCTTTTCGCGAAGATGAGTTGTCCGGCATTGGCATGATCAAGATCTTCGTTTGGGAAAATTTCCAGGATGTTCTTCGACCGATCTTCATGAAACCCCAAGCCAGCCTTGATCATGAAGATGCCCAAAGGGATATGCTCCATGATCGAGCGAATATCCCTGGTCTTTTCCTCGACCATGACCTCGAGGCCCCGGTTGTATCCTTCAAGCTTATTTTTATAGTGATTGATTTGATCCGCGAGGCCGAGGGATACGACGATCATCTCTATGCTCAGGCCGATGCTGAAGGCATTCTCTGTAAAGAAATTAAGGGGCAGGTATCGATACTGCGCGGCCACACCTACCAGGACCATCAGATCAAGACCCATCCAACCGATAACATAGAAACGCATCATGCGATGCTTGCGCGGAGAAAAGTAATAAATTACGGACATGCTGATGATGGGTGAGATCAGGAGATTCACGTCGGTCAGATATACCAAACGTTTTGTCACACCGGCCAGGAGGAGGGTTCCACCCACGAGCCCGACTATACCCCCTATGGTATAGCATCGGTGGAGCCGAGGATGCGTGCTCCTGGCGTTCAGATAGTATTGCCCGAAAAACAAGGCTCCAGCGACCCCGTAGTTTCCCAAAACAGGTATGTAGAAGTTCCAATAATCGGTGCCGAGGATAAAATAGGAGAGCCCGCTCAGGATAAAAAGATTGGCGGATATCAATATCGCAACCAGCGCATGCAGAATAAAAATCTTGTCGCGCGTCAGGAGAAAGAGGCCGGCGTTGAATAGGGTCATGGCGAGGATAGCACCCAGGAAGATATTCATTCCTTGAATCGTTTTATCTGAAGTGGCCGGAGCGTTGGGCTCCACCTTCTCCATTTCCAAACTCAATATTTCATGCAAACCAAACTGGATGTTAAGGAGCAAATTGAGTTCCTGAGCTGGCGGCAATGAGATCCTTAAGGTTGGGATACGAGCGTGGACACGATCGATGACGGCCGAGCCGGGAGCAGCATCCACGATCACGGCTTCAAAGCGCGATATGACAAGGTTTTTGGCTATTAGATTCACAATTTTGGGGGTGTCAGCGCTATTCCAAAGGCGCAGGCGTATCCAGTAGGTTCCATCGCTATAACCGCCGTGAAGTACCTTTCCAATCGCCTCGCCTTCAGCCAAAATCACCTTCTCAATGGCGGCGGGTGTGCGCTCTGCCCCATCAAAGAGAGCGATTCCAAATGAGGTGACGTCCTGATGCGACCCAATGCTTGCAATATCAAGTCTGGGCGGTTCCATGGCAAGGGAACGGGTGCTTGCCAGCAGAATATTGAGGATTGCGACAATCCACAGTATTTTCGTTTTAAATCTTTCGCATTGCGGTACCAAGAGGCCACCCCTCGGGTGATGAGTGTTGAGTTGGAACGGAGGCCTTTCCAATGCTTTGCCACTTCTCCTCTTCTTTCGGCAGGATACAGAGGTTTATGAGAGCAAAATTCCTGTCAGAGTGTGTCTATTGCAGCTGGCTGCGTGGGATAATAAGCAAATGGTTTTCTTGCTTTTGAAATCAGCCTCCTTTAACGCACAATAATCTAGTAATTACAGTAATATGCAAAGCGTTGCATCTTGCATCTTTGGCAGGTTTATTGCTGAGATGAAAGGGGTCAACAGGAGGGGATCAGCGTGCAGCCATTCCATCATTCTATTCTTTGCATATTTTTCCTAGTGGCCTGCGGGCACGGAAGTTCGTCTTCAGAAACACAGCCGGTCATGGATGAGGCCAATCAACCCAACACAGAGCTTTGTTCCGCCCACAATGAATCCATCACGACCATTGCAGGTGTGGTAGCACTGATTAACAGTCTGCCCAAGCCTGTGACCCTGGAATGCCTGGTGGCGAGCCTCAAGCGCCCTCTGGCCTTGAATGCCACGACCAGCGTGATCAGTGCGCAGCCGGCGACGAGCCGGGACAAGCCTCGTATCTTTCTGCAGAATGAGGGGCTCCTTCTCTCCATCGTTCCTGGTGATGCCACGTTGGAATTTGGAGAAATCTGGCAGTCGATTTACTCCATCAAAAATGAACTGACGTTTCCAATCAAGGAGCCACTCTCGGATAACGCTCCGTTTGTTTCGATTGGATCCATCTTCAGCTCGAGTCAAAACCAAACGCGCTGTGGAGGTCCGTGTCATGGGACAACGCTTGAATATTCCAAACAAGGCGGTACCCCATCTTTGCCTCGCAAATTGTGCGACCCAATCCAGAGTTCGCTGTTCCCCTTGATGAGTTAAGAGCTGCGTGGAAAAACTGCAGTCCACCCGATGACGCTGCGTGTCAGCTTTATAATGGCTTGTTTGACGAGGAGGATGCCGTGTCGTTCGAATTCAATGAGGAATTTCCTTTCTTTTGAAAGAGGCTGCGTGACTAAGAGGCCGCACTCTTGAAAACGTTAAATATACATAGGCCTTGATGTTCCATTCTCGCTGGTATAAGGCACAAACAGCCCTAGAACCACTCAAGGCGACAAGGACCCCCATGCATTATCCAGACCTAACTGACTACAATACTAGAGCCAAAACCAGGGTTCTCACTGTGGGTTGGCTTGAACGAGGTCATGAATTTCCCATCGGCGACACCGGTGATGAAGTCTTCGTGGCTCTTATGAAACTCGCCGTCAATCCTTGGGAAGCCGCGGTGGCAGCCGGCCTCCATCAATGCTCACTTTGCCGGTATACGGGTGGTCCTACTTTGGTTCAGTACAAGCAGCTTTCCGTCGGTATTGGTTGTGCCAATCTTTATATTCCGACGGACGAGCTTGTGTATATGGCTCCATCGACAATCGTCCATTACATCGATGCCCACGGCTACGCGCCTCCCATGGAGTTCCAGAGCGCAGTCCTTGCGTGTCCTCCCATGCGTTCGATGGCTTATCTCAAGCTTATCAGCAAGCATGGTCTGAAGCGTGGCCCTGAGTCACAGGGATAGATATTCCTTAGGGATTCCATTCTGTGCCGAGCCGGCCTGATAACAGGCCAACTGATGCCCTGGGGTCCAGGAAAGAAGGGGAGGCTGGCGAAGCGCGCCCTGGGCGCAAGGCCTGGGACATCGAGGAAGAAAGGCACAGCCTTGACGTTGGGCCGCAAAGCCAGGGGGATACCCGGCAATGCCTCGTTTCTGCAGTCGCTGTCCATCCAAAGACGGAAACGAGGCCATGAGTCCCTGTGTATAGGGATGCTGGGCCGCGCGGGCAATATCCTGACTCTGACCACATTCCACAATGCTACCAGCATAGAGAATGGCAATACGATCACAGAACGCCGTCATCAAAGGCAGGTCATGAGTTACAAAAAGCACGGAAAATTGCTGCGTATCCTGTAGCTCCACGATTTTTTGCAGAATTTCCCGCTGAACAATAACATCCAGCGCCGTGGTCGGCTCATCCAGAATAAGAAGCGGTGCTTCCAAAAGCAGGGCCATGGCGATCATCACCCGCTGCCGCATGCCACCGGACAGTTCATGCGGATAAGCCTCCAGATGTTTGACATGCAGTCCCACACGCACCATCCACTCGGCAGCGATGGCGACCGCCTCCTTTTTGCCAAGACGGCGATGGGCCTGAAGGGTATCCACGAGCTGCTCGCGGATGCGAAGGACAGGATTCAAAGCATTCAATGCATTCTGAAACACCATAGCGGCTTCACGCCAACGGAAACGCTTCATGGCTCGGGCATCATAATCCAGGATGTCGTGACCCTGATAAAGTATCCGGCCGCTGCTGATATAAGCCGGCGGCGGCAGAATACGCAAAAGGGCCTTGGCCAGGGTCGATTTCCCGCAGCCCGATTCACCGGCCAAACCCAGGATTTCACCAGGCTTGATCTCCAGATCCAGATGTTCAATGATCGGCACGGATCCCGCGGCATCGGCCATCATGATGGAAAGGTTTTCAATCTGCATCATACAGAGGTCCTTACCACAGGAGTCAAACCAGGGGTCACGCGACCCACCCGGCGGCGCCAGATCTTTTGCACCTGAAGCCGGGGATCCGCGATCTCATCAATGGCAAAATTCAACAGCGCCAGGGAAAAACCCAGCAACGCGATGCAGAGTCCGGTCGGAACAAAGGTCCACCAGGATTCTGTCATCAGCGCCGCATCATTGCTGGCCCAATAAAGATTGGTGCCCCAGGTTATGGCGCTGATGTCACCCAGACCTAAAAATTCCAGGCCCACCTGTGCGCCCAGTGCATAGATAACCGATCCCAAGAAAGTCGAGAGCAGGAGCGAAGCCATGTTAGGCAGGATCTCAAAGAACATCAGACGCAGACTGGATTCTCCAGCCACGATAGCCGCCGAAACAAAATCCCTCTGCCGAAGACTCAAGGCCTGAGCGCGAAACACACGAGCATTCCAGGCCCAGCCGGTGGCAATCAAAACCAGGGCTATGGTTAAGTTACCCGCAGGCAGATAAGCCGCGATGACAATCGCCAGGGGTAGACCGGGTATCACCAGAAAGATATTGCTGAGCAGTGAAATCAATTCATCCACCACACCGCCCCAAAACGCGCCGGCCAGTCCCAATAGCGCTCCGATTAAAGTCGTGGCGGCCCCAATGGCGAGCGCCGAGAAAAGAGAAGCCCGTGCGCCTGCTATCATCTGAGCCCACACATCCTGACCCTGTCCTGATGTCCCCAACCAGAAATTTCCATCGGGCGCCTGCAGCGGTGTGCCCAGAAAAGCCTTGGGATCCTGCGTAAAAAAGGGTCCCAGGGTGGCCATCAGGATAAAGAGGAGCAGAATCGAAAAACCCCAGATGGATTTTTTCTGGGTCCACAAATGTCGGTTCATATCAACTCTCCAAACGTATCCTTGGGTCCAAAATTGTGGAAAAGAGATCCACCAGCCAATTCGCAAGCAAAACAGCGGTCGTGATCATAAGAAAAAGCCCCTGCATCAAGGGAAAATCCTGACTGCGCACGGCCTGCACTAAAAGAAAACCTTGACCTGGATAGGAGAAAATAACTTCGGTGAGCAACGAACCACCCATGACAAAACCCAGAGCCATTCCAAATCCTGTCATGTTCGGTAGCAGCGCGTTGCGAGCGGCATAACGCCAGATGATACGAAAGCGGGACAAACCTTTGGCTTCCGCGAGACCCACATAATCCTGACCCAAAGCCCCCATCATGGCATTACGCATACTCAGCATCCAGCCACCGACCGTGGCCAGCACAATGGAAAGTGCCGGAAGAAAAGCATGACTGATCACATCATAGAGTTTTGTACCAAGGGAATCATCAGCCAGTCTATCGCTCATGGCGTGTCCGAGGGGAAACCAACCCAGGCGAAAGGCGAACACATAAAGCAGCAGCATGGCGAGCCAGAAATAAGGAAAGGCTCCAAAAAAAGCCAAAACTGGTGGCAGGATGCTATCAAACCATGAACCACGACGGGCCGCAGCGACAATACCCAATCCTGTCCCTAATACGAAACTGATGACGACCGCAGTGCCCGCCAGCAAAAGCGTCCACTGAAAACCCTGGCCAATGACATCCACCACACGCGCGGGATAATAGACGACGGAAATTCCAAAATCGCCCTGGAGCATATGCTTCAGATAAGTGAAATACTGCTGATAAAGCGGGGCATCGGTCAAACCAAAAACCTGTTTCAAGGCCTCGAGCGATTCCGGCTTCATCTGGCCTTGAAATCGGGCAAAAACCAGACTTGCCGGATCACCGGGGGCCAGTCGCGGCAGAAAAAAATTGATGGTCAGGGACAACCAGCCGGCCAGCGCATAAAAACCGAACCGTCGCAGGAGGTGATACATGGTTTACAACCCTTTCTGCCTGGGCTTGATCGCATTCAACACCAAAAGAATCTCGGGACGGTAATTGGGCGAAAGCGTGGCATAAGGATTCCCCGCGTGCGGAAAGCCTTCAAAATAAGTGCTATTGAAGGTACCCCAGGCTGGAGCGGGGAAGAGGGGAATGGCGGGCGCTTCTTGCATAAAAATATCCTGAAGGCTCGCCGAAATTTCCTCCTGGCGTTTCACATCCACCGTTCGCTCCCATTCCCGCATCAATGCTGTCGCACGCGCATCAGCAAATCGATGCCAGTTGCCTGGTGTCAGTTCATCCAAGGGCTTGACCGTGGTCTCGTCCATAATCCAGCGGTAGAAACCATAAGGATCACTGCTTTCTCCCGACCAGCTGATGGACCCTTCAAACTGGCCTTTCTGCAGGCCTTCAAACCAGGATCCGAAATCCTTGGCCTTGACCTTGGCATCCACGCCGACAGCCTCGAGCTGACTCGCAATAATCTGCGCCGCGCGAACCCAATCGGACCAACCATTCACAACAGTGATTTCGAGACTCAGGACCTTGCCCTCAGCGTTACGACGTTTCCCATCGCGTTGTCGAGACCATCCCTCCCGCTCCAGAAGGGACATGGCTTCCTCGGGATGAAAACCGGTCCAGTGCGATTGCTCAGCCGAAGGCTGTTTGCGCCAACGTCGATAGGCATCGGTAAGGCCCGAGGCATGAGGAGGTTCGGTGTATCGATAAAGGGCCACATCGGCTATACGCTGGCGATCGATGGCCATACTCAGGGCCTTGCGCATGATGGGACTTTGAAATGGTTCCTTTTGCGTATTCAGATAAAGGAAAATCATGGGCCCGACGAGCGGAAACCAGTAATGGTGATGCGCCGGATCCTTTTTCACAAAGATGCGATCGACGGCCGGAATGAAATTGGCAGCCAGATCAACATCACCTTGAATCAAAGCCAGATTCGCCTGATCATTGCTGGCAAAGGCAGGAAAACGTAGCCCTTCAATGGATGGTTTGCCGGGCTGCCAGTAATTGGGATTACGTCCGAGTTCAAAAACCTGATCTTCAAAGAGCGTGACGCGGGTGAAAGGCCCCGTGCCCACCGGCTCGGGATTGGCAAATTGCACGGGATCTTTGACGGCACTCCAAATATGCTCGGGAACAATCACCTGATTGGCGAGCACGGCAAGACCCGGGGTATAGGTCCTTTGCATGGTAAAAACAACGTCATGAGTCCCCTGACTTTCCACCTGCGATAAAAAACTCCACACACCACCGGCATCCAGGGCTGGAAACTTTTTGAGCAATTGAAAGGTGAAGACCACATCCGCGGCGGTCATGTCACGACCGTCGGACCATTGCACACCGGGACGCAGGGTGAGGCGGAGTTTTCGGAAATCCTCGCCTTCCCATTTATAGCTTGTCGCCAGCCAGGGCAGCAGCTCACCGGTCATGCGATTATAGATAAGCAGCGGTTCGTAGATGGCGCCCACTGAAAATTCGCGGGCACTGCCCGAGGTGAGGAGCGGATTAAAATTGCGTATGAAGGACGTTTGCTTTTCCACCGAAATGCTCAGAACCTGTCGTGACTCCTGCCGGGCCTTAGGAACGCAGGCCAGCAGAAGCCCGAGCAAACTGCAGACGACGCTAATGCGGGCTCGCATGACTCACATCCCCTTCCCGATCCCAGTCGGGCTTAATGATGGTTTTCAAAGGAAACCATGAGAGGTCATTCATGGCCTTTTCGAGAATCATGGTCGCAGCGCCCAAGGCAATGTGGTGTTCGCCGAGCTGACTCCAGCGCAAAGGAATGGTGTGGAGGTCCTTCCAGATCAAGTGCTGGCGCACGACATCACGGATCCTGTGCAGGACCATGTCACCCGCTGCGCTCAGGTTGCCGCTCAAGACTATGGCGTCCAGATCCAGCATCACCAGAAGACTGGCCACGGTGGAACCCAGGGTAAAAATGACTTCATTGAACAGCTGCTCCGCGACGGGATCCTTATCCAAGGCAGCTTCAAGCCAACGCTGTAAAGTCAAATTGCAGCCGGAAAGAAGACTCTGCGGATGCTGCCGGCCCAATTCATGAGCGCGTTTCATAAGGCTGACGCTGCCCAAAACATCATTCAGATTCTGCATGCCTGAATTCGGTTGCAGATGCACCAGCATATGGCCCAGTTCACCGGCCAAACCAAAACGCCCTCGATGAATGCGTCCGTTCAAAATCAGACCCGCACCCACACCCGTGCCCAGCTTGATAAAGGCCAGATTATTGCGCTCGGGTTCCTTGGCCCACCACAATTCAGCAAGAGCCCCCAGGTTGGCATCATTATCAAACAGGACAGGCAAACCAAAGCGCTCGCGCAACAGACTCCGAGGATTCAAACCTACCCAGGCGGGTAGAATGCCTTCATGAATCGGCGACTGCTGCTCATCAGGATGCACAGGACAGGGCAGACCAAGACCTATCCCAATCACCGGGCAGTTATCATGATCGGCGGCATCCTTCATCGATTGAATGGTATCGATGATCAGCTGCATCGTTTGCTGAGGTTCCGATTGCACGGGGCATAGACGGAATCGCGACTCACGAATCATACCCTTGAGATTCATCAGCGCAAACGCCACGTGTGTGGCACCCATGTCCACACCAATGATGGAGTAGGCATTGCTATGAAACGACAGCATGGTCGGGCGGCGCCCGCTGCTGGAATGCCTGACACCCTGCTCGCTGACCAAATCCCGCTCCAAAAGTTCGGCGACAATGGCCGAAACCGAGGAACGACTCATGCCTGTCATACGCGAGATATCCGCCCGTGAAATTTCCTGCTCCTGCCAGATCATGCGCAGAAGCGTGGTGCTGTTCATGGTTCGCATATGAGAGGAGTCGACTGTTTCCATTCCCTTGATCCTTTGTTTCAGATTTCCACGACGATTTTATTGCCGTAGGGGTCGACGGTTTCGACCCAGCGTCCCTGGGGAGTTCCGCCCAGATCACGAATCGCGTAAAACGCCAGCGGCACGAGCCGGTACGAGTATCCTTCAGCTGTATAGCCGACGCTATCTTTAAAATTGTCGAGCATCGACTGATAGGCCTGAATCGCTGCATTGCGATAAAGGGTGCGCTGGTCCTCGCTCAATGTTTCATGCGCGGACAAAGTTCGCAGCGCGATGGCCGTTTGAAATTGACTCTCGCCACTGCGAGCTATGGCCAGTTCCGTGGCCCACGCATAAAACATGGCGGACAGCCGCGTGGCAGGAGCGCCCGCCTCCATAGCCCAGCCCGTTATATTCCAACGGTTGGCGGGACTCACAGCGGCACGCGTGAAGGGATTCTGGCTGTCTTCAAGCACTGCCTGGCTCGGGTAAATCCCGGCGCCATTGTTCAGCTCCGGCAGCGAAAGATTTTCCAAGGCCAGCGGTGCCAGCGTCTCGCCATCACCCTGGGGTCCCCCGCAGCTGCTCAAAATTAAGGCCATCAGGCACAGTCGTTTAAATATTGATGTCAACATAACTTGTCCACTCCTGCTCGTTGCCATGTTTACCTGAACCGGGAGCATAAGGAAACCGGGGGGAATTCTCATCCAGGGTTCGCATCTGATAACGAAGACCCACCTGACTGATATAGCGATCGACCCGGAAAGTCTCCAGACCATAAGCCAACGCCACCTGGCCTTGAAAGGGAAAGGTCAAATTATAGTCACGATAATAATCATAGGGGCCCCAGTCATTCCATTTGGCCATAAGCTGAGCCTGAAGGCGCTGCCAGCGAAGGGTGCTGCCGAGGCCATAGCGTTTGATCAGGCGCGGGCTATCGCCATTGGCCTGTCCCGTGCCGCCATAAACCTGATGAATCATCCGCAGCTCAGGGGAAACGACCTGCACGGTACGGAACACGGCGTCCCAAAGATTGGCGGGAGGTGGCGACGAAGCGAAAGCGAACACGCTGCCATCAGCCAGAACCCCGAGGTTACTGTCACGGCGGGTGGGAAAGCGTCGATAGACCAGATCGAGACTGACAGCCAAGGGCGCCGATTCGCGATCATCATTATCCCATGCAAAAAACCAGTTATCCGGTGTTGGATCAAAGACGAAGAGCAGTTCAGCTCCTATCATTTCCCGGTTATCCAGCACTGCAAACGTATCGTTCAATAGATTCCGCGGCCGCAGACCTGGAGTATAGGTGCCGGTCGCTGGATCAAACTGGTCCGTATTGAGGAGTGGATCCTGCGGAATGGGACCAACCAAAGGTTTTTGATAAACGATTTGCGGCGCGACGCTGAAACTTCCCGAGCCGAGCGAAAATCCAGCTGCCGCGTTATACTGGTTGCCGCGCTCCGAGGGTTTCAAGGACCACTTGGTAATTGTAATGGCACTTCGTAGCCGCCGTTGGCAACCAGACCACGATAGGCCCCTTGAATATACCAAGGCAGTCGGCCCGTGCCCTGAATGAGGCGGAATTTTCCGGCCAGAGTATCGAGGGTTTTGATTTTACCGTTTTCCGTCACTTTATAATCGGAACCATTGTAACCTTCGCTGTCCGATTCTTCCGTGCGAACATAAAGGTCCCCGATCCGTTCGCGCCCCGATTGCAAAAGACCCCACTCACTGCCGAAACCAAAGAAGCCGGTTTTAAAACTCAAACTGGTGCGCGCCGCACGTCCACCCGGATCGGTCATGCTGCTGGTGGCCACCGTCTTTTGCGCGGCAAAGGCCTGCTGATGCATAAGGGTGTAATTCAGATCCATCAGCTGGCCGCTATATTTCACAATAGCCATGGGCTTGGCGCCCCAATAGATCTGCGGGCCAAACGCCACCTTGAGACCGGCCAGCATCGATTTTCCCGTGAACACCATACCGTTCGGCGCATCCGAGTTGTAGCGATCGATACCGACCATATCATAAGTCTCTTGATAGAGACCGAAGAAGTCACCCTCATCGGCCCAGTGACCGTGCGGAGCCCGATAAAATCCTTCCAGTTTAAAGAGGTTTTCATTCCATTCAAACTGCGCGCGATGAAGTTTCACCCGTTCCTGATCGGCGAGAGTCACGACCTTGCCGTCCTCCCCTTTCACCCGGATGGGACGGCCCCGGTTTTCGTAGAAGATTTCATCCATCTTGTTTTCTGCCACATGCCCCAGCACGTGAATGGCAGCGCTGGCCTCAAGACGCGGGTCCGGACGGAAACCCCATTCGAGAGTGGCTGATTCCATATGATCGTCGGACGACCAGCCCTCTCGCGTGGTTTTGTTGGTATTGCGGCCGGAACTCTGCACTGATTCCAGATGGATGTTGGCGCTTTTGAGAAAGAATTTCTCCAGGTCAGCCAGCCGTCCGGCGGAACGCAGAGCTTCGGAATCAGGCTCATAGGCACGCGGCTGCAGATTGCTGATCCGGTTTTCCCAGCTGCTGCGTTCCCCATCATAAGGGTTCATGGCAAAGATATCGCGCATGACAAAATACGCCGGACGTGGCGTGAGCTGATAACGGCCGCGCGCATCATTCTTGCTTTTCGCCATGATGCCGAACCATTCTTCGTTCATGTTGTCCGACCCTTCCTGGAAGTCAAAGGCATAGCCTTTATTGGACCAGGAGGCAGTTTGATCATGAATGGCCAGGTTTTCCGTTTGCTTGTATTTCCACCATTCATCCGACCATTGGAAAATAAAACCGCCGACTGCGTTTCCGGCCTGACCTTGACCATAGGTATTTTGATAGAGATCAAGCCACTGGCTCTTCAAGAGTTCGGCTTGGGATACGCCATCCTCACGACCGGTCCTGGCATTGAAAGCATCGGCACCGAATTCACTGAAAAACACGGGCTTGCCGAGCACAGCCTTGACCCGCGTGAAAAGGTCGGTCGCGTTTTTACCCCGGTATACGTTGGTTCCCAGCAGATCAATCGAGGGGGCTTCCTTGGCAATCAGCTCCAGATACTGCAGGTCACCGTTACAGATTGAGACCAGGTGCTGCTGATCAGCAGCCTTCATCGCGGTCGCGATGTCACCGAACAAGGTATAGAGATGCCGAGCCTTGGCTGCGTCCCGCTCCCCCTGCGGCAGGTTTTCGATTTCACTTGAAGTCCAGCTCAGGCCATAGTTATTTTCATTACCCAGCATCCAGAACAGGATCCCAGGGGTATCCTTGTAACGTTGCACCATGTCCAAAACATCTTTTTTAATAGCGTCGCGCACCTTGGGCTGGGAATAATCCACCGGAGACTGCGCGACACCATCCACCGTAAAGCCATACCGTCCCATCAGGTGATTCATCACCGTGTGGATGCCATAGGTTTCATAAATGTAAGCGACCCAGCGCGGCGGGATCATGGCAAACTGCCGAATTGCATTCACGCCCATATTTTTCAAGAGCGGCATTTCCACATCGAGCACCGCACGGATATCAGCATCAGACCTGGACCAAAGATCATAGGCATAATTTTCGCCCACGGGGATCGCGCCCCAGTTGACGCCTTTGATCAAAAAATCCTGACCATCGCGCTGGAGTCGGGCGCCGCGTTCATCCTGTTTGATCGTAAAGCGCGGCGTTGCGGCACAAAGGTCTGTCGTCCAAAGCAGAGAGCAAAGAAAAAGAAAAAGAAAAAGTCTCATGGGATGATCCTTTGTTGAATCAGATCCCGATACCAGAGCGCGCTGTCCTTGGGCAGACGGGTCTGTGTTTCATAGTCGACCCAGACCATACCGAATCGCTTCTTATAGCCATAAGCCCATTCAAAATTATCGAACAGGGACCATAGGAAATATCCCTTCAGCTTCACACCCTGTTTTAAGGCCTCCTGCATGGCCCGGGCATGTTTCTCCAAATAGCGAACCCGGCGCGCATCGTGGATCCGCCCCTGGGCATCCGGCGAATCATCATAGGCTGCACCGTTTTCAGTGATATAGAGCGCTTCGGGCGCGTAGTCGCGCTGAAGTCGAAGCAGCAGTTCACGCAAACCATCGGGTGAGACCTCCCAATCCATATCCGTGATATCAGCAGGATCCGCATGCAACGTGCGAGACGTTTGCCCTTCACTCTGTTCATCCCCACGGATGATGGCCCGCGAATAATAATTGATGCCGAGGAAATCCAGTTTCTGCTGGATGAGCGCCAGGTCACCATTGTGGATAAAATCCAGGGCTCCGCCGCATTCCTCTTCCACTTCAGGCACCATATCGACAGGCAAACAGCCTTTGAAGATGGGATCAAGGTACCAGCGATTGAAACTTCCATCGAAGCGCCTTGTGGCTTCACGATCCGCTTTGGAATCCGAGGCCGCAAAGGCCGGAGTCAGGTTCAAGGTAATGCCGATGTTTAAATCCTGCCGCTCACTTTGCATGGCCTTCATACCCAGCCCATGCGACAGGAGAACGTGATGCGCCGCGATCCAGCCGGACCGAGGATCCTTCAAACCTGGGGCATGTTCACCTTGCCGATAGCCGAGGGATGCCACGCACCAGGGTTCATTGTGCGTGATCCAGTTCTTGACCCGATCCCCCAGGCGCGCCACCATTTTTTGGGCATACTCCGCGAAATGCTGCGTGATATCGCGGTTGAGCCAGCCGCCCTGATCGCCGAGACAGGCTGGCAAATCCCAATGATAAAGCGTGATCCAGGGTTGAATATTCCGGCTCAAAAGCTCATCGATCAACTGATCATAGAAAGCCAAACCCTTTTCATTGATCGCGCCCACGCCCATCGGCATCACACGTGGCCATGCGATCGAGAAACGATAGGCCTCCAACCCTAGCTTATGCATAAGGGCCACATCATCACGAAAGCGCAGATAGTGTTCGCAGGCGCGCCGTCCATCACTGCCATCGGCAATTCGGCCCTCTTCCTGACAAAATTGATCCCAGATCGAGGGTGAGCGGCCATCGACATCGGTGGCTCCCTCGATCTGAAACGATGAGGTCGCCGCCCCAAACAAAAAATCCTGCGGAAACGCTTGCTGATTCATGATGGTCTTCTTTCCAGCCTTGGGTTTCGTATGGCATCCAGGAGCAGCGCGGTATAAGGATCCTTGGGTCCGTTAATCACGCTTTCCGTAGGTCCGCTTTCAACGATGACACCTTGATTCAACACAATCAGCCGATCGGTGAGATATCGGGCGCTGGCCAAATCATGGGTTATGAGAAGGAGACCCAGCTCCTGCTCGCGACGCAGACGTGCGAGAAGATTTAATATGTCCATGCGAATGGAGACATCGAGCATCGACGTCGGCTCATCCGCAACGATCAACCTGGGGTTAACGGCCAGGGCCCGGGCAATGGCCACTCTTTGCCGTTGCCCGCCGGAAAGCACATAGGGATAGGCTTGGGCCATGCGTTCTACGGGAGTGAGGCCCACCATATGAAGAAGGTCATGAACCCGTTTCTTAAATTCCCCCTGGGTCGCCAGCCCGTGTCGCAGGAGGGGACGCTCCAGATGATACGCAACACTATGAGCCGGATTGAGGGACGCAAAGGGATCCTGAAAGATCATCTGCACCAGGGAACGATACGCAAAGGAGGCCCGCCGCGGCTCCGCGTGGAACATTTCGCGCTCGTTCAACCACAGTTTGCCGCCATCCGCTCGCTCCAAACGCAGAATGATGCGGCCGAGCGTGCTCTTGCCACAGCCGGATGCCCCCACCAGTCCCACGATTTCACTGCGGTTCACATGCAGCGAGACATCCCGCAGGGCATGAACATCTGGTCGCCGCCGCAGGATTCCGCTCGAGCGATAGGTTTTTGTGATATTACAGAGGCGCAGAAGCTCCATGACGGGTCACTCCAGGCTTTTTCCGTCGTCAGACGATTTTGTTTGAACTCACTACTAATACCCTCATCTTTACAAATCAAGTTCTGTTTAAGAACTAAATCCCCGAATCGGGCGGACATTCAGAAGCTTTGCTCTGAA
The DNA here is from genome assembly GCF_035638955.1 of Oligoflexus sp. Classification (GTDB taxonomy): domain Bacteria; phylum Bdellovibrionota_B; class Oligoflexia; order Oligoflexales; family Oligoflexaceae; genus Oligoflexus. The sequence continues at coordinate 5,515 of NZ_DASQYZ010000102.1, read as the reverse complement.
AAGCCTAACCACGTGGCGTTTTACTGCGCGATGCCTCATAAGTGTGCATTCAAAATTCGAAACTCATAAGTGACATCCTGGGGCCTATTCAAAAAAGGTAAGCCACCTATGTGCTGAAAACTGCTTGCTGTGGTCACCATTTTGTTTGTTATAAGTACAATCATGAATTCAAGATATTGTGGAGAAAATATGCAAAACCGATTACGCGGGCTTCTGCTCTGCCTTGGGTCGCTCCTTGCCATCAGCTGTACAGGCTCATCATCGAAATCGACGACAACACCGATGGATCCGCCGGTGGCTACACCTTCCTCGCTACCAGCTCCCTCATTTTCCCTGCAGAAAACACTGCTGGGTCCGTCCCGCTTCGATCCTGTTCGGGCCATTTCGTACTCCGGATACCGCACGGGTCAGGGTCCGGGCAAAGCCGAACCCAGTGCGGAGCAGATTCGGGAAGACCTTGCTCTGCTCAGTCGGCATTGGAATGTCATTCGTCTCTATGGCAGCGGACCTCAAAGCGCCACCGTTCTGGAAGTGATCGCTCGCGAAAAGCTGCCACTGCGGGTGATGCTTGGCGCCTGGCTCCAGGCTGAGGTCAGCAACCCGGGCTGTCCCTGGGGCGGCATCTATCCGGAGGCCGAATTAATCAAAAATCGCCAGGAAAACAGTGCTGAAGTGGATCAAGCCATTCAGCTGACCAAAACCTATCCGTCGCTGGTGAGCGCGATCAGTGTCGGCAATGAAATTCTGGTCGAGTGGACCGATCACCTCGTCCCAGCGGCGTCGGTGATTGCTTATGTGAAGCGAATCAAGGGATCCGTGACCACAGCGGTGACGGTGGCCGACAACTATGTGCCCTGGCAGAACGGGCATGAAGAGCTGGTGGAGCTTTTGGATTTCATCACCATCCATACCTATCCCATCTGGGAAAACAAGGGCATCGACGTCGCGCTGAGTTATGCGCAGCAGAATTACGAAAGCGTGCGCCAGCGGCATCCCCACAAACCCATAGCCATTGGGGAAACAGGCTGGACCACGGGAACCAACGGCGTCGGAATTCCTGTTGCCTTTGCCAATGAAATCGCGCAGCAGCAATATTTCAAAGAGATGAGCGCCTGGAGTCAGAGCCAGGGCGTGCCAGTGTTTTTCTTTGAGGCCTTTGATGAGGATTGGAAAGGCGGGCCTGATCCAGCGGAACCCGAAAAACATTGGGGACTCTTTACCAAGGATCGTCGTCCCAAGATAGCGGTTCGGGAACTCTTTCCCGATCGCGTGTAAGGATCGGAACCAGGCAGAAAATTATTGGGGGGAAAATTGATGAAACGTTTTTACTGGGGAGGTCTTGTGCTGTTGGCACTATGGGATTGTTATGCCCATGCCAAAGCCCAGACCGAGGGATCGATTCGGCCGCGTCGTCGTCATGAAAATGATATGGATTTTTCCAAGTACAACCCCTTCTATTGGGAAGGGCGTCAGGCGCATTTCAAAGTCGAAGATATGACTCCCGATGGGGACAATCGCATCCGCTTCACCTTTTTCACCGAGTGGCCCCAGGATTACATTCCGACTCGTGGCCCTGATTTTTCCGCGGTTTATATCGGCAGTCCGAATGGTGGGAACGAAAATGAGCGCAGTAAATTCGCGTTGAATTTTCGCATGAATCATGTCGGGGATCATAAGGTCTTCAGTGCCGAGATCCGGCCTGAGGATTTTGCAGCGTATAGGAATCAGCTCCAGGTCGGCAAGGTGCTGACGTTTGAGTTTCGGTTCTTCATGAACGAAGGTTTTGATTCCTGGCAGAAGCAAAAGCAAGCCAACGTCCATAATATCTCGGCCTACTATTCCGAATTCTTTCGCATCCAAATCGGTTCACCAGGACTCCTGATCGATGATCCGGATCGGACGGATGCCGTGCCTTCCTCCCTTCGCTATGCAGGCGGGGCCACGACCATTCCCACCGTCAGGGTTGAGCCATGGAAAGCTCTGCAGCAACAGGCCTGGAATATTCGACCCGAACATTCACAAAGTTTTATGACCGGACGCACCTGGTTTCACACGGATATGGTCGACGGTCAGCATCTGCTGGACGACTCCGATGATAAGCCCTCGCCCTTTTTTGAAGACGAACGACAGCGGCGGGCCGGCTATGCAGCGAGCGCTTATAATGTACGAAGCTGCAGCAGTTGCCACATGAACAATGGAAGCATGCTCCTGCCTGGCGATCATGAGGCGATTCATCATACTGTTGTGAAGACGTTTGACAAAAATTCCGGCAACCCTCATGCCCGCATCGGTCAGCAGCTGCAAACAGCAGGACCGGATCGGGAGGGAACGCTTGTGCTGGATGGCAGGGAAACACGCGTCATTCGACTGAATGATGGCACCGAGGTCATCCTCAAGAAGCCACGGTTTCGCTTGGAAAGCAGCCTCGCTGATACCGAGCCAAGCCTTTCGCCGCGCCGACCTTTGGCCATGATGGGCCTGGGTTTGCTGGAGGCCATTCCTGAAACGACGCTGCGTGATCTGGCCGCAAAAAATAAAGGCACGCTGCGTACCTTCAACGGTCAGGTGGGCCGGTTCGGTTGGAAGGCGGATAAGGTGAGCCTGATCGATCAGATTGCAGAAGCTCTGCGTAGCGATATGGGAGTGCTCAGCGCCTCACGTCGCACATTGGATTGTGCCAGTCCTTGTCAGAACGGGAAAGCCTGGCTGCCAGATCAGGCCTTGACGGATATGGAATCCTACATCGCGCTTCTGGGTGTGCCCCCGCGCATGAGGCCCCTGGATCCTGCTGTCCAGCGCGGTGAGCAGATCTTTGATCGTTTGAATTGCAGCAGCTGTCATGTGAAGGCTTTAAAAACAGGGCCGAGCCGTTTTTCTGAACTTGCTCATCAGCCGATTCAACCTTTTACGGATCTTCTGCTGCATGACATGGGTCCGGATCTCGCCGATGGCCAGCCTGGATCCATTGGGCGAATGTGGCGAACCGCACCGCTCTGGGGTTTAAAAAACAAACGCCATGCGACCGACTCGCACCGCGCGGATTTTCCTCCTGGCAATACAGCCTTGAGGTGGCACGACGCGCATCGGGCTGCCGATCGCAACCGCGTGCAGTGGCTGCATGATGGTCGTGCGGACACCATTATCGAAGCCATCCTGTGGCACGGCGGCGAAGCCTCGTCCTCGGTCGCGGCCTATAAAGCTCTTAATGCCAATGAACGCACCGATCTGGAAACCTTTTTGTTTGATCTTTAGGTAAGCTTGAAAGGCTGGGTTCGAGCCCCAGCCTTGGTATTTATCTTCGGGCGGGCCAAACTCTCACACCGGGGCGCGGAAGCAGCAGCTTGATTCTGAAAGTGGTGGCTGTGCATCCATGCTTTCAGCTCCGCATTCTGGTGAAACCACGCAGCCAGAATTTGTGCCAACCGGCGGAGCGGCGAGTTGCGCAAATGGGGCGCCAAGGTCCGTGACAGGAGGTGTCAATATCTTTGATCATCTGACTGAATCGGAGCTCACCGCGGCGTTTTCGAAAGCTCTGATGGGATCCAACCGGCCGCGGAAAGAGCCTGGATTTTTGCTCAGGTGACTAGCATCACGAATCGGGGATTAGGGAAAAGCTGCGCAGGAAGTGGCTGACAAAACTCAACTAATCCAACGCAAACCCGCGATTCTCACATGAAAGCTCTAGAGTTTCAGATCCAGCAGCAGATTGATTTCTGTGATGGAGCAAGACTAAAGATTGAACTGAATCCATCCATTCTCAGACTTTCCGATAGATTTGACGCGATATGTGCGGCTGTTCGATGTCATGAAAATAGGAAAAGGCCGGTTGCAGATCGCAAAAACCATCCGTTCCTGCCTTTATGGCAAAGACACTGACCTCGGATACCTCTTCTCAAAAATCTGAAGTCAAAGAGATAACGATTCATAAACAGGAGCGCCGTCTCTTACGGCACTGCTGCGGCCAGAAAATGAACTTTCTGCGAAAAAGCGAATGAATTAAACACTGGCTCTGCCCTCCAGCCCGAATTTCAACGGCATCACAATCCAATGAAGCCCACTCACACAGCGCCTGGATCAATTCTTAAGCATTCTTTCCGGGGCCCTGTAACCTAGACGGCCTTGAAAAAGTCTGATCGGGATATGAAGCGCGCAGGCTGACGAAAACCCAGAATTCGGATCCAAAGTACATCAGGCATTTAATATCGCTTATTGCACAGTGATGATTTCAGATAGCTCGCCACGCAAAAAAACACAGTGAATAGATCATGGGTTTAAACGAGAACGTTTGTTTGAGGCTCAACGCTCTTAGGGGTGGTCTTCACCTTGAAATTTCCTTTTGGTTTCGATAATCATTTGGCCTGTAACCAGCGTCTGACAGGAAATCCCTGACTCCAGCAATGCGGACATTGGCGCTGGCGTCGGCTTGGAATCAGCTTGCGGGACCAAAGGGGGCACTGGTGTGGAGACCGGAGGCAGCTCGAGAGTCCCGGGATCGGACTCTGGGATGAACATCCGCATCACGCCGGACTCAGCTTACCTTAAATTTGACAATACGGAAGCCGAGCTTAAGGCTTATCTGCTGAAGACTATCGAAGGGACTTGAAGCGGTGAAAGAATTTGGCTTTGCTGCGTTTGCAAACTCTGAACGGGAGGGAGTAAGTCACGCATGGACAAACTTTACCGCGCTCAACTTTTGCTTGCCTATACTGCCATATCGATTCTATGACATTGAACCCTTACTGTGTAAGGCTTTTATGGGTTGCGTCCCTGCAATATATTTGGATTTGCTGGATCTGTAAATTCTCAGGAATAACCTGGATGACAGGAAAATCAGAAAAGAAAGGTACACTTTGAAAAAGTTTCTAACTTCATTGTCCCTTATTTACGCAACCTCTGCAATGTCAGCCGGCACCATATTGGATAGGCTTGGCCCTATACCTTGTCGAACCGTAGATATAGTTGCTGGAAATTGCGATAAACCAGGGACAGGATCATCTGGGACTGCACCGAGCTTGCCCGCCAAGCCAATAAATACCCGCCATATTTCAATTTCCATGGATCAACACCCGCATACGCACATCGCAACTTTGTCGGCCCTCATTGAGCGAGATTTAGTAGAGCACAGACTTAGTCCGGCTGAACTTAAAAACGCAAAAGAGCACTTTGTAAAGCTGATCGATGGCATCAATGTCCCCGCGGCGTTTCTAAACTCGCATTCTGCCATGAAGAAAGGCCTCAAGGCAGATCTTGAAAATCTGAGCCAAGGACAGTTCGCGTCAGCACTCACCGGATTCGCGGAGGTAGTCAAGGGGTTCGGACAGGACAAATTGGTGGAAGGGACAAGCAGCCTAATTGAGAAAGTTTCGCCAAGAACCTTTGAATTCCTGGTGAATGAACAAGGCTATACACGTCCTGAACCAGATGCCGTGGAATTTCATGGGCTCAACATCGATAATTTTAGAAATGCAATTGCCGATTTTGAGGCAGGCAATTCCTTTACCTCGCACTCCACAGG
>NZ_DASQYZ010000101.1:0-7995 GCF_035638955.1 Oligoflexus sp. | reverse complement strand
TATAATGGCGAACCGACATGCCGACCCCCCCAATTTCCAGGCACATTTGGGATGACTTTACATGTCAATAAGAGCAGATTCACCAGCGAATAATACCGTCAATTGTATCAGGAGGCTGTCCGGCTGCTGGACCCATCCTGGTTTTTTATCCTCCAGCTTTTTGAGATCACCTTCCGCCATCTCCAGATCCGTCTGGGCCATAAGATACTCCCTTTGCTCCTACATTCGTCCAGGTCCTTATCGGTGAGGACATCGCACACTGGTAAGCAGGAGTGGAACTCGAACTCACGGCGCGCCCCCGCAGGGGGATTTCTGCGCGGCGTGAGCTCGAGTGCAGTGGACCCGGTCAACACCCCCCATCCCTGGGACCCTTTTTCATGCTCCCGCCCGTTTCCCGACTTCCCTTTTCTGAACCGAACGATCCCGATCCCCGGCCCTCATCACGTTGACTTGCATGGGCAACTGTCTTTCGCGCAAGTGCTGTCCTCGTCACTTCGCGGAATTTTCGGGCTCGCCGGCTCTTCACCTGGCTCATTGCTCCTCCAAAGCTTGGCAAAAAATTCCTCTTCTCTTCTGCGGGAGTACACCGCCGCTGGGCGGCTTTGCACGCGCCCTTTGCCATGCGCCTTTGATCTTCGAACCCAGGGAATCGGTCCCGGCCTTCACGAGGAGAATGGATCATGAAAAGCGCAATGAAGAAGAGTCCAAAAAAACGCATGGAGCTGTCCGGCTACGTCCTTGGCAAGGAGTCACGACATGAGGCCGAAGCGGCCCTGACTCTGCTCGTGGGGCTGAATTCTGCCGAAGGCATGGCAAGTCCCATGCACATCGTCCTGGTCAGAGTCACGGGTCCTCTGGCGAGACTTTGTAACGAAGAGCTTTTGTTAGGGGATCAGATTCTGGTCCGGGGCATCTTTCGTTCGCAGAGCTTCCGAGACGCATCAGGCACGCTCTCTATCATCCGGCAACTGGACGCCATCATGGTCATTCCGCTTCATCTCAATCTTTAGGTGATCGCTATTTCATGCCAAAAAATGTGCCTTTAAAGGTTCAATGGAGCCGGAGCGTCACAGCTCCTGGCATCCTGAATTGCCTGAAGGATGCAGCTGAAGAGCGACACCCTAACCAACCGGACGGTTGAAATCGTTCTCAGACAAGGAATATAACTCAATTCTTAATCAGATTATGGCATACATCCATTGTCCCTACGCGGTTTCAGAGGACACCAACCACACAAAAGGATTTTAACCTCATGCCTGACTTAACTCTAAGCGATCTTGCCCAGGAAAAACTCTCAAGCGAAATCTTTGTTGCCGTCACCCCGGAGCAAAACCTTGGTGACATTCTCGGCCTGCATGACGAAGCGACGAAAAAAAATGGAAATTATGTTGTCTATCGCTACCTCGGCATGAGTGCAGAATCCCTCGATCTTTCAAGCTCCACTTTCATTCTGGTGGATAAGGGACTCGATGAAAGCCAGAAGATTCCGACCAAGAAAGGTTTTTCCGCTTACTCCCTCAGACTCCCGATTGGAGCCAGGCTCAAGGCTGCAACAGTAAACTGGAGCATTTTTGAAGTTGGAAAGCAGGCTGGTGGTGGTAACGATCTTGAGGCTGACAACCGTTCAAGGCTGGAGCTGATAAACGGAACAACATTTGAAACGGGCCTTGGACGGACATTGAGAATTGTCTGGTCAGGTGATGTCGACGGCGGATACCAGGGGGATAGTATTGGGGTTGAGCAGGGCGTGGAACGCAGGTCCAGAGGGGTCGGCAACGGCAACAACTTCCGAAATTTCCAACTGGATGTTTATCGTGAGAAGGACGGCATCTTCCTCCCAGCCGGGTCGATTACAGTGCCTGTGTACAATGGACCGCTTAGCGCGGGTCGCTCCAGCGCATCATTCAGGACCTATTTCGCAACAACAGGCGAAGTGGTCCTTTACTGCGATTACACGGTAAGAGGGGAGCCGAGACGCAGCGATATTTCTGTTTTTGCCCGCGACGATTGGTAAGTAAAGGTTAAGGGTGCGGCAGAAATCACACCCTTTCTCTTCAGTTCACGCGGCGATAAGTGCAGATTGTCTCGTAGTTGTCCGAAGATCCATTGGAGCGCTTGATCTTCAATTTCAGGGAAGTTTCCAGCGTTTCACCTTTCAGCGACACGGTATAGCTTTCTTCCTTATTCACGGGCGTAACCTTGCCTTGGTCAGTGAATTCAGCGTTGCCAAGTACCTTGGCTGTGAAAGTCTTGCGATCTTCGAGCCAGCTTGCGTAGGTTGTAAAATTCCAGAAAGTATCAGCCAGCCTTGTATGCATGACTTTTCCCTCGCGCCCGATTTTATAAACCAGGGGAATGGGATAGTCAAAATCAAAGAATGCGATATCCGTGCAGCCATCCTGAAAGATCTGAAGCTTTGCCTGAAGACTTTTTCCGGCTTCGCTGCATTCTCCTTCCCACTGTCCGGAGATCATAGAACAGGTTCCCGGCTCACCTTCTGACAGAATTTTGTGAAACTTGGGACGTGCTTCTGCAGTCAGGGGGATGGCCACCAAAAGACAGGCGCTCATGAATGCCTTCATGTTCCACTTCCTTCCTAATTTTGTAAAAATATTATCCTGGCATCATATCCTGGTTGGGATCAGCAGGCAAGAATAGGCCCCCAAACGGGGGCTGGGCTCGGGGATCGGCTCTGTCGCAAACCTTTCCAAGGGTCACATGAGGTTTTGAAGGGGTCCATCCCTGGACGCATTTATCCTGCGAGGGCGTAAAACTGTTCGAATGGAGTGGAGCCCGGGATATCCAACTGGCCTTTTTGATCATGGCCATTATCTCAATGCCGGCAATTGTTTTCGCAGCCGACATGAAGGTTTTAAAGCCCAGCATGGGCCTTGTCTTTTGCCGGACCCGCCTGTGATCCTGCTCCACAATGTTGTTGAGATATTTCATCTGCCCGAGCTCAATGTCAGTTGAATGTTCATCATTGAAAGCCTTGAAGCCGGCGGCGTTTGCTCCTGACTTGTCGGTATTGATCTTTCCGGGGACACCATGCTGACGAACGGCCTTTTTCAAAAACCTGAGAGCCGCTTTCTGATCCCTCTTTGCCGCAAGGAGAAAGTCTATCGTATCGCCATCCTCGTCCACGGCCCGGTAAAGCCATTTGAGATTCCCCTTGACCTTGATAGCCATCTCATCCCAAAACCAGCGGCCCGATACCGGCTTTTTCCTTTTTCTGAACTCGGCCTCCAGCTCCTGGGTATAGCGGAGGCCCCACCGATGGATTGTCGAGTGATCGACATGAACGCCACGCTCAGACATCATTTCCTCGATATCCATCGTGGAGAGCTTATAGGCGGATGGAGGTCAGGATAATGGACTTCTTGAAATGCCGTCCTTTGAAGCTCAGCGCCATAACCACTCCCTGGATACGGTGAACTCGGGACTATGACGAGGCCCAGGTCAAAACACCAGAGATTTTTTGCAACACAACCTAAGTGTGTGCGGGTGACTCTGCGCCTCACTCAGGAGGGAAAAAATCTTTCCATAAGGGAATTCCGAATCGCTTTGCTTGGCGTTCACAGCGTTTCGCCATCAGATAGCCATAAAAAACACTAGAACAGCATCCTCCAACGAGAAGTGGAAAAAAATCTGACCTGGATACATCCTGAAATAAGCCCGGAGCTGCCATGATAAGTGTCCACGGAATGCCTGTGATTGTGCCTATGGAAATCCAGTTTTCGTAGAAACCCGTGAAGTGCGGCGGGGCTTTTTCAATCCCCAAGCGCCACAGGAGCTTATACAACGGTGGTTGGTAGTCGTAGCTTTTGATCTTGCTATCCTGGCAAAGGTCTAGTGCGTGTCGGAGTTTCTCTTGGAACGTCATACAACCCTCAGTTCAATGTCTGTAAACTATTCTGCTGCCCAATCATAAAACTCCAGCAACAGGCATCTCAGTTGATTTGGATGAAGATATTAACGGTCAGATTGCTCGAACGGTTGTATGTATCACCACTCAGCGTGTGACCGAGATTGATGTCACCAGAAACCGATACACCGAAGGTTTTCGCGACAACCGAATGTTGAGAGAGTCGCACCCCAACAGAGATATCAAAAGAGGTCACAGGAAAACTGGTATTATTGCAGGAAACACCCTCCTTCGCTCATTCTGGGCCCTCCTGGAGAACGTCTTTTGCCAATTCAAAAAGCCATGTACCAGGAGCTTTTTTCTTTAAACTTAACACGTTACGTGTCATAGCCTAGATTAAGCATGGCATTTTGGGGATATTATCTCTTGAACCTGGCGGTGAGTTGTTGATAGAACTCGGTTCCTCCGTCCCCGTGTCATATGGAGTACACCAACTTCTGTGACTTTTAGAGATGGACCGCCAAATGCAAGGCGCAACTCATTTGGCGTTTTAGGATGCTAGTGTTTGGATGAATGCGTCAGAAATAACAAGGGTGTTAGCCCTCAGCGAGAGATGGACCGCTTTACAAGGGGCTGTCGCAACGCTGCATGTGATTTGGGCGTCAAAAGCATGATGATTGAGGGCTGTCGGCATGAAGACAAATCCAGGAAGAAATTCCAACAGCGCGCACTTTTCCAGAAAATTATTTGAAGTCAGAAGGAGCATCGAATTTGAAGGGGACTGTTCTCGACCCAAGGCATCATTTAGAAGCTGCGATTTTTACATTTGGGTCGGTGTTTTCGTTCCTATTCCATTTTTATGTTACGGGCTTTGGTAAGATGTTCGACTGGTACGGAGGAGGTGTATTCAGGCTGGTATTTCTAACCTATTTCATTTCCTACTGCTGCTCTTTCCTGCCAAAGTATAGGCCAATAGCCTTGGAATTTATTTATGTAAGTCTAGTTTATTTCGTGAGCCTTTCAACTCACCTCATCATTGGATACATAGCTAATTCCTACGCCTTTAGTGGGGATATTTTTTCAAGTATTCATGGTGGTGTCTATCTGCTGTTTGGCCCTACTTTACCGGTCGTTATGGTCTTCCTAGTGCCAATGCTACTTGTAATCACGACCCTTTATCATTATATGATTTCGAAAAAATCTTTGTAAACCGTGCAAATCGAAAGAATGCCGTGTGAGGAAAATTTATTTATTGATTAGTTTGCTATGTTTTTCACAAAGCGCGCCAGCGCAATTTTGTGATGACGATGATACTCCCGATCCACCAAGGCGTGATTTCGCAAATGATAAAGTTTTATATATACAAACCAACCTTTCAAGAGAACTGTCAAAGTATAAGGTCTATACGATTCCCCTGGACGAGAACACCGCCAAACTTATGCACGGTACTATTAATGACTTTTCGACAATTATCGCTGATCTTTCACCAGATTTTGACAAGAAAAGAGTAACCAAGCTTGTTGCGGCTCGCATCAATAAATTTGGACCGAATGGTGATCTCATAGTGCCTGCGCTCGAATTGATCGAGCAGGCATACATTTTGGAGAGACCTGAATTCGCAGCTCCGTTGATTGGCATAATAGGCCGCGCAAATCCCCATATGGGATTTGTCTCGCTACAAAAGTTGAGAAAAGACGGTTGGGGATCGTTGACATCAACACTGCGGAATCGGAGTAATTTGATTGCCGCTAGTGACAACATATTCGGACCCGGGATCAATATTTTATCGGAAGATAAAGTCATCGCGGCATTTCGAGGAAAAATAACCAGCAGTCGAGCAGAGGCAGTTCAATCGTTTTTCGGCGGACTTACTGGACGATCGTGGATGAATCCAAGCTTTCAGTCGTCCACGATTCCTGTTCTGAGAGGTCGAATGGATTCCCTCTACAAATTTGATTCTTTTTCCAAGTCCGCCGTGCCAGATTTCAGCAAGTCCCCTTTTGCTAACTACACGGATAGCCAGGGGATAATTATCGACAGGAACTATCAGCTAATGTCGGGATGGTCTGGAGTTTCGGGTTCTTTCGCGAAAGTCGGTTGGCACTATTCAAAGGAAATTGCAAAAAAATGCCTCACGAAGTCGCTGATATGATCTACTCAGAAGGTTGGAGAAGTGGAGTCTATATTTTTGTTGGGGGACTTGGGATGGGTATAGCTGGTGGTACGCTCACAAAAAATCATTGGGGTGCTATAGGCGGTGCTATCGTCGGTGGAGCTTTAGGGTACTATGATTCAACACAAAGAAATCCCGAATGGGAGCATGATCGTAATCTCTACAATATAAATAGGGACTATAACCCAACCGTATCTGGTTCAAAAGCGGACATGCTCAATAAAGAACATAAGGCCGCCAGAGATGACTTTGCTAAAAAAATAAAAGATGATCCAGAAAATGCAGACGCCGTCGGATCTGGGGGACTTGTTAACCCAGACAAACTCACCCTCGAAGCAAGGCAGGCCTATGATCGTCAGGAAATGAAAATACGCCATGAAAGAGAAGACTTGGCATTCGAAAAGCAGCAAAGAATAGATTACGAAAAAAGAAGATATGCTCTGGGAGAAAAGTATGCGGAGGGAGAAATCTCCGATGCTCAGTATAAGGAAGGGATGACAAATCTCGGAAAAAAACAAGACTCAGATAAAAATAAGCTTGAGTCCCGTCAGGCAAATGAACGGTCCAAGCACAATGAACAGTAATCGAACGACTGCAATGCTGCAGGAGACTGTTCGGATGAATATAAGACCATTGAGAATCAGTGGACTGATGATTGTAACAGTCCCTACAACGTTGACATGCGCAATTGCGGGAAAATTGATAAGGACGTCGCAAATGCTTGGCGGATAAGTTTTATGGCTGAACGTTTAGCTCGCCTTATTCTTCTTGATCCCGCCAAGGACTTGGTCATCAAAGGTGGAATGCCAGGCGTGTGTAGTCGTGGGAATGCTGACGCTGTTTGGGCTGATTATGAAAGAAGGAAGACGTGCGACCCTCGTTTTTGTGACCCAAGGGATAGCGATGGGCTGGGTGATATATTCAGAAAACGCGTAACGCTTCCTATGCCCAATGTACCCGATAATTCTCCAAAGGGACCGGGTGTGGTGGATCCTCCTCAATCAAGCGGGGGGGGAGGCAGTGGAAGTGGCGGAAGTTCAGGCGTTTCAAGCTCCGGCGGTGGCGGAGGCCTAAGCCCCGTAGTATGCGATCGTTTGACAGGAAAATGCACGGGCTTGGGTTTGGGCTCGGGCGTGGGTGGCACGCCCGGTGGGCTTAAACCTGAGGGGATTGACCCTCTTTTCCCACACCGTTAAGCGGAAGTAACTTGGCAGTATCGGGATGTGCCCCAACTGCACCACCCGTTCCCGGACCGTTTTTAAAGTCAAGGAAGACCGAAGTGCGGGAAGCTATACTTTCTGCCCTCGTGATTTTCAATACCTTGCTGGCTCTGAAAAGTCGCCACGCAGGCCGAAAAAACATAATAGTTGGCCCAGAATGAAGGTCGCTGACACCTGCGGCAAACTAAGCTTGAAGCACTTTCCCTACCTCGCTTTTATCGCAGAAAAGGGACCAATCTGTTCATAGCCAAAGCGTTCACCTGCTTGTATGGCAGTGACAGAAACCAGTGTTTTTGTCGCGCCCAACACCCACCGTGTTGGAAGCCAGCAAACCCGCATAATGCCGATGACGAAACGCATAACAAAATCAAAGTGTCAAAACCTGTCCCGTCCCAACGCGTTTTGTCACACACCCTGCTGCGGGCAATCCGAATCACTATGAAAAAACATCAGCATGCCTCGACGTCCCACCACTGGATCCGCACGAACGATGCGGGGCATGCATTCAGGCTGGATTTTTTCCGAACCCACTTCCGCGTCCACATACTGCTTCCAAAGCTGCATCTCTGGCGATGGGGTCATGACTTCAGCATGACCCCAGGGCAAACGCATGATTAAAATTAAGACATTAGGACTGTGAAAAGATAGTCATTGTCCCATCCTGCTTTATGCCGTTTTCCCTTGATGCCTCTCTTGGATGTTTTCTCTTGCTTGAGTAAGTTTAAGGCGATTCGTCG
>NZ_DASQYZ010000100.1:0-31380 GCF_035638955.1 Oligoflexus sp. | reverse complement strand
TTTATGCTTGGCGCTGGGTTACGCGTTTAGCATTCCTCATTCTGCGAACAGATCTTTGAGAGTCGTTGACCTTCCTATCAGAACGCATTCATCCAGATAGTAAAAAAGGTTCAAAGCCAAGAATAGATTTGATACAAGACTTTGCACTTTAAGGTGTGAAGGTGCAACCTAAGTCGAAAAATTGCGATGACGGTTTGGACTTCCAACTGCAGCACTTTTCTTTGTTAGTCAAAACGTTTTGGAGAATGGTTATGAATCTTGCTGGATTGATTTTAACTTTTGGCGCAGCTGCAACGACTTTTGCCCCTAGCGGTCTGGCCGCAGATTTCCGCGATTTCCCCGGTCTATTTAAAAGTGAAAGGGTGAGCGTGCCGGTAGAGAACATAAGTTGTGAAACCCAAGAGACTTCAGCGCCTCCAGGAGGTTTCCCTGGCGTCAGAGCTCAAGTCAAGGTAACGGGTTTTTTTATTGACTCATCGCAGCAGAAGCTGGACATCAGTGTCGACAAGCCTCTCAGTGGCACCCTTTCGACGCGAGCCATGGTGAATTCCAAGAATTGTGAGGATTTTCTTGACGAAGTAAGAGGTGGAGAAGCTATTGCTATTCGCCAAGGGAAAGAGTTGCTGTTGGTCACGCCAGGTTATAACGTATTAAGCTTGAAGTGATGGCCATCTTACGATTCGTGCTCACGCACGTTCTGTCGCCGTTTTCATAATGGAAAAAAGATAGGGTCGGCCCCTATCTTTTATAAGTAATTGGGACAGGACGACTATATGAAGTTCGCGTTTCATATAGCTCTCTGCGTCGAGAGGTGCGACTATCATTGTTCGAAACAACCCTAGTTCCAATCTCTCGCCAGAGTACCTTGCAGATGATTTTCCTTCGTTGGATCGCACTTTCCTGTTATGAGTCTAAAAATTGAATGCTTCCTTTCTCTATTAGCCTTTGGCAGCACCGGGCATGGCTTGTCCTTGAGGACCACCTGCAGTGCAGGGATTCGCTGATGGATGGGAAGCTTCTGCTGGCATGCCCTGTGATCCACCTTGAGGCGCACCACCCTGTGGTCCACCTTGAGGCGCACCACCCTGCGGTCCACCTTGAGGCGCACCACCCTGTGGTCCACCCTGCGGTCCGCCTTGAGGCGCACCACCCTGCGGTCCGCCTTGAGGCGCACCACCCTGCGGTCCGCCTTGAGGTGCACCACCCTGCGGTCCGCCTTGAGGTGCACCACCCTGTGGTCCGCCTTGAGGTGCACCACCCTGCGGTCCGCCTTGAGGTGCACCGCCCTGTGGTGGATTTTGTGATGGTATTGGCCCAGTCGGAGCCTGGCAGATCTCAGTTTCCATTCCATCCAGTGCCGGTTGTTGAGCCTGCTGCTGAAAGTTCCCTTGTGGAGCTCCACCTTGAATGGGTGCCTGACCGCAAGCCTGAAGAAGCAGGAACAAAGGCAATGAGCATTTGATGAGTTTCATGACATGGTCCCCTACGCTTTGTTGCGGCTGCTTGCCGATGCATTGTGCATTTGTCTCTTGGTCGAGAGTTCAGCAAGCCGCCATGATAAGTTCATTATCGGACAATCCGAACGTGAACTTTAGGGCTGGCGATGAGATTCTTAAAATTCTTCACCAGAGTGGAATCAACGCGCCGCACGCTGGAATGAGCCTGTTAAGTCATCGATATGCTTGAGAATCACTTTGGTAATGGAGCGGACATCATGAATTCATGATGTCGCTATTCGACAGGTTCGCACGCATGCGGTAGAGCTGATTCAAGGGAATAGCCAAACCAGATTTAATGCCATAAGCGGTAGAGTCTTGTTGAAAAGAAAACCGTTTATTTCATCTGATCTCAATTTTCTAATCTGTTTTTTCTCATCGGGGCTGATGGATATATCGGAAGTATCGGCGTCCATTGTCACCGAGGTTTGGAAACTGGATGTCGTCCCAAACTCAAGCGCCACACCCGAAGTCGGGGTTGCCCGCCAAAGCCAGCCGAATCGATAGTTCGCGTACTGTTGATTAAGATCAGCAACCCACGAGATGGCACTGACGTCCGGCGAGGCGGACGCAGCAACGCCGGGTTGAGGCGGGGCTATGTAAATGGAATCGACGCCTACCTTGATTTGGCGAACGTCTAAACCAAGACCAATTAAAAAAGAGCCCCCATAGGGAAAGTAGCGGAAATCGATCGCACCATACCGGCTGGAAATCCACGCCCCTGGGCCGGTTGGAATATCAATCCTGCCACTGCCGCCGAACTCCAGGGTGATGCTTGCTTTTTTTGAAAGCATTGCGCCAAGATTAATGCCCAAAGCAGGAGGCGCAATGTTGGTAAGGCCCAGACCTAATTGCAAGGCGCTATATCGCTCCAACCTGCTTATCGAACCCGATGGGTCTCCTTCTTTCTTATTTGGATTTTTGTTTGAGGTGCCGGTATTCGTTTGGCCAAAACCTATGGCGCGGCGATCTCTTTTATGGAGGCGCCATTGTTTTGCCAAAGTGCAAAAATAACGTTTGCGGATGAGGCGTCCAGTTCAGCGAGTTGCGAGCTCCTTAACTTTTGTTCAAATATTTTGCCGGTAGAATGATGAACCTTGGCAACAAGATGGTCAAGACGTTCTACAAAGGCTTTACAAAAGCTGAGATCACGGCATTTGAGGACAATATGCATCGCATTATCGGCAATCTCGAATAAGGGCGTCGCGGTGCTCATGTGGATGGTGCACGTAACCTTCGAGTGGACATGATCAAACTCGAGGGTAAACTCTATGTGACTAAGAAGCCTGGGCAGGCCATTGTGCTTCCAGCATGGCGCCGTGACCATCGGTTCGATTGCGAATATGGATAGAACCCTTCCTGGCCTCGATGCGACTTTTTACAGCAGCCAGTCCAATTCCTCTGCCGCTGGATTCGGAAACGCATTGAGCGGTCGAAACTTCATCCATAAAGACAAGGTCGGTTATTGAGCTGGCATCGCTCACGGCAATACCTCTCTGATTGGCGATTTCCGTCAATTTTTTCATGTTAAGACCAGCACCGTTGTCATTGATTTCAAGCATCATCCATTGGTTGCTGCGATAGGCGCGGATGGTTATTTCGGGATTATCGACCGTGATCCCGGAACGCTTGGGCAGAATAAATCCATGATCCAACGAATTATTGATCGCATGCACACAGACTTCTTCAACTAGATCCAAATCGGCTTTGGACCAATGTATGATTTCATCCTTGACGGTCACGGAATGCAAGGGGATCTCATGCTCGCTGGCATAGCTGATCCAGGTTTTCAGATGTGGGCTTAGAATTGTTGGTAGCCATATCAGACCTTGGTGGCCTTGAGTCGTCGAAAACTGACCTAGTATGGACACAAAAGCCTCAGATTCAGCGACTTCCCGTTGGCAATTGGCAAGTGCCGCGGTGAATGACTCATCTCGAATCGACGATTCCAAATCATGCAGAGCTGAACTGATGCTGCGTAACCCGAGGGTGCGAGCTAGGCCTTTCTGAGTATGAACCTGCCTTATGCTGATGACATCCCTATGAGCCTCCAACTGGCGTAGGCAATCTTTGGTTTGGTTCAAGTAATCATTCAGGGACTGTTGAGGTGACTGAAGGACTTCGCGCAATTTGTCGGGCAGGCCAAGCAACTGCTGGTTCTTTTCCTGCAGTTCTTTGGTCAACTTGCGTTCCTGGCTGACATCCGTCAGGGCGACGAGAATGCTGTTGACGTAATTTTTTTGGTCCACGATCGGAATCCATCGGATGTTGACCAGCCGCTTGGTGAGTAAGCCAACTTCTAATTCGGAAATGAGATGATGGGCATTGAGATCCCATGCAAGTCTTTCCTCGCCTAGGCTGATCTGCATGATCTCTCGCATCATGCTTCTGGTTTCCGATGACAGGCTACTGTGGGCGAATGCCACGTCTTCAAAGTTTCGTCCGGCAATGTCTTCCTGCGTATCCAGGATCGCTAGGGTTTTTTGGGAATAATCCGTGCCGATCTGCAGCAAGCTGCCAACTGTGAGAAGGCCCTGATCGATACTATTCAGGATGCGTTTGATTTTTTTCTTGCTGGATTCGATTCTTTTCTTTTGCTTGAAACTGACCAGTAAAAGGATAGCAGTGGCTATAAAGAACAGACTGATGACCACCGCAAAGGACTTAAACCGCTCTGCTGATTTGAGCTGCAGAGCGCTCAATTCATTCTTCTTCAGGAGAAGCTCATTTTTCTGCTCCTCGACCTGCAAGCCTAGCTCGATGCTAAGACGGTTCTTTTGCTTAAGGTCATTATCCTTCTGCACCTTCTTCCATAAAGATAGCAGATCCTCGTGAAATTTCAGGGCTTGCAGGTAATCCTGCTTTTTCCTGGCGACTTGATACTTGAGTTCGAGGAGGAGGAGGCTTTCGCGCGAGTAGGAGCCTTCCAGCATGGGTTCGGCATGTTTCAGACTCTGGTCGAGTTCAGACTCCAGATTGAGTTCGAATTCTGCTTTGGCCTTGCCTATCAACGCATCATAGGCGAGGACTTTCATGCCTAAGGTGCGGTATTTCTCGTAAGACCGGCTCAGGAGAGTCCGAGCCTCGGCAAACTGACCTTGCCTCAAAAAGAAGGTGCCCTGGGTGTAGTCCACGTGGGTTGAAAGTTCTTCATTAGGAAATTTTTTGATAATTTCATGAGCTCTTTGCAGATAGTATTCAATTTTTTTTCGGTCCAGATCGTTGTCTCTCATGAGCTTTAAGGCGATATTATTGGCCATGACTGCTGCATCGCCAAGATAGTCTTGATCAAAAAACCATTCAAAATTCTGTTCCATGAGATTCAGGGCTTGCCTGGATTGTCCTGAACGATCCAGTAGATTGGCAAGTATGGCTTGTGTGTCATAGATATAGTAGCGCTGGATTCCCTGCATTGTTTCCAATCGTGCCAGGGCTTTCTTCGCGTAGTCGAGTCCCTGGCCAAGATCGTTGATGCCGAACATATAGTTGGCAATCTCAGCGTAAAGACGGCCACACCAGAAGTTGTTGCCCCATGGTTGACATGCCGCGATCCCCTCTTTAAGGTGCTCGACGATGATCTCGCGTTGGGCTCCCTTGGATTCATCGACTACGAGTCTCACAATCAAAAGATAGATCGTCAGCTCCGGGTCAGACAACTTCCTGGCCTCGGCAAGCCAGATATTGACGTCGAATTTCGAGCTGCCACTGCCATAGGTTTCCATCAAAGCGTTAAAGTAGATCCACGCGCGGGGGTGGGTCTGACGTGTCAGGGTTTCTAAGAAATTCTGAGCTTTTTCTTCTGCATTTGCTTCGCCAATTCGAAACGCCAGGTCAAATTCATGAAATTTGGCTATTGCCGCTTCATCGCTCTCCGACGCAAATCCCGCGGCGCCTACGAAAAGCCATAAGAGAACAATATAGAGCTGCATTGTACTTTCCCTCGAAAGGCTTCATTCAGCGCAGGAAGATTTTATGTTTTTATAAGTCAACATGAAATGATAACATAATTATAGTGATATGCACAAAAAGTGTCTAGACGATGCATTTCCTTCCCGATACATCTTCATGCTCATTCTGAGCCGGAAATCTTAGACGGTAAGTGAAACACCCGCGTGGCTGTGTAGGCCTTTTACACAATTGAATCAAATTTCACTGCGGTCAGAACCGTTTTCTGCGGAGGCACGTGTGGACTGGTGCCGTCTGGGATGAGTTCTTGTGATTCATTAATTTTCCTCGGATTCCGTTGCATAACCAGCCATTTAATGCAGGTGGCTCTTAGTCAAAGAAGGTAAGACGCTGAAGGTATCTCACGAGATACCGATGTTTATGCATGCTCCGAGGAACGAGGGATGATCTTGGTCAAATCCCTAATGATTATGTTGTGGCTGCTGATGCTGATGCTTGGGCTGACGCCAGCCTTGGAAGCGCGCGTCCAGGATCTGCAGATAAATTCCTTCGTTGACGTTCAGAGGGCTTACATGACTGACCCTGAGGGCTTTCTACCCGAAGTAAGAAAGCGCTTTGACCAATTGTCGTTGAGCCAGCAGCCTCAAGTTTGGATGTGGTACCTGTGGTTCCTCATGACCTATGAGTGCGATAATTCTGCAGTAGGAATTTCGGACCAGGAAGCTGTCCTTACTCAAAGCGTCACCGAAGCGCGTCGGTTGAATTTGCTGGAAGAATGGGTGTTGCTTAAGCAAGTTCAAATTTACTGGAAAATATCCTTTACCAAGGTTGACCGAAAGACTGCGTTTCAGGAGTACGCTGAACTCCTCCCCGACCTCAAAACCATGGGCCGCAAGGATCTCGAAATTTATATTTTGTCTGAGTACGCTGCCACTCTCTTTATGGATAATGAAATCATAAAGGCTAGCGAAACAATGATCCATGTCCAGGAAATGCTGGACTCCACCACCGGTCTTGATCCCATTTATGTCGTTCGCTTCAAAAGCCGCCGATTTTTCTCGTTCTATTATCAGGATCAGTGGGAGTTGGCTCGCAATGCCGCATTGGAAGTCATTGACCTGGCGAAGGACCTTAAGCTTACCTATTTTGAGATGATTCATCTTTCAAATCTTGGCATGGCTGTAGCGAAGAGTAAAAAGCCCGAGATGCTGCGTGAATCTCAACAGTATTATCAGGAAGCGCTACGCCTGGCCCAGTATCTCGACCTCAAGCATGACATTGTGTTCATGATGAGCGCCTTGGTGTCAGTGAAAACCTGGTTGAATGAATATGATGAAGCCATGAAAATAGGCGCTCGGACTTTGGAGTTTCTGGATCGGTACGGCATTAAAAATGCAGAAGCTGTTACCTATGCATACACTGTTATGGCGGCGGCTGAGGTGGGGGCCGGGCGTTTTGATGTTGCGAGAGAGCATGCGCACATTGCGCTTGGTCACCACACGGAAGGTGGCAATACAGACCTTTCTGAGATAGAAAGGGTGCTTTACCTTGCCTATGACGGGCTGGGTGATAAGGAAAAGGCGTATCTGCATCTCCGGAACTATATGACGAAATTTACACAACTGAGCAAAGAGAAAGAAAGTCGAGAATATAACAAAGCATCCGTTCGGATGGGTCTTGGCCTGATGCGTGAAGAGAATGCAATCAGCAGGCAGAAAATAAAAGAAACGGAACGAATGCGGCTTGTCCTGACGTTTCTTTTGGTGCTTAGCATTGCGGTCATGTTCCTGATGGCCCGCTCTGTACGCGAAAAGAAGCTTATCCGCGAAAATCGCCTCAAGATGCAAACCATACTTGATAATATCGATGAAGCCATCCTCACAATCGATAAGGATCTGACCATTGAGTCAGGTTATTCAGCTTATCTGAAGCGGCTCTTTCCTATGGTGCAGCGTTTTTCTCGCCAGGACTTCATGATGACTGTCATGTCGCGCTTTCAGCTGTCGAGGGAAGATCAAAGTATGATTCGTGAGTCACTGAAGGCCTCGTTGGGCGAAGATACGCTGGCCTGGGATTTTAATTCACACATCTTACCGATTGAGCTGCCTTACACCAATGGAACCAGGCAGCAGTATCTCGCTCTCCATTGGGTTCCGATTGAAAATAAGTCGAGAATTCATAAGATCCTGCTGGGTATCCGGGATGTGACAGAACGCAAGCAGCTCGAGCAACGCATCGATACCGAGCAGAAATTGATAGAGCGTATGCCTGTGGTCATGGCGGAGCTTTTCCGAGCCGGGCCCCGGCACTTTTCCGAGGTTGTTGCCGAGGCCGACCGTCTGGAGCAAGCATTTGAAATCTGTGGTCATGATCCTAAGGAGATTTTGCGATCGCTTCACTCTCTGAAAGGTGTTGCTCGCGCCTTCGGAATGCGTCTTCTTTCCAGCGTCTGCCACGAGCTTGAGGATCGGATTCTTAGAAGCACGGCCGATGATCCCGCGATATACAGCACATTCCGGGAAGCTTTGCAGGCTTACCATGATGTGCATCAGCGTTTTTCCAAGGATGGAGGGCCCCTCGCCGAAGTCCAAGGTCATAGCCTTCATGAAATAGTGCAAGGTGTCCTCCCTGAGATCATCCTGCGTTTAAAGAGTCATGGTATACCGCTCGAAAGCTTGGATATTCGGGATGAAGTCCAGGATTGGTGTATGGGCGATGTGGACCTTATCCGAAAAACATTGGTTCATTGCCTGAACAACAGCATAGACCATGGATTCATATTCCCGCAGCAACGCGGTCAGAACGTGGGCTCTGTAGCGATCAAGATTGCCGCACATTATCGCGCGGGACAAATTGAAGTTTGCTTCCAGGATAATGGTGCCGGATTGAACCTTGAACATCTCCGTGAGCTGGCTGGCAAGTTGAAGATAACGGCTCCAGTCGGCCAGTCAGTCACTGATATTCTATTTGAAGATGGCGTGTCTACTGCTGAGCGAGTGACTGACACGAGTGGGCGAGGCGTAGGTTTATCGGCTCTAAGGGCTCTCGTCCGTGATCGCGGCGGTCACATCGAAATCATGCCCGTTAGCGAGGGGCACGGTACTTTGGTCCAATTACGGATCCCGCAGCCTCAGGGTGCCCTTGCTTGAGTTATGCTGCGAGATGAATGGGCGGACCCTACTGGAAGTTTCCCTCTTGTTATCTGTTTTTGGGACGATGGTCAGGGTCTGAAGGCTTTGCGACAGAAAGGTCTGGAGCACGCGCTGTGCGACCCACAGGATTCCGACTGAAAAAAATACCGCATTGCATTTTCCATAGTGGGATTAGCACAAAAGCAAGCATTAGCGAAATATCAGGGCGAGGGATCGGATTAAACGCCGATACCTGTCTTTTCAGTTCATAATTTCTTTGCCGGCTGTCTATTTGGAAGAGTAGAGCCGTATAGAAGCATCAAGCGTTGTGGCAGCGTAGGGCTAGGGTCTTTGGTCCAGAGCTATTCAGGCCTGCAATCGGATGAGGCAGTGAGTGCTAAGGTCGAAGTTTTATAACCACAACGAATCTCATATGAGCTCATCATGTCGAGTATAAGTCCTGTAAAAACCAGCAGATTCATTGTTTGGCGGACGTTCGAGCAACCATGCTGCGTTCGAGCTAGCATGCGCGCACCGGTGCGCGATTGTTGAGTCCCGCACTTTTCTATATAAGCCTTAAGTTTGCTTACCCGTCGTGTTTTATAAAATTTCGAGTTTCAGTTGAGGACGAGCTTATGCAATTGACCAGAACGCACCTGGCCGGGATTTTTGCTTTATCGATGAGTTCGTGTTACGGCTGCACAAGAGAGAAAAGTAATGAAAAAAAAGCCGTTTCTCCTGGCCGCGCATCTGCAGCCAATTCAAGGCAGGCCCTTGGAGAAGCCGCGCTTGAACCAAAAAACTCTTCGACGATTGCAGGAAATGCGCTCTTCAGTGTGATCCCAAATGGGGTCAAGGTGGTTGTGAATATCACCGGTGGTACTCCGGGTCGACTCGGGATTCACATTCACGAGAAGGGCGACTGCAGTGCCACGGACGCTTCATCTGCGGGTGGTCATTTCAATCCGACTGGCAGCGAACACTCAGGGCCTGATCATAGCGTCCGTCATGTGGGTGACCTAGGAAATATATTCGTGGAGCAGGATGGTACAGGCCTCCTCGTGGCCGAGATTGGCGATCCCAAGGGGTTTTCAGAGTGGGATTCAATCGTTGGCAAGAGTGTTGTCATTCATGAGAAGGCAGATGACTTTAAAACTCAGCCAACTGGCGACTCTGGAAAACGTGTCGCCTGTGGAGTGATCCGGTTGTCTGATGTGCAATAGCAAACGCTTTGGCTGGCCACCCATTCATAGGCCAACTGGGTAGTCACCGTGTAAATCGAGTTACGCATCGTGCAACTTATGCAGTAAGCGGCGCAGCAAGGCGAAGTGAAAAGCCGGCCTTGGACGATGCTTGCTAGATAGGACGAAACCTGTTCTGCTCAATGTTTACGTTTCCTTTTTTGTGATCGCGAAGCCCATTTCTTAGCTAAAGAAATAATCATGTTGAGCGAAAATGCCCGCTATGATGATGCTGCTTGAATATTTCGACTTGAAAATAAATCTTGCAATCAATTGCAGAGGATCTTATGGTCGCAATCAACAAGGGTTTGTGGCCGATTGCAGCTTTCTCTGCTAAAGTGCCGACATGATGAGCGAATATGCCAAACCTTGAGTTTGGCTTTTTTCGTTTCATCGCAAATCCTCGCAACATCTCGGTTGGCGGAGGAATCTGATGACGTTCCCTTCAATAAGTGCATCTTCGCTTTTAGTTCCCACACTACTGTTGGAGCTGACATCATGAGCGAGAAGCGATCTAAATTCCAAGCGTTGCAAATTGCTTTAGAAGACTACTTCAGTCGATATCCTCGCGTAACGATCAAAGCATTGTCCATCCGCACGTCTGTACCGTATGCCACACTCAGACGGATCATCAACTCAGAGGTCAATGATATAAAGGACGAAACCATCTTTAGAGTGATCAACCGCGTGATGCAACGGAAAGATCAGATCGATTTCATCCGGAAGTACTATCCTATTCTTGAAAATATGAATCCGGTGCAACCTCAAATTGATACGACCAGTGATGATTTCACCCGCTCCTTCAAGCGTTTCCTACGAATGAGCCCACATAACCTCGTTGTCAAGCTTGCTCTCGCCAAAGCATTTACAAGTAGAAGGGATGTTGAGCGCCTGACTGGTGAATATGGTTTGACAGCGCTTGATGAAATGATAGGGGCAGGTTTGCTTGTGGAGGAACACGATGGAATCTTTGTTCATTCCGAGTTGGAAAGCGTTTCCGATGTGGAAGATATCTGTCATCAGATCATTAAGGACATTGAGTATATTCCAGCCGCACGAAAGTCAGGATCGAGCATGGTGCGACACGTATTCGGCTCGATATCGCCTGAAGGTCTAACCCGGATCATTGATATGGGGCAGAACCTTGTTTCTGAAGTGAATGATCTGGCCCAAAAAGATAATGGGGGCATCCCTTTTTTCTTTGACCTCGTTTCAGGAACCTATGATGGAACATAGTTTACATATGCTGTCAAAAGCTGGAGTGAGGGTGTCCTATGTTTAGCCAGGCGCATAAGTTCGGGGGGGCGAGCCTCGCCAACGTTGTTCGTATCAAGAACGCTGCCGATATCATTTCTGAGCTTCCAAAAAATAGGATGCATGTCGTTATAGTCTCGGCCGCACTAGGTGTGGCTGATCAATTAAATGACATCATCCACGTCGACGAGATGAGAGAGTTGAAGCTGGAAACACTGAGGAACCAGCAGCTTCGATTAATGGAAGAGCTGGTCTCGGATACTGAATATAGACAGCTGTCTCTATCATTTCTGCTGGATATTGCGATACTGCGGCTTCAATTGCGGATATTTGCAGGGAATGAAGATGCCCTGGCAGCTTTAGGAGAGGATTGGTCAGCTCGGCTGCTCTGTGCCGCTCTCAGGGATCGTGGTTTAAATGCCCAGATTCTGGATCCTACGACGTTTCTGAAAGTTGATCCTGAAGGACGGTTCATAGACGAACGCGTATCAAGAGAGGATTTTCTGAGGCAGCATAATGGATCTTCCATAGTCGTGGTTCCGGGCGGCTTGGCTGTCGACGATCAAGGGCGGTCTTTCTCGTTGGGTCACAAAGGTACGGATCTCAGTGCGGGTCTCGTCGCTTCTCTTTTGGGCGTGGATGAACTGCACATATGGACTGATATTGAGGGAATACGGACTGGGGATCCTGACTATGTTAAGAATTCACGGTTGCTACCTTATTTGTCGTACAGAGAAGCCCGATGCTTCCTTGATAACAGCACGGGAGTCCTTCATAAAAATACACTCGATCAAGTCGAGAAAAAGGGCATTCCTGTAATTGTTCGAAGTTCCATAAAACCTGATGGAGGTAAAACCTTCATAGGTACGACATCTTCAGGTGACGCATGGCTGGGTCTAACAAGTAGGGGCCCTTATACTTTGGTTAATATTCCCAGGCGAATCTCACTATCCTCTCTGAAGCAAACGGAATTCTTCAAATCTGGCGAGATAGTTTGCTTATCGGGCTCAAATAAGCTCCATTTCCTTATTCCCCAGCAGGCAGGAAGCAAGCTCTTATACCAACTTATAAACCTGTTGAGCTGTATATCCGAGGATCTGGACATAACCAACCACTTGCGCCAGATCACGATTGTCAATGGGGATGATTCCTTGTTAGGCAGTGAGGATATCACGCTGATTCGAGATTGCCCTTTTGAACTTTTGGAACTTGATATCAGTAACAGCAATTCACGCTATTTATTTATCCACGATCACCTGGCCCCGAAGGCAATGTCCTGGTTGCATGATAGACTCTTCAAACCCGAAAGCAGGTTTGCTGTAGCGGTTGTCGGCGCAGGAAATGTCGGTCGAAACCTGCTCCAGCAGATTTACGACGGGATTGAGAAGACTAAGAGTCACTGCGGAGCGCTTTTTCAAATTAAAGCTGTTGCTGACTCCAGCAAAATGATGCTTTCGAATGGATGCATTGATATTGAACACTGGCGGTCGCAGGGTGCTCCGTCCCGCATGACGAATCTGGAGCAACTGACTTCGCATATGAAATCTTTTGATCAGAATATTATCGTAGTCGATACAACCGCTTCACCGCAGGTATCTGATTATCATGCCAAGTGGCTGAGTCTTGGTTTTAACGTCGTTACCGCAAATAAGGTGGCGTGTAGTGGCCCCACTTTTCATAGGCTGCTCGAAATTGCTCAAGAGCAACGCGTCAAATATCTTTTTGAAACGACGGTTGGCGCAGGTCTGCCGATTCTAAACGTCGCAAAGAGTCTTGCTGATTCTGGTGATCAGCTCCTGGAAGTCCAGGCTGTTCTGTCAGGCTCGCTCTCTTATCTTTTTATTGAACTGGAAAATGGCAGGAAATTCTCTGACGTGATTATGGACCTGAGAGTCCAGGGCTTCACAGAGCCGGATCCGCGACACGATCTTTCTGGCCTTGATGTGGCACGAAAACTCATTATTTTGGCGCGACAGTTTGCAATGAACGTCGAACTTGGAAATGTGAAGCTGCAACCAGTTTTGCCGGACATGGATAGTCAGCAAACTGTCGACGCTTTCCTTAAAGGGTGTGCAATCCATGACGAGTACTTCAGTTCACTCGTAACGCAAGCTCGGAGGAACAACCACATCTTGCGGTATGTTGCGCGTTTAACGAGTTACGGCGTAATGTCGGTTGGCATTGAAAGCCTTCCTCGTGACCATTGCTTTGCTCGGCTCAACCCTGCTGATAACATTGTGCAATTTGTGACGAACCGCTACCGCAGTAACCCTTTGATCGTTCAAGGGCCAGGAGCCGGCATAGCCGTGACCGCAGCGGGCCTATACAGTGAGATGCTTCGACTCGCCGGCACGTAGCGAAGCGGACAAAGCCGGTTGCAATGAAAAGTAGTAGCGCCATCACGAAGTTGACAGTTTCGATATTCGAAAGAAGGGCCACGGTTTCATGGGACAGCCTTCCATTTTTGATTGTGTGGATTATAGAGCCTACCTGCGTCAGTATGTGAGCGCAAACAAAATCTCGTTCCGTCAGCTCTCACTTGAATCAAAAATTCACAATAGTTACTTTTCACGTGTTTTGGCCGGGAAGGGGGAGTTTTCTGAAGCTCAGATGTATTCTTTGGCCCAAGTCATGGGCCTAGGAGAAGGGGAGTTGGAATACCTTCTGCTGTTAGGATCCAAAAGTCGCAATGCGCAGGAAAAATTTCAATCTTACGTAGACAAGAAAATAAATGCTCTGAGAGAGAAGCATTCCGGTCTACGGGATCGCTTGATCGGGATTGGTGACGCGGATGAAGCTGCGCTGAAGACGTATTATGGCGAAGCCATTACAGCACGAGTGCATATGGCTTTGACCATAGAGCGATTTGCTCGGAATCCTCTGTCGCTTATCCCATTGCTGGGCATGTCTGAAGCAAAATTGAGATCCGAGTTAGAAAAGCTCACGGCGATAGGTATGATACGGAAGCAAAGGCAAGGCTATGTCGTTGTGAAGCCAGCAATTCATCTCGAGCAGCATCATGCGCTGTCCCTTGCCAATCACAGGAATTGGCGAGTCGAAACGCTGTCATACCTTCATCGCGGTCTGCATCAAGCAACTGATTATCATTTTTCGGCCATTTTTAGTTGCGACAAACAAACGTTTCTGAAGGCTCAATCCTGTCTCAAAGAATCTCTGGTTGAGATCCAAGCATTGGTGTCACAGTGCAAAGTATGTGATCAAATCTATCACCTCTCAATTGACTTGTACTAGGAGCCGAGATCTTCGGGTGCGTGTTCGAACGCGACATCGCACAACTCTCTCAACCGCGCTGAAAATTAGCCGAATACTCTTAACAAAGCCGTCATTCACGGGATTTGGCAAGTAAGCGAGAAAGGTGAAGTGGGTTGTTAAAAAGGCAAAAAGCACTGAAAAGGTCCATTTTCTTCATTCTTTCCTGTGTCGGGTTGGTTTTTGGCGGTTTAAGGCCATCCCAAGCATTTGCCCTGGAACCCATGGATTTTTCTGAGTCTTTTAAGGTGGATGATCATATTAAACTTGAAGGGCCTTGGGAATTCTATTGGCAGGAGCTGTTGGTGCCTGGAGACCGTACTACGAGTACTCCTGTCCCTATGAAAGCTGGCACCTATTGGAACTCATTGAACCAGCCTGGCTCTGCGGGTCAATATCCAGCCTTTGGTTTTGGCACCTACCGTCTTCGCTTCAAGGGATTGTCACCTCGGAAGGACGGATATGAGCTATTTATCCGTAGCACCTCCTCTGCCTATAGAGCCTATATCTTCATGGAAGGGTATCCGGAACGAGCCACCATCATAGAGAATGGCCATGTCGGTGACGAAGCCACAACAGAGCCGTTTCGTTTTCCGCAAGGGGTGCAGTTTGCTCCGGGGAACAAAGAGGAGGTTTGGGTCGCTCTGATTCAGATTGCCAACTTCCATGATTCCAAAGGCGGCCTATGGCATGTCCCCAGTCTAGCTCCCGGCTCCACGCTCTCGAAGCAATATCAAACCGAATTGCTTCTGAACCAGATTTCGGCCGGCATGATCTTTATCATCGGCGTCTATAACTTTATGATCTATCTCAGGCGGCGCCAGGACACAGCAAGCCTTATGTTAGGTTGCTGGAGCTTTTTGGTGGCTATCCGGACCTTTGTCACCAGCGATCTCACATCGCTCTATTTTCCGGAGTTGGGATCTCTCGCCTACTTCATCAAATACAAGGTCGAGTACCTTACTATGCTGGCCTGTACTTTGAGTGGCATAGCGTTTTTCTACTTCAATTTTGGAGCCTACCTTTCCCAGAAGCTTTTCAAAGTATTGACCGCTGTCTTTCTCGGCAGCATGGTCCTGGTCGCAATTCTCCCTCTCCATTTTTACACGCAGTTGCAACGTCCTTTTCATGTCATGCTTATCAGCAGTCTTATTTATGTCCTCGTGCTCATACTTCAGGCATGGCGGCACCGGGCTGAAATGGTTGTCTATGCATTCCTTGGTGCGTTCATCCTTACGCTCAGCTTCGTCTACGATATACTCGTCACCTATCGTGTCATGCCCTTTCCCTACACAATGAATTTAGCGATGGTCGTCTTTATCTTCTTGCAGAGCCAGATGGTTGCCCACCGCTTCGCCAAAGCTTTTCGTACTGCTGAGCATTTGCAGAAAGAGCTGCAAAGGGAAGTTGAACGCCAAACGGAAGAAATACGTTCGATCATGGAACATGTCCCGCAAGGGATCTTCATCCTTCTGCCTGATTTAAGCATTCAGGGCCAATATGCAAGGCAATTGGAACATATCCTGGGATATTCCGAGCTGCAAGGACGTGCAGCCCTTCCATTGATCTACAATGGGACAACGCTTAGCGCCGAACAGAAGGCCCTCATAGAGAGTACGCTCGTGGCTTCCTTTGGTGGATCAGATATTTTCTGGTCAATGAATGACCATCTATTGCCAAAGGAGCTTTATCGCAAGGATAAAAATGGTCAAACTCAGATCATCGAGGCCGAATGGTATCCTATTGTCAATAAAGATGGTTGCATTGCGCGTGTGTTGGTAACCCTACGGAATGTCACCCAGGTGCGCCGGTTGCAAGAAGAGAGTGCACAGCATCAAGCGGAAATGAGTATGCTGATCGAACTGGCGCAAGTTGAACCGGACGTTTTAGGGCGTTTTGCCGAGCAGAGTCGAAGACTGCTCCTGAGAGCTCGCGAACTGCTGATGGATTCAGGATTGCAGCCTCATGATCGATCGCACGCAATTTTTATCCTTCTACATACCTGGAAGGGCAATGCGAGGTCGCTGTCTTTGCGCCTCCTGACGTCAGCTATCCACGATGCTGAACAGCTCTATGTCGCTCAATTCAAGGATTCCGGCGAGGCATGCAACGTGGAGAATTGTCTCAATCAACTCAGTCAGCTCGAAGAAATTCTCGACCGCTACCTTAGGTTAGGTCGGGACAAATTCTATCCGCACAGGAGTAAAAACTCCATTCCGGTTCAGAGAGGGGATCTTGTCAAAATCGAAGATCTTCTTAAGCATCCCACCACCATGGATATCAACGAGCGCCTCAGGCGTATGACGCGTCACCTGCAGGATTTTGTGGGCACCCATCTCTATCGCAGTCTTTCCAGTGTCCTTACAGAATTGAAAGAGGAAGCCGCCTCCCTGGCCAGGGAACTTGGCAAGCCTCAACCGGACCTGCATGTGGACGTTCCACCAGTCTGGTTGATGCAACAAGCTGAAGAAAACCTTCGCCATGCTTTTCTCCATATGATTCGAAATAGTATGGATCACGGGATAGAAGATACAGTAACGCGCGTCAAGCTTGGCAAGAGTCCTGCGGGATCAATTCGAATATATGCAACCAGCAAAGGTCCCGATTTGGAGATTAGTTATGAGGACGATGGAAAGGGCTTGGATCTGCAGCGGATCGACCAGCGCGCCAAGGCCGCGAACATCATAAGAGCCGAAACTAGCCCACCCGTGGCGGACCTGGTCGAAATCATTTTTCACCCGGGATTTTCGACGGCGGAGCAGGTCAGCGAAATTTCAGGCCGTGGAATTGGTATGTCGGCTATCCGTTGCTTCGTCACTGATTTAGGCGGGACAATGACCATAGAAATAAATCAACGGAAACTCAAAGCTTTGGAAAGTGTTCCGTTCCGCATCGTCATCCTCGTCCCTCACCGAAACTGCACGCTTTGGACTCAAGAGCTTGCTGCTTGAGCTAAAATCCTTCAGGGCTGCAGGGGCTTCCTACGAGTGGGGTTTTTGAGCGGAGACGAAGAAAGAGCGCCGTTCCCTGATAATAAGGGAGCGGCGCCTTCCCATTTAAACCTTAGGGATTAAGCTGGGAGGTTGGAATCTTCTGCCGAGGCAGCTTGCCATTGACGCTCTGCCATTCAATTTGGATCCCGCCAGCGGTATAGCCGTGACGCTCGAAAATGATGGGATAGGTCTGGCCTGCCTGCAGGGAAACGGTCACCCGCAGCGGTTGGTCCTCGTTGTAGCGGAAGCGATTGTATACTTCCTTGCCAGCAACCAGAATTTTGCCAAAGCCACCGCCTCGGTCATTTAATAGGAACGAATAGTCACCCGTGACTGGCGCAAGAATCGTTCCTGTTCCGCGGGACGAGAAGGCACCATTGATATCAACGCCAGCGGACTTCGCCCAGGCCGAGAAATATCCATTTCCATCCTCACGTCCTGGGAAATTGACAATGGGCTCGACACGCGTTGCCACATTTTTGCTACTGAGGAGAGACGCCGACTTGCCATTCCATTCATCGCCGGTACCAGCGTACCAATCAATGGTCAGACCTTTCCCTTCGCCTGCAGCATAGGTCGCGGTCAATGGCTCCAGACCGCAGCCGGCCAGCTCGTTGAGCTTGTTGTAGAGGTTGAACAGGAACGACGCCCTCTGGCCATCGAAGGCGGATGCGCTGGTCACCCACGACCTCAGACTGTTGAAGCCATTGGGTGCACAAAGGTGGATGTCAATATCGTAGTGCTTGTCGAGACTGGCCAGGCCACTCTTTTCAATCTGCTCTTTCATGAGGAGCATCCACATCGCTGTCCAGTTGACTTCAAGTTTGCGGTAAAGCTGTCTGGCCTCGACAGTGGCATAGAGCCTCGGCAGATCTTCATCACCGACGTCTTTCCATCCGGTTTTAGACAGGGCAATGTTGTTCGCTTCCACCTTGGAAGAATCCTTGTTTCTGTCGTATCCCGTCGTAGCGGTCTTGCCGATCAAATAAAAGCGGTGCAGCGGATAACCGCCCCCGGATGCAGCATCCCGTCCCACGGAACCAAAGAAATACTCAGTTCCCGTGCCACTGGAGACGCTGCTATCGCCATTAAAGCCGAAGTACCACCAGGGCTGTACGATCTGATTCTTTTGATCCTGCACACCCGCATTGGTGAATGGCCGCTCCGCTGTTTCGCCGAAACTTTGCCGAACGAAGGCAGGCATCTGGTCAGCACGGGTCCACACAGTATTGGTCTTGTCAAAAGCAAAATCAGCGACAAAGAAAGCGGCATTGGGCTGGCTTTGGTCCGGCCCGCTCAGGGCCAGAATGGGATTTTCATGTTTTGCGGGGTCGAACAATCCCAGTTGCTGGCGCCGCAGAAGGTGCTGCGTGATCTGCAAAGCTTTGAACTTGGTGGTACCGAGGCTTCCTGCTGGACCCTGATTGGATTCACCAGGGTTCTTCCAGGCAACCGTCATCGAGTCCACCGCTTTAAGGACTTCACGGAGGTTGCTGTCGCTGGGGTCAGCCCGGTAACGATCATTGATCGCAAACCACTGGGCTTCGGACCCGGGTTTG
This sequence comes from Oligoflexus sp., assembly GCF_035638955.1. Taxonomy (GTDB): domain Bacteria; phylum Bdellovibrionota_B; class Oligoflexia; order Oligoflexales; family Oligoflexaceae; genus Oligoflexus. The sequence continues at coordinate 12,530 of NZ_DASQYZ010000100.1, read as the reverse complement.
GGCACCCGAGGCAGATCAGAAATCCAATCGTTGGCTGTGCAGTGTTCCTCACCGCGGAAGCAGTCTTCCGAAATGCGGGGGAGCGGGATGCCGATTTTCAAAGTCAAAGGCCGGCTGGCCTTCAACTCAGCCTTGGCTTTGAGGGCCTGGTCAACTGTGGTTATTTGGGTATCGAGCAGTGTCGGTGCAACACTGCGGAGCGAGTTGGCTGCAAAAGCCAGATCCCGCTCCGCTTTGGTCGCTCCCGCAAACGCCTCGCCCTGGGGCTGAAGGGGACGATCGTTCAGAACACTTTTCAGGGATGTGATCTTATTTTTCTGTCGCAATGCAGCGAAATATTCGACGAGCGCTTCCCTGTCGACGTCATTCACGCCATCGATGTGAGCGCGGCGACGGACATCATCGTCGGAAATATCATAGAGGGCCAGCTCAATGCCGTCCGACGAATGGCAGTTGGCACAGGCGCCTTTATCAATGCCGTTGAGGTCTTTGCGCTGCTTACGCCAGATGGCTAGACCGGCGGCTATTTTTTTATCCATTTCGGCTTCGCTGAAGGTGCCTATGGCAGCCTTGTCGCCATTTTCACCGGTTGGCAGATCTCGAGTACCATCTCGAGTATTTTCACTCAGGCTGGTGCCTTCAGGCCTTGAAGCTTCACTCTTTTTCCCGCAGCCGCTTCCGAAAGCGGCAAGAAGAAGAGGAAGGATGGTTGCTTTTCTGAGCATTTTTTTCTCCTGTGAATGATTCGAATCAAAGCGTTCAAAACCGACTTATGCTTTCGAGTAAGATCTTTCATGTGAAATCAAATACTCTCCATCCACTTATGATTCAAAGCTGGTTAAACTGCATCAACAGGATTGCTTATTGCGATAGAACTGGAACATCGTTTTTGCACAGTGAGTATTGAACAGTTCCACAAAGAAAAATTCGAGTGATCGAAGCAGGCGAATTTTCAGAAGTGTGTCTCCATTCGTTTTGGACTTAAGTTCACATGGGCCCTGCTGCAGCATTAAAATAGCCGGGAAGTCCAAGGATAGTTACATCATGATTATCTGGCCATCTTTTTAGTGTTGTCCGGCGTGAGCCGAAGTTAGGCGCAAGCCAGAGATGGCTGAAAAATGGAGTTTTGACACCATACAGGGTTAGTCATTCGCCGAGTATCTTCAAATTGTTCAATGAGTACAAGATGTTTAAGGGGTAGTCTCGAATGGCATTTGCTGTGATGAGAATCAATGGGGGCAATGAATTTCAGCAACATATGATATTTGTTATCGTCGACCGCTGGCTTATCTTTTGCTCTATGTCTTCTCAACATTCATTTTTTGAGGGATATCATGAAAAGTCTCCTTAGCCTAAGTCTCATGCTTGGAGCGTTGTTCACGAACGCTTGCGATTCCAAAACGTCATCATCGACTCAATCACAACAAGAAGAACCGACCGTTGTCAAGGGATCTTCGGAAGATCGATATACGAAAAATAAGGCCAAAGACCGTGATGTCAAAGCCGATAGAGACTCAGCTGTAGAAGATGATGCCGACTTCGAAGATCTCGTCAATGGAGCCGACGGTGTAGGCGCCAACGGGGCCAATGGGGCCAATGGAAGCAATGGGGCCAATGGAGCCAATGGAGCCAATGGAGCCAATGGAGCCAATGGGGCCAACGGAGGATCGGCTATAATTACCGATGGTGAAGATGGAAAATCAATCATTTTCGTCGGCAATGGTGGATCGGTTACCATCGGGAATGAAACTATCGCTGCACCCGCTAACGGTTGCATTGCGATTGTTGACGGCAAGAAGAGTGTGGGGAAATCGCAAGCGGAATGCGACAAGTTGCAGAAGGATTTGGGCTTAACAGATTTGCTTGACGATTTGAATCTGTAAGCGGCCATATTCGCCATTTCTTGTCCCTCTCCCTATTGATCTCGATTGAACATATTTTGCCCAGGTCCGTTGTCTGGGCTACATCCTCTTAATCTTGACCCGCGGGCCTCCGACAACTTAGGCCGATGTCTTGAGTCCCTTCATTGTAAGGAGAACGCTCAGTTGAGCGCCTTGGCCCCTGGGCGCGGGCTCCATATGAACCTCACCGTTCCACTCATGACAAATCCCATTGATCGCGGATAGCCCAACGCCTCTGCCGCTCGTTCGACTTACTTTCTCAGCTGTCGTAAATCCGTCGATAAACACTACGTCTGCAATGGATCGCCCGGGATCTGGTTTGAATCCACGAGACGCAGCCAAGGCGGCTAATTTTTCAAGGTCCAAACCGATTCCATTATCCCGAACCGTCAGCTGCAAACCATTGTTCCCGTAAGTGGCTTCAATATGAAAAATTGGACTCTGGACTGGTTGCCCTCTTTGTTTCGGCAGAACAAAACCATGGTCCACGGCGTTGCTCAAAGCATGAACTAAAATTTGCTCGACGGATTGGAGCAGTTGTTGTGGCCAACTCATGACCATGTCGACTATTTGCAAGCCACTCAATGCCATTCCTGCAGCACTAAGCTGATCTTTTAAACTCGGTAGAATACCCTCTACCACTTCGATGAGACTGCGTTCTGTCGCTTTCAAGTTCAGGTTTTTACGACTGAAAATATTTGAAATGATATGATTGTATTCTGCGATCAAATCCTGAAACGGTTCAAAAATGGCTTCGTCTAAATTTAGACCTGTCGTTTCATTTTGTAGATTATCTTCAAGGTCATGAGAGATCGCGCTCAGTTCTCTCAAGCCCAAGGTTCGCGCGATGCCCTTGATAGTATGCAATTCCCGACGAACTAACAGGCGCGTTTCAGCGCATTGCAAAGTCTTGGAAAATAAGCTCTGCAAGGACTTCGATTGCCGTATGAGGTCATCGACCCGGTCCGAATTTATTTGCGCAAGTTCACGGATTCTTTGCCCCTGTCGATCAGTACGGTCTCTTTCTGCTGTAATCTCGGTTTCCAGTTTTCGCGTTTCTGTCACATCTATCAGTCCAATTAATATACTTTGTATACGTTGGTTCTTATCGTAAAGCGGTTTCCAATGTACGGCCATGATTCTGGTCCCAAGCGTATCACTGTAAACGAGTTCTCTGGGAAGGTTCTGCTCGTTGAGAGTCCACTGGAATTCATTTTCCCCCATTGATACCCGAAGTGTCTCGATGACCATGCTTTGGCTCTCTTTGGTCATGGTTGACTTGGAGAGAAGTCGATCCATGGCATCACCGCCTGTCAAGTCGTCGTTGGTATTGAGAAGGATTTTTAGATATTGAGAATATTCACTTTCTATCTTCATTTTGGAATTGACGGTAAGAATGCCCTCTTCGATATTATCCAGAATGCGTTGCATTTTCATGCGACTGATCTTCACTTCGCGAGTTCGGAAGACTGCTGTTGCTAGAGACGCCATAACAAGCAGCATAAGGCCGATGATGGCCAGCATGAAAATCCGCATGCTTTCGGTTTCTTTGAGAATTTGATTCTTCAATTCATTGTCTTTTGATAGTACCTTGTTTTTTTCTTGTTCTATCTGCAGGCCCATGGTGACCATCAACCTCGAAAAATCGGCTTTTCCTTTCTCCTTGGTTATTTCCTTGAACGCGGCATGATGCTTTTCGAGGAAATCCAATGATTTTTTGGTCTCCCCGAGCTCACGGTATATTTGGTAGCTCAATTCATCCAGATCAAGGAAATCACGTCGAAAATCTTTTGGGAATAACTTCCTGGCCAAGTCAATGTAATTTAGAGCGGCCTCATGTTTCTTGGTTAGGAAGAGGATTCTGGCCCGCCTTTTGTGCGTGTCGGCAAGCCAAACGTCGTTTTTGATTTCGGTGAATATTTTACTTGCGATCTCAACGTGATTTAACGCGCTGCGATACTTTTTCAATTTCGTGTGAAAACTTATCAAGCCGGAATGCGAAGCGCCGGTCGAAAAGCGGTCGGAAATTTCCAGACCTATTTTAAGAGCTTGATTTAAATAGACGTCTGCTTTCGCGACGATCTCAAGGTCATCCGAGTCGACCATGAGTTTTCCAAGATTGTAGTAGTTCGTTTGACAGAAGCTTCGCAGACGCACTTTCTTACAAAATGCATTGACTTCAAGGTAAAGACTGAGTGCTCGTTCTTCCTGATCTTCAAATGAAAAAGCTATCGCTAAATTGTTCTTTAATCTCATCTGGCTTAAGATGTTCGATTCAGGGTCTTCTGCCATGAGGCGCGTGGCTTCCAAAAGCAGCTGCAAACTGCGATGTGTTTCGCCTATGTCCCGAAGGTAATAAGCGAAGGTTGCCAAGGCCTCCGCCTCGGCTCGTTTCAGGCCTATTCTCTGTGCTTCTGAAATTATCTCTTCGTGTTCCTTTTTCATCGATATTGAATCAACTGGCTCGGAAGACCCTCTTGATGCAGATTCGATGATGCCTGGCAGGAAATTTCGTAGATCTATAAATTCTTCATACATTCTTTCCCGCTCGGCAATTACTATTGCCTTTTTTATAGTGTTTTTAGCGTCGTGAAGATTCTCCCAATCGTCGCCTAGATTGGAATAGAACCAAAGCGTGCGAACCCAACGTTGGGGATTCTGTTGCATATCAGTGGTTTCGAATTGTTGCTTTGCCCAAGGGATCAATGCCTTGGGGTTGTCCAAGGAAGCCCATTCCTGAGAAAATTTGTTGTTCAAATCTAGTTCTTCCGTGGGCTCTTCTGCAGATAATTGAGTCGTCATAATGCAAAGCAACGAAAGGAGCCAGAATTTCATATATGTTGTCCAATGACCCGTGTTGAGGTGGTAATGTCATCATTTTAGATTGAATACGTATGACAAGACAGAAAAATTTGAACCCGTACCTCGCGCGCGCATCGTGAGTGTGGATAATTAGGCCCTTCGTCGCAAAAATAATCAGTGAAATCGCTTTATTAATTATGATGCTCCGGAATGGGTGGCTGCTCTTTTCTTCGGTGAGGGTCATGATATGGTGTCACTGCGAGGAAAATTTGCGGCTATAAGCAAACGAGGGTGGAGCTCCCTCCACCCTCGTTGACGCCATCTTATAAGAGTTTTAGTCTATCGGCTTGCTGGTCTGGAGGTATGGGACATATCACCACCCAACTTGACGATTTCGGTTCTTTGTTCATTGCCGTTCGCAATAGTGATCTTGTAAGTTCCTTTGAATCCGCGCAGTGAGACCAAGCCGTTCGAGTCAGCCACCAACTCCGTAGTTGGCGTCCACCATTGGTTGAAAACCAGATCGATGAATGGCTTGGCAAATGGTTTCAAGTTCCAGTCGATATCAAATAGAGCAGCCTTCTTCGAAGTTCCATCCCAGAATCCCCACATCAGAAACCCATCACTGTGCTCGTAGCTGAAGGTGGCTGTGAGAATATCCCTGAAATAGTCACTCTGGATCTCATCAGGGGCCAGCGTGGCGTTATCATACTCGGTGATGCGGATTTTGCCGCCGCGGGAAGCGAGGTGATAGTCCTCGTAGTGCTGAAGCATTTCCGCAGGTGGGATCAGGTAACGGAAATGCGCCTGGAAGCCCACTCCGTCTATCTTGGCAGCGGTCCCGCTATTATGGAGGCCATCGGCAAGTTCTCTTACATAGGATTTGTAGACGTCATTTTTCGCGTAAAAGTTGGTTAATTGGGCTTCATTGATGTAGGCCTTGACGTCAGGCGCGATCTCCTTGACTTTTTTGAACGCGTCCACATAGATTTCCCGGCCTGTCGGGTATCCAGGGGAGCCCGCAAATGCATTGGCAATATCCACATTGCCTGTGGGTTCATTGACAACATCCCATTCCTTAATGACCCCTCTGAGACCTGGGTTGTTGAGCATGCTGCTCAGATGGCCATTGATGCGGTCTTTGAGATAGGGCAGGGGCTGATCCCTCATATCCGCAGGCAGATTGTTCCATCCTGGCCAGAGCAGAGTGTGTCCTCTGACTTCGATGCCTTTCTCTGCGAGCCAATTAACTGTTCTGACGTTGTCCGCGTTGGACAGGGGCCACTTTTTTTCCCATTCTGTCCATTTGTGACCGTTTTCAAGAACAACCGCATTAAACCCGTGACCTTTGCCATCGAGGTTCAGTAACTTCGACTCATAAATGTTGTCCTGCTTCCCGTTTCCTGCAATTCGGTCTTCCTGGATTGCCGTGCCGAATGCGAATTCATGGCGCAGCATTTCAATCCGTACCTGAGCATTAGGGATGGGTTGACCGCTGGCGTTTTGCACGGCTACCTGAAGATTGGCTTTGCGTAATCTTTCAATTCGAGCTTGAGCTTCCAGGCGCCAGGGAGCATTGGCTTCCCTGCCCAGATAGTCGTCATGGCTTTGAATCGGCAGTGAGCTCATGGCGTAAGCTTTGCCATAATTGATTGCTGTCACACCTCCGACTTGGAGGGTTTGTCTCGCGACTCCCAGTTCCACCATGAATTTTGCGCTACCAGCGGGCACATCCTCAGTCACCTGCACGGGTATAATGTATTGCTTCCATTCATTGCCTACGACTCTTTGTTCGAATGACCTGAATTTTGTGTACTTGCCTGAATTCAGCATGAACTGAAAATTTCCCAGGCCGATCTGATTTTGGCCAGCTATCGTACGGGCCCAAAAAATGAGAAGAAGGCTATCGCCTGCCTTGACGGCCTTACTTGTTCCGAGATTCAGGCTTGCCCCTGTGGCTCTCTTGGGAACTTCGTTGACGGCAAGCTCAACAGCTTTCGTGAAGGGCTGGTCGGTAACGCTGACAACGGACGCTGTCGATCCTTCCCGGCTGGTCTCGATATTTGTTGTATTCAGGTCGATATTCGAGGAAAAGACCCAGGTCCCTCCAATAATCCCGAACTTTGTCAAGAGCGTTGATTTGAGCTGATTATGATAGCTATCATTCTGAGCATTTTCAGCCGCAGGCGAGTCTGCTTCAAAAGTTGCTAGCTTATCCCCTGCGATGGGGCGTTCAGTTTGACCGTTTGGAAGTCTCCACCCAACAGCAACCCCGCCTTCTCCACCCCCATTTTTATGAAGGACCTGAAAATAATAGCGTGTCCCAGCTTGCAGCTGAACGGGCCTCGATGTCTGTCCAGGGAATTTTTCCCATTCGTCTCTTGATGTCCATTCGCTGGCCGTCAGAAAAGAAATAGGTTGTGGAGACAGGTTATCAGGGTTTTCGTCACTGCTTAAGAAGAATTGCGATTCATTGTCTCCAGTAATAAAGAACGTGTACGGGCCCGACTGAGTGGGTCGAATGTATCCCCGTATTCTGGTTCCATAGCCTTCAAGATTTTTTCTGGGAGCGGCGAGGCTCGTTAAGAACGAACGCGAGGACGGATCGCTTGGAAATTTCTTGTTGGAGAGTAGACTCGGTATCCCATCGCCGGGGATCCCAGCCCATTCTTCCGCAATGACCCCGGATCCAGATGTGCCACCGGAACCAGGAGTCGAAGATAAATCAGTTTTGCCTGATTTTGATCCGCATCCGATTCCGGACCCGATCGCAAAGAAAAGTAGCGTACACATTCCAATCTTTCTCATGCAAAGCACTCCACCAGCTGAAGGATTAGCGACGGCAATCCATCTGAACTGCCTGTCAAAAACATAAGGCAAATTTATTGTCAGCACGTGACTAGCGCTGCGAAATTATGCTGCGTCCCAATTTCTAAACAGAAAACTTGGAAATCAGCATCGTGCACTTCACATTCTGCATAGTGAGTCGTGGCCGGTTCTATTCGTCATATCCGCTCCAAGCAGAGGCCAGCGCAACGCAGGCAATTTAATTCGCATCAAGCGTTTTCTCTCTTAGTTTAGTACGCGGCGGATGCAGTACCCCTGGCAGATGTGCCAAGTGGTTTCTTGGTGATTTTGTATTGAAGATTAACCTGGCTCTCTGCAAGGTAGAAAGATTTTCGTGATCGAATCCGCATCATCTTTTTGCAAAGTTGTTCGGTGTGATCACTGCTGTTTACTTCAGGTGCGCGCCGTTGCATACAGGGTTGGAGCTTCTTTTATTCGCTCCGTCTCGATTTGCCATGAGCAGGAAACAGACCAACTTCACAGATGAGACGACCATATTAAAAAGGGATAGTTAAACTTCCGTGACCTGTACGGGATGATGACATGTGTCGCCGGCGGACTCATTGCGCAGTGTGGAGAGGAACCAGGAATGCAATATCTGTAGAAATATAAATCCACGGTGAGCAGTATTCTAAATATTGGGTTGGTACGAAGGGCCCATACAATTGAGAGGACGCCATCCATGGCTTTGTTGGTGGGGAAAGGATGGTTGAGTGGGGTGTTCCGGTCAAAGTCCCGCCTTGATTTTTTCAAGCTCACCGGCTTTGATAGTCAGCTTGGAGTTTTTCAGGAAAGGCGCATATTCCTTCGTATGTAAGGTTTTTTCGCGATTGTTGTTAAAGATCCGCCAGCAGGAGCTCGGGTGAGATTGGGAGCCGCGCGCAGGAACCTCTCCTTTGGTCAAGAGGTCATTGCATTCCTTTTCCGTTGCTCTTTTTGAAAGCATGATCTTGTCGATGCTGGTGTACCGATCTGCCTTGTACCCAGCGCGTAAGTACAATTCGAATCCAACTTCATCAGCTTCCTGCTCCTTCCAGTTGCGTTCGGCACCGGCTCCATCATCAATTATTTTATCGCGCGGAATAGTCCGAATCTGCCTAATGAGTTCAGATCTTTTTGACTGCAACGCCGCAAGAGGTGCGAAACTTTTTTCCAGGACCAGGCGAATACTTTTCCAGCCCGCTGATTTATCCAGAATAGTGTGATCCTTGGGATTGGCGCCGGTCTCGCTGTCAATGTAGTCCAGCTGGTCAAAAAAATCGCTCTTTTCTTGCTGGGTTGGGCTGGATAGTTTCAGTGTGATCTGAGCCAGATTCACAGCGTATTCGATATCACTATAGGACTCCAAGGTCGTCAAGGTCTTGAAAACCCCGACGTCCTTCTTCAGGATGTCTGCCAGCTCAGGGAAGTACCCTGCTTTTGTTTCGAGTTCTTTGCGCTCATTTGCCGTCAGCTGAGAGTTCAAAGCCTCGATGTTTGAATTCTTCGCGACTTTATCGTGTTCAAGTGTATAGACGTGATTCATGGTGATATGAGCTAATTCATGTGCAAGTATAGCTGCGACATCGGCGTCATGGATTGATTCTCTGAGCGCCTGGGTATTCATTTGAATGATTCCTGTCGTCGTGTCAGCACTCGCATTGAGTTCGGAAGATTCTATGACCCTAAGGCAAAACTTCGAGGAAGCCAGCAAACCTTTGAACGTTGCCGGGTTTGCTGAGGTCAGACTGTCGAGTACGGTTTGAACATATTGAACGTTGGGATCGCTTCCACCCTGCTTTTCGCAGCTTGCAAGAGGTACAGTACGTGCTCTTGAAGTCACGCCGAAGGTGTGATCCAGTTCACTTTTTTCAGCAGGACCGCAGGAGACCCACATGCAGCTTCCCAAAGACGTCAAAACTGTGAAAGCATAAGCGCGGAATTGCATCATCGGCGTTGCTCCATGGCCTCAAGTCAATAGAAGGGACGTTGTCAGTCACCTGTGCAAGCCTTAGTCCTCCTTATGGTGCTCGAAGCGAAGGTTTTTAACCACTCAGGTCATAGGATATTACTCGCCATGAGTGGGGCTCGTTCCGCATCACTAAAAAATCAATGATTGCAATGTATTGCATCCATTTAACCTTTGCGCGAAAGTTCCGCGCTTCGTTCTTTAATTCCCCAAAGCTGAAGAGTCAGTCTGAAATTGACGCTTTTTTGCGGTCATTCCACTCGTAGAAGGTTTGAGATGGTGTCTTGAAGTGATCGATGAGAAGCCAGATCTTGAATTATGTCAGTTTACGAGACGGCGACCGCCCGGAAGTTCAACAACTGGGCCCTGGATTCTCGTGGTCCATCGAAGCGCTCACGCTGTAACTCACGGGTGCATTTTTTTTGCACGCTGCTCCATCCATCTTCAGGACTGGCGCAATAGGGTCAAATTCATCCGCCGAGCGCCTTGCTATGACACGACTAGTCTTGTCTGTTAATTTCTGAAGTGGAGTGATTCATATGGTTCTGAGCGGTAACAAGATGCCAATGTTGAGTTTGGTTCTTCTCCAACTGCTGGGAGCAGGGACATTCGGTTGTCAGTCCAAGGCAACGCAAAATGCGCGGGGGCAAACCCAATCTTTGCCTGAGCAGGTTCAGTCCACTGCGTCGCTCTCTGAGGAGACAGGTGAAGCGTCGCCCATAGGAAGCAACCCCCGGGTTTCACCAATTGAAGCCAATACCCCGGATTCCATTTTAACCTCGCCTCAAGGGCAGGTGTCGGCTGTGGCTCTATCAGGCACAGACGTCATCGTCGAGTGGAAAAAGAGCCGTTCCCCTGTGGATTCATTGATAGTCGAGAGACGTTCCCTGCCGGCAGGTGAGTGGATTCAACTCGCAAGGTTGAGCGGTGATGCCCGGTTGTATCGTGACCAGGGTCTGACTGCGAAGACTCAGTATGAATATCGAGTTTTGTCGAGTACGCAGGATAACATCGTCCTTATTGATACTACGGCGCCCATCAGAACGGATGATCCGGCGAGCCCCTCGGTCTTCCACGTTTCCTCCGCTAATGGATCCGACAAGAATCCAGGGACCGAACAACTCCCGTGGAAAACGCTCCAGTATGCCCATGGAAAGCTTAAGCCCGGGCAGACGCTGTTGGTCGGGACAGGCGAATATAAAAGCACAAACTACGCAGTCCTTGCTATTACCAAGTCCGGTACGCCTGATGCCTGGATTACATACCGGAACTTTCCCGGTCAAAGCCCTAAAATCGTCAGCACGGTACGTAAAAACTGGAGCGGCATTGAAGTTCGTCAAGCCTCTTACATTGTGATTGAGGGTTTTGAGTTGGCAGGCCACAGCAAGGATGTGACTCTGGAAGGCGCTCTCGCGGAAATGAGAAAGCCCACACCTTATGCAAGCTCAAGTGGTATTAGTGTCGAAAGCCGTGATCTATCCAAACCTATTGCGCACCATATTGTCGTGCGAAACAATTATATTCATGACCATCCCCTGAATGGTGTCGCCATGATGGGCGCTGACTATGTGACAGTCGAGGATAATCGAATCCATAACAATGGTCGCTTTTCGTCGTATGGTGGATCCGGGATCTCCGTCCTTGTTCCCCGCGACAGTGACTCTAACACCAGAGATTACAAATTCATTGTCCGTAGAAATGCCAGCTCGAGCAATTCGAACGAAGTGCCTTGCGGTTGCTATAAGTACCGGCAGCCTACTGACGGCAATGGCATTATCCTTGATACTTACAGGGATTACAAAGGTCGTACGCTCGTTGTTAATAATCTTGTCCATAACAATGGCGCTCGCGGTATTCATGTCTTCCATGCCAGCAATGTCGATGTTTTCTTTAACACTTCAGTCCGTAACTCAACGATACCCATAACTGGTGATGGTGAAATTACAGCAATAGAATCCAAAAACGTGCGTGTCCGCGACAACATCATGGTCGCTCGCAGTGACCGTCCCGTTAACAGCACTCGAAATTCGGAGAACGTGGACTTCAGCCATAATATTGTCTATGGCGGTAATGGGTTTGTAGCAACGGGCAACGATAGCAATCGTCTTAATGTCGACCCGTTGTTTGTTGCCGAAGGCACCCACAGTGATTACTTTGCGCTCAAGCCGGAAAGTCCAGCGGTCAACAATGCATCAGGCACAGTTCCCGAGCCGGGCGATGACCTGTTCCGAATGCCTCGCAAGCTCGGCTCGAAAGCTGATGTCGGAGCCATCGAAAGCCACTGAAGGGATATGGGCCGTGAGCATCAAAGCGCCGTTCCCTGATAATAAGGGAGCGGCGCCTTCCCATTTAAACCTTAGGGATTAAGCTGGGAGGTTGGAATCTTCTGCCGAGGCAACTTGCCATTGACGCTCTGCCATTCAATTTGGATCCCGCCAGCGGTATAGCCGTGACGCTCGAAAATGATGGGATAGGTCTGGCCTGCCTGCAGGGAAACGGTCACCCGCAGCGGTTTGTCCTCGTTGTAGCGGAAGCGATTGTAAACTTCCTTGCCAGCAACCAGAATTTTGCCAAAGCCGCCGCCTCGGTCATTTAATAGGAACGAATAGTCACCCGTGACTGGCGCAAGAATCGTTCCTGTTCCGCGGGACGAGAAGGCACCATTGATATCAACGCCAGCGGACTTCGCCCAGGCTGCGAAATATCCATTTCCATCCTCACGTCCTGGGAAATTGACAATGGGCTCGACACGCGTTGCCACTTTTTTGCTACTGAGGAGAGACGCCGACTTGCCATTCCATTCATCGCCGGTACCAGCGTACCAGTCAAGGGTCAGACCTTTCCCTTCGCCTGCAGCATAGGTCGCGGTCAATGGCTCCAGACCGCAGCCGGCCAGCTCGTTGAGCTTGTTGTAGAGGTTGAACAGGAACGACGCCCGCTGGCCATCGAAGGCGGATGCGCTGGTCACCCACGACCTCAGACTGTTGGAGCCATATGGTGCACACAGGTGGATGTCAATATCGTAGTGCTTG
>NZ_DASQYZ010000099.1:0-4603 GCF_035638955.1 Oligoflexus sp. | reverse complement strand
TACAGAAGTCGACAAGACTGACTTTGCCCTTGATGATATCCAGGACCGCCTCTGCCTTCCTCTTGCCTGTCCAACGCTGATTTTCTGACACAACTGCACCTTCGCTGTAAGCCATAGATTTCCTTTCTACAGCAGCTTAAGGGTGGTCTCAATCAAATTGGGGTCACTATAATTTTACCAAAAAAGTCGTTACTCGAACCCAACCAGACTTCTCCCACCAGTAATTCCTCTCCCACGAGTAATTCGCTGCTTGTAAAAATCCAATCAGCTGAGGGGAGAGACAAAATACGGTTCTCATAGCGCGATTTCTCTGTATCATAGAGAGTGACGAGAAGGCGGTCAGCTTTCTCGTTGAAAACCAAACCCCAAATATCAACATATGATTCGAGGGATATTTCCAAAGGGCTTGGGGTTGCTCCAGAAACGAATATTTTGTTATCAACGGCATAGGCTGCCCGTTTCCCCTTGCCGAAGGTCACCACTTTTGTGTCCAATGGCATGGTCATCGGACTGCCCCGTTGTTTGGCTGGGGTTTCTTCAGGTGTCCAAAGAAATACCCGACCATTGCCGGCAATGAGGATCTCGTTGTCGTCAAGGTTTGTGGCAGTCATCACCTCGTTAATGTTTTCAAGCGTCGTCCTTGCTTTGACTTCGCCCAGGTAAGTGACAAGAATCTGCTTGCCTCTGTTCGTCGAGAATACGAGTCGATCTTTGCCGACCACAGCGATCATAGAGACAGCCGGCTTTTCCCTTGGCGATTCGTAACAGCTATCAAAGTGCAGTCAAGAAAGGCAAAATCAAACCGGAGGAATGTGAACAGCGTCTGGCATTGCTCACTCCTGGCCTTGTCTATGAAGATCTCAAGGATGCAGATCTGATCATCGAAGCTGTCTTTTAAAACATGGAAATCAAGCAGCAGGTCTTCAAGGCGCTGGATCAAATTGCGAAACCGGGAGCGATCCTGGCAAGTAACACCTCGACGCTGGATATCAACACCATCGTCGGCGTCACGAGCCGACCAGCCGACGTGCTGGGACTGCACTTCTTTAGCCCGGCCCACATCATGAAGCTGCTTGAAGTCATACGCGGGGCTCAAACGGATCCTGACGTGCTCGTTACGGCCATGAATTTGGCTAAGACCATTAAAAAGACGGCGGTTGTCTCCGGAGTGTTTGATGGATTCATCGGCAACCGTATGATCGCTGCCTACAGTCAGCATGCCATGCATCTCCTTGAAGAAGGGGCGATGCCTCAGCAAGTCGACCAGGCTTTGGAAACTTTTGGAATGGCCATGGGACCCTTCCGAATGAGTGACCTTGCGGGCAATGATATCGGTTGGGCTATTCGAAAACACCAGTTGATTGCCACCCCTGATCCCCAGTATCCACGCCTTGCCGATCGTCTCTGCGAGTTGGGCCGCTTCGGGCAGAAAACTGGCCAGGGTTGGTATCAATACGAGGCAGGCAGTCGCGAGGCCCGAGTCGATTCCATCGTTGAAGAACTGATCATCGCCTATCAAAGCGAAAAGGTAATGCAAGCAAGGTCGATTTCTGAACAGGAAATCGTCGAGCGTTGTATCCTGGCGTTGGTTAACGAAAGCACCCGCATTCTGCAGGAGAAGATTGCTCAGAGGGCTTCAGATATCGATATGGTTTATCTCAGTGGCTATGGTTTTCCCTTGTATCGAGGCGGACCGATGTTTTACGCCGATAGAATCGGGCTGGAACAGGTGTCGAAGACAATGGAAAATTTCTACAGGCAAACGGGCGATCCGTTTTGGAAGCCAGCGCCCCTTCTGGATAACCTTGCTGCCCCGGGACGATCTTTTAACGGCTGAAAGACCTGCATCTGGGTCCCTATAGATGTCAATTGGGCATGCAATAAAATAAGAACGGTTTTTGGCTCCCCCTGCAGTAAACCCGAAGCTGCTTCGTATCATAATGCGAAGTATCCGTTTCGGGTCCCACACAAATTCGATTCCAGCACTAACTTCATGGACAAGGCGCGTGCGACGTATCCAGGTTCCATGGGCTATTTCATTCTGCCACTCACTGGCTGCTTAATGATGAAGGTTATTATGAAGAAATTGTTTTCCGTTCTGGTCTGTCTGGCCTTTACTGGTTCGCTTTACGGTCAGTCGCAAGAATCCATCGTGGCGATACAGCAAGCTCAGATTCGTACTTTAAGAGATACCATTCAGCAGATGTCGACTCAGTTGAAGGCCTTGGATTCCAAAGCTGCAAATCTCGAACTTATGGACACTCGCCAGACCATCGAACTCACCGATATCAAAGCAGGGAAAAGCCGGATAAGCGGGCCCCTGGTGATTGACGGCAATACTTCCATTGATGCCGGCTCTGGTTGGCACAGAAGCTATGGTGACACAGGCTGGTACAATGGGACCTATGGCGGCGGATGGCACATGATCGATAGTACGTGGATTCGTTCCTACGGATCGAAAAGTATCTATTCCGACCAAACCATACGCGCCGACAACGGATTTCAAGTCGATGGCATTGTGGTGATCGATGGCAACGGCAGACTTCCCCAGCTCGACGCCATGAAATCTGTCAGCCTTTACAATTGCCCATGCACCGGACAGATAACCACTGCCCCGGTCTGTTTCCAGTTTCCTGCTACAACCAAACCTTGCGACCTCATCGGAACATTCTTAAGTCGCTAAATGGACCCGGCATGCTCCGGGTCCCTGCCATCATTTTTCCCGGTCAGAGCCCCAGAAAGAATCCAAAACTTTGTCGCGGCCGCACGAGTGGCGATAATATTCGTAGCGGACTGGATTTTTTTTATAGTACTGCTGATGGTAGTCTTCTACAACATGGAAACGAACTGGCGTTTCAGAGGATCGTTGAATCCCGGCGCTTCCAGCATGGCGTCCCGAATGGCGTCGGTGATGACCCCTTCCCAGACTGGCTGACAAAGCCCAGTAACAAACCAGACCCGCCGGAACTTGAATGGCCAAAGAGATCGGCGGCATCAAAGCCAAAGGTGATAAGAAAAAAGCCAAGGACTATACCCGCGAATACGTCGATGGCAATCTGCAGCTGCGTGATTTGATCACCGACCGTTATCTCCGTTATCCGAAACAAAGTTTTGTGTACTCTGTCGATATCTAATCGTCCAGACCTGCAGGAAGGAGTGCTCTATGGATCTTCTCAACGCGATCATCGATACCACCAAGCAACTCGCCGGCGACGCCATTGCCCAAAAAGCTGGCGCCCATACCGAGCAAAGCGCGGACACCGTATTCGAAGTCTTTCTGCAATGGTTCAATGCGATGGAAGAGCAGCATAAAGAGGAATTCGTTCGGATCGTAAAGTCCATGGCCGGATCCCTGTCTGGTACCGGGGAAAGCGTCGAGAACATCTGGGAAGGGATCAAGGACAACGAGATGGTTCGACATTGGATAGGAAGCCTGTCGCAGCAGCTCGTCAAGCGCTTGACTCAGGAGTTTTTGTCCTGATCGACTTTAATTTCCGCAACAGCAATAGTTGGGTCCAAAGTCCAGGTACGCACATGTATTGTAGCGATAGGTCTTAAAACCTATCGCTTGATCTTTGGGAGCTGCGTTGTTGATCGCATAAATGTGCAAAGAATTGAAACAGCTCAGCCTGCCAGCTTGCCCTTCCGTTTGCTGTGAACAAAGCTGGTCACAGGTCTGTGCTCCATTGGTTCGTGTCACTGCAAATACCCAGCCTATACCAGGACGTATAGCCGTGCACGTTGCCTGCGCTTGTATTTGTTGCAGAACCCCATTGAATTGGTTACGACTCGCCAGCTGCTCTAAATCACGATCTATTTTTTGAATCTGGGCCTGTTGTACGGCCACGACCCGACCGTCCACTTGAGCCGCAAGAGCAGTTGAAAAGGCCAAAATAATAAAGCTCAGGACCAAGCGGCACATGGATATCTCCCAAGAGAAGGTCATAATTGTAAAGACAAATCGGCGTAGTAAAGCCGTTCCATCAGTCACGAGACGTAACAGCCCAGGAAAGACTGCGGAGGAATAAAATAAAATCCAAATGCGCGCAATATTTGAGGTCCTTGCATCGCTTGATGCCGGAATGAATTGGAAATCATGGAGATAATTGGAATGAAAGCGGCCTTGATCGCATAAGAAACTCTTCGATTTTGACAAGATCGTCTCTTTGAACCGGAATGGAGTTTTTACTCTTGTGCGGATAGAATTTTTCCCGACCTAACCTGAGGTAGCGGTCGAGAATTTCTTCGAGCTGACTGAGTTGATTGAGACAATTCTCCATGTTACATTCCCCTCCGGATCCCTTGAATTGAGCGACATATAGCTGTTCCGCATCGTGTATAGCTGACGTCAGGAGGCGCAAAGACAGCGACCTCGCATTGCCCTTCCAGGTATGCAGAAGGATAAAAATCGCATGTGATCGATCATGAGGCTGCAATCCGGAACCCACCAGAAGTTCATGCATTAAGCTCGGCTTTTGCCCTTTTTCCGGAGGCTAAAAGCAATCGTTTTCGGACTGAGGTCAAGCGATCCTTGGCTGGCGAAGATCTTGCCAGCCAGCTTAAGGTCTGATCGACCCTCTTATTCCGGACAAATTATTTGGAT
>NZ_DASQYZ010000098.1:0-99845 GCF_035638955.1 Oligoflexus sp. | reverse complement strand
CCATAAAGATCGCCTGTGCACATTTGCGTTCGTTATCGCCACGTGAGCGGCTTAAAAAAGCCGGAGTCCTGGCAGACAATTTCTGGCTTCGTGAGTTCGTAAAGAAAAAGTGATCAAAGACTTTTGCTTAGGTACCTAGTTGCTGCAGAGCCGTGCGTTTCATCGCTTGTCCAGCCAAGCTGGTGATGCTTATTAAAGCCTGTTGGATCTCATTAAGGGTGCGGATGCGCTCGACGACAAGACCAGCCACCCCACTTGAAAGATCGGCTATATGGATCCGCTCAGGGTTAAAATGCCAGGTCTGTGTTTGCTCATTCAAAGCAAAGATGCCGGTATGGATCGCGGACTTTAAATACTCATACACATAGAAGGGGTTGCCTAAGGAAAAGCGATAGCAGGTATCCTGCAGATGAGATACTTCATCGCTCTTTTCGTCCAGAAGCATTTCGACCAGAAGGTTGGAGTCGGGCTGTTCCAAAGGGCCTAGCTCGAGCAACGTGAACTGCTGGGCGTGGTCTAGGAAGGTGGAAATAAGAGGGTGGTCGGCGTCTATTTCATTGGACCGGAAGGTGCCCATGAGCATAATTCCGGGAGCGCGATCGCTGAAGATCATCTCGCCTAAAATACCGAGGACCTGAAGACTTTGCCAGTCAGCCCATTGAAGGTCATCAATGAACAAAAACTGGCATTCACCCTTGGCAGAAAGCAAACCCAGGAACTCACCCAGTGTTTCATTGAAGACCTGAAAACCTGGCTGGCTCGTTCCGATGGCAAGGGGACGGGGACGAGGACGAGGGAAAAAAGCCGCATAGAATGGATAGCGTTCCACGATCAAGTGGAGCCGGTCCCCTATGCGATCAGATATTTTGTGTCCCCAGGCTGCTAATTCATCGGATGAAAGAGTCTTAAGGTAGTGGCAGTGCTCGGTCAGAAGAATGGATACAGCACCAAGCGGTAAATTACGCTCATACTCCGAGAATTTCACATAGCTGACCAGGGCCTTGTGCTGCTGGGCCTTATTCAGAGCTTCAAATGCTAAACGCGATTTTCCGAACCCTGAGGGGGCGCCTATTAAAACTAGTGATGATCCCCCGGCTTGTGCTTGTTCGAACAGCCGATAGAGTTCGTCCACTTCCTTCTGCCGTCCAACCATTGGAATGCGATAGTTGAGCTCGCGAAGCTTATCCTTGGTGCCAAGGGCAAAGGGCACTAGCTCTCTATCTGCCTTGAGCGCTCCACAGCAACGTTCAAGGTCGGCCGCCAACCCGAATGCTGAGTGATAGCGATCACGCGGGTCCTTGCGCAGGAGTTTGCTTATGATATCACTCAGAGGCAGTGGAAAGTCTGGGAAGACTTCGTGCAGAGGCTTTGGCACTTCATAAAGAAGTCGATTGATAAGGTCTGTACCGTGAAGACCGGAAAAAGGTGTGACCCCTATAGCGCACTCGTAAAGGGTGATCCCCAGAGAATATAGATCGCTGCTTGCATTGCCAGCGAGGTTGACAAAGCCAGTTCTTTCAGGAGGAAGATAGGCGAGTGTCGCTAAATTTTCATTGCGATCGAGCAGATTTCCTTCCAGAAAGCCAGCATGGCCAAAGTCGACAATGACGACCTCCAACGCATCTTTTTGGCGAAAGCAAAGATTATGAGGCTTTAGATCACCGTGATAAACGTTGTTTTGGTGAAGGATCATCAGTGCTGTGCTAATCTGCATGCCGATGTGTGCTATTTCCGCCGGCGTGAACACCATCTTCTGCTGTGCCAGCGAACGCTTCCGCTCGCTGATCATGTCTTTGAGATCGCCACCTGGCAGATACTCTTCTATGATAAATGGGGTGCTCGATTCCAGATCAATCAGATGGATATGGACGATCCCCGAATGTTGAATTTTGCTAACGACAGCGCTTTCGCGATGGACCATCTCGATGGCCTCAAAACCGGATCTTTCCAGACTCCGCGAGTTAAAGCATTTAAGTACCATGATTTGGCTTTGTGCATTCATTAACATGGATACGCGGTAGACTTCACTTGTGCTGCCATAGCCAAGTTGATCGATGATTTCGATCTCTCCATTGCGAAGCTTTTGTCCGGGTTTAAAAAGTCCGCTCACCGCTCAGCCTTCTTGTGATAATAGTAGATCACCTATGCTTTCGGATGTTTAGGGCCATGGATTGAGGATCACAGCCAAAAAAGTTTGCTCGATGCCTTCTTCGTTATCCGCATAGGATCTTCATGCGGGTTTTTACGTAGGTCTCTTACCTCATTGAATAAATGTCGAAGTGATTGCCCCTTGTTGTGCCCTGGCGTGTCCGCGAGGCGCTCAAACTCCAGGATTTTATTCCGAAGATCATAATGGATGAGTGACAGGGAAATCTGTTCGCCAAGGGATACTGACTTGCACCTTTCTGCCAAAATATTTTTAATCTTGATTTTAGCCTTCGTGCCGAGGGTCGGCATGGGTGGGTCAGAGCTATCGCTGGAGGAGCTTGAACTAGGGATACTTGATAACCCTGAAGCGCTAAAACCCAGGCTGCAGGATTTACTCGAAGGAGACAACAAAGCTGGAAGAACTGATTCATGGGTGAATGCCGCCTGGGCCGCATCGCAAGTATTCAAGGGGGAGCTCGACAAGCTCATTCCTATCTTGATGGAAGCCGAAATTCTGGCTGGAAACCGCAACCTGCACCAGCAATGGGTAGGAATCAAGCTTGCCATTCTTATGCACCAATCCAAGGCCGACAATGTGCCCACCAAGGAAGAATTCGAAACCCTCCTCAAGACCGTTAAGACCTTCAATAAACCTCGCCTTGAGGCCATCGTCAAAGCTGAATACGCCTTTGCTCAGCTCTATAGAAATGAAGCCGTGTTTGCCATGAGTTTGGTCCGGGAGGCTCTCCATGACGTTGAAAAGGATGCGGCTGCCCGAGACTTCCACTTGTACAACGCCTATTCTTCGGCTGTCGTTGTCTGCGGCTATCTTCATGATGACAAAAGGCTCCACAGTCTTAATAACACCATTTTTTCGCTGGCAAGGACGAAGAATTTAAGAGCGGCTCTCTTGAACAGCCTCTATAATTTTATCGCGTATACCATGAATAAGCAGGATGCGGATCAAATCGCCAAGGCAAAGCCGTTGTTTGATGAGGCCCTGGGTCTGGCTAAAAGTTTGCAGCTGACCACTCAGGAGGCCGTGCTTCGTAACCAGTACATCACCTATTTCACTAGCCAAAAGAACTGGCGGAGGGCCATCGAAGAGGCAGACATCGCTTTGGAAATATTCGAGCGAAGCCGGAATTTGATCTGGATTGCCGATACTCTTACGAAAAAAGCCAAGGTGGAAATCACCCTAGGGCGTTTCGAAAACGCGCTCGAGCACCTGCAGAGAGCTGAAACCATTTTCCCCCCGGATTATACGCACGATCATATGCGGATCATGGAAAGCAAGGCCATGGCACTGGCCGGTCTCAAAAACTTCAATGTCGCATTTGATACTATGGCGGAGTTTGCCCGGCGTCTCAAAGTAAGCAGCGACCTTGCCCGAGATCAGGAGCTCAATAGCAGGCTGGCGGAACTTGGTGCGCAGGTCGAAGAACAAAAAAATACTATGCTTGAACGCAAAAACGCTGAGCACTTGCGAACAATGAACTACCAGACGAATACGATCGTGCTGAGTGCGTGCATCATTCTTTCGGCTGTCATCGGCTTATGGGTCATCTACCGTCAAAAGCGCCGATTGACTGACCTGAACACTTACATAACAACCCAGGTTCTGGACCGGTATCTGCCTCCCGTCCTGGTGAAGGAAATTCTGCTGGGTAACATGAAGCTGGACACAGATCCGGCTGAGAAGCATATCACGGTGCTTTTTGCGGACATTTGTCAGTTTACCAAGGCAACCGAACAGCTGGGCATTGAAAAGATTTCTATCGTTCTGAATCAATTTCTTTCGACCATGACCGACATTGTGTTTGAACACAGAGGAACCATAGATAAATTTATCGGTGACTCCATCATGGTGGTTTTTGGTGCACCAGCCGACATGTCTGGAGAGGAGCAGGCCCAGCAGGTGGTGGCCACCGCGAAAGCGATGATGAGGGCCCTGACGGAGCTCAATCGCGAATGGGAACGGAATGGTCTTGGCTCATTTGAGATGCATATCGGGATCCACACAGGTATGGCGATCGTCGGCAATTTCGGAAGCAAGAAGAGGTCGGATTATACCGCAATCGGAAATACTGTTAATATTGCCGCTCGCCTGGAAAAGTTTGCCAAGGCCAATCAAATTGTGCTCTCTGCAGCTGTACGGGCCTATCTGCCCCATGATGAGACGCGGTCCATGGGACTTTATGAGCTTAAGGGCATAGAAAAACCCATCGAAGTCTATACCCTGGTGAGTCACGGGTCTGACTCTGACGTCGTCCAGCGAAAATCAAAAAGTGCTTCGTGACGTTCGCGCTCGGTTCAAAAAATAATTCCATGCTATCCCAGTGAATCAAGGAAATGTCGCACCCGATGAGGCCATGGGTTCGTCCAGGATCCGTCCCAAATGGGTCGTCCAGATCTCAAAATTATCAATGATCTGGGTCCTGTTTTCAAAATAGTTGCCTTCAATCTTGAGCTGAATCTGAGGCTCGCTGCCGGAATTCATTTCGGTCAGAGACAGGTAGGTTTCGTTCGGCAGACTGCCAAAGAAATTATTGTGTTCCAATGTTAGATCAACAGCCTGGTTGAGTGCAGAATCGCTATTCAAAGTATTTTGAAAATTGGATTGATTAAAAACTGATGAAAGGACCGAAATACTCATGGTATGAGGCACTGGGGGCAAAAAAAACGGCGTTGATTCAGACGGCGCGCCGGGTTCAGCTGTCGCGCCCCCGTCGCCGTTTGAGAAGCTAACGCCGCTCCTGATGAACGTGCAGAATCTCACGTCCCAGATGGATGATTCCTGATGAAGGGGTTTTTGGAATTCCAAAAAAGTGTCTTCGAACTGCAGATTTTCAAAGTGCCAGTGGCCGGCTTTTGAAAGATTGGTGTAATTTCCGTCAAATACCATATGGCCACCTTGCAGTCGCGCGTGGTGAAGCTGCACATCGCTGCCTCGTACCCAAACGGTCGCCTCGTCTCCTGTTTCCGTGCGAAGAATCCAGTGGATTGGGTGGTCTAAAGACCCTCGTAGTTTTAACCCCCTATTGAATTGTGCGGATCCCTGGATGATCGAGCCCGGCTCAATTTCAACCGGGGCGTCTATTTTCACGGATTCGAAGGTCATGCCATTGGTCGTGCCCAGCGCAGATCCTTCGACAGGCTCGTTAGGAGGCGCTCCTGGACTATTGTCACTGGAGGCGATCTTTCGGAAGATCTGGCCTAGGAATGCAACCTTTTCATTTTTTCCGATGTGAAGGGTATCCGTGATGTGGCCCGAAATGAGTCTCCAGGAATGATCATAGAGAGTGTTGTAATAGGAAATGAAAATAGGATCTGTCATCTTCCCAAATTGATCCATGAATTGCAGATGCAAAAAACTAAATCCAGGATTCTTATGCTGTAGGACCAAATGGTCTTTGACATCCTCCCAGCGGGATGAAACAGAGTTCATTTCACTTACGCGTCGGGAGGCGCTCACCACCCTCATATAGCGTACGCTTGGGTTCTTGTGTATGTTGATGCGGGTTGTCAGGCCACGCAGAACAAAATTTTCTGATTGATCCAAAGTCAGATCCACTTTTGGAAAACTCAGAGGTTCAAGGTTGATGTCCTGCACCCGGTCGGCTTTTACGTCAAAGCCTGTCATGGAGAAAGGATTATAGAGCAAGTGCTGGGCCTTGAAGTCATAGAGGCCGACCGGCAGCTCCAAAATATACTGGCCTTCGTCGTTCGAAAGCGTACTGAACGGACTGCCTTCGACGATCAGTCGGGCTTCGCTCACGGATGCTGCCCCTGATGAAACTCGGCCGCTCATCCGTATCAACTTTTCCAAGACAATATGATTGTCTTCTGTCCACAGATTTTCGTTTAAATTGACATGAAGCGTTCGTCCCAGACCATTGGGGCTCACAATAAAAACAGTATTGGGGCCTTCCTTGAGTCCAGTCAAATAGAAGCCTCCTTTTTGATTGGACGTCGTATAGAGGGGGCTGCCCTTTAAGTAGATCTTGCTGTAGGGAAGGGTGTTACCCTGGGCATCGACAACGCGGCCGATAAATGAGCTGCCCAATAGATGCAATGGCTGGACATTCAAGCCATAAACGCTTTGAAAATAGTCACGATTATCTTGAAAGCCACCTCGATGGCATGAAGTGAGGCACATGATAAACATGGCAAGACAAGCTATGCGCCCTGATTGATCCATCGTTAAACCTTTCTTCTCAGAGTGTCATGCCCAGAACCAATCGACCTGTGACAGGTAAGAGCGGTTGCCGGCTATCGGCAATGCGGATGATCGAATCACGCCACGGATAAAATACGGTACCTAGCCCTGCAAATAGGGGCCCGGCAATATTAAGATAGCGCACATCGATGCCGAAGGATGGAAAAGTTAGACTCATGTCCTGGGCGCGTTGGGTATAGCTAGGATTGCTGATTTGTCTTTGAATATTTAACGTTTCCAAAGCAAAGTTGGCCTCCAAAGCCAGGCTTGGCGTTAAAAATTTAATGTACCCTAGGCCCAGCTTTAAGTGTTCCGAGGTCAGAACCACATCCGTCCGATCATAGTCTATAGTCTTTTTCAGACGCCGGTTCATGCGAAGATACTCAAAATTAGCGACCAAGGGCGTGGACAGGATTTCCTGGATACTGACGCCAATGCCCACGCTTCGTGCGCTACGAGCCGCAACTCCATCGAATCCGAAGTCAACGGGAATCTGACTGATGATGCTTTGGATACGTATCGACGTTCTATGGGCCAGCAAGGTTGAAACGGGGTAGGAATTATGGGGCTTCAAATAAACATAATGATCCAGTAAAGGCTGTTCTGGATGCTCTGGATCCACCAGGGCCACACGGACATTGCCGAATTCCGCCTGCTTCGGCTCCCACAGTGTCCCCTTGACTCGGCCGTTGATTTTGAGTGTCAAATTCCGCCAGACCTCGGAATCAGCGAAGACCAAAGGAAATCCACGCGCCTGAACCTTCCCTTTTAAGATGAGGGGGTCCATACCCTTCAGGTTGACCAAAGCTGCCGGGGTTTGGGCTCCTCGGGTAAAATCATAGGTTTTGGACCGGGCGTACTCATGAGCCTCAAACAGGGAAACCGCGCCGTCCTCATTGGTGTCGTTATGGATCAAGCCTTCCAAAAGGAAATGAGTATAGACATCGTTCTTGAGGTTTTTGTCTTCCCGGGCGGGTTCGCCCCATGAGCTGGCTGACAGCACCATCATAGCGGCAGATGCCTCATGTAACGGTTTCGAAAAGTAAGTCCCCTTCAGAGATTTGAGTTCTGCATCAATGGACAGGGGTAGCACTGATTTACCACTTCCTGAGTGGCATAAAGCCAGGATAAGAGCTTTTTTCTGGGAACGAAAGCGGCCAAGACGATTTTCCAGATATTCAATCGCCAGGCCTTTATCCCTGGTATGTTTAAACTTGGTATCATAAAGAACCGCATACCGTTCCAACTGCCGTGTTGGTGAAAAATTCAAAGTACCATGTGTAGAAAAATAGATAAGAACCAAATCCTCTTCCGACAGATTTTGCCGTTCGATGGCATCCAATGCCAGCATAACGTTGGTCAGGTTCGCCTCTTTGCCAACAAGCACTATTTCAGAATCCTGGTCGCTCCAATTGTTGGCGCGCACAAACTGGAGAAAATTCTCAACGTCTTTTGACGGAAATTCCAACGCAGGAAACCCGGGATCGGCAAATTGATCAACGCCCACAAATAGAAAGAGCCGTCGGGGCGCAAGAACTTTCATGGCAGCCTGCTCTGATAGAGGCTGCTGATAGGTGCTGGCCTCGACGGGAAGGGCTCCAAAAATGAGAAAAATGATTAATCTCACGAACATGGTCCTGGGCCTCCCAAACTTTTCAATCCACCAGTTCCACGGTAAAGCCAGGAATTTTGTCAGAGAATGCACCGAGAGTCCTCTTGCCGTCGAATCTGTATGTCCCGACCGTCTCAGGTTTATAAACGATAAATCCTGCCGCTCCCTTGAGTGGCTCGGCCCGGGACACGATCTCATAGGATTCGACGATTTTTTCATGGGTGCCTTGCGGTTTATAAGCGACGACCTCCAGCCGAAACTTTGAGTGACGGTGCAGCCCGGGCGTTTCTACATGGAATATGAGCGCTTCGCCTTGATGCAGCTTCGCAAGATTGCTTCCGCGGACCAAAACGCCGTCTTTCTTGACAATGGCGAATGTCAAAGTCGAGGGCGGGAGAGGATGAGCCTCTTCCGGTGAAGATTTATTGGAAAAGGTTGACTCCTCCTGCATAAACGGGACAGCTGCGATGAGAATGCTGATGCAAGCCAAACCGAGAGAAAGCGCCCTGCTCTTGCGGAAACGAAGCGCTCTTTGCGGCTCGTTTAGGCTTGAACCTTCGATCTGGAGCGAAATCCTGGACCAGAGCGCGTCTTCATCACTTGTAAGAGCTAGAGCCGGAGCGCCCTCCAACTGCTGGAGGCAGTGCCTTACTTTTTTTCTCCACAGGAAAGATAGGGCCAAATCTTTTAACATTTTCACAGCTTCGCCCCTTTCTTCAGTAAATGCTTAAGGCGACCCGGCTCGGGTTTTGATTGTGCCTGGTCCTTCTCAATGGATATCAAGCACTCATGACGGAAGCGGCTGCACCACGTTGTCAATGTGGATAGCTTGATTTTCATATCCAGTTCGATCTCACGGAAACTTTTTTCTTCTAAAAAGTAGGCTGTCAGGGCCTGCCTCTTGGTGTTCGATTCAGTTTGTGTCAAACGGCGTAAAATGATTTTACATACCCTTTGCGCATGAAGTTCGTGTTCGGGTTGAGCCGGAGTGTAGCCCGCCTGAGTTAAGATTTCATCATCCGAAGAATCCAGAACCAGGTCCCGGCCTTTTTTGATCATCCGGGCCAACTGCCGCCGGCCGATCGTAAAGAGCCAGGACCTGGCAGCTTTAGCGCACCGTAGGTTATCCCAGCATCGATAGGATTCAAGGAAGGTATCTTGAACGAGGTCATCCAGCTGTTCGGGGCGTGAGACTCCCAAGCGCCTGAAGTAGCCGCGAAGGGCTTTGACCTGGTTCAGGTAAAACCTGTGAAAGTCGCCTCCCGACGGCTTATTCTGGTTCATGCTGCCTCGATGCTCAATGTGAGCGACCATGTTATGTGCGTGAACTTCGTTTTGCAGTAGTGCAGGTTCGAGGCGATTTTGTCTCAAGTTATTTTTGAGTTTTTGATGTGATTAAAAATCAGTCAGCTGACAGGTCTGACTGATTCTCTGGTTTGACGTGAGATCAGGATCTTGAACGCAATGTAATCCATTTGTTTAGGGTTGGCACATGCAGATGAAGAATGATGCCCTTGGCCATGGTGAGCTGGGCTGCCAAGGGTCGACCGTAGCCCACTATATTGCCTTGCCAGGCCTCAGATACGGGAATGGGATCGAAAACCTGCGCCCGCCACTTTTTTTCGCCAGGCAGAATGGTAAAAAATTTTGGACCCTTTGGAGTCAGCTCATGAACCGGAAGGGGTTGGAATGATCCCTGATATATTGTCACGCGATCCTCAGATGTGAATTCCAGCTGAATCTGAATGGCCTCGGAACTCATTTGAGTTGTGCGGAGTCCAACGTCGTAGCACGGCCGAGCCGGTAGATCAAGATCTCGGATGAGTGCGGTTAGCAAGGGGTTTTCCTGGCAACTACGGCCTTGAGTCGGAATATTTGTACGATTATACGCCTCCAGTGATAGTCCAATTCGAGCATTTGTCTGCAACCTATAGGGCCAGGAGAGAGTCTGAATCATGCCTAGTGCAGCCTGGGAACCTTCCGATAGATGGGTCGCAACATCTTCGTCCATCACATAAACGGAATTATGCGGCATGCCGAGTACATGGCCAATTTCATGTAAAAGAACATGCTCAATCCGAAGAGGATCAGCCGTGAAGCGGTCAATCCATATGTACCCATGATTCATGAGGCCTCTGCCGTCTGCCGATTTTTTCATGGCCAAACCCAGCGGTTCCTCGGGATTGAATGTGCGGTAGGCCTCAATGAGCGGATGAGTCAAACCAAATTGAAAGCGGAGTTTTTCCTTGGCGAATGGCGTATCTGCTGATGCACAAGGAACTTCAAAAAACTTCAAAGTCATGCGCAATTTTGAGTCATGAGGCACAAAAGGCTGCGCCGGGAAAAAGCTCCTCCCCAAACCATCGATCCCATAATCAGTGAAAAAGCTGATCCATTTATCAAAAGCAGATCGTACAAGACGGCTCAACTCAGCTGCCGGCATGGGATAGGAATCAGCAGCTAGAATACAATAAGGAATTTGCTCCTGATTTATAAACCATACGTTATTGGCCATCCGTATAGGTTCGCCGCCATTGCCACTCCAGCCACCAGCGCTTGACGCCAGCATAGGGAAAGAGTTGCAGCAAAGGATTGCGGCAGCCACGAGTATTCGAAAGCAGGAGAGGCGGATTCCCATGAAGTGGATGTGAGACCTTTTTAGACACGCCGACCCCAGATTCATAGGCGATTCCTCCGTTATTTTGAACGATCGACTATCGAACTTACATGCGGTGCTGTCGAAAGGTAAAGAAAATTTGTTTTTTCACCATCTTCTGCGGTTTTCTTGATCCTGTGTCCTTCAATAATTTCTTGGGCACGATGGAAATGTCCAGGCCCGGTGACTTGAGGTGATGCGATGGCGTCGAGGGCGTTTTGTTAAGACGGGCGTCTCAATAGGCTCAATGCTTAAGTCGTTTGCGATTAAAATGATGAGCTTTGGAAGTGTAATGAAACTCCCTTATACAAGATAAAAGGCATTCAAACGCTCGATTTTTGAAAATGGCTTGAGCCTTTTGGAAGAGTGGTTGCTCCATGAGCTTTCCGAAAGACACTTTGTGGTGACAATAGTTTGAAAATTCGTGGAAGAGGGCTAAAGGTTTTCCGCTTATACATGATAGCTTATGCAGATCCTTGCGAACTTAACATTGAGAAGAACGACATCAGCTCACCAACTCGACGTCGAGAATCCAAAGGTAAGGGACCTCTCCGTTCTGTTCACTGATGAAGTTGGAGCTATTATGGCAAGCAGTGGAAGTCCTTCCAAACAAGGACGGGTTTTAATTCTTGTTGCAATAAAAGATCAGACCTTGGAAGCAGGCGGTATGACCGGAGGCTTTTAGCACGTTCATCAAAACGATTTGTCGAACATGTGACCGTTGGAAGCTCTACAAGTGCGGACTCATCCAAAGCAGGCAGGGTAAACATGGTGCGTCATCCCTTACGACGATGGATGAGCTGAGGACTGGTGGGATTCTTGCAAGCCTGGATGGAGGGTTTGCTGCCCCCATCTACGGGCAGTCGTCTGATCCGTCATTTCAGGAGTAGCCATGGAAGGTCCATCGTTAGTTATATTGATGGAAGATTTGGCTCCTTTTCTGGGTAAAAAAGTTGTGCAGGCTTCGGGGGTCTATCCCCAGGCTGAGGCGCTGGTCGATCAAACCCTGCGCGCCGCCAAATCATGGGGCAAGCATGCACTGCTCTTTTTTGATGACTGCACTTTGCGTATCCATTTTCTTCTGTTTGGCAGTTATCTGATCGATAAGGAAAAGGAAGGCCGAGCCCCCAAACTGCAACTCAAATTTGCCGGGGGCACCGTTAATTTTCACGCCTGTGCGATTCGGGCGGTGAGTGAGGCGGAAATCAGAGCCTATGATTGGACAGTCGATCTCATGTCCAATGATTGGGATGGTAAACGTGTTGATGAAAAGGTCATGGCCCAAGGCAGCCGTCCGGTTTGCGATGTGCTCATGGATCAGGATATTTTTGCCGGTCTGGGTAACATCATCAAGAATGAAGTTCTATTCAACCTGAAGCTGCATCCTGATACACCCATTTCATCACTGGGTTCTGCCATGCGTCGTAAGCTCGTGCAGGAGGTGCGGGATTATTCCCTGCGTTTCTATCGCTGGAAAAAAGCGGGTGAGCTCAAGAAACATTGGAAGATATTTCGGAAACAAAAATGCGCGGACTGTGGTCGGCCCTTGGTGAAAGAGGAGACCGGCAAGAGTCAAAGGGTGAGCTATTATTGTTCCGTCTGTCAGCCTTTGACCTTTGTATCCGCCCGTTCATCCAAGGCGAATTATGACAAAGGACAAGCACGAGAAGTCGCAGGCGGCTCTGGAATATGATATTTTTGTGCCGCTGGTCGAGTCTTCGGGCCATCGGTATGCAGAAAACGTTACGCAGAATATCAAACGCCAGATCGTCGAATTCTTCGGTGGGATGACTGATGCCCATCATGCCAACGAAGGCTGGTGGAAGGTCGGTGGTATGACTCTACGTGATGAAATTGTGATCTGGCGCATCCTGAGTGATCGAGGATCGGAGGGGGACGCTTTCATACGCCGCATCAAAAAGAGTCTGGAAGAGGTCTTGAAGCAGGACCTGATTCTGGTGATTCGCCGGCAGGTCGAAACCTTTGTCTAGCCCCGGTCGGGCCCTGGTTTTGTGTTGAATTCTTTGACAATGGTTACGACCAAGGCAAGTTTTTAGGAAAAAAAGTCAATAAATCTGCGCCAGACCTCGCTTGGGTCACCGGTACAAGTCTTGCTTTATCCGATTCGACAAGACCATTACGCTAGGTGTAGCCCTACTACCGAGGACGACTCCGATGCGCAACCAGAACCGTATCCTGCTCAGCCTCATCCTGCTGCTTCCGGCGGCTTGTCATAAGCGAAGTAAAATCGATGCCGGTCAGGATCCTGTGCCTACCGCCCAGCCCGGCGTCACCGAAATTTTGCGCCCTGAGACGCCAGCTGCCCCTGTCGCGTCTGCCGATTGGAAGGATGGAAGTCCCTCCATGCTGGTCGGCAACTGGGCCAGTTCCTTGTTCCAGGATCAGCGCTGCACTGCTTTTTACACCTTCGCGGAACCGGCCTCGGCGGAATTGAATCTGATCTGCTTGAATGCGGAAAAGAAGCAGTTTGAGCGCGAATATCGCCGTTACACAGTGGCCCAGTATGCGGGCACGCAGCAGGTACGCTTCAAACCCAAGGAATCCAGCTGCCCCTCCACGGATGGGCGCAATATCAAGTCGGAAGGTGCGGCCTTCCTGTTTGCGGTTGAAACCAAAGCCGCCGCCGATCAGCCTTTGAAGCTGGCTCTCTGGGAGCCGGATGTCAACAAAACGCCGCTGAACCTGAGCAAATCCGATGGACTGATGGCCGAAGGTTTTCCCGGTAAAACAGGAACCTATTTGGGCATGCCGGTGATCGACGGCTGTTTTACCGACGGTCTGGTGGCGAATTTTCAAGCGAATACCACGCCCTGAATTGGGAGATGGCCATGCGAAATACCTTCAAGCGACCTGTGTTGGTGATCTTATTCGGACTCGGTCTGCTGGCTGGTTGGGCCTGTAAACCGGTACGATCGTCTTCCCATATTAAAGTAGTGAATGGTCGATCGGTGGCCGATGACAGTCCTGTGCGTAGCAGCACGGTGGGGCTGGTTTCGCTGAAGGCCGATGGATCCAAGGATCAGGTGTTTTGTACGGGTGTGCTGATTACCGCGGATGCGATCCTAACGGCCACCCAGTGTCTCGAATCCGCTACTGCCGCGGGTGTGAAGTGGGCTATCTACCTTGATCATCCCAACCTGAAAAAGCCTCAGATGGCGCCCGTGCAAAAGATTTCGCATTTTTCAGCGGCGGGTGCCCGTGATTATCCCAGTTTCAATCTTTCCATGGTTCAGCTCGCCCTACCGATTGATCCTGCGATAGGCTATGCTCCTGCTGAAATCCTGCGAAGTCCTGCGGGTCTTCAGCCCGCCACCGAAGTCCTGTTCGCAGGCTATGGACGGCAGAACAGTCAGTGTCTCGATGCCACCCGTTGCAAAGGTGTGCTGCTGGAAGCCAAAAGTTCTGTGGATTCCTTTTATGATCAGAATCACCTGTTGAGTACACTCCTCGTCCAGGCGAAGCAGGATCAAGGTTCGGTGTGCTTTGGTGATGCCGGCGGTCCCGCTTTTGTGCAGGTCAATGGTCAGTATTTTCTGGCTGGTATTGCCAATGGCTCCGTGCGTCGCGGTCTGAGTGAACTCTCGGCTGCAAAAAACGATGCCCTGGTTTGCGAAAATGGCCTCGCATCCTTTACGTTTCCTGGCGATTATCTGGGTTGGATGGATCGGACTTTGGGTTTGAAATTCCCCGCCCCAAGCGCAGGAAATTTAGCTCGTAGCAGCAACCCGGCTTGGGAAAACACACAGGCCACCAGCAAACCGACCAATCCTCAAAACTGGGTTGGGTGGCTGGCATTTTCGCAGTATCAGGATCCCGCGTTTGGAACGGTATCCTATCTTCAGCAAAAACTTTTGAGTGCCGAAGGCCAGCGCAATGATGCCGTGAGACTCAGCTATGTGGATTATTATCTGAAGCCTCAGGACGCGGCGCGACGTATCCCCACCATCGGGGAAATCGTCATGAAGCCGGAAGGCAAGGAGCCTTTAACCAGTCTTGAGCCTTTGGCCGCATTCACCGGCGTGACCCGACTCGAGATTGAAGGCATGGCCATTACCGATTTTTCACCCCTGGGCTCGCTTACCAATATGAACAGCTTAAAAATCACTGGCAATGGTGCCGCTGGTCTCAACACCAAACCAGCTTTGCCCAGGCTCGATAGTATTGCAAATTTGAGCCGCATGCAGACTTTGGAATTGGATCAGGTTGGAACGGAAACGCTCCGCGGTGTGGATGCCTCCCGCCTTACAGATTTAAGAACGTTGACCCTGGTTGGCAACGGTCAGCCGATCTTTATTCCTAAAGCTCCGGCTCTGGACACGCTGATTATCAGTAACGCGGATCTCAGCAATGCGGATATCTTGACTGGTTTGCCCGCGTCCTTGACGACGCTGAAAATCACCGGATCGAAATTGCGATCTTCGGCTTTTGTGTCCTCGCTGGTCAATCTCAAAGTGCTGGATTTGACGGGTAATCAGATTCAGGATTTTACCCGCGTGGCTGACTTGAAGAAACTCACGACTGTTTTAGCTGCCGGTAACCCTGCGGCCAATAAGGTTTGCGGGATGCCAGCTGCCGCCGTCTGTGAATATGACCTCATCACCAAACCGGCGACCGTGGAAGAATACTGTATTAATTATGTCTTCCAGGAAAGCGGCAAAGTCTACGCGGCCGCTATCGAGGCTTTAAGTGTATCGCAGGCGATAGCCGCTCCGAAAACTGCAGGTGAATGTGCTGATCTGAACAGTAAGCTGCGTCTGAAGCGTAAATTGGAACTCACAGGCACAGGTGGAACGGGAACGTCTGACATCCGCCCGATCACAGCGATTCGCAGTCTCAATAATCTGGCCCTTCGCAATTTCGGAATGATTGATGTCAAGCCTTTGGCTGATCTCATCAATCTCGATGTTCTGGATTTGACCGAGAACCTGATTCTTGATCCGAAGCCTCTGGAAGTTTTGCCGGAACTGGTCGAACTCAATTTGACCCAGAATATGATCACCAATATGAATAACTTCAGCCATCCGAAGCTGAAGCGTCTCATCCTGAACGGCAATCGGTTGACCAGCCTGGAGAGCCTCGGTGATATGCCCGACCTTCGCATGCTGTCCGTAGCCAATATCCCTGGATTTAAGGATGTCACGGGCGCCAGCAAATTCGGCAAATTGAAGAATTTGAATGTCGGCAAGACAGCGGTCACAGATCTGCAGACCTTGGAACCGTCGGTTGGCCTTGAAATTGATGCACCGGAAGCCGCGGTGAAAAATGGTTGTCCGGTGCTGTTGGGTTCCTGTCAGACGGATGGGGCCACGGCGCTGGCTCAAAGTGGACCTGTGCCCGGTTTGAAACCCGGCCAGCGGGTGCAGAATAACCCCGCAGCAGAAGTGCACTTGCCCGGGATGATCATGTCCGTAAAACTGCAATGATCAGGTGATCAGATCCGGGGCCACTTCCCAGATGCTGTGATAGGCCTGCTCATTTTCAAAGTATTGCATGAGCCTTTGCAGGAACGGACTCACGCTGAGTGTGGCGCTATCCCCAACCACGGTCATATGCCGTCGGGCGCGGGTCAGAGCCACATTCAAACGCCGCGTTTCCTTGAGAAAGCCAACTTCCTGGTCTTCATTGGAACGCACCAGGGAAATCAAAACAGCATCTTTTTCCCGACCTTGAAATCCATCGATCGTATCCACTTCAATGCCACTGTCGGCGAGTTGCATGCGCAGATAACGCGCCTGGGCCGCATAGGGTGTAATCACAGCCAGCTGCTGCGGAGCTACACCTTTTTGAAATAATTGTTCTATGCGATACAGAATCACCGCGGCTTCCTTGGGATTGAAGCGACTGCCGCTTTCCTGTTCCGCCTCTTCTTCAAAACCGGCTCCTGCGGTATCAATCCAGAGCAGGGGTGTTTCATCCACCAGCGTCCGATCTTTCACCGCATCGGCTGCCACGAGAGCCCCTTCATAAAATTCCTGGGACGAAAAATTCATGATCGCTGTGTTCATACGATACTGAACATCCAGTCGGGTCGTGATCAGATTCCCGTGAACCTGGACCAGACGTTCCATCAGGCTCACACTGAGCCCCTGACGCGCGGCATCGACGGAAAGGACCGTGGGCGGCAGCTGGCAATGATCGCCGCCGCAGATGAGCTTTTCGGCACGTTGCAAGGGAATCCATGCATTGGGTTCGGTGCACTGGCCTGCTTCATCCAGGACAACCAGCGAAAACCGGCGGGAACCCAGCACAAAAGGATCCAGCCCTGTGGTGGTGGCGCAGATCACATCCGCCTCGTCGATGACCCGTTCCACCGCGCGGGCTTCGAGTTTCCGCGCATCGGCCATCAGCGCTTTGGCTTCACTCCAAAGCGCCTGCTTGGAACCTTTGGCTGGGGCCGCGCGGGTATAGCGTCGCGCCTGTTGAAAAAGCACCGCAGCGTCCTTCATCATCTTGCGAGCCAGACGCGCATCTTCATGCTTTTCAGCCTTGTAATCCAACGAATGCGGTCGCAAGGATTCCATCACGCGCGCCGGGTGACCCAGTCGCACGGCTTTAATACCGGTTGCAATCAACTTTTCCAGAAGATTATCGACACCCAGATTGCTGGAGGCCGTCACGAGAATTTTGCCACCCGGTTGAATGGAATGCCGAATGATCTCGACCAGTGTGGTGGTTTTTCCCGTGCCGGGAGGCCCGTGAATGATCGCCACGTCCTTGGCCTCCAGAGCTTTCTGCACCGCTGTGATCTGAGTCGCATTCAAGGGGGTTTGGATCCTGAGTTCCTCGTCCCAGGTTTGCAGCGAAGGGGCCTTGAGACCCAGGAATATATCACGCAGTTCGGCCAGACGATTGCCCTTGGCCTGCATGACGGCCTCCAACGCGTGCCGTTCCTTGCGCCTCGTGCTCTCATCAAACGAAAGATCCAGCTGCAGAGGTCCCGCATCTTCCAGATCAGGCGTGGGCTTTTCGAACGCAACGTGAATCGCATGCGACTGACGTTCGACAACCACCGCGCGACCATTCCAAAGCTCGCCCTCCGGTTTGCCGGACAGAATCACGGGATCACCGGCATCCAGTTTGGTCCAGGGCAAGGCCGCTCGACTGGCTTTCCGCAGCACCACAATAAAGCGTCCGCCCAAACCAGGAAATTCATCATCCACAGTCAGGGCTGTCAGGCATGTGCCATTGCCTTCACGTTGCTGGGGTGACTGCTGATCGAGGAGCTGCAAAAAGCGCTCTTTTTCGGCCGTCGTTTCCAGATCCAAAAGGGCTTTCAGATCCTTGAAAAAAGCCAAAGCATCACGGCTCATGCCAGCCCCCTAGAGTTTGAGAGGTCGCATTTGAAAGCCCTGCGCTTCCAGAATATTCAAAAGACCTTTTTTGCCACCCAGATGCGCGGCGCCGACGGCAATAAACGTTTGTTTCGGTCCCAAGACGTCCGGCATTTTCCGGCCCCAGTTTTCATTGCGTTGATCCAGAAGGGTGATGCGCAGATTTTCAGGCATCATGGCGACGAGGCTATCGATCGTGGTTGAATCGCCTTCCTTGAAGGATTTATTAAGTTCAATATAATACTGCCGGTTTTCGGCGCTTTCATCCAGCATCTCGCGCAGCTGCTGCAGGGTGAAGACTTTATCAAGAAAACGGAACTGCTCCTCGATCGATTCAAAGGTTTTCAACGTTTTATTTTGTTCACGGGCTTTTTCAATGATGAATTGATCCATCGAAACCTGTTGGCGAACATCCGGGGTGGATGCGCCGGGAGCCGCGCTGGCTTTTTGGGCTAGCTGCGCTTCCGCCAGCATCAGGTTACTGCAGGCCGCCAGCGGTGACATGCGATGCAATTGGGATTCGGGGATATGCGGAAAGGCTTCCTGCATCGTGCCCTTGAATCGCAGCCAGTCGGCCGGACCCAGCAGGGTTTGCAGGTTGTCTTTGTCCGGCAGGAGCAGATACTGACGAATCAAAGGCCCATTCATCCCGACGAGGTCCACCTCCGTCACCACCGTGTCCGCGGCGGCCAGGCGGGTCCAGAGACCTTTAGGTATCTCATCGGGACTTACGCCAACATGCATTGTACCAACCAGGGTGATGATCTGTGGGCCGCGTTGGGCTTCCCAGATAAGGCCTTGCCGCGCGCTGCTGCCTGATGGAGTGACGCAGGACGACCACGGAAGCACCGCCCACGTGATAAGGAACAGAACAGACAGGAGGGAACGCCATCGGCCAGCTTGATACATCGAATTCTTTCCTTTCAAGTTCAAACGCTACACCCTATACTCAAGGCCTTGATTTTTGATTCGGTCTGCCCAAAAGGCTAATCCAAGGAGCCAGCTAACGATGTTTACCGCAGAAGACTTCCATATAGAATCTTTTAAAGACTTTCTGGAGATCGCCCCGATCTTTATCTTTATGGGCCTGGTCTCGCCCTTTCTTATCGTGGCTTATACAGTAGGTTTTATCTCGGATAAAGTAGGCTGGCTCGACTGATTCGATTGGTTTAGCGCACAAATAAAAAAGGGCACCTTGGAGTGCCCTTTTTTGTTGCTGATCAAGGCTGGAGCAGCCTGTCTGCGAAGGTGGCCAGCTTCTCGGCGGTCATCGGTCCCGCCTCCTTATGCAGCACCACACCGTTGCGGTCGATGATAAAGGTTTCCGGCACGCCGGTGACACCGTAGTCGATGGCGGCTTTGCCATCTTCCGTATCAAGGCCCAGGATATAGGACTTGCCATAAGCCTTGGCAAACTGCCGCGCGGCTTCGGGGCTGTCCTGGATCGCGATGCCGACCACGACGATGCCTTTGTCCTTGTAGCGCTGCCAGAAGGCTTCAAAATCGCGGGCTTCCTCGCGGCAGCTATAGCACCAGCTGGCCCAGAAGTTGAGAATCAGCGGGCGACCTTTGAAGTCAGCCAGGGAAAAACCTTGAGCATTCGGCGCGGAACCCAGATGCTCCTGGCCCTGGAGCCAGGCAACCTGGAAGGGCAGGGCAGTCTTACCCAAAAAGGCCGAAGGGATGTTTTTATCCGCTGGATGCGAGAGCCCCCGATAAAAAAAGGCGATGATACCGGCCGAAACCACCAGGAAAGCCAGGACCGCAATCAGATGCTTGCGGTTAGGACCAGGAACGACAACTCGTTGTTCAGTCACAGGGGGACTCCTTCAGCCTCAATTCTTGAACATTGATTTTTCCAGCAGCTCTTTATCCACCGAATGCTGGGCATCAGGCGTTTTGTATTCTTCAGAATGCTTGACCATGAGCCTTTGGGAAACCATTTTTTTGCCTTCGGCATCAATTCGTCCCTCGACCACCACGCCGGCATTTTCCTTGAACATGTCCGGCGGCGTTCCTTTATGGGAAACCGCGATATCGATACCCTGCATGTCGGTCATGATGAAATTCAAGGCCAGATCTTCCGGCTTCCAGTCGACCGTTCCGGTTTTGACCATGCCGCCGACCTTGATCGTCTTGTCATCGATTTCGGCGGCCTTGGCAAACGCTTCCTGCGGCGTATAGAAATAGACCACGTTATCACTGAACTTCAGGTTACTGACCGCCAAAGCACCCACCAGAATAACACCACCACCGAGGATCCATTTTAAAGGCAATCCTTTTTTCATCATACTCTCCTTTTATTCTGATGCTGAGCAGCTTGTTCGAGTTGTCTCAAGCGCTGCCGCAGACGAACCTGGACAAATCCATAAATGCCGAGGCAGAGGAAGGCAACACCATACGCGGCTGCGATATAAGGAACGGGATCCGTAGCTCCGGTAAACATGCTTATTCCCCCTTCGTCTGAGCATCGTAGGTATACTGTTCCAGCCGCTGCTGCAGACGCAGATTGCCGAAGCGCAGATACAAAAGCCAGCTGGCCATGAGTAGGCCGGCAAGAAATCCAAACAGAAGGACCACGAGCATTTCCGGGGCCATGGTCGAGCCACCCGCCCGCACGATACTCTGGGGTTGATGCAGTGTGCGCCACCAGTTGACGCTTTGATAGATGATGGGCACATCCAGAGCAATGATCACACCCAGAGCAGCCGCGATACGATCGCGCTGTGGGCCGGGGTTCATGCTGCTGTGAAAAATCAAATAACCGGCGTAGAGCAGAGCCAGGATCAAGGTCGTGGTCAGGCGCGCATCCCATTCCCACCAAACGCCCCAGGTGGGACGACCCCAGATGGAACCGGTGGCCAGAGTGATAACGGTATAAAGAAGCCCGATCTCAGCGGTGGCCTTGGCCCACAGAGCGGCATTGGCATTGCGTTTGATCAGGGTCATCAGACTGAACACCATCAAA
This sequence comes from Oligoflexus sp., assembly GCF_035638955.1. Classification (GTDB taxonomy): domain Bacteria; phylum Bdellovibrionota_B; class Oligoflexia; order Oligoflexales; family Oligoflexaceae; genus Oligoflexus. The sequence goes on along the minus strand of NZ_DASQYZ010000098.1, from coordinate 78,890 downwards.
AAGCCGGCCGAAAGAAATGCGGTGAAAGCGGCCGGAACATGCAGGTAAACGATACGGTACACTTCACCCTGATGCTGTTCCGAAGGCGCAAAGCGCAGCGCCCAAATCCAGGCCATGAGCAGTAAAACTGCGGCACCCGCGCCAAAAAGCAAGGAGCGTCGATCCTGTTGAACAGCATTTGACATGATGCATTCCTCGAAAAAAAAACTTATTCAGGTTTCACCAATTCCCCGAAAAGCAGCAAGCTGAGAGTAAAATACATTATACCAGAAATTACAAGCAGTCCCAGCCACGAGCTGAGCAAATGGCCAAGGCTGTGATGCTCGATCAGAAGGGCCTTGCTGGATTCAACCGCGGCCAGGAGAACGGGAGTCGTCAGCGGAAAATACAGCAAAGGATAAAGGATCTGCCGCGCATTGGACCTGAGCATCATCGTGGACAGCAGGACGCCCAAGGCACCCAGAGCAATCAGTGATGAGGTTGCAATGACGAAGAGCGGCAGACTCAGAAAACTGATCGTGGTCTCATTGATGAAAACGTCGGCCAAAACCAGTGTAGGCAAAAGGATCATGAGCCCAATCATCAGCACCAGCAGATATTTGCTGAGGAACCATGCGGTCGGCGCGATGGGATAACTGCGGAGCTGATCAAACACGCGGTCCTGCATATCCGGCTCCAGCACGCGCGAAAAGGCGATCTGCAGCGCAAAGAACGCGGTAAGGAATGTGGCGGCAACAAAGAGCTGGGGAATGAAAGCCGGTTCCACGCGACCAAATGCGAAGGAAAAGAGCAGGAGCATAGTCAAGGCAAACAGCAGGGGCGACAGCCAACGCTCAGCGCTAGCCCATTCGGCCTGGATGCTCTGGGAGAGGAGTGCTCGAAATTGCAGCATATGGCGTTTCATGATTTTTTGCCTCCCAGATCCAGAGTCCGGAGTTTGAAAATCGACAGGGGCGCGGTGTCGTGACTGACGATCCAGGCCTGACCGCCCTTTTGCAGATGGCCTTGCAGCATGGCCTGAAAAGTCTGAATGCCTTTGGTGTCAAGGCCGTAGAGCGGTTCGTCCAAAAGCCAGCATGGGGTCTCGGAAAGCTTGACGCGCGCCAAAGCCAGGCGCCGCTTCATGCCGGTGGAATAGCGTTCGACCGGAAAGTTCTGGCGAATCAAAGGATGATCCAGATCCCATAGCTCCAGTTCGTTGACCAGTGCTTCATCGGTGCTTTTGAGGCCGCGCAGGCTTTGCCAAAATCGGAGGTTGGTCATCGCATCCATTTTGCCATAAAGCGCATTGGCCTCGGCCGGCAGATACTCGATAAAATCCCGCCGATCGTCAGCCACCTGACCCGGCTTGCTCTCATATTCAATGCGGCCCGCATGCTCACGGCGCAGACCGGCAAGAATGGTCATAAGGGTGGTTTTACCGGCTCCATTCGGACCAATGATGTGCACGATTTCGCCCGCTTCTGCCGCAAAGGAAACCCCCTGCAGAATGCGTCGAAACTGATAACGAAATTCGAGATTGTGAATCTTTAACACGTTCAATAATCCGCGATGTTGATGCCCAAGTTGATAACGCTTCTTCGTTCTATCACGCGATCCGCGTCCGCTCCAATGTCTTCTGCGAAGCTGGCCGCCTGTAAGCCAAACATACCAACGTTAACGCCCATGCCGAACGACGTTCCTGCAAAGCTGTAGCCGGTGCGCAGACTGAAACCGGAATCGGCGCCGAAGGCATTGCCGAACGTCAGTTCCGTACCAAAACGCAGCTTGTCTTTGGAAGGAATGGATTTTTGTGTAAGCTGATTGCCTTCGAGCACGACATTCAGCATACCCCATTTGCCAAGATTGGGCGAAAGTCCAAAGCCCAGGGTCAGATCCTCCTTCAAACGATGGGACGGCGTGCCCTCGCTTTGACTTTGAAGGCGCGTGCCGGAAATATTGCGGGCCACCAGGCTTAAGGCAGGACGCCAGCCATAAGTTCCCGTCCAAAGGGCCCCCACATGAACCGGCACGCCCTGATATTTTTCCTGGCTATCACGGAAAGCCTTACGGCGGGTATCCACATCATTCACGGTGGCCAGGGGAAAGGAGCCTTGAATCACTTTTCGGGTTAAATACTGGGCGCTGATGCCCAGATAAAAATTGCGCTTGCTCGAGGCGATGCTGGTGCCAAGGACCGGACCCGATTGCTCCCGATAGTTCACATCCAAAAGATCATTGTCACTGCTATTGGGTGTGGACATGGCCCGCACGTCATAGGTCATCGCAAAAAACATGCGTGCCACCGTGATCGCGGGCAGCAGGGAAACACGGGCGTAAGGATGCTCACCATCATAGGCCTGCAGCAATTCATTGGCGACCGAACTGTCGTTCAGATCACCGCCGCTCTGCAGAGCTTTGTTCAAGGACTGTGAGGATCGATTATAAGCCACACCAAGATAGGGAAAGTAAAGCTGCGATACCGTGGGTCGTTCTTTTTTGTAATTGAGGCCACCGATGGCCGCGGGATTATAATAAGCCGCTTCCATACCATTGGCGATCGGGTCCACGGCCTCGGACATGCCCGCGGCACGGGCGGAAACCCAGGGCGCGTTGTCGTAGGTCGTTCCGGGATTAAAACCCTGCCCAAAGGCTGGACCAGCCACGAGACAGCCTCCCAGACCCCATTTCAGGGCTGTGGTGACGATTGTTTTGAGAGTCGCGTTCCTGTTCATGTTTTACTTCACCGGCTTAAGTTTTGGTTTCAACTCAGAAAAACATGTGACATGAGTATAGATCGTGTCGAATGTATCCGTATCGTAACATTCGATGACCCCACTCCCCGCATCTCCAGGCGCTCCGGAAAAGCTGTATCGGCATTTTCCCTGCATACCTTGTGGGGAGCCAGTTTCACTGAAACCCGAACTCGACATTTCATAGGCATTGCGGCGATTGACGCGAAAAATAAACCCCTGCTTCTGGGCCTTCTTATAGTCACCGGACAGCAATTGAGCCAGAACCGACTTGGCTGGTTTTTTTTCTTCCCCGGGGGCGGCTGGCTTATCTTCCTTCTTCACATCGGATTTCACGTTCAAATTGGGAAGTGGCTCAGAAACCTTGAGCGGAAAATCGAATTCAGGCAGAAAAATAAACCAGCGGCGGTTGTCCATGGTGTGCAGGATAATTTTCCGCATCGTGCCATCATCGGAAGCCACACACTTATGAATCGGAATATTATAATTCTCGCCCGATTCCATGGCACCCAGCGGTACGTAGTTGGCCACGCGATACGGAGTGGGCCAGCTTAAGAGCGTGGGGTCGGGTTCCCCATCGAGCAAAACGCTAAAGTGCAGTCGGCCTGAGGCATCGAGATCAAAAATATCCCAAGTGATGGGCGTTTTTTTACAGTAGGTGCGGTCGCGCTGCTCGTAATCGCGGCGCACCGTGAGGCAGCTGCCCTTGGGGGGATTGATCCACAATTCCCCTTTGACCAACAGCGGATCGCGCCGCTCCACCACAACGGCCCGTGGGGTCACGTGCAGCATTTCACCAGGCTGGGGCGCAAAATACTTTTTGAGAAGGCCCTGACGCTGTTCCAACGTCGAGCCTGCAGGGAAACTCAATTGGCTGGCCATCAAGACCATAGCCCAGTTCATAGTCGATCCGCAGCCTTTGATGTGCGAGCCACGCTGGGAACTTCGGGAAATTCCAGGCGGAAGAGATCGGTTGTCTTGCCACCCGTATAGAGCAAAGTCGTGGCATCCAACCAGATCGGCCAGCGTTCCTTAAGGTCCGGAGTTTTGGTCAGCGCACGGCTGGCGCCAGCTAAATTATGAAGGCGCAGATCATAGTCATAGACCTGAGCTCCGACTTTCTTGGCCGCGGCATAGACGAGCAGCGTGCGGAAAGGATGCCAGCTGGGATCCTGCCCATCACCGATGAAGGTGGTGTCGCCGCCATCATGGGCTGCAAAAATCCGTCCGGCTTTGGTCGCCCAGGCCATGCGTCGGCCGTCGGGCGAGAGCGCAAAGGAATTGATACCGGAGTTATCGTCCTTCATCTTTTTCAGTTCAAGCCCGAGCTCGCCCAGCCAGAGCACTCCGGACTGACTGACAACCCAGTTCCCCACCGTGGTGCGTTTGGTCTTTTGCCATTGAGCCGGACGTTCGCCAGGAAACTCGAGACGTTTTTGTAAAATACCTTTTTCATGCATCATGAAAAGGCTGTTGTCATAAGGATTCAGGATCGGAAAGCCGGTCGAGCCCCGCAGCGTATCAAACACGGCTTTTTGATTCAGAACCGTGTCATAGGCGGCCAGCTCACTGATGATGCCCTCGCGTTCGCGGATCAATTCCCGGTAAAACAGGCGAACCCCATCCGGACTCCAGAAGAAACCTGGTCCCGTCCTATGCGGCGTAACTTCGATAACTTCCTGCGTGGCAAGGTCCATGATCCGGAGCGATTGACCCTGATCATTGGTAAAAGCCAAAAGCTTTTTATTGGGGCTCAGGCTGAGATGGTTCATGCCGCCCTCGGTTCGCATCACCGGTTGGACGGCCGGGGCGAGGGGTTGTGCAACCAACGGATTATAAAGGAAAAATAATACAAACATCCAGCCAAGCACCGGCATGTGGAACCTCCCTTGCGCAAACGGGGATCTGGCGCTACTGCTATTATAGAGCGCAGGGACCAGGCAATTTCGAGCCCCTGGTCCGGGCGAAAAGTTTTATACTATGGATGAGTGGGAGCTGATCAAAAGCTCAAGTTTTTTCCAATAATGACCGATAGGGCAAGGTTGGATATGGAGGTGCTGTTATGAAATTGCAAGGTTGCACCCTGATTGTACTGAGTTTTATCGTCTCAGGCAGTCTTCTGGCTCAGAACGCCAAGGCCCCCGCGGGCAAGGATTCTGGCGGTCGCCGCAAGATCCTGACCCAGGAAGCGCGGACCAAAGCCAATAAAACTGATATCGATTTTGATGCCGCCGCGATCGACGGTGAGCGGCGTATTCCTGCCGGTATCGCCATTGGTGGCGCCAAGCAGGAGCACGAATATGATCTGATTAACTTGCGTTTGCGTTGGCATCCCGAGATGATCAAATCCACTTCGAACCTGGAAACGGGCAAGGGTCAGTGAGATTCACCGACCTTAAAGCGCCGTGTGCAGGCTGAGAAATTTGTCCAACTCATCCAGATCCTGCTTTTGCGTATTGATACGCCGCAGGACCAGCCACTTATAACGATCCGCAACATAGAATGATGGCAGCTCAGGCTGATGGAACGCTTCCAGCACATTGGCGGAAGCCATCATCGCATTATTCCCAATCTTATAAACATTGCTAAAGCCGCGGGCATCGGTTTCCGTATCGTGCGCGAAAATATAAACGAAGTCCGTGAAGTGATCGCGATACTTGTCTTCGATGCGTTTGAATTCCCGGATTTGCTGCTGACATGGGACACACCACGAAGCAAGGAATACGAGCACGGTCGCGCGACCTTCGGAGGGTGAGATGGCGACCGTTTCACGACGATCCAGATTGGTGGCTTTAAAGGCAGGAAAGGGTACCCAGCGATGGACATAATGATCGGCTCGGGTTTGGGCACCATTTTTGCTATCCTTGGTGTCACCTTCAGGCCCGGCGCCATGGGCTGCTTCCTTGGCGTCCGCTGCCTTTACGTTGACGCCTAGCAGAAGAAGCGTCATGATAAAGAAAACTCGTGCTATCATGGCGGGAAGCCCTCCAGGGTATAGTCTCTGGCCTTCATTATAGCACGATTGGTAAGAAACGGTGGCCGCGCTTGGAAATCAATGCTGATGATCTGCTGAAGGTTTGGTCGTTCAACTGGGGCATAATGGATGTCCTGATTGGCGGGAAATCTTCGATTGACCTTCAGGAGCTCAAAGTCCGCAGCTGGCAGGATGCTACGGAATTTTTGCGTTACTATGGCTATGATCCCGATGTGCCGGGAGATGCGCAGAAAATTCATATGGTGATCTGCGAAGCCTGGAATTTCATCGAGCAATACCTGATGCCGTTCGAATGGAGCCGAGGCAAACAGCCCCCCTCTCATCTTTTGTATACGCATGATGCACGCGATATTATCCTGGCGGCTTCGGATCTACGTCCGGAAGTTGCCACCACGCAGGCCTGGGCCTGTGCGGTTTTACGCGTGATGCATACGATCGCTCATATCGATGGTGTGACGAAGTATGCGGATATCGAAGCTGCCCGTACCCAGGTGATGAATCGTTTTCTGAAATTTGTCTTTCGTGATCAGGACGGCAAATTACGCTTTGGGGATCGGCAGACGAGTGTGATCCTGGATCGCATTGAATGGAAACTCCGCAAGTCGCGTGAGTCCATCATTCTCAAGCTTCTGCATAAAAAAGCCAATGTCGCGGAAACCATCTATGATCTTCTCGGAATTCGGGTCATCACCAAGCGCCTTGCGGATGTGATGGTCGTCGTGAAGTTTCTGCGGGATTTTCACATCGTCACCTTTCCCAACTGCAACCCTTCGCGTGCACGCAATTCGCTGATCGATGTGGAAAGTTTTAAACACAACGTGGATATGCTGCGTGAGATGCTGGAAGACGGTCGCATCAAACCGCAGGAATTCAGCAATATCCTGCAGGGTCTGACCAAACCTTTGGCCGTCGTCAACAGTGCGGCCAATCCTCATACAGCCAAAGGCTACCGGGCTGTGCAGCTGACCTGTCGCCAGTTGATCCGTTATCCCAATCCCGCCATGCGCTGGCAGGAGAAATTGCGGCGTTATCTGAAGGATAAGTCCATCAGCGAGCAGGCGCATCAGGTCTGTGCGGAGATTCTGCAGATGGCCGCGACGGAGCCCCAGGATGAGCATCTGGAAGGGTTCTTTCCCTTTGAGCTGCAGGTCATGGATGAGTCCTCGGCGGCTCAGAATTCCATGGGCGAGGCCAGTCATGACCGTTATAAACAATCGCAGGTCAAGGCGGCCCGACGCCGGGTTCTCAATCGCGTGCTGAGTTTGCCGGAAAGCGGGTCCTAAGCGTTTACGCGACGCGTGGATTTCTGGCTTTGTTGGTTCTTTGGATGCAGATCAAACTTTGATCGTCGGGACGGGACGGGCTCTGGAGTGTGCTATGCAGCCAGGATTCGATCTGATCCAAGGGAGGACGATCCACCTTTTCCTGCCGCAGATGCCGAACGAGGCGCTTGAGATCCTTGGTTTCGTGCATAAAACCATCAGTGAATGTAAAGAGCGTCTGATGATCCTGAAGCTGCACGTCACAGCGAGCCAGTTCAATCTGAGGATTGAGGCCGATCGGACTGCTCCGCATCACAAAATAATCCGCCTGTTTGCCCCCGAAAAGGAAGCAACCCGGACCACCCGCATTAAACAGTTCAATACGTCCATCACGATACAGGACCACGGCGCTTAAACTGCAGACCACATGCTGATCAAAGAGTTCGATCAAGCGGCGGTTGAGGCGGGCGAAGCTTTCCTCGACCCCGAGTTTTTGCTCCTCGCAGTCCTTGAGAATCCCGATCAGGGCAGCGACCGGGATGGCCGCTGATGGACCCGTGCCCATCACATCACCTATGAAAATGCGTCGCTCGCCTAGAGAATAATCCCAGACATAAAGCCAATCACCGGACATGCCGGCCACCGGCTTATACTGCATGTTGTACTGGAATCCGTAGAACGTTCCGTGAAGGGCACGGGGCAGCAGCAGCTTCTGCACCGCGCGACCCAGGGCCAGATTGCTTTCCAGCTCCGCCTTCTTATGCATTTCTTCGAGCCTCAAGGCTTTCTCTGCGTAATAGTTCTTTTCAATCAGCATCATCTTCATTTCATCCTGGATCCGCACGTGTGCGAAGTGGATGAGGCTGGTTCCGGTAAACGCGATCAGAGGCATCAGCCAGGGCATCCAGATGTGACCGAAGCTGAAGAGCAGAAGGGCTGCCGTGCTCATGATCGTCCAGGCGGAAACGAGATAGACCCAGTAGTAGCGGACGCGAGCGTTGATGCCGAGGACGATACCGGCGATGCCAAAGGTCAGAATCAACGCGATGTCCGATTCCCAGCGGTTGATCCATTGGCCATCCAGCACATCACTGATCATGGACGCAATGATGAGGCCCCCAGGAATTTCACCAAAGGGTCCGCCTTCATGAAAGTCCGTGTTACCCGTGGCAAATGCCAGGAGCACGAGCACGATATCGTCAGGATTGATCTGGGTTTCCTCGGCTCCCTGCTCGGCCCTTTGCAGCATGGGGCGCAGTGAGATGGAACGTTTGTAGAAGTCACCCGGTGGGCGATGATTGATCAGCAAGCCGCCGCGTCGGGTAAGCGGCACGGAGTGCCCGTTGAGCGTCAGGTCGTCCTTGCCCAGTTGAATGGAGTCCGCCGAGTAAAGACTTAAATGCGGCAGCAAGGTGTGATCATCGATCTGATAAAAAGGCGAAATCGTACCATCTCGATTGTAGGTGATGTGGCCGGTCGCCCGCACCAGATCCTCGTAACCGGATGAGTTCCCGTAAGGGATCCAGGACTTTCTCAAATCCAAACTATAAGACAGATCCGCCAGCGTCAGGCCCGGTTCCAAATATGTTTGCGCGCGATAGGGCGGCTGCGAGAGATCAGTGGGCTGGCGGAAGCGCAGTGGGAACTGGCTGGGGAAACTGCCGGTGAAAACCGGCAAACGTTTGGTGGATTCCGGTAAATTTTCCAGAATGGCTGCAGGTTGATCGGACAGCAGACTATCAATCAATATGGCTTTTGGCCGCCGCCGACCGACGTTGTCCAGGAGAGAGGCCAGCTGCGCGAAGTTCAAGCGAGGGCCACCCAAATAAGAAAACGTGCTGTCGTCGAGAGCAATCACTTTGAGCTTGGGATGAATGGGCGGTGTTTGTCCCAGATATTCACGGATGTTGAAGAAAATGGGCGCGATGATGCGGGTGTCTATATAAGAGCCGAGCGAAGAAACCTGCACGGCAAGCGTCATCAACAGGAACGCGCTGGCCAGTCCGTGGAAGATGGGCCACGAAAGTCCGTTCAAAAAGATCGAAATTTTCTTGGGTCGATTCATTGTTCCCACGACGTAGATTGTCTTCTCTCCGTATCGGAAGAACTTGCCATCACTGAACATGGAAAGGTTCACCGGCCTTATGTATGTGGGAAATTCCAAACGTCACAACCCAACGACTGTCCTGATGATTTGGATATTTTTTGGTCTGCTGGCCAGTGACTGGAGGGGCCAAAATCTTAACTGTCCAGTCGACCAGGTGAAGCTGGGGAAATTGTGCAGTGGTTGAGCCTCAAGGGGTTGGCTGGCTATGCAGCCGATCACCTTGAAATTTATTTATGGGATAAATTGCAACATGATGAACAAAAAGATTTAGCTTTCGCTTTATTTTTCCAGTTTGAAGAGTTACACCTGATTCGTAACTTACAAGGAGAAAACATCATGCTTAGTTTCAAAAATATTCTCGCCGGCCTTACAGTTTCTACATTTGCAACCGTTGTTGCAGCTGCTCCCGCTTACCGTCATGTGAAAGAGGAAGTGGTTTTGCAGAATGTTGCCGTTGAGCCTACCAACGGTGGTATCAATCCTGATGCTCGCGCTTATATCGTGCGCGGTCAGGTGATGTTGGGTTCAAACTCCTGCTTCGCTCAGGGTTTGAAGGGCAAACTGCGGATCGAAAATGCGGCCGGTGGTAACAAGCATGTGGTGGCTTATGTTGAAGGCCGCCAGCGCGCGAATCTGATCTGCATCGAAATCTTTCAGCCCGTTTATGCTGAAGTGACAACCACAGTTCGCGGTGATGCGAATCTGACGGAAACTGTGTTCATTCGCAACGTTGACGAATTTGGCGCGCTTCGTCCTCTGTCCTCGTTTACCGAACAGGCATCAAACGCTGCGAATAGCTGCGATCAGCAGGCATTCTGCACACGCGAATATCGTCCTACGATCTGCACCGTGAATGGCCTGGAAATCAAAGGCAACAACCGTTGTGAAGCTTTGGTTAACGTGCGTCAGTACGCGTGCTTGAATGGCTTGAACTTTCAAGAAGAGGAAGTCAGCTGCCGATTTGCAGGTCTGACCGAGTAATGATCATCAGCTGCCCCTGGCAGGTCTGATTCATAAGTCGCCTGGTGCCCATAATGGCCCAGGCGACTTTGCTATTTGCGTTTTGCTGGCATGGGCAGGCGACTTTTCTGTCAGGGCTATTGCGTCAAATTCAAGATCGTCGCCACCAATTTCGATGGCATCACGGGTTTGGCGAGATGCGCATCAAATCCATTCTGGCGCGCAGCGATGCTGTCTTCAAGGCGCGCATAGGCCGTCAGCGCAATGGCCGGTAATGTTTCTCCGTTGATATCGAGCTTACGCAGTTTGCGAATGAAGCTATAGCCATCCTCTTCGGGCATGGCAATGTCACAGATACAAAGGTTCGGCCAATTTTTAGTCTGCTTCAGATAACTGATGGCGGATTTTACAGACGAAAATTTCTCAATACGAGCTCCCACCCGCTCCAGAATCTTGGCCGTCAACGTGCAGGTATCCTCGGAATCATCAATGACGACAATGTTATAATTGGACAGCGGTTTGGAGGCATCCAGGCGCCGAAAGTTTTGTACCTGGGCCAATATATCCTCGCTAAAGTGCGGCACCGGGGTCGGTGTCTGAAACTCGGGCTGGACCAAAGTCACAGGCATTCGCACGGTAAACGTAGCGCCTAGCCCTAGACCCTCACTCTGCACATCGATCACGCCGCCATGGAGTTCCACGAGGTGCTTGCAGATCGCCAGACCGAGTCCAAGTCCCCCGTGGGTTTTGGTGGTCGTGGCATTTTCCTGACGAAAACGTTCAAAAACATGGGGCAAAAAGTCCGTCGCGATGCCCATGCCGCTGTCCGTGATGTCAATTTCAACGTTAGGGCCTTGTATGCCGAGCCGGACCTTCACAGTTCCACCGCGAGCGGTGAATTTTACGGCATTGGACAGCAGATTCCAAAATACCTGCTGAAGCCGGGCGCGATCCCCTGAAACCACGATTTTGTCCTTGGCAAATTCCGTCACGATTTGAATCTGTTTGACCGATGCTGCCAATTCCACAACCTGGACGGCAGCATTGATCACACTTTTGAGGTCCACTTCAAGGCGTTCGACCAGAAGTTTGCCACTGGTGATACGTGAAATATCGAGCAGGTCATCAATGAGCTCCGACTGCGCTTTGGCATTGCGGCAGATGACCTCGAGCGAGTTGCGATATTCATCAGTCAGGCTGGTGCCGGCCAGCAAAAGCTGGGCGTGCCCCAGGATGGCAGCCAACGGAGTCCGCAATTCGTGCGACAGCGTAGCCAGAAATTCATCTTTAATTTTGTTGGCTTGTTTGGCTTCTTCATAAAGTTTCTCGGCATCACGACGAGCCGCCTGCTCCTTGCGCATACTTTCCGCTAAAGCCTGTTCAGCTTTTTTGACTCGCAAGAGGGCGCGTACCGTTGCCACCAGCTCAATCGGTTCGATCGGGCTGACCAGATAGGCATCGGCTCCTTCCTGGAGTCCATGCGCCTTGTCCTCAGCCTTATTATAATAGGACGAAAGGTGAAGCACGGGAGTAAAGCGCAGCGAGGGATCCGTCTTGATGTGCTGGCAAACTTCAAAACCATTCATGCGGGGCAGTTTGACGTCAAGAATCACGAGGTCGGGGCTTTCTGCTCGGGTCATCTGGAGGCCTGTTTCACCGGTTGCAGCCTCCAGGACTTGGTAGCCTTCGCGCTCCAGAACCCGCCTGATCACGTAACGATTGGCTTCTTTATCATCTATATGAAGAATGGTACCGGCGGATTTGGGGTGCATGTTCATTCGTCTCCTCGCATGGACAACCCAGTCTCAGTCTTGAGCTGAGGTTGAGTCATGCCTTCCTCTTAATCCAATAGGGTTTTTTGACAACAATTCAGGGGAGAATGCATCCAGCATGCCTTCTCTGGAAAGTATGGAATCGTTTGGGGCGGCAGTCTCACGCCGGCGTTTCGGTGGTGCTTCGCTATGCAACTGGAAGGGTAAAATCAGGGAGAACGTGGAACCACGTCCGACTGAACTCTCCATCTCAATGCGCCCGCTCAGCAGCGTCGCCAGCCTTTTCGCTAGGGGTAAACCCAGCCCTGTCCCATGGTGGACAGATGAGTGCACGGCGTCAAGTTGCACGAATTCTTCAAAGATGCGATTGTGATCCTCCTCCGGGATCCCTACACCCGTATCCTTGACCGATAGAGTCATATTTCGATCATCAGCCAGGTGCGCGGACACACGAACTTCTCCCGATTCGGTATTTTTCAAGGCGTTGCTTATAAAATTACGCAGGATCTGAGCGACCTTGGATTCATCCGAAACCATGTGAGGTAATGAAGATGCGTCATCGAAAGTCAAAGTGACGTTGGGCCGATCGCCAGCCAGCGGCCTGAACATGCCGCGTAGAGCCGTAAAGAGTTCGTTCACGTGGAACGTTGTGAGCCGCACCTTCACCTTTCCTGATTCCAGCTTGGCCGTATCCAAAAGGTCATTGACCATATGGGAAAGGTCTGCAATCGCCGTCTGAATATAGACAATCTGCCGCTCCTGCTCGTCTGTGAGGTCACCGTCCTGCCGATCCAGTAAAATTCTTATGAGCGAGGTCGCCGAATTCAGCGGTGTGCGAAATTCGTGAGTCATGTTCGAAAAGAACAAGGTCTTCGCTTCACTGGCTTTTTGCAAAGAGAGGGCCTTATCTTCCAACTCGGCGTAGAGAGCCAGTACGCCCTGGTTGGTCTCGGCCAACTCCCTGTTCAGCTTTTCCAACTCCATTTGCTGGTTCTTCAACGCATTCAACGCGAACATCAACTCGCGGTTCTGCTGTTTAACTTCATCGTAGGGATCCTGCAGACGATCACCTTCGAATTTACGACGAAGGTCATCCAGAGTTTTTTGCGTGATGACAGGAAACGTGAGAGGCAGCATCTTGGTCAAGGACAATTCGATGCCACGGTTCCCTGTGGTGACCGTGAATTCGTCCATGAGCTTACGTGCCCCAATCAAGCCAAGACTTCGGGCGTCATTGCAAAGATTTTGGTCGCTCCAGGCTGCATTCGCGCCGCCCTGATCAGGAATCAGCCCCCACACGGAAATCCGAAATTTTTTTTCAACCAGGGCAAAGGTGGCTTGAGTGAAGCCATTTTTGTAAGCGAAACGAACCAGCTCCGAGACAGCTGTTGCAATACGGGTCAGTTCCTGGTGCTCATAATGGAGATGCATTCCGATCTGGCGAGCCCTTTGCCGGGCCTGGACGACATCCTGTTCATAGCAGACATCCATGGTAAATATAGACCAGCTGGGAAGCTCTTCTGCAAAGTTTGTCATGTGGCAAAACTCCTCATGGGCCGCCATTTGATCGTAAGAACCGTGACGTCATCGCGTCCCCGGTTGAAGTCCCGATACAGCGTTGCAGCCAAAAGCGAGGATTCCGACGCCATGGCCTGTAAATAGGCATGAGCGTTCCACTGGCTCTGAAGACCATCTGAATGCATAACCAAAGTGGTATTCTCTGTCCATGAATACGTCATCTCTTTGGGTTTACGAATTTCATGACCTATGATTCCTGGGTAAGACATGACGCTTTTCGAAGTCCCATCCCGGTGCACCAGACAGCCTGCAATATTGCCAATGCCTATAAATCGGAGCTGCTGCTGGTCGACCAGGATGCGGGCTATGCCGATTGCCGCTCCAGGTCCTCCGCGCAGGCCTAAATGAATGTTCTGAAGCAAGTCATCCAAGGGTTGATGCCCGAATTCCTGCATCATATGACAGGCTTTTTGAGCCGCTTCCGCAGCCGGGAGACCGTGACCCAAACCATCGACGATCATGGCCGTGCAAACACCTGGGGCTTCCAGAACAAAGTAGCCATCACCCGAAACGCGTTCGTGGGGGTGCGGTACCATCACCACGCCCCAGTCAAAGCTTGCTGTGCGAAGGGAAGGGTGTTTGGGATGGGTGCGGTAGATGCGGGAGAGGACAACAGTGCCTTTGCCTGGGGTGGAGTCCACAGAAAACGTGCCCGACAGCCGGCGGATGCCACCCAGCCCAATGCCGGCTGTGCCGGTTGTCGAGTAGCCATCCTCCATGCATCGATTGATGTTACTCATACCAGCGCCATGATCCACACCCAGGATTTCCACACCTGTTCCGTTCGCATCATGAACAGAGCGTATCAAGAGCTCGCCGCTCTCGGCGTGGCGAAGAATATTATTGCCGATCTCGGTCACCACCAAGGCGACCTTGCCGGTCTCTGTCTCATTGAATAAAAGACTGGATGCCAGAGCTGTTGCGTTCCGTCGAGCCTCTCCAACCTGTGACGGTTCGGTGATAGCTATATTCCAACTTGCCTCCATGACGTCCTACTTCCAGCGCGTAATCACTACGCGCGTACCTTCACCGACACGCGATGAGATTTCAAATTCGTTGACAAGTCGCTTGGCTCCCCCAAGTCCCATCCCGAGACCACCGCCCGTGGTGAAGCCATCTTTCAATGCCGTTGCAATGTCGGGAATCCCCGGCCCTTGATCTTCGAAAGTCAGGCGCAGCCCATTCCTGGTTCCATGGATGAGGACTTCAACAGCGACGGAGCCGCCGCCACCATAATTCAAAACATTACGGGCCAGTTCGCTCGCGGCTGTGATCATTTTCGTTTGTTCCACCAAACTGAATTTCAAATCCACGGCCACAGCCCTGACCTTCTGTCTCACAACCACTACGTCCGTTTCTGTGCGAATATCCAGTACGCATCGGTTAGGAGTATTCATCGATAAAATTCTCTGGCTGTGAACTGGCAAAGGACTTTAAGTAGTCCATACCCTGTTCGACATTCAGTGCTGTTCGCACGCCTTTCAAAGTGAGACCCAGTTCAACCAGTGTGATGGCGACGGCCGGTTGCATGCCAACGACCACTGTTTCAGCATCCAGGATACGCGACATGCCGGCAATATTGCTTAGCATTTGACCAATGAATGAGTCCACCATGCCAAGCGACGAGATATCGATCAAAACACCGCGAGCGCTGCTGGAGACGATCTTTTCAGTGAGATCATTCTGGAGCTGCATAGCCAGGCGGTCATGCATATCAACCTGAATGGAAACCAGAAGGATACTGCCCATTTTTAATATGGGTATCTGTTCCATGATAACGAATCCTCTCTACGCTCGGGCTGGCTGCGATACGATATTCATGCCTGCTCTTTGCATCGCGAGCCTGAATGCATCGGCCAAAGTCGCTTTTGTTGAGATGCCTCCCAAGTCAATCGCGAGGTGCACAATGGTTTGCGCGATCTGTGGTCTGATGCCGCTGATAATGCAATCAGCACCCATCAACCGGGCCGCTGCCACAGTTTTCATCAGGTGCTGCGCGACCAAAGTGTCGACTGTTGGGACTCCTGTGATATCGATGATTGCAATTTTCGATCCGGTTTCCATGATGGTTTGGAGCAGGGACTCCATGACCGCTTGCGATCGCGCACTATCCAGGGTCCCAATCACGGGTAAAGCCAGAATCCCATCCCAGAGCTTCACCACCGGCGTGGATAGCTCCATCATCTCCTGCTGCTGACGGCTGATCACTTCCTCGCGACCCTTTTGGAAGGCTTCCATGACCTGCAGGCCGAGGCCATCCAGCAGGTCATTTGTAGTCCAAATGGCTTGATAAAGACTGTCACTGTTTTTGGCCAGAGTTTGTCCAATGCGTGCAAAGAGTGGTTTTTTCAGGAGATAGATGAAACTGGCCGTTTCAGTGGGTGTGTAACCTTGCAGAGCGCGATCCCTGGAGAAGACACTGAGAAGGTTGCGAAGCTCGCTCCATTCCGGGCCCTGAAGGTTATGCGTCTGGCCGCTTTGCAAGCCCTGGATAAAGTGCTGCAAAAAGTTTTTGCAGAGTTCCCGTACCTCGGCTTCACGAACCAGGCTGATTCGAGTATTGGGGGAACGATCACGTTCAAGCTGTTCCTTGATCCAATCGGCAAGGATATCGGCTTCGTGCTGGCGGACGATTTCGCCAAGCGGGTTCTGCTGCTGCATGGTTTTTAACCTTATACTTTATAAAGTTCAAGAAAGCATGGGTAATGATAGGGGGAGCGTCCCCCTCATTACGTCCCCAGGCTGACATGATTTGCCAATAAAAGCAAAGTGAGCTCAAGTCGAGGAGAAGGTTTCCAGAAGGCACATGAATGAAATTTCATACGCTCAGGCGCTCAGGACAAGGCCCCATACTTTCTCAAAAAGACAAAAGTCGACGCGTTGACTCGTGACTGTCCTGAAATTCATTCACTGCCTTGTCTTCATCCTTGTACCTTTATCGGATTGGGCTCGTTCTTTGCAATCAAAGATTCCGGCATTCCTGAAACGGAATGTTTCACAATGACATGAGTTGGAGGTGAATCATGCAGAATGAACAATCCGTTGAGCAGTTGAATCGATTGCTTCGTGGTGAACTGTCGGCCATTGAAACTTACGAACAGGCTTTGCAACGCGTTAAAGATACATCAGCCACGGATACCTTGCGTCGTCTCGCAGAGGATCATCGTTCGGCTGCGGATATTCTGCGTCAGCAGGTGGCGCTCTGTGGTGGGATACCTGACCAGGATTCGGGCGCCTGGGGCATCTGGGCTCGAACGGTCGAAGGAACCGCCAGCATGCTGGGTGATACGGTCGCGTTGAAAGCCTTAAAAGAAGGCGAAGAGCATGGCCTGAAAGAGTATCAGGATGTAGCCTCGGATGAAACGGTGCCTTATTCGTGTCGCAATTTGATCACCTCGGATCTGCTGACTCGTCAGCGTCAACATATTGGTGTTTTGGATCGAGTGATGACCACTCTTTCTTAATTCTGTGGAAGGACCGACAATGGATAGTAATGTCAAGGAAGCCCGGAACAAAGCCTGGGAGCATCTGCAAAAGTTGATCAGGGATGTGGAAGTTGCGATGCTGACGACTGTGTCGGGTGAAGATTTTCTGCGCAGCCGGCCTATGATGACCCAAGAGACCGACGAAGATGGTGTTTTATGGTTTTTTACCAGTGATCATCAGGCCAAAGCGCAGGAATTATCGGACGATCCACGCGTTAACGTGAGCTATAGCAAGGCAGCTGCGAATCAGTTCGTTTCAGTCAGCGGGCTCGGTGAAGTTGTTCACGATGAAGAAAAAAAACGTAAATTGTGGAAGCCGATTTACAAGAGCTGGTTTCCAGATGGCGTAGATGACCCACATTTAGCTCTGCTCAAGGTTTACATTGAGAAGGCCGAGTATTGGGACGCGCCCGCGAGCACCTGGGTAGAAGTGGCTGGTTTCGCTAAAGCTCTGCTGACTGGCAAGCCCTATGAACACTCTCGCGAAGAGCACGACACCATTGATTTGATGAAAAATCCTTTGTCTGGTTCGAACGCTGAAACCTCGCCGAACTAAGCGACACGCGGCCTCCTGACGGCAGGAGGCCCCTTCCGATTTCTTATCCGGTTCCCCGGTTTACCTTGTCATACATGAGATTGAATAAAAAAAACGTGGACGTTCTTTCCATAATCTGGCTTTATTCTCTAATCATTGCCCCTGCGCGCGTAAAATATGCCATTTGAGGATATTGTTGGAATAGGGTGCACGAGCCACTTGGTTTAGGACGCAGCGTAGTTGATGGAATCGAAAACAAGCATCACCTCCGTCAGTGGAAGCGGTGTTTATTGGTTCAAATATTTGCAGGAGACTCGGCAGTTTATGAAACAACGCATAGTGCCCATGGCTATAGTTCTCTTGGAGCTTGGCGCGACCCAGGCGAAGGCGCAGACGCCGGAAACCCGGCCAACGGAAGCAGCCGTTACGGACCCCGAAGCCAAAAAGAAAACGGAACGCATTGAAGTTACGGGTTCTCGTATCCGTCGTATCGATGTCGAAACCAGTGCTCCGGTGCAGGTGATCGATAAAAAAGAAATCCAGCAGAGCGGTGTGGTCAGCCTTGGCGACCTTTTCCGTAAATCGGCTTCGTCCAGTCCCACCGGTAATTTCTCGGGATCGAGCGAATATGTTTCGGCCGGTGCCGCGACGCTCGACCTTCTGGGTCTTGGCAGCTCGCGCACTCTAGTGCTGTTGAACGGCAAGCGCATGCCGACCATCGGTGGTGTGGATGCCGTTAACATCGATAATATCCCGGTCGCGATCATCGATCGCATTGACATTCTTTCGGGTGGCGCGTCGGCTATTTATGGTGCGGATGCCGTCGGTGGTGTGGTCAACATCATCACACGCAAGGAATTTCAGGGAACAGAAGCGTCGTTCTTCAAATCCTTTACTCAGCATGAAGGTGGCGATGAGCTCGAGATGAGTATCGCTCAAGGCGTTCAACTCGGCGCTGATGGCACTGCGATCCTCTCAGCTGGTTACCGGAAGAGAAATCGGATCGAAAAGCGCAATCGTGATCTTGAGTTTTCGTCTCCTGAGCGTGCCAATACCGTGAGCCGTCAGCCGGTCGGAACCTGGTCCTACCAGCCGATCACGATCACCGCTGCCGGTGCTGATTTTGGTGATTGGTCGCCGAGTCCGAACTGTCCTCCTGAGCGGCAGATCGCGACGGTTCCTACGGAACCCAATAACGTTTACTGTACGGGTCAGCGCAAGGAAGCTTTTGTTGAGTTGATTCCTGAGAAAAACGATTGGTACGCCGCGGCAACCGCAACGTACACGCTGCCTTCCGATTGGACGATTTCCGGTCTTTTGAGTTACGCCAGCAGCAAGAACGAAGCGAACGATGGTCGATTCCTGCCTTACGCCGTCGATCCTATCAGTAATGCTCCTATTCTATTGTCGCCTGCACGCGCTCAGGAACTGGGTGTGGTTCCAGCCGGAACAGCCGGTGATTTCTTCTACGTTTACGCACCGATGCCTAACTTCCCTGAGCGAATCTACATCAACACCTTCAATACGCTGACAGCAGCGACGTATTTGGATGGCGATGTGGGTGAGTGGAAGGCTTCGGCAGGGTTGTCGTTTGCCGCCAGCGAAAGCATTCGCGAAGGCAAGAAGATCTTCAACCGGGAAGAGATGAGTAGCATTTTCGTCAACCCGGATCCTACTTCCGACGGCGCAGATCCTGCGTATATTCCGTTGGACCCGAATCGTGACGAAAGCCTGCTCATGAATACCTTCACAGATCTCAAGAGCCAGCTGGACAACAAGAGCAGCAGTGCCGATGTGTTCTTCAGCAAGGACATGATGGATCTGCCAGGCGGTAAATTCGCTCTAGGTCTCGGCGGCGCGTTCGCTGCAGAATCGTTCAAACTTAATCCTGATGAACTCGATACTCAGTTTGATAGCACCAACCGTCCGCTTTACGCTGGGACCTTTGCGGATCGCGGTGAAGGCGACCGGACGATCTCGTCGGTCTATGCAGAATTTGTGGCTCCTGTTGTGAAGGACGTGAACGTTGAAGGCGCTTTGCGCTTCGATCATTACAGTGACTTCGATAGCACCGCAAACTTTGGTCTGGGCGCTAAGGCGTCCCTGACCTCGTTCCTGGGCGTGCGCGGTCGGGCTGCCAGCAGCTTTACAGCACCTCAATTGAGTGCCTTGCACCAGATCGGTGGCGGCGGCTACTACTCGGTCACGGATGAGAAGTGGTGTGCACGCGAAAATGCAGCGGGCCGTACCTGCGAAATCACCAACCCCTCGCGTCAGGTGTATGTCGATCAGCCCGGTAACAAGGAATTGAAACCGGAAGTAGGTTTGAACTACATCGCCGGTATCATTTTGGATCCGGTTCCAGGTCTGAGTCTGGTTTCTGATTATTATTGGGTGAATCTGAAGAAAACCTTCGCGACCGATCAAATCCAGGAAATCGTGGATGCCTGGTATGAAGCCAATCCCACTGCAACAGCGGGTGGAACGATCAAAGAAAACCCTGTGGAAGTGGACACTGACGGTGTGATCACCAAAGTCGGTCTGCCTATTCGGAACCTCGGTAAACTTGAAGTTCGCGCGGTGGACACCAAACTGAACTACAGCACCACAGCGGGTGGTCTGCGCCTTGGTCTCGATAGCCAGTACTTCCGCATGCTGTCCTACAAAGTGCAGGAAGTTCAGGACAAGCCGATCCGTGATCAGGTCGGTTATTTCGGAGTTCCAGCCTGGCGTTGGAATAACAAGGCGACTGTTTCGACCAAGATTCAGGACTTTACTCTGGCCTCGCGGACCATCGCGCCCCAGAGCCAGGATCCTGAAACGGCTGATGATGACAGTCGTGAAAGCAAAGCCGGCGTTTATACCGAATACGATTTCGTCTACGGTATTGACCTGCCTTGGAACGGTACTTTCCAATTGGGCGTGAACAACATCTTTGACACCATCGGTGGCAAAGTGGATGGCAACTCCCTGCGTTCGGAAGATATCGCCAGTTCCTCTCTGTACTCCTATGTGGGTCGCGCTTACTACGCGCGCATCACACAAAGACTGTGAGCAGACGGCTTGTGAGGGAGTCCCTCAGTCTGAAAGATGCATGAAGCAAAGAGGGCTCCTGATGGAGCCCTTTTTGCATTGTTAACAGCAGCCCAGCTTATAAATCATGAGGAGAAGATTCATGCGGTTTGTGTCAAGCACCCTGTTTCTCGCGGTTCTGACTCTGTCCTGTTCCAGCCAGCCCAAGGATCAAATCGTCCCCGCGTCGTTGCAGGAAACCTCGGCGCCCTTGACGGCGACAGCAGACGCGAAAACAGCGGCACCTGATTGCTCGGACGATATGTTCTGTACGCGTGAATATCTGCCGACCACCTGTCAGTTCAGTGGTGAAAGCTTTGAAGGCAGCAATCCTTGTGAAGCTAGAAAGTTGGCCAAGCGTTTCGCCTGTGAAAAAAAGTTGAATTTTGCTGATACGGCCGTCCAGTGTCAGCCGAAAAGCAAAAAAGGGAGCGCCAAGTGATGTCACGGGAGCGGTCTTGGTGGGTCGGTGCCTATGCGCTGACGTCCAGTCTGAGTGCCTTTTCTGAACGCGATGCGCAGGGTTTTTATGAAAAGATCAGAAATCTGCCGCGCATCGGCGGTTTGGAATTGCCCCTGCATCGCGCCGAAAAACACGATGATCCCTGGCGGCATCTGCACCTTCTCCCCAAGGATCTGGATTATATCCTGACCCCGCTCCCTTACGTGATGCAGAGTCTCGAACAGCAGCCACTGTTTGGCCTGGCCTCAGCGGATCCTGCTGGGCGGGCCGCGGCTCTGCAGTTGATGGATGAGTTGAGAAATCGAATACGCCGGCTGAATGATCACTGTGGTCGTTCAGCCGTGCGTGCGGTCCAGATTCATAGTGCGCCGACGGCCCAGGCCCAGGCGGATTCCTTTCGGCGATCCCTGGACGAGGTCGTGCGTCTGGATTGGGGTGGGGTGGAACTTTGGGTAGAGCACTGTGATGCATTTCAATCGGGACATACACCGGCCAAAGGTTTTCTCGATATCGATGCGGAAATTTCCATTGTTCAGGAATTCAGTCTGGGCATGACGATCAACTGGGGGCGCTCCGTTTTGGAAACGAGACGAGCGGAAGGCGCCCTTGAACACCTTGTGCAGGCCCGGGATGCAGGCGTCCTGCGGGCCCTTTTCCTATCATCTGTGACGGTCCAGGATCCCATTTATGGCAACTGGCTCGACAACCACGCACCCTTGCAGGGCGTGGGACACGGCGCGTGGTTGCCCCATGCTTCACTTTTGACCCGCGCAGAGGTGCAGAAGGCCTTTGCTGCCGCCGCGTCGATTCCTTTTTGGGGAATCAAGATTCAGCCCGGTCCTGCATCACTTTCCCTTGCGGACCGTTTGCAGTGCGTGCGTGAGCATCTGGAATTTTTTTCATCACTCGAATCACGGCGTGCTGGCTTGTGAAGGCTGACGAACCGGGGGCCAGGGTGTGGGGTAGCGGGTCGGATCAAAACCAAAGGTATCACCCAGGCGAACTTTTTTCTGGCCTGTGCGAATAAATAGAATAGCGCCCTCATGGATGGGAAAGCCACGTGGGGATGTTAAACCAAGACCGCTTCCATAAAATCCCACCACATGACCTTTGACCAGGCGTTGGCCATCATCCAGATAGAGTCGATCATTCATCTCCAAACCCCAGGCCCGACCGCGATCGAGATAAGCCCACGCGCCGTAGATTTTAGCAACCTGAGGGCCGTCATCGGCTTTGATGCTCTGCGCTTCCTTCTGCAGGACCTGAATCAGATCATTGGGCAGCTGTAATTTTTCTTTCGAGATATCGATCGTGGTCCGAACGAGCAGATGGGAATCAATGGATGAACCCAGCACGGCCTCGCTCCAGCGCGCATCTGCTTTAAATTCTGGCCCTTGAGGCCTCATGCCCCAATCCAAAACCAATTCCCTGGTGGCCCGCAGCATGGGGTCCTGAATATCCCAGACCCGACGCAGGTGAAAGGTCTCAAGCTCACCTACCAAAGGCAAAACGGTGAACGATGGAGCCAGGGCATGCGCGGTGAGCATGTTCAAGCAAAGATGCGAGGCCTTGCGGCCGTCGTGGCTGCCGCGCAAAAGTCCCAATCTTAATTTAAAGGGATTGTCGCGGGCTGATTCCCGACTGATGCCGGCGTCCTTCAATAAATTTTGCATGGCCTCCTGCCATGGACCCTCAGGAACAGCAGGAGCTGGGCCAGGCTTGTGCCATTGCTCCCAGGGCTTGCGCGGCACCAGAATCTGCTGGGCGGCCACAAGCTGCGCGCGACTCGTGCTGATCAGCTCGATGGCAAACAGAAGGCTATCTCCCACGGGACAAATGATAGGCTGCAGATGATGAGGTTCGGTCAGGGACGCGCGTGTGGCGCCGACCAGGATGCTATGGGCGAGTCGCTGCTCATTCAGAGAAAGAGCGACCCGGGTCTGTTGAGCGGCCTGATCCAATGGCTGTGCATTTTGTATCCAGGCCTCCTGCAATGCCCTATGCATCTTTTGCATCTGATCCCGATGACGGAGCGTGAATTCCGCATCAAGGCCGATCAGCTGCCAGGGCATGAGTGCGACAGAGCGCCATCCTTGGGGCGAATCCGCGGCGTGCGCGTGAGGGTTTGAGAGCAGTAGAACCAGTGCAACGCCTACGCTCCAGGACTTTGTGAGAAAGTATAAAATTTCTCTTGGAAGTCGGGGGTAAAAGCGTTTAAAAGGGTGTACGGCCATATCATTGTATGGTTGTTGCGATAGGTCTTCAGCTAGGGAACCGCGCATGGGATGTCTCTTCAGTTTTCCCGTGAGAATGCTTAGACTGTGTATCGGCTTCCGGTTCCCGTAGCTGAAGATGCCGCTTCTGCGGCAGGAAAGTACGTTTCGCATGATCAAACCCATCCGCGAATTGGCTCGCGGCAGTCGTCTTTATTGGTTAGGGATTAAATGGCTACGTCACCATCCGTTTTGGTTTCTTCTTTTGTTTCTCCCAAGTCTGATAGGATTGGGATTGATGGCAGGGAGTCTGCTGCTTTTTTGGGAATACCAAACCGGGATTATGCGGTCTTTGCTCTTTGAACCGGGTGAAGGTTGGCTTTGGGTTGTGCTGTATTACATATGTAAGGGTCTTCTGTATCTGGCGGCCCTGGGATTATCCCTGCTGTTTGGTCTTTTGACAGCGAATGTGATAGCCGCGCCGCTTTATGAGCAGCTGTCCTGTGCGGTGGAACGGGAGAAGCGGGGGCGGGTGAGTGAAGTTTCTTTCTGGCAGTCGCTCAAGTCCATACCGGAAGAGCTGAAGAAAGTGCTGCTCATCATGGCAATCTCTCTTCTGGTTTTTATGGTGCCAGGTTTGAATCTGCTGGGGATTTTTGTGACAGCCAGTTTGGTCGGATGGGACTTCTATGATTATCCGATGGCCAGGCGAGGCTGGAGTTTGAGACAAAGGTTGAAGGAAGCTCGACAGGATTATTTTGCCATTTTAGGCTTGGGCCTGTGGCTGGTGATACCCTTCGTACATTTTATTTTGATGCCCATGGCCGTTGCAGGGGGAACCCTCATGGCTCTGGAGCGGATCGACACTATCGAGAGGAGAAGTCATGGTTTTTGAAAGTGGCGCCGAACGTACCAAGGCAATCGAAACTGCCCTTAGCTCTATTGAGAAGCAATTCGGCAAAGGTGCCATTATGCGTTTGGGCCAGGCGGAGCAGGATGCCAGTCGCATTGAATCGATTTCGACCGGTTCCTTGTCTCTGGATGCAGCTCTCGGAGTGGGTGGTTTGCCCAAGGGACGTGTGATCGAGATCTTTGGACCAGAATCCAGCGGTAAAACCACACTGACTCTGCACGTCGCAGCTGAAGTGCAAAAAGCCGGTGGCATTGCGGCCTTTGTGGATGCTGAGCATGCTCTTGATACCTCCTATGCAAAAAAAATCGGTGTGAATCTGGAAGAGCTTCTGGTTTCACAGCCTGACACCGGTGAGCAGGCTTTGGAAATCGTCGACATGCTGGTCCGCAGTGAAGCGGTTAACATCGTGATCATTGACTCCGTGGCAGCGCTGACACCCAAGGCCGAAATTGAAGGCGAAATGGGCGATATGCATGTGGGTCTGCAAGCCCGTCTGATGTCGCAGGCTCTGCGGAAACTGACCGCTTCCGTCTCGCGTTCGAACTGTACTGTGGTCTTTATCAACCAGATTCGTATGAAGATCGGTGTGATGTTCGGCAGCCCAGAAACCACCACCGGTGGGAATGCGCTGAAGTTCTATTCGTCGGTTCGTCTGGATATCCGTCGCCTGGCTTCCATCAAGCAAGGCGAGGAAGTGATCGGCAACCGGGTGCGCGTGAAAGTCGTGAAAAACAAGGTCGCTGCACCCTTCAGAGAAGCCGAGTTCGATGTGCTCTTCGGCACGGGGATCTCGCGTATCGGTGATCTGATCGATCTGGCTTCCAACCACGAAATCATCACCAAAACCGGTGCGTGGTTCTCGTATAAGGAGCAGCGTCTGGGTCAGGGTCGTGAAAAGGCCAAGGAGTTCCTGGAAGGAAATCCTGAGCTGATGAACACGATCGAGTATGAAGTGAAGAAGAAGCTCAATTTCCCCAATCTGCAGGAACCGAAAAAAGAGCCGGAAGTTGGTAAGGTTGATGCCGCCAAAGCCCGCAAGGGTAAAGCTGACGACAGCAAACCTGAACCCAAGGCTGCCGGCGCCAAGGATTGAGTTTGAGCTTACTGTGCTTTCGAGCGGCTCTTCGTCAGAGGGGCCGCTTTTATTATTTTACTCTGGCTTCCTGTCATTGGCGTAAGCCCGGCCAGGAACCAGCTCGCTGCTGGATTCCAGAGCCATCTTGCCGAACGCAAAACTTTCCTGTTTTTGCAGGTCAGCAAAGGAACGGGGGATGAAATGAACCTTCACTTCATAATCACCAGCAGGCAGATTTGCACTTTTAATCAAGGTGATTTTTTTGGCTCCGATCGGAATCTGGGCGCGAATATCCACGCCGATGCCACGAAGCTCGGCATAATGAATCGGCTGCATCTGGCCACAGATTTCATCGACTATGACAGTCAAAACCGTGTCCTTCACAACCTTGAAAGGGAAGGTGAAGCTCATGGCTTTCAGAAAGAAACGGAGATCGGGTAAAGTGGGATCTGGTTTTGTTTCGGCACCTTCTGGTGGTAAACAGCTTTGCGGCGCCGCAAGCGAAAACGGATTATTATCGACCACGAAACTGGCTCCATTGCCGTAAGCATAACGCTTATCCTGTAGGGCCACAGGTGGAGTGAGGCTATCATCCGCATCCTCGGGTGGCACGGATGAGATGGTGCTGTTGTAATGGTAACGCAAACCATTCAGGAAAATATCGAGCGAAACTTCGACGCTGGTATTCTGCGGTATCGAAATCGCCCATTGCCAACCTGTGGATGGATCCAAGGACTTGGGTGTTGCATCGTAAGGAACATTGTTCTGGGTGAAGACCCAGTTTTCCAAAGTGGGTTTACTGTTCACGAGCACAGGCTGCTCATTTTCTTCCAGGCGACACCAGACTTCACCGCTGCTTTCGACAACTTCGTAGCGACAGGTCAGGTACGCACCACCGATAGGAACAGGCTCCAGCGCCTGCTGCGCGGCTTCAGCATCTTCGCTGTCGCCCTTATCATCAGCAGGTTTGATGTCTTTGGCCTGGGCAGATTTGCGCGGGTCATCAAACTTTGGACCTTCCTTGCAGTTGGACCAACATAAGGAAATAAAGCATAGCCCCAAGATATTCATGGTGGTGCGCATAAAATATTCCTTTGTGTCTGGACCTTATTCTCTATCGGCTGAGGTTCACAAAAACCTAAAAGCGCCTGAATAGTGCAATTATTCCCGAAGAAAGCTGCGCTTTTTGCATCCTTACCGGGGCCTTTCAGACGCTCTTGATCCAAAAGCCCGGACAGGAGAGACTTTCAACACGTAAGAATTTGGAAGAAGGATAGGACATGGCCCAAACTCTTTGCTATCTGCCAGGAGAAAAAATATCGGATCCTGCGCTTTGGACCACACTGCGCACCTGGCAAAAAAATCAGAATCTCAGCGCCGACAAAATACGCTGGACGCCCGATTTTTTACAGGCCGAGGGCATTGATCGTGACGAGCTCGCTGGAGCTCTGGCTCTGCTCAGGAGTGGGCAGATTCAAAAGGTGGTCTATATGGAACCACGGGCTCGGGCCGCCAAGGATCTCGACTGGCTGGCTTTCGCGTGCAGCTGCGTTCAACTTGGCATTGCTGTGGAAGATGCGGCGGGTCTGCCTCTTTTGACGGCGGAAAAGGCGACAGTCCTTCAGGACCTGTTTAACAAGGCTTCCAAAAAACCTGCGCCTCCTGCTCGTCGAAGTACTCGCGTTTGATGAGTCATTCGGGCGTTGGTGCTTAAAACTCCGTCACCTCAGCATAAAACCATGTCTCAAGTAAATCCTCCCAATAGGGTAGCCAGCAAACGCGCCCTGGCTGCTTGTAACCATTGATGCACCTAAAACAATTCAGTCAATTTTCGTAAGTCAAAAACTTTAGTTTTCCGAAATTGTGTTGGCCAGCCGACCAATTATTCTATAAACAATAAATAACCTTAGAAAAAACAAAGGTAAGAAGATGCTTGCACGAATCACTTCAACGGCTTTTGCTGGACTTGTCCTTACGGCTTCGGTAGCCAGGGCTGACTTTTTGCCGGAGAACGATCTCTGGAAGGAAGATGGTCTGCTCCGCGCTTCTGGAATTACCCAGGACGAATTTAATGACGCCATCGACGAGGCCGAAGCGACTTATAACCAGGTTTTCCAGGGCTTCGGTGCCAAACTGAAGGTAAACCGCCTTTGGAGTGATTCGACTGTCAACGCCAGTGCCATGCAGCTGGGCACCACGTGGCAGGTAAATATGTACGGCGGTCTCGCCCGTCGTCCCGAAGTCACCCGCGATGGTTTTGCCTTGGTTCTTTGCCATGAAATCGGTCATCACCTGGGCGGCTATCCGTTCAGTTCCGCCTGGGCAGCCAACGAAGGCCAGTCTGATTATTTCGCTACCCTCGCCTGCGGTCGCCTCCTGTGGAGTGGCCAGGACGAAGTAAACGCTCGCTTCGCGGCTGAAGTCGATGCGATTCCCAAGGCGATGTGTGACAAAGCCTGGACTTCTTCAAATGATCGTAACCTTTGCTATCGTATGATGGCGGGTGGAAAATCCTTGGCGGATCTCCTGTCGTCTTTGGGCGGAACCAAAGCCTCGTGGTCGACCCCTGACAAGTCGGCTGTTAAATCCACCAACAATGCTCACCCAGCTGGCCAGTGCCGTCTGGACACTTATGCAGCAGGCGCACTTTGCGGCAAGGATTGGGATGCGCGCATCATTCCAGCTAAAGATCTGGGCAGCAAGCGCAATGGCAAGGAAGGTGAGCAGGATGCGGTTCAATATACCTGTAACCAGTCCGAAGGCATGACCCTGGGAACCCGTCCCACCTGCTGGTTCAAGCCTTTCCTGACCTCAAGCAGCTTCGAATAAGTTCGGATTCTTAAGGTTGACTGCTTGCAGTCGACCGCTCAGCATTTTGCGCAAGAGGGGGGAATATTCGTGTTCCCCCTGTTAAACGCTCAAAACGCAGGGGTTTTTTGTTCGCATTGGAAGTCCACGAATACGTATACCAGGCCGCCAGCTCCACCGGTTGATCCGATTTCAAAGCCTCAGCACAGCTATAAACTTTCTTCCGACCCTGAGCCCGCAATTCCAACGTCAGCTCAACCAAATGCAGACCCGGAGATTTCTTCTTATCGTTGGCTGTCAAAAACAGGCAGGCATGCATAGGACCGCCGACCGTGCGAACCGCGTTTTGGCAACGCAGCAAGGCGTCCTGCTCGCGTTGCGGCATATGACGCCTTAAATCCGTCCAGCGCGCATCCTCAGGATTCTGATCGAAATGGGCCACGCGAACCGAAGCCACAGCGTCCTGTTGCTTTTCGCACCATATTTGCCAGGAACTCGAACCCTGCAAAGCCTGTTCGATTTCATGCCGATGGGAATCGAGGTCTGAGGTATCGAGCAGCGGCCGCTCCGTGGTCGGGCCAATCACCGGAATATCATCATTCCGCAGGGTGAATAGGATCGATACCACACTGAGCACAAACAGCAGTGAGGGCAGCCAGAACTGGGACAAGCTTGCAAAGCGTTTGGGGGGAACAGCCATGGTGTTTCCTAGTCTTCGAACGGGCGTTTCAGATTCCCGAATTTGTTGAGTAGAATTCGCTGTTCCGTCATGATTCTCTGGAGCGGGACACCTTCGGAAAGTTCGAGGACCACGGCGTCGCCATCGATGCGAAGGATTTTTCCGGTGACCTGGGTGCGACCACTGTCTTGAAAAACAATGATCGCCTCGAAGTCAGCTTCGGCATCCAAAACAAACGTGGAACGCTTGGCGTCGAAAAAGAACTTCACACCTTTTTCGCTTAAATTGATCACCGGGAACTTGCCCTTGCCGATGGCGATATAGGGGCGGGCGTCCTTGGGATATTCCAGGCGAAAATAGTTACGACTCGGTTTTTCCGGTTTATCGGTCATTTCACATCCGTATGCCCATGATCTACTAAAATTGTGACGTAGTTTGGCGGGGCCGTCAATTGTGGGGCCGTCCTGACGGGATCAGCTCACATACGTTACACTAAAGAAGAGCCTGTTGCGGTCAGCGAACATCCTGGTCTGCTGTCGGGCTTTTCCTCGTGGAAAGGCCTTTGCAAGGTGCTGGTAACGCGTTACTTTGCAATCGACTTTAACGAATGCCCAAGGCTGAATACCGCGGAGGTTGGACCTGCTTATGAAGGGTGAGAGTCAAAGACAAGCCATACGCCAGCGACTCAAAACAGAGACATTCGATGTGGCGATTATCGGTGGCGGTATCAATGGAGCGGTGGCGGTTGCGGCTCTCAGCGCGGCGGGCTACAAGGTCGCCCTGATCGAGAAAAAAGACTTTGCCTCCAGCACGTCCCAGGAATCGTCCAACCTGGTTTGGGGCGGCATCAAATATCTGGAAGGCTACGAATTTTCCCTGGTCTGGGACCTATGCCGGTCTCGCAATGAACTTATGCGTCGCTACCCGCATGAGGTCCAGGAGCTGCGGTTTTTCACCAACCTGGAGCGTGGCTTTCGCAAACCGCGTATTCTGGTGTTTTTGGGCAGCCTGCTCTATTGGTTTATGGGCCGCTTTAAAACGAGACCACCTCGGCTGCTGTCACGCGCCACCATCGAACGCGATGAACCCCTGGTGTCGACGGAGAAAAGCCAGGGCGGTCTTGAGTATTCCGACTGCTTTCTCAAAGACAATGATGCCCGTTTTGTCTTTCATTTTATTCGGCGTGGTCTGCGGGCCGGTGCCGCGGTCCTGAATTATATCGAAGCCAAAGCCGGCCGCCGCGAGGCTGATGGGCTCTGGTCGATCGAATGCATGGACGCGGGGACCAGCGAAATTTTTCCGGTTCGAGCCCGCGTGCTGATCAACGCCGGAGGACCCTTTGCCGATCGATTCAATCAAGCCTGTGGCATCGGCACGGTGCATCAGCATATTTTCTCGAAGGGCGTGCATCTGATCGTGCCGCGTCTGAATAAGAGCGAAAGAGTTCTCACTTTCTTTGCCGATGACGGTCGGCTCTTCTTCGTGATCCCGATGGGCTCATGCTCCTGCATTGGAACGACCGATACGCGGGTCACCGAGCTGCCGGCGCAGGTGACCGATGCCGATCGCCAGTTTATTCTCGAGAATATCAACAAGCGGTTGAAACTGCCCAAGCCTCTGACCATGGCTGATGTGATTGCCGAACGGTGCGGTGTCAGACCCCTGGTGATTCGCGGCAATGCTGGTGATTTCGATCAAGAGGAATGGATCAACCTTTCCCGCAAACATATTTTGGAATGCAGCCGCCAGGATGCGCATATCAGCATTTTCGGTGGCAAACTCACCGACTGCTTGAATATCGGTCGCGAATTGGTGGACGAAGTTCGTGGTCTGGGCCTGCCTGAAGCGCAGCGGACCATCTGGTATGGAGAAGGGGACCCTGCGATTGAGCAGCAGTACCGCCAACTGCTGTCGACGCTCCATTGGACCGATCGGGAATGGATGGGCGAGGGTCGATCCAGTGACCGGCTCTGGCGTCTTTATGGGGATGATGCCTTGGGTATTGCCGAACGCATCAAGGCTGACCCCTCGCTGGCCGAGCCCGTGGTGGCGGATGCCCCTGTGCTTATGGCTGAAGTCGCCCACATGGCGGATCATGAACTGATTGTGGACCTGGAGGATTTTCTGCGTCGCCGCACCCGCCTCAGCCTGGTCGTCCGATACGAGGTTTTGGAGCAGAGTGCTGGATTGAAAAAAGCTGCCAGGATCCTGTTCGGACCCGATATGGAGACGCGTTGGAAAGCCTATTTCAGCAAAGAACAGGCCAAACTCCAGCAATCACGTGCTTAGACAGCGTAAATCGAAGGCTTGCGCCATACGGTTTTCTGCTATGATGGAGGCTCATTTTCAGGACCCTGGGCTGAAAGGAGCCTCATGCGCACTCGTAGCCATGGATCTATCTCGCTGGCGTTGAGCGGATTACTCCCCCTTCTGCAAGCCTGTGTCACGGGCGGCTCGGCCGAACCTGTGGCCGGCGCTCTCCCCGAACCGATTACCATCATGTCCTATAATGTTGAAAATCTGTTTGATACCGTCCATGACGACGGCAAGAACGACTGGACCTTTCTGCCTTTGAGCCTGAAGACAGATCAGGTGAAGCAGGCCTGTAAGGAATCCAGCATCAAGGAAAAATATTACAAAGAATGCATTTCCAGAGACTGGAACGAGGATCTGCTTCGGGAAAAACTGCAGCGGGTCGCCAAGGTCATCCTGAGCCAGAACAATGGCAAGGGGCCGGATATTCTGTTTCTGGTCGAGGTTGAGAATATCAAAATCCTCGAACGCCTGCGCCAGGACTATTTAAAAGATGCCCAGTATCTGCCCGCAGTGCTCCTCGAAGGTCCGGATGAGCGTGGCATTGATGCGGCATTTTTGAGCCGCATGCCTCTCGATGGCGAGCCGACGTTGCATCCTGTTAAGCTATCCAAGGTGGATGATCCGGCTTCTACTTTGGAACGCACCAGTCGCAGTATTTTACAGGCTGATTTCAAGCTTCCCGGCGGTGATCGACTCAGCGCATTCGCGGTTCACTTTCCTGCGGGTTTTCATCCCACGGCCCATCGACTGGAAGCGCTGGCGGTTCTCAATGAGGCTGCGAAACGCACGGCTGTCCAATCCCAGGTGGTGGTCGCTGCTGGTGACTTTAATATCAACCGAAGAGAAGAAAAGGCCCTTTATCAGGACCTTCTGGCCAAGGATTGGTTTGTGTCCCATCTGGTAGGTTGTCAATCCTGTCAGGGTTCCTATTACCTGGAACATGAAAAAGAATGGTCGTTCCTTGATGCCATCACCGTTTTGAAAAATGGGACGGCACCGGGCCGCTATGCATGGAAAATGGATCCCGAGTCCATCAAGGTCGTCAACGAAAACTATTTTCAAAAGAAGATGACCGGTGTCCCCTTGCGATTCATCCTTGATAGCAAGGGCAACATGCGAGGTGTGTCCGATCATTTTCCGATGCTGATGAAGCTGAAAGCGGAACGACCCGCCTCGAATCCGTGAACCCTGATTGAAACACAGCGGCGGGCGTGGCTAGGACGCCTGAGGTGGCGCCAGGGAAGCTGCTGGAGATTCAGGCACAACCACGGCCCGGGAGGCCGGAAAATACAGCGATATTTGGAACGGAATCCGGCTTTGGCTGCCAGCACTTCCTTCAAGATTCATCCATTGCAACTGTCCCTGCCATTTTTCAAGTTCATGCCGCACCACATCCAGGCCTACCCCTCGGCCTGACGTGGATGTCACGTGATGGCGAGTCGAAAAATTGGGCATGAAAAGACAGGCGAGGATTCTTTCCCTATCGTTTTCATCAGGAGCACAAAGGCCTTTCTGAGCGGCTTTGCTCCGAATCGTGTTCAGATCCAGACCTGCTCCATCATCAGCATAGAGAAAAGCCAGCGTCTGGCCTGCCGGTTCGAGTTGGATCAGGATCTGTCCGGATGGCGATTTATGCAGCCGACTCCTTTCCTCGGCGGATTCAAAGCCGCGATCCACACTATTCCGAATCAGGTGACCCAGCATGTCGAATAGGGATTGAGCCAGCTCAGGATCCAGATAGAGCCCCTTGGTGATTCTGATGACAAAACGCAGGGGCGGCTTGTTTAAAGCCACAGCCAGGGGCGCAAAGCGTTGTTCAAGATCCATAAAATAGCTCATCGCAGGCTGGTAATGCATCTGTTTGAAAAGGTGTCTGAGGTCATTAGGATCCGTTCTGGATCGCATCTCGCTCTGGATGAATTCATAGAGCGGTCGATTGAAGGACACCGCATCGCGGGCCTGACTCGGAGTAAAATTCTGCGAAATGTCCTGGATAAAAGTTTCAAGGGCATGAAGCGAATCCATAAGGCTCTGGAGGTCGATGCGCAGCGATTCGAAATGAATCGCCCTCGGATCGTTCTTGAATTTTTGCAGGGATGATTCCGCGGTATGGCATTGATTGGAAATATCAATCAAGCCATACATTCGTGCATTGCCCTTGAGCGTATGAAGAGCCCGATACAGCTGCTCCTGTTGCGCTCGATTCAATTCCTCGCCCGACCAGGACTCGCGAATTCTATGCAGGGATTCCTGAACGACATGCAAAATACGGGAGTCGCTATTTTGGATCAGCGAGTCGATGACCTGATTTTTAACGCGGAGTAACGAGAATTCTCTTTCGATGGCTTTCTTTTCTGAAATATCGGTTATCGTAACCAGGATGCACACGACCCTTTTGTTTTCGTCATTAATCGTGGTCCAAGCGAGAGCCAGCGACTTCACCACGGTCCCGCAGGTTCTTAGAATTTCCCGAGGAAGATTGCCCTGATTCACTTCAAAATGGAGCGCGTCTTCACCAGCCGCCATGAAGAGGACGGACTTGGCCATCTCGAACGCGTCCAGACTGAGGTCGCTCCCGCGGCAGAGGACATCCAGGATGGGGGCGCCTTCCAAATTGGGTTCGGCCAGGATGGACGAGGCTCGGGAAAAATTCCGTACGATCTTCAGCTCAGCGTCAGCCTCGATAACGCCCTGCGGCAGACTATCAAGAATCGACGAAATCTCCCGGGTTTTCTCCTGCAGGTCGCGCGTCCGGTGGGAAACAGTGGCTTCAAGGTTTTCGTTGATCCGAGCCAGATCCCGCACCAGACGACGATTGTGTTGAAAGACCTGAGCGAAGATGCGGGAGGTAATCAGCATCACGGAGCTGGTCGCCGTAAACGTTCCAATAAAGATCAAACTGAACGATTTAATGTAGCCGAGCGCCAGCAGGAGGTCATGTCCTGAAGAAAACCAGAGCAAGGTAAAACCTACCACGCCGAGACCTATGCGTTTGTCCGTACGATACGCTTTGAAGCAGAGGATGGTCCCGTGCGACCAGATCCAGTAGGCAATGAGGAAAAGTGACTTTCTCGCCACCTGAAAGAATGCCAGGTGCATGTCAAAGGCCAGGTAAATAAATGCGCAGGCATAAAGGCCAATGACCACCGAATAGAAGATTGAAACCTTTAAGCTGGTCTTATAAAAAAATCGTGCAAACCAAAAGAAGCCTAAAGCCATGAATCCTATACCTGGATAGTGGAGCAGCATCAGGACTTCGGGTTGAAAGAATTTAAAGTTGATATCGTTAGGCAGGGCATAAAACGGGAAGACTCCAAGACCCGTCAATCCCGAAATCAAATAAAGGGAATAACGGGTGTAAAAATACAGCAAAAGAAAAAACAGCCCGGTCCAGAAAAAGATGTAAGCAAAGATATAGCGCATCTCGCCGCAAAAAATTTCAAAGAAATTAATGACCGGATCATAGGCCTTGTAAGCGCGGAGTTGAAACGGCGATTGGTAGACTCCGGTCATCAGCATAGTCTCGATGCGGAAGCTGATCACGTGATGCGGCTGCGTGATCTTGAAACGGACCGGAACCGGCTGGATGGAAAAATATTTCTGAAAGGAGTCACGTCCATGCCGATGAAAAATCCGGGTTCCATCCTGAAAAACCTGAAGGCGTGACATGTAGGCATCCACGAAGAAAACAGCTTCCTTGCCGATCAGCGACGGGGCGAAGTGGAATTCTCCTCGATACCAGCCGACAGTAAAGTTTTTCCCGTCGCGATAGGCTGCGTTCCAGGGCCCGGTGTAGGTACTGTCACCCATTCGCTGGTATCCAATCCGGGTTTTGCATTGGTCGGGGCATCATCGCGGGTAAAGAGCCAAAGCCCTTGCAGGTTGGTCGGACGCACCAGCGATTTGATTTCAATTTGACAGGAGAAGCAGGCCGGATTCGCCGTATCTGCGGAAGCTGGTTGGACGAACACCAGGACCTGAAACCATGCGAGCAGACCAAGGAGCCATTTTCTGTAAGGCTTGGATTCTGGCTTCACAGCACCTCCTGGCAAGGCAAAACTCTAGTATAGCGCCTCTCAGAAACGAAAGCTGCCGGCCCACGCATAATTTCCGAAGGCTACCGCGGTGATTCATGGGTATGAGCCCCAAACTCCGCAGCAACCTTGAACGTGCCGTCCTCGTTTCGGGCCAGCCAGACCGTGAGGCCCTGAGCGTTGCTGGCAAAGATCAGGCTTTTGTCATCTTCATGCTGAATGGGGCGCTTGATCTTGTCTTTGAGTCCGGCTTTCAAATTCTCCCACGAGGTGTCGGCTGGATACAGGCTACGGACGGCGCTCAGGGCATACTTATCCTGGCCCAGAATATCAAAAACCGCGGTTGTAGCCGGAGAAGACCCCCATCGCATCTCCAAACGCTGGCCTGACTTCGGGTGGCCTTGGATCGTTTGCGCGACGGATAGGCGTTGCTCGTGAGCCAAGGCTTCTATCTTTTGAGGGGTGGGGTGCTCTTCGAGCAGGAGTTCCAGCCACACGATATCCACCGATGAAGAGTGCGCGACAACGGGCCCAGGGGCCGCACGTTGAGTTGCCCTTGCATCCGAGGCCATGGATTCAGGCGGAACCTCGGGAGCCAGAAGTTTCACTTCACCCGGTTCAGAAACCTTGGGCCTTAGCCAAAACAAGATTGCGACCATGAAGAGCAGGAGAATGCAGGCCAGTTTTTTCATCGCGGATATTTCCAAGCAATCAAATCAGCTGTTGGATCCACCAAATCCTGGCGTCTTTGATAAGGCGAGTCGTCATAAACGGTCAAAGGCCCTTGAGCCCAACCCGCGAAACGCTCGAAATGCAGCATATCCTGATCCAATCCAATCAAACGGCCCACGTAGGCTATGCCTTGTCCGCGTTGAACCCGGACTCCTACACGAATGC
Organism: Oligoflexus sp.; assembly: GCF_035638955.1. Taxonomy (GTDB): domain Bacteria; phylum Bdellovibrionota_B; class Oligoflexia; order Oligoflexales; family Oligoflexaceae; genus Oligoflexus. The sequence goes on along the minus strand of NZ_DASQYZ010000098.1, from coordinate 42,994 downwards.
CGGGCGCCAGGTTCTGGGTGACCTCTCCATAGCGAACAATAAAATCCCCGTGATCGATGACCAATGCATAGGTGCCGAGATAAAACTCGTAGAAATCGATGATTTCACCATCACCGACAGCGTGCACCAAAGTGCCAGTTGTTGCATAGAGATCGGCGGCCGCGTGACGCCTCGTGCAGTTATCACGACAGGATCCAAAACTTCGAGGCGGCTCGGTGTAGCTGGCGAGTGCCGGCCCACCGAATGGAAAAGTAAAAGCATCAGGCGGCCGGGTTTGCAGCGCGAAATCAAAATCCCAGCGCATGCTGTCACAGGTGAGGCCTCCCCCGCGCGCGCGGCAAGCGCTGACATGCATGGGGGTGAACGGTCCATAAGCATGCGGACCCTCCTTGCAAAGATTATTGTGCAGGGTCGTGCCCGGAGGACAGCCACTGTTGCCTCGGGCCGTGCGAGCGATGGAAAGGGTCCAACGCGCCGTTTGGCAACTCTCACCCCCTCCAAGTTCGATGCATTTGGATGTCATGGCGCCCGGGAAAGGACCCAGGGCCTCTGTGTCGGATTCGCATAGTTTGCTGCCAGGATTGAAGAGAAATGGGGTAGGGCAGAAGTAGCTGTCAGCCGTTTCCTCGGCATCCGACTCACGACTGGAGTCGCCGCAGGATAGCAGAATCAATAGAAATAAGAGGTTGTAGATTTTTTGCGGCATATATCACCCCTTGACCGTGCGCTGTTCAGACAAGCGCCTCAGGGGTGATATAGGTTGAAATGAAGCGGAAGCAAACAGGAAAATTGCCGGTGGAGCCTGTGTCCGTTGCGGCGCTCAATATTGCATTGGCTCTGGCGGTCGGCCAGTCCTAAGACTTCAAACAGAGCCCCTTCAGCACCACTTTTTGATCATACGAAAGCAGCTTGAAACTGGTCAAATGCTCGGTCGTGACCTGGGCCAGACGTCCGGAACATTTGTTTTCCAATTCCCGATAGGCCGCTTCCACATAACCCGTGTTCGTCTGAAATCCCAGAATAACAAAGTCGCTGGCATCCGCTGTCACCCACTGCCCCTGACCCGCCGACTGCGAGTCCTGAGCACTCACGTAAACCTGATGAATGGAATGAGCGCATCCTGAGAGGAGCACCATGCAGAACGTCAAAACTATTTTCATGGGAATTTATCCTTTTTTTCGGCGGCTGAGACAGTATCCTTGCATGACCACTTCCTGGGTGACAGCCAGACCCAGGAAATAGTCCGTATTCTGGTGCTTGCTTTGAATGCCTTCAATCGACCCATCCGGACATTGACGCTCCAAATCCTCGCGAGCCCGATCGACAAAGGAATTTCCGAAAGGAATGGCTATCAGGACAAGGTTCGAAGCCGAGCTGATGACCTTGTGTTTGCGGGCCGCTGCCGCTGGGATCTGACTGATTGAAATCGAAGACACTGACATGCAGCCCTGGAAAAGGGTCGAGCCAAGCAGAGCGGGAATAAGGAACTTCATCAATTTTCACTCCTGTGACGAGGCAACGTCGCCCCATTCGGGTTCCAGGGACGCTGTCGCTCGATGCGGCTGGCAATAACCCTGAGCTTTGATGTCGCGCGACCAAAAGAAGGCTAAAAAATACAGCGTGACCGTGTCGTGCGTGGTGACCCCACGGACATCACCCTGGGGGCAGCGTTCTTTCAATTGTGTGCTCAGCTGTAAAGCGTAGTCATTATCAAAGTTAAGACCCAGGATCATGAATTTGGAAACACTGGCCTCCACAACCTTGCTGCGCTGGGCCGGAATATTGGTCTGGGATACGGCCATCGTATAGGTGCAGCCGCTTAAGCTCAAGCTGATCAAGGCACAGAGGAGGAGCAGGCGTTTCATGTGATCTCACTTTCCCTGGGGTTGCATACAGAGGGCATCAATGCGAACAATCTGGCCTTTGACCACGGGATATTCGCGCGATTCACGAATCGACATGACGTTGGTCAGGTATCCATTTTTGCATTCCGCGGCCAAGCGCTCGGGGATTTCCCGGGCATAGAATTCGTTATAAACCGGGGCGCCGGTGCGAGGTCCGAACTGGAACAGGGTTTGATAGGCTTCCGCTGCTTTCCCCACATTCTGCATGCCGCGTGAGCCTGCGGAACGGCCGAGACCCTTGGCAATCGAGGCCACTTCACCAAAGTCCACAGTGTTTTCGCTGACCTTGATGCTGACGGGGCGACCTCGCGCGGAGCTTTCCATATCGCTCAGCTGGACTTTATAGAGCACCGCGCAGCCACTGTTCCAAAAAAGACAAAGTGCGGCCAGGAGATATGATCTCGCCATGTGTGATCCTCAAATTTATTTATTTAGGATAGAAGAGATGGGAGCAGGAATCAACTTTCGAAACCTTGCAGGGCCAGTTCCAAGTCCTTGCGATTGGAGGCATGCTCCAAAGCTTCTTCCTGGGTGATCACGCCGGTCTTGAACAGCGTAAGGAGGGAATGGTCGAAGCTTTGCATTCCGTAGGTATTGCGGCTGTTGCGGATGGCATCCTTCAGGAGGTTAAAATCCTCGCCTTTTTGGATGTTTTCCTTGACCAGCTCATTGGCGATCAGGATTTCAATGGCCGGGACCATGCCCTTGTTATCCTTGCGGGGGACAAGGCGCTGGGACACGATGGCTTTCAGGGTCTGTGAAAGCATTATTTTCAAAGATGGATGCTGATGCGGTGGAAAATAGGAAAGGAGCCTCGTGATGCTTTCGGTAGCGTCCATGGTATGGAGCGTGGAAAGAACCAGGTGACCGGTTTCGGCCGCCATCAGTGCGGTTTCCGTCGTTTCCTTATCGCGTAACTCGCCCACCAGGATCACATCAGGATTCTGCCGCAGGGCACTGCGTAGCGCCGAGGCGAAGCTTTCGGCGTCCACGCCGATTTCCCTTTGATTGATGGTCGAGCGCTTTTCGGTAAAGACAAATTCGATCGGGTCCTCGATGGTCAGGATATGCGAGGCCCGCGCGGTATTGATTTTTTCAATGATGGAAGCCAGGGTCGTGGATTTACCGCTCCCCGTGGCGCCGGTCACCAGGACCAGACCGCGGCGTTCTTCGGCAAAGGTATGCATGACCTGGGGTAGCTGCAGTTCTTCCATGGTCCGAATATGATTATTGATGACCCGGAGGATCATCGCGTAGCTTTGTTTTTGGCGGAAAAGGTTGACACGGAAGCGATTGCCCAAAGGGCTGGCATACGCAAAGTCGAGGTCTTCGAGTTGCTGCAGGCGGTGCTTCATATGCTGCGGAACCAGGGTCCCGATCCAGGCCATCATCATCTGGGGTGTGATGATTTCTCCATCGGCAAGATTCAATATTTCACCCTGAAAGCGGAAACGAGGCATCACCCCGGGCTTCAGGATGATATCGCTGGCTCCACCGCGGACAGCAACTTTAAGAATCTTCTCGAGGTTCATGTTCAGCTCGACCCAATATAATAAAGAGGCTTTGCTAAAATTATAGCTGCCTCAGACGCCAATTGCAGGAGGACGGAATTGCCGATGGGACTCCGGTTTTGACGAACGGAATGCTGGCCGTTGCACAGAAAGTTCTCTAAACGTGCTAGGGTTCAGCCGAACGTATGCAGCTGGTGGGATCACCGACTGCAAAAAAGTGATAGGTTGCGAAAATCGCAGCCCAACCGGGGAAAATTCTGGATGAGTCATCGAGAGGAAACCCCGAAGCCCATCGGCAATATTCAACAGCTTCATCGTCTGACCAAGGCCAGAAAAATCGGCTATTTCAAGCTTTTTTACTGTGATTAACACGTTCATTCATGTCCACTGTTGTGAAGTCTCAACCAAGGCTTCGGCCTTCGCCAAAATTCTTTTAGGACTCTGTGGACCCTGAGAAAAGAGCGCAGTGTTGTTCATGGCTTGGCCAAACCCTTGGCTGGCCTGAAGCACCAGCCTTTGGGTAGAAATGCCAAAGTGATTTTGATTTCCCGTCTCAAGCCACGGGAATAACGGGCTAAAGCGTTCCGGGCAGGGTTTGCCAGTTTTACAGGGGCGGCAACTGCCTTTAAAATGGAGAGAGAGCAATTCATACATGGATGGGGTGATGAAACAGCTGATCGTTCTTTTCAGCCTGGGTGGGGCGTCCATGGTTTGGGCCCAGGACGACAATCTTGTAAGCGGTGATGATGCGGGACCTGTGACGCCTGAGCAGGCTGAACATTTTGATATCATGCAGCTGCCCAAGGGCGCATCCGTGGTCCTGCCGCATCCGGCTTCCACGATTGTGCCTTTGAACATCAAAGTTCAGGTGTCCGCTACGGATCGGAAGCAGATCTTGAAAATCACCGCGATCAATCAAGGTGGTTCGACCAAGCCCGTGAAGCTGGCCATTTTTGATCTTTATCAGTCGCGGGTGAAATATCTCGACGTTCGGCCTGGCAGTTTCGTGATCTATGCCTTTAAGAATCTGAACAGTCTGCAGCTTGTGCCACAGAATAGCAAGGACCCGGCCCTGAGGCAGACGCGGTTACTCCTGGAAAGCAACCGTCCCTTGGGCGTGAGTTACTAAGGATCAGGCTCCCCAGCTCAGACTTATCTGCGGAACACGCTCGATCGCTTCATCCGTCAGCGCGAGTTCCGCCTGAAGTCCGACCGACCGGGATACTGAAGGCGTCGGGGCGTCGACCGTATAGGCCACGGGAAACATATCCTGCATCATGCGGCGTCCCTTGGAGGGGTTTTCCAACAGATTCAACACATCCGAATGCATGCCCTGGCTCAGGCGCAGACTTATGGATCGATACTCCTCTTCGACCATAACACTCAGATGATTTTGGCTGTTGCGCATCACCCAGCGATGCAAGGCGACCAGTGTCATGCAGCGCGCGTCGATATACATGTTGCCAATCATTTCCATCACGCTGCTGGCGTGACGCAGACGCACTTCAAATGGAATCGAAATATCATACAGCGAGTCGATCACTTCCCAGGCGCGGATTGCTATTTTGGTTTTTTGATCAAGCACCAGCTTTTTGAAAAAGCTGCGATGCTTGCGCAGTTTTTTAATCGTATCGAGATGGGCGGTAGGATTCGCCTGGGCATAAAGCCAAAGCGCAAGCCGCACAGCCAGGGAAGGACGCATGGTGTCCTCGTCCTGGACTCGAATCCAGGCATCCGGATCAGGCGGCACTTCATTTATGAAATTTTCCCATTCCACATGTTCTTTCACGCGTGGATGAATCGGCTGAGCATTGAGTTCCTCAAGCAAGGCCGGGATAGGCGCCCTCTGGCTGGCCAACCGGAGGGACTTGATTTCACCCACCAGAGCGACCTGATACCAAAATTTGCTGTTGGTACCTTCCTTCATCTGGCGAAAGAGCGAACAGGAAAGCATGGCTGAACCATTGTTCAAAGCCAGATGCGCGTAAGTGAACTGACTGATTTCGCCTGGCTTCTGGCTGCTGCCTTGCGCCAGCGTATGACCGATGGAAACTTCCCAGATGGCTGTATCGAGGTCACCTTTCTGGCAATAATAGTAGCCCAGAATTTCTGCGACCTGACGATAGACATGACCCAGCTGACTCTTGCGGGGCTTGACCTTGTTGCGGAGCAAAAGACCTTTGATGATGCGTTCCAGTTTAGGGACCAGAGCATGCGATGAAGCAGGTGAATCGGCCAGCATCGCAATGCAGGCGATACCGTAGTAAACCCGGTAAGCATCATGGACGGGATCCTCGTCACGAGGTTCATCCATAACTTTTTGCAGAAACTCCTCCAGGACGAGTTTTGGATCATGAGCGGTCATAGCACGGGATTTTTCCTCCTCAACCGCCGTGCAGGCCTTATTCAATAAATCCAAAGACCACTTGCTAGCCATGTTCGGGCCTCCCTGTTGCGTCACTTGAATGCTTGCATAGGAAAGCTATTGCAAACCGAAGGCCATCGGGGGCGAGCATACGATCTTCGTCAGTTAGCTCAGATGGGGGCTCTTCAAAAAAGTGTCAGGCCAGGAAGAGGTGGAAGTCCCCTGATCCATAACTTGCTGTTTCTGCATGAGAATACTGCTTGATAAAATGTAGCAGGGAGGCATCGGCGGCCGGGAAACGGGCCTTCTGCCTGGGATCGCCTGTTTTGTTAGGTGTTTTTTTGGAGATCTTCTTTTGGTGGATCAGGGTGCTGAGAGGTCCAACCTCGATCATACTCAGGGGTTGGACGAATCAAAGTTGATTCTCATTCCTCTCTTGCAGAGTCTATGCCGCGGACGGGCGTTTCACCGATCATTGGACTTTCATTCCACCAATCTCCAGGTTCCGCTGCCGGAATCCCGGTCGGGAGACGTGCTGGTGAACACGCAAAGGTGGGTACTGCAGTGTGCGCGGGTATCCAGGTAATGCGGTGCAGCCGCGTTGAGCATATTTTTGAAGTGAAGGCTCCGACCATCTCTCAGCGTGCTGTCGGTCGCGTCGGTCGGAACGATTTTCCATTCATAAAGGCGTTGATCGAACTTTCCCATGTAATTGACTTCATCCCAACCTATGAACTCCCCGGACCGTCCTATCACCATAGAGTCGAGGTCCGGGTCGACCAGGGCGACGGGATCGTTGGCTTTCACTTCTTCACCGGCCTGTTTGCCTGCTAAAGACACCAATTTCCAACGGGTTCCCACATCCTTCGAAGTCCAAACCATGCCCACGTTCCGTGCGAGATATCCGCCCGACCAATTCGAGTAAGCATTCTGCAAGGCATAGGAGCGGCCGTAGACCAGCGGCGGGCTGGTCCAGGCGGGGCGGCCTGCACCACTGAAGACAAAAGTATTATACTGATCCTTCTGCACCTTTAGAGAACTGTAAGGTCGGCGTTTTTTATCTGGACAGATCATGCCCTCGGCATCCGGGTACGAACCAAGGGAAGTGCAAAGAGCGTAACCTTCACCGTAGTAGCTGTTGGACTCATAATGCCAACCGTGGATGGCGACCTCGCCACTATCGGCACTGAGAATCTCCCTACGACAAGAGTCAGGCTGCATGAGGTAATAGGATCGTGTTTCCCAGCGGTTCTCCCGCTTTTCACCAAGGCTCAGCCAGATAGCGTTCGGAGTCTTATTGCAAATATTGTAGTGGCTGCCGGCGGGAGATCCCTGTTTCTTCAAATCGTTGTAGAGTTGGATAATCTCCTCAGCACTTGCCAGTCTCTGATAATTGGCGTCACCGGTTTTGTCCGAACCCAAATCCAGGCCGACGAAGTGCGTCCGTCCCCCCCATTCGGCAAAAACAGGGCCGCCATTGGCATTGGGTATCGAGGCGGCACAATCATGGGTCAGGCCGATTCCTGGCGTCTTATAAATGGAGCAGCCCCTCTGGATCGAAGGTCTGTTCTCGGCGAATTTGAATTCGCTGCTGTTATAGGTGCCGAAGGAGAAGAGATTTGTCATCTCCAGCAGATCCTCGTCCGCGACTACCTTTGGCTCCAGACCGCGCAAGGAGTCAACCAGCAAGGGATTGGCAAAGCGGACGACGGCCACGCCGTTAGCGCCGTTATTGACCATTTGAGTCCAGCGGGTGCGTATCCGACTGCTCGAAAGCGGAACTTCAATGTCACCGCCGCGAAGTTCGCCCTTGCTGTTGAAAAGGCAGGACAGCGGAAACGCTGCATGACGAGGATCCAGCAGAACCCCAGAGCAAGAATGTTCATCCACCACCAATTTGACGATAGCGCTGGCGGGAAAATAATTGTTGGGTAGATTGATTTTCTTTTCTGCGTCGGTTGGAAAAAAGCTCAGCTTGGGAATGCTCAAAGCTCTTACGATCAAGATGTTGGAATAGAGGCCGCGGCTGGTACGGAACTGGACTGTTACGGTACAGAGATTCTCGGGGAGAGGGACCGGGGTGGACAGCATGGACAGACGGCCGTTCTGGGCCAAGGAGAAGATATCACAGGTGTCATCTATTTCCAGGAATTCACCAGTGACGGGTGTTCCTGCGGCAGGTTCAAGCTTAAAATTCAAGCTTTTGAATTGACTCATTTCGCTGAGACGTTGACGCAGGTCTGAAGTGGTGTCGAGCGTGATCCCCGGCTGCTTATAGATGGACCGGCACAGATCCTTGACGGGAGCGCTGAGCGCCTCTTGCGGGCACGTTAGCGGATCGATCATGGCAGCATCATAGGTGAATCCCGAAATATGAGGCAGTTGTTCAAGAGGTGAAAGATCCTGGATTTGAGTACCTTTGATATCCAGAGTTTGCAGAAAGGTTTTATCATGCAGTACAGCCAGACTATCGATAGCCGCTTGGTTAATAGTCAAAGAGTTGAGCTGACCCAGTTTGCTCAGAAAATTGATATGCGTAATGGGGTTGCCACTCAGATCGAGCCGTACGAGTTGAGTCAAGTCAGCAAGAGGGCTGAAGTCACGAATCGCCTGATCTTTGAAAGAGACACGCAGGAGACTCTTCAAATGGCGCAGCGGTTGAATGTCTTGCAGTTTGACTTCATTTTCCTGGAAGGAAAGATCCAGGGCAGTCTTCAGTTCCAGCTTGCTCCATAGCTGACGGCAGCTTATGTCGGTCTTTTCGAAGCTCGGCGGCTGCGTTTTTGCCAGTTTGGCGAACAGGGGACCCGTCGTGGCTGGCTGGGAGTTCATGCAATCTTCAACGAAGGGCTCCCTTGCCACCTTTACCGATTCGCCAGTATTACAGCTGATATCGGTGGCGTCGTTGGTCTTGTTCAGGTTCAGACCGCCTTCAGGGAAGATTATGGCCTGCTCGGGACGTAGTCCAAGAGCCTCCAGCAAGCCTTGGCAGCCGATCTGATAGAAGGTGTTATCACCCGTATTGAAATCCAGGTAAAAATACTCGGTCAACAGCTGGGTGTCGGGATTTTTCCGCAGAATTTTCCAGAGCTTCAGATCGGTTCTATCGCAATCCAATTCCAGGATTATATTGAGTTTGTCCGCTTCCGAGGAGCCCAGAAAAATCGTATCGGCAACTTGCAATCCGGCAAATCCCAATTGCCTGGCCATGTTTTCGACGCGCGTCGTAATTTTACCGGCGTCACCGCATTTCAGGCGGAAGCCCCGCTCCCGATTGACGAATATCAAATCCTTGGTCTGACCGGATTCGTCTCTGAGCAGAACAAGCCTGGAGTGTTCTTCATCCTTCGGCTGGGCCACCATCGTTTCGGAGGTTTCAGGGGCGCTATCGCAGCCCAGCAGGAGCATGGTAAGGCCCAAGGCTCCGATTATTTTCTTCATCGTGTGACTCCTATTCTGCGTCTGATTATGATCCATCGTTCTCAACCTTTTTGGGACGATCCCAGGGCCATCTTAGGCGAAAGCCCCTTGATATGGCGAGTTCGCCTGCGGGACATGGGGGGACTTCAACGTACGACGGAGCAGCGATTCTGGGCTTTGTAGTTCAGGATGCCCGCTCCTTCGCACTTGAGGAATTGCCAGACGTCGGCGTCCGACACCAGCTCTTCAGGCGCCAGATCATCTGGGGATATCCTGGAAAAAGCCATGCGGTTGAGATCGATCATCCAGAACTTCGGATTCGATTCAAACCTGGCGAATTGAAAAGGGCCCAGCTGCTCGCCCGGCAGGCCGCTTACTTTGCTGTCCCAGATCTCCAATCCCAGAGTCGCACTGCGGCCATTGCCGAGAAAACGGAAAGCATAGCTCGGATTGGCAGGATTTTCCCGCTTGAGCTTGAGTTCAGCCTTGTGCACGAACGCTTTCGATTCGGAGCCCAAGGTCACGACATTCGGTCCCATCAGGACGGCTTGTTGAACCAGGGCTTCCGATCGTCCGGTGAGATAGAGGGCGTTGGAACCAGCCTGTATGGTCGCGAGCTCAGGCTTCAGTTCAGCCGATGGCATGATGATCACCTGGGCTCTCAGGCCATCGATTCCTATGTCTTTGACCTTCATGCCACACTTGAGGCAATGCAACCGGCCCGGTGCTTCGACAGCAGGATTGCCGTCGATGCCCAAACTGGGTCTTAGGATAACCCCGCGATTCCAGGCCAGCGAGTTACTGTCACCAGGATGAACGAGAGCGACATCGCTCAAGCGGAGCTGGGCATCGCCTGTCACATGGAACGCATTGAGTTTGGGTATGCCCATCATCCATTCAGGTTTGGTGGTGTTGGATGTGGCCTTCAGGTTCAGGCGCTCGAAAGTGACATCGAGGCCTTTGGCGACCGTGAAAACCGGCAGTTCATTGTTCGCCAGAGAAGCGGGGCAGGCATCGGCCTGATCACAGAAGTACTGAAAGGTGAGGGTGCGATGATCCTTATCCACCAGCGGACGGAATCGAATGGACTTGAGTTTGCCGTCGAAGAGCGAGAGGCGGATGGATTCACGACCCTGGATGACGACATTGCTATCCAGCAGGACTTCCAGATTCTGGCCTTTGCTGCAGTTCGCCTTGGATTTGAGGAGCTCATTGAATCCATTGGGTCCCGCCACGGTATACAGCGCCTTGTCGAGTACGGCCTTACAAGTCTTCACCTCAGTCCGAGCCGGACAACGGAACACGGGCTGGGTTGAGGCCGGTGTTGACTTGAGGAGCTGTTTTCTCAGACTGTCAAAGAGAGGGTCTTCGCTGGTTGCCAGGCCAAAAAAGGGATAAAGATCACCGGCGCAATCATCAAATATTGATTTGATGTCGGCCGCAGGTGACCAGACCTGACGACGCTCGCCTCGGCCATCTGTAGTCAGGACAACTTTATTGGGAGCAGCCGCGACGAATTCGAGGGCATTGGTATTCCGCAGAATCTCATGCTTTGGCTTGCGATCGGGCGCACAATTTTCGAGGCAGACATCAAAGAAGGGCAGATTCTCCAGAGTCGGAAACAGAGCGTTTCCGCCTACCTGCTCGACTTCACTCACTGGGAATTTGCTTTTCAGCGCTTCGACGATTTCCTTTGCTTTTGCACGCTGCAAAGGCAGTCCATTCCATCGGTGGATAGGCAGGTAGGTCTTCTCGCTTTGTCCTTTCGCATTCAAGCCTTTATAGGTAAGCACGATGAGGTTTTGGAAGCCAGGGTAGCCATCCGACTCGGCGGTGTCGTCGGCTATTTCTTCCTCGGTGTTGTCCTCGGTGGCTATCGCCGGTGGATAGAGCAGGATCTGATAAGGACTGCTGGTATCCTGGCAGGTGAGCTCGACGAAACCACTGGTTTCCGGTGCTCCCCACTGCGCGAATCGTAACCGCTCTTCGAAATTGAAGAGTTTGGTGACGAAGGTGAAGGCGCAACCGGCCTGACTGATCGGCAACTTGAAGAATTCGCCGGATTTGCCGGTACTGAAATAGTAGCCTTGTTGATCGCGATAGAGATCTTCGTTGATTTCGGCGCTGAGTTCGCCTTGTTTGGACTTGTCGAGCCCGTTGCAGCTGAGTGCTGGTCTTGCCTCGAGTTCGGGATGATCGATCAGATAATTCTGGGTCGAGACCTCATCGAGAGGATGGGGCTGACGGTCGATCCATTCCCAAAGATCGTTGACCCCATCACAGTGCTCGACTTCACGCAGCTGGTGGCCGATGCGCAGGAGATAGACGGTTTTCGTTTCGTGAGTGAACCTGCCGACCAGATCGATGAAATCAGTGCCGTCTTTCGCTGAAGGAACTTTGATTTCCTTCACGGCACTGAATTGTGGCGAGGAACTGTCACAACCCAGGGCGAGTAAAGTAAGGAACAGGCCGGTGATGCTTCTTTTCATTATCAGTTTCATGGATCATACTCCCGCGTCTTTTAGGCAAGCCGCTGCATCCGAGCTTTTTAAGCCGATTTTTCGATAATTGTCTGCTGTGAAACCCACATCCTTGCAGTAGGCATCCGGAGTCATGGTGGCCCGGATGGAGCCGTCCGCATTCTTCAGTTCGAGCGGCTTGCCAACATTGCTGCACAAAGGATTGGGCGCAGCTGTCGTCAGATGAGGCGTTTGGCAGGCCTTGCGATAGGGGGTTTGAGTCCCGAGGCCGGCTGCCAGAGAGCAGTAATAGACGGCGCAAAGTTTCTTCGCCGAAGTGTTTCGGTTTTGCTGCTTTTGTTTCAAATTGAGCAGGATGGATTTCACTTGATTGAGAGAAACGGGTCCATCCGTAGGCTTGTTAAAATCGATAGCAGCATTTTCAAGTCGCACCTCATAAGAAAGTCGTGGAGGAAGTCCGACCAGGTCGAGGGAGTGGTCGATCGTCGTGCCGTCGGCTTTCACTTCCACGAGTTGTCCTTTGATCCAGGTCTGATAGCGTTTGACCAGAGCCGCTGTGCGCGTATAGGTGTTCTTATAGTTGCTGACCATATCATCCAGAGACGAGGTTGGGCTGTCAGGATTTTTCACAAACCGATAGAAGGGGTCTCTGAGACTATTCAGGTCTGTTGTGATCGCATCGGATTGCCTTTGGAGAGCGGGGAGCCTTGGGGAAAGACGTTCCACGATCTTGTCCGCTATCGCTTTTTTCTCGAGGAACATGCGGAGGATGGGACCTTCGGTGCCGAAGTATTTGTTTTTTGCGATTCCGAATTCCTGGACGGTATACGTGTCGACCAGGCCGTCGGCGACAGGGGTTAGCACCTGGCAGATGCTATTCCATTGCGCATTCAGCGGTCCGGTCCCTTCATAGCAGCCAGCGACCTTGTCAATGAAATGGCTGCTGTCATGATCAAGATCATCGGCATAACGAAAGCGCGCCTGTTGCCAGTTGATATTGGAAAGGGAAACCAGGCTTTGTTCCCTGGCATCGCAGAAAGTATCCCGAATTTCCGGTGAGGTTTTAACCTGACTGCTCAGAGAACCTGCCTTCTGGCATTGCCAGAGGCCTTCCATGAGCTCCAGCAAGGACTGGGCGGAGGGCTGAACGCCGGTCTGCTGCAGACGGCGTGCAGTCTCGGTCCAGTGATCGAGCTTCGCCAGGTTCTCGGTGGTTCCCGGGAAGGCATCACTCATATTGTGATATTCGCAGGAGAGTTCGCGCAGGACCTTGTCCCGTTCGTCAAGATCGGGATCAGTGGGCGTGCAGGAGCTTCCCGACTTTGTCACAAAGCTGGCGTCGAGCAGCAATTCTCCAGGCTGAACCGCTCCCAGCGCCGGCTTGATACCTAGAAAGAGGAGCAGGAAAAGCCTCGTCGGCATTTTCAGATGATTTCGAAGGATCATGGGGGCATTCCTTTTCATAGCATTAATCGCGGTGCTGCACGGCATACGTGAAGTACAGGGTGAATCCAGCATTTTGGTACGAACAGCCCTCGTTTGGATTGTCGAGAGTGATCTCGTACTGACCGATCAAGGGTAGGCCCAGCAGGGGCGGGATCGAACCCATGCCGCTGAAGTTCGGCGGGGGATCGCCTTTCAGGAAATTATTAATGAAGAAGGTCTTCGTCCAGAACGCGCGGATGTTATCGACTGTGAGGTCGGATGGCGTATAGTACGAGGGAGCGTATTTGCGAGAAGCGCTGATCACCAGCTGAGGCAGCATGGTCGCATCGGTTTCCGAGGCTTCTTTGAAAACCACGCCCTGGCCGCTGTGCTTGATGACAAAGCGCTTGGATTCCGCATCCGGGCAGTTCGAGACCTTCACCACCATGTTCATGTCGATAAGCAACAGGTTCTGCGACAGACCATGAGCATCCCCGTCGAAGTCCGTCGACCACATCGAATAGTAGCCCAGACCATCCATTTGCCCGCGAGAGAAAGGCGAAATTTCGAAGCTGGCCCGCTGCTGGCTCGCCAATTGCCGGGCGAAGGCGCTGTCGAAGGGCACGGTGATGCGGGCGGTCTTGGTAATGATCTGCTGTTTGTTGTCCCAGAGGGGCAATTCCAGAAGGCTTTTGATCTTCACGGCATCGGTATGGTTCTTGACCGTGATCACGGGATCAGTGTGACTCAGGGAAAGTGGGTTTTCACCTTTGAGGGCGGCGAGGTTATTCACCTGGTTGCGCAGAAGTATCAGGAGACGGTTGGCCTCTTTCAGGCGATCGCGCTTTTCTTGCACGAAAGCCGGTACGCCCTTCTCGAATTCAGCCATATTCTCTTCGCTGGCGAGGAAGACCTTTTCGCGGGCTCCGCTGCTGAGGACTTTTTCCTGGGCATTCAAGGAATCGATGATTTTGCCGCGCTCAGAAGCCACGTCACCGGCAATCTTCGATTTGAAGGCCAGAAGTTCATTGCGCAGATCCAGGTCCAAGACTTCCAGCTTATAAGCCCGGTCGGCGAATTGAACCATGTTTTGGGTAAAGCTTTGATTGTTTTGAATGACTTTCTTAACCTGATCAATCTCAGTGTTGGACAGGGCGACGACCTTATCCTTGCGCATGTTCTCGAGTTCGGTGACAGCCGTCGACAGCTCCATGCCCTTTTTTTCCATGTCGTTGACATCAGATTGCAGGTTGGTCAGCAGAGTTTTGCGGGAGTTGGCATGAGTCTTGACCTTTCTGAGTGTCTCGGTTTCCGTTTCGATGGAGGCGATATCCAATTGCAGGTTCTTGTTCTCGAGTTCCAGGATCCCGATCGTATTGTCCTCCCTCTGGCGCTTCAACAGTTCTGAGGCGATCGACAGATCCAGATTTTCGTTGCGATAACCGAGAGCAGCCACTTCCGCCACCAGACGGCTATGCTCAGCTGTGACGCTCGCGACGTTTTCTTTGGTGGATTCAACCTGCTTTCTGCAATCGAGGACGGTCATCCCTTTTTGCAGCATTCTTTCCAGCACCTGATTGCGCGTGTTCAGGCTCTGCCCGGTGATTTCGGCGATAGCCTGGAGGCTGTGATACTTGCGAACCTCGGTGGAGAATCGAACGGTTTCGAGGCTGTTTTCATATTCTTTCAGTTGGTTGTTCAGGTTCAGGATCTCTTTTTGGTTTTCAGCCTGGAACTGGGCCCAGTTGACGAAGCGATCCAGTTTTCCACGCAAGGCATCGACGGCGATCAAAGCCCCTTCCTTGGGGGCAGGGAATCGCGTGCTGGTTCCCGAACCGAGTCCGCAGATGCAAACGGTGGTTTCCGGTATCATCGTCAAGCCGACAGCGGCAGCTTCCAATCCACTCAGGGCCAATTCCAAGCCACCCCGGGTGCCATTGGAGATATTGATGATTTTTTGGATTTCCTTGATCGTCGCAATCATCCGGTTTCGGGCTTCGGTGGCGGCATGGATTTCCGCATTCGCCAGATTCAATTCTTTCGTCAGGATGGCATTGGCGAAATCCTTCGATGTTTGTCCATTGAGTTTGCCAGGACAGCCTACAATCATGCTCGCAACTTCCGGATCCTTCTGAAATTCCGCGGGAATGGTATCGATACCGATTTGGCAAAGCGCATTGGCGACGGTTTTTATTTCCTGCGTGCTCATCTGTTCGCGCAGGCCCTTGGCCCCGCACATCTGCTCGTTGTACTGGGTTTCGCTGATGGTAAATTGCGGAATCTGGCAATCGTATTTCTTGAATCGATAGGCGGGTGGCGTCATGCCCAGAAAGCTCAGACGGACATGCGTGGAACAGATTTGCGATTCGAGCCCGATCAGCTGCTGCTCAGCGATCTCGACCTTCTCACGGCGCAGGGCCGTTTCCTGATTAAGGGAATCCTCCTTGGTTTTATGCGAGGAGTTGATGCTCAGATCATTGATGCCTTTGCGATTTTCGGCTTGGTTTTTCCTGTTATCGTTGACTTTGATCTGACTGTCGAGATTGGCGATTTCGGATTCCAGCTGGCTGACCTGGATTTTGAGGTTGGTGACCGCTATCTGCCAGTCCATGAACCAGCGCAAGTCGTTGAGTTTTCTTTCAGTTTTAGTTTGATCAATCTGAAGCATCTCGATTTCATTCTGCTTTTCGATCACAACCGCGCGATTGTCCAGTTCTTCCATCTTCAGCTTGAGCTGAAACTGGAATTCGAATTTGTTTTGTTCGTAGGCGAGGCTATCCTTGCTGGCTTCCACCGAATTGAGTTTGCTCGATATCTCGTCAGACATCTTCGAGGCCAAGCCTTCCAGCTGCGCAATCCGGTAGGCACTTTGGGCTACCGAGACGTCCCGCTTGCGAAGGTCTTCATTGATCTTCTCGACATCGTTGCCCGCTTTGGCATCAACCCAGCGGCTGCGGAGGCTTTCTATATTCTGCTCGGCCATCAGGAGGCGGCCCATGACGTCATCGAGCTTGAGGCGCAATTCGGCAAAGGGTACCTGGGTAAACTCTTCGGGGTCGATATCAAGGAAGAGGTAGCCTTTCTTGATGGAGTTGAGGCGTTGACCCAATTCGTTTTGCAGACTCAGCGAATCCACGGCCAGAGAGCTGAAGAAAGCATCACTCTGAGGAATCTCCAGGGCTGCGGATTGGAGTTCCCAGTTGGCCTTGTTGTAGAAGGCTTGGGCGTCTTTCAGATAATCTTTTTCCAGCTCCCTCCCCGTGGCCTCGGCTGTCAGGTACTGCAACCTTTGCAGCCTGGGCTCCGAAGTCTGTTGATAAAGGATATCGCCGGCCGTCATGTAGAGGCGCGTTAGAAGAAGATTGAGGAAACCACCTTTCAGAAGGTAGTCCCGGAAATCCCCGGGAGCCTCGTCCTTACTGGCTGCCCGATTATTCTTAATGAAATCGATGCCCTGGGTGGCGAATTCGAGCAGACGTTCCGGTGCCTGCAGATCCGGGCGTGTCGTGTTCAGGTAGTAAGGGACATCGGCAGCCTGGAAGTAATAGTACTCGGCGATTTGCTTCTGGCACTCATAGGAACATATCTTGACCCGCATAGGCTTCGGACACTGTTCCAGGAGCGGTTTCAGGAAGAGTTCGTAGTTCTCGTGGAAAGATTTCAGCATGGTCTCGGCATCGCCACGTGATTTGGCGATCTTAAGATCCTGAATAAATTTCGTGACCCTTGGGGTGACCGTGGTCACGAGGCTCTGTTCATTGCAGGTCTGGGCTTTGGCGCTGCTCGCGGGAAGTATCCAGAGCGCCGCGGCGCTGAGGAGGGCCATCCCAAGCCGCAGTTGATTTCGGGGTTTCATGGATCAGCTCCCTACGCTAATGACGATTTTGTTCAGGGACGTAAGATGGCCGGTAAAGGCTTTAAAGTACTGGTTGGAATCATCATCGGCGTCCAAGGTGGTGATCCTGGCGTCGATGCTCTCCATACACAGCTTCAATTTGTTCAAAAGCGGGGTGACGTGATTCTTCTGCTCATCAAGGTCCCAGGTCGTATCCGGGAAGATCCGGTTGTATAGTCCCAGGAGCGGGGTGCAGGCCGATAGTTCACTGGTCATGGATACGTCAGCGGGCAGGAGGCTGAGATTTTGAAAGAAAGTTTTCAAATCATCGAGGAGAACCTTCTGGGCGTCGTTGACCTTCTGTACGGCTTCTGGATTCACGCCAGGCGTGGGTGCAGCCTTGAGTTTGTCAAAATCGAGGGTGTTCGCGCTAGTGAATAGACTTTCGAGTTTAAAACCATCATCAGCTACGATTTCAATAGCGGCCTGGCTGCCTTTGACAAGGCTATGAAACTCGAATATTTCTTTGGTTTTGGGATCGATGGCTTTCAAATCTTTTTCGAGCTCGCCAAAGGTTTCGGCCTGCACTTTGGCGATGGGTTGAATGAGATCCTTGTCCGTTTCTGCCAAGGCGGACAGTATACTGTCGTTGAGCTTCTTTTCAATCCGGCTGCGCTGGCTGGCGACGGTGGAAAGCGGTTTGACATTGCAGACCGAAGCCTTGGTGAATTCGTTGAAATAGCGATTGTAGATCGAACCCAGAATATCTCCTGCATTGAGCGATCCCACGGATTTAAGATACAGGGCGTCCTGGGCGGCAAAGGAATAGTAGCGATTGGCCTCGTTCAGGCGCCGGCATTTTTGAGCCAGGGATGACGCCTCCCTGTAACGCAGGACGTTGAGGAGGTAGAGTTCACTTTCAGCCTGATGCTTGTAGTTTTGCAGCGTGTTTTTCTCAACTGCAATCCTGCCTATTTCGGCAAGGGCGTTTTCACCGGGCCTGGTGACCTTGAAAAACTGCGATTGCAGGGCTTTTTGCAGGAACATGTGGAGCGCGATCTCGCGACTCACGAAGAGGCCGGCATAGGCCGATGGCAGAGGCTCCACAGGGAAAGATTGCTGCTTGCCTGTTGCAGTCTCTTCCGCGAATATCGTTTCGTTGAAGGGATCGTCTTCGGCGCCAGCACCGCCAGAAGCCGAAGGAGGAACGAGAATTTCGTTGTAAGCCCGCCAGGCTTCCTGTTCCTGGTTGGCCAAGGTATTGGTCCAAAAGATCTGCAGATCCTTGAAGGTATAGCGCAGTTCCTCGGTCTCGGCCTGCGCTGCAGTGGCCAGAACCCAGGAGAACGCGAGGAGTTTGGCGCGACGGAAGGAGAGCATTAGAATGTCCTTTCTGGTGGCATTGCGCTGAAGGTGCTTGCCTTTTTGGGGCAGAACCAGGGGGCTTGGGTTTGATCACTGAAACCGCATTTCAGTCGGCCTTGCGGCGAATCCTGCCAATCCCTTTTTATTTCATTGAATGTGAGTTCAAAATTCCCAGTGCCTGGGCTTTGCTTCATGCGACTGATCACTGCCCCCATTTTTTCATGGGCTTTGAGATCGGTATTGAAGTTCAGGACGTGACTGGAGGCGATCATCTGCTCTTTAGCGGCACCAACCGCGTCCTGCCGTCTTTCTTCGTAGATTTCGGGGGTCACGGTATTCATCACGCTTTTCATACTGTTTTCAAGCTTGAGGAGCTTCTCCGCCCACCTTTCGTTGTTGCTCAGCGCCCTGAGATAGGCTGGAGCCGCGATAGTTGGACTAAACACATACAGGGTTGTGCCATCCGCGGATTTCACCTTTTGCACGGAACCGAAGAATTCCTGCAGAGTTGTGGCGACTTCCTCGATGCGGTTCCTGGAGAAAGTCATGCTGACTTCCCTGATTCCAAGATCAGCTTCTGCTTTGGCGCCGGCGGCGATGAAGCTGCTCAGAGTTATATAGAGAGCCGAGCGCAGATCCTTGATAGCGCTGGTAAGGGCGCCGTTATCGGAGCCTGGCAGAAAGAGCGATTTCAGACGTTCTTCCGTATAGGAGCGAGCGAAGAGTCGGAGCTCTTTTTCGGTCCATGTTTGTTCGAGGCAGGTGGAGAGTTTCTTGAGTTCGTTGTAGATTTTCGTCGCCTGGTAGAGGCGATCGACCTCAAAGGTCTGCGAAAGTTTGCCATTTTGGTTTTCATCGATGTAGCTGAAAAGTTCACGCTTGGCTGCATTGGCAAAGCGGCATTTCAGAGCGGGGGAGCGGTTCCGGGTATAGAGGCCGTAATAGGAAACGCCTTTGAAATACAAAGGCGAACCGGTGACGGCGTCGTCTTCCGTCGCGAAGTGCTGGATGATCAAATTGTACTGACCGCAGGCATAATACTTTTGTAAGCAACGATCCTGTTTCAGATCACTGCAGGATTTCAGATCCGTATCGCTGCAATAATTTTCGAAAGCCAGCAGTCTGGGGCAGCCCAGCAGAAAAAGTACAGAGATTCCAAGCCAAAACTTTATGGTTGCGTGCACACGAGTCCCTCCTTCGCTGTGTTGAGGTATGTGTAGAGGAAGTGAGCGCGGAAGCAAAGCACCTGAGGGAGACATGTGGGGACATGTCCCTCCATGTCCCCCGTGCGACCTGTCCCTTTCTCGCCGGGCTTGCTAGATGTGACCCTGAAACAATGTTTGATTTGAGCCCAGCCCGCACATGGAGAGGTATAGCTTTTTATGAATTCATCCTTTCGGCAATTCTTTAATAGTCTGGCAGTCTTAGGGCTGCTGGGTGGGAGCCTGGGGCAAGCCCAGGACAAATCAGGGTCCAGGGCGGGCCTTATCAAATCGCCTGGGATCTCCACGAGTTTTTCCGGTGAGACGTCTCAAGTAGGGACCTCGGGTAACAAGGGGGTGAACCAGTTTTCGGTGCCCTTGCCCAGTTTGCCGGGTCGCGCTGGTCACGCGCCGTCCTTGAGCATCAGCTACGATCAGCAAGGCCGGAATCAGGGTCAGGGGTTCGGCATCGGCTGGTCGATCCAGGTCCCGAGCATTGTGGTTTCCACAGAGGTGGGCCTGCCCTTCAACGGTCTTCTGGATAATGACAATCCTAAAAATCCCCTGCTGTTTGAAGGCGAGAAGCTGGTGTTTATCAGCAGCGGCTCGAATAAAATCAATTTCAAGGTCCGCGCCCACGAGCAGGACCTGATCGTGACCTATCATAAGAAGTCCTATGAGATCCCCTTCGCCTACCCGATCGCCGGCGTCGGCTTGCCGAATGATGGCGAAGCCGGGATGGCAAGCGGGTTCGAAGTTCTTTATCCGAACGGCACGCGGCAGCTCTATTCCAGTGATCTGAAGATTGCCGAAGGTTTTGAAATCAATCAGATCACCACGGTCACCAAATTTCCCCTGGTCTTCGAAGTGTCGAAGACCGGCGAAGCCATCCACTACGCTTATAAAAACGTCGATGGACGCTCCTATCTCAGCGATGTGTATTTCGCTGGAGGCAAAAGCCACTATAGTTTTGAGTTGATGGCGACCAACAATACCCTCCAGCACTACAACCTCGCTTTCCCGCAAAAGAACTCGCGGATCTACACCAAGATGGTGGCCGCATTCGACGGCCGACCGCGCGAGCAATGGTGCTTTGTCTATTTGAGCGATCGCAATGCCAGTACAGGAAAGCGCGCGATCAGAACGCACGAAGATTGCATCGACACGGCGAAGGAAGAACTGAAAGCTGCCGCCGCAAGCGAGAGTTTGTCGGTCCAGGATGAGCTGCAGTTGATCTACCGCTACGGCAAGCAGGAAAAATACAACCCTGCGGCGCCGCATCATTCGCGCTTGAAATTCAGCTATTCGGCCTGGGACCCGGCTCATCGACCCAAGCGTCGCACCGTGTCTTCCTTGGCCAGTCTGATCTCCAAGGTCGACTTCACCGCCGATGGTTACGAGCTCGCTGATATCAATCACGATGGAATGGTGGATGCGATCCACGTCAAGAGCAATGGCCAATCGGAATATTTTCTGGGCAAAGGTGGCCGCGAGAGTTTCGGTGAAGCCCAGGACTGGCTGATCAAACTCCCCGATGGTCGAACCGTCGAGCCCAATCTGAGTTCAAAAGCATTTCACTTTGCTGACCTGAACGGTGACACCTATGTTGACCTCTTGCAGTGGGAAAACAAGCGCGGCGTGGTCTTCCTCGGCCAGGCAGCGGGGGGTTTCACCTACTCCGGTTCCTTCAAGACGACTGCCGATGATAGCCTGTATGCCGACGTCTTTGATGGCGGCAATGCCCAGTTCGTCGATTTGAACGGCGATGGCAAGAGCGATGTCCTGACCACGACCAAGGTTTCCGGCCGGACCGTCTGGAAGGTCTATGTGAACCGCAGCAGGATCGTGAACAATCGCTGGGAACTGTCCTTCGTTGCCGCTACCCTGCGTTTTCCATTCCCCGAGCAGAATGTAGGTCTTTCCGATAGCAACTTCCGCATAGCTGATTTCAACAGTGATGGTTTATCGGACATTACTTATCTCAAACCCTCGATTCTGGACAATCAACCTGGTCTCTGTGTTTATCTGAATATGGGTCGGCTCAATCAGGTGAAATCCTCGGATGTGCTCTTCGGTACCGATGAGGTGGACAGCACCTGTGGCGCCGGTGGAGCCTGGATCAAACTTTCCGGTCTGGACGTCGGTGACTACAAAGACAAGTTCTGGCTGGTGGATGCCAACGGTGATGGTCTGGTCGATGTTGCCACGATTGGCAAATCAAGTTTCGAACTCATGGTCTGGTTTGGTCAGGGCGGCCTCGTGATTACCCCAGTCGCCGCGAAGATTAAACTCACCCAGGAAATTCAGATCGGCAGCGGCGCCAAAGTTCGCAGCCGTACGGCGGATATCGATGGTGACGGGCAGGACGAAATCCTGATCTTCAACAACGGTGCCTCCGGTGATCAGCGCGTCCAGGCCATCGATTTCAACCGGGAAGTGACGTCGGGAGTCGATGACACCGAGGAACAACCCTTCCACCTGATTCGCTCCAACCTTCTTACGGCTGTCGAGCATGACAACGGTCTGCGCTTTGATATGCGCTATACAACTGCCAGCGCCGAGCGGCTTCGGGACAGTCGCCTACAGCAGCCGGTCAGTCCTTTGCATTTTCCCGTCTACGTGCTCAAGCAGCTGATTCGTTCGATTCAGGTTCCAGGCAAGGACAGCAAGCAAACGGAAGTTCAGGAGTTTTTCTATCATCAGCCGCAGTTTTCGGCCGAGGATCGCGAATTTTTGGGTTTCAAGCAGGTCGGTGTCCTGCTCTATGGCGAGACCTTCGGCGGCTCGTCTTCGTATACGCTCACCAGCTACCATACGTCCGCAGCTGAAGAAGCCGGGCGGCGTTTGGCGGGTAAGCCCTCGCTGGAAGTGTTGAAGAGGACTTCGAACAATGTTTTCTTTGAAAAGCAAGGCGAAGATACCCGCGGCTTCAAAGGCGACGATCCTCGTATTCATTCTCTTATCAACTATGCTGCCGACCAATCCCTGCCGGACGGTCCCATCGTCCGGTCTTCGCAGTGGATCTGGAAGAGCATTCCGCGTGAAGGCCAGCTTTTCTTTCTTAGGCTCGTCAGGGAAGCGACTTCGCATTTTGACGAAGAGCTCAGCGTACCCGGCGGTGTTCGCCAGGAAAACTCGACTGAGTATGGTGAATTTGACACCTACAATTTTCCAGCTGTTTCGGTTTCGATTGAAGGCGGCATCGCCGATGCCAAAGGCGGTGATTTGCCCGAATACAAAACGGAAACGCGCGTCACCTATAACACGTCACGCGATGATTTAGTTGAGAAAGGTATCCTGGATCTTCCCGATAGCCGCAAGGTGATCAGGAATAAAGCGATACTCACCGACGAGAATTACCTTTACAATGCCGCCGGCCTCTTGAAGGAGAAGACCGAATGGGTCTACAGCCGCCATACTGGAGATTTTGGGGCGCTCGAAGCTGAGCGGATTCAGAAGCGTAAACGGCTCTCCAGCATCGAATACGACAAATATGGGAGTGTGACCCAGGTTGCCGATGGTTTAGGCGTCGTTCAGAATACCCATTATGATGCGAGTGGCAATTATATCGAGCGACAGGTCGTGCCGAAGGCCAGTGATGCCGGCAGTGATCTGGAAACTGCTTATACCTACAAAGACGGTTTACTGCATACGGAGACGAATCCTCGCGGCCTCGTGAAAGTTCATACCTATGATGATCTCGGTCGGATCAAGTCCATCGAGAGCGACGGGTCCCTGGATACCTATAGTTACCGCGAAGCGCTGGGCAAGAATCCTTTGATGGTCCTGCATGAAGTGAGGAAAGTGAAGGACTCCAATAGCGGTGGCCTGTCCGAGCTCGCGATCTATCGCGCCGACGGCCAGATCCTGGCACAACTTCAGGATGTCCAGATCGATAAGCGCGCGGCGATTCGGGTGAAGTTGCTACAGGATTACGATAGGAAGGGAAGACCGATCGCCATCTGGACTCCGTTCACTTTGCCCGAAGTCGAAGGTCGCACGGTTGCTCAGTACATGAATACCGAACTCCGGGTTCTGGAATCGTCGCATGAGAACCGTGAAACGCGGTCATACGATTATTTGGGCCGTGTGAAAAGCGTCGTCACACCCCAAGGTAAAACCCTGACTACAACTTATCACCCCTGGGGTACGGAAACTGAGATCCTGTTCCAGCAGCGTGGCAAAGAAATTCGCAGCGTCGAGTATGCCGTGGAAAACTCGATGGGCGTGTTTGCTCAGATCACCAGCTATGCGGAAGGTTCCGATCGGGAGGTTTTCTTCCGTCGTGATGATCTGGGGCAACTCAGTGGGATCAAGCGCAGTGGTGACGCCCAGGAGCGCCTGGCGACATACAATTCCATTGGTCAGCTCGAAAGCCAGGATGTGCCTGGTATTGGTAAGCTTTATTCTCTTTATGATGAACGAGGTCAGCAAACGGCCCTTCTAAGACTTGCGTCGGATGGTTCGAAACAGCATCTCGTACGCTGGACCTATGATTATCAAGGTCGAATGACCCAACAGACGGTTGATGGCGAAGTTCGAATTGCCAATACCTATGATAAAGATCCGGCAGGTGATAACTGGTCCGTTCATTTCAAGAATCAGGCGGGCGGACTGCTCGGTCTTTTGGTCGAAACAACGACCTTCGATACCGGCAACAAGCTCTTTGATCGAGCCGAACGATTCCGCTACGACGTCCAAGGCAAGGTGGTCTCACGGGAAATCAAGTTGGGCGACAAAACTTATATCGAAGACACGGCCTATTATGTCGATGGCACTCCATTCCAGCATAGAAATCCGTCCGGTATCGTAACGGAATTTGAGTATGATCCTGCCGCTCAGCTGGAGGCGCTTACGGTTCAGGCAAAGGGTCAGGCCCAGGCTCAAACCATTGTCGGCAATATTCGCTTCAACGAAAAAGCTCAGCTGGAAGGATTTGATTACCTTGGACTGACGCAAGGTAAATTGCAGAACCGCTATGCCTATGATCCGAAAACGCTGCTGCCGGATCACTATGAAACGTCGCTGATCAGTGCCACCGATACAAAATCCTTGCAGAATATCGAACTGGTTCACGATGGCAACAACCAGATCCTGGAAATCACGGATCTGCGGGCGGACAAGGGCGCTCACAATCGCAAGGCCAGTTACTCCTACAACGGTCGAAATGAGCTTATTTCGGCGGAAACCGCAGCTGGCAAGCGAGCCTATGACTACGAAATCAGCGGCTCATTCGAAGAGGTGCGCGACCTGCACATGTGGGATCTCGATCGCTCCAGCGTCGAACATGTTGAGCTACCGGTTTATGAATACGATGGTTTCAAGCAGCTGAAGAAAGGTCCGGGCCTATCGCGTCTTGAGTTCGATGGCCTGGGTCAGCTGATTCTGGTTGAGACTTCGGACTATAGGCTCTATTTCGGTTACGACCATATGGGGACTCGATCCTACAAGTCCGTGGTTACCAAAAGTGATGGCTCGAGCAAGGACTACCTGTTCCCAACGAAGTCGCTGACAGAAACACCGATTGGGCGCGAGTCGCATACTTTCCTCGGTGCCACACGCATTTCCAGCCTGGATGAAACATCGGGACAAAGGCTTTATTACCTGACCGACCATCAGGGCTCCACACAAGCAGTGGTGAATCAGACGGGTGAATTGGTTGAGGAAACGGCCTACAGCCCATATGGAAGCGAAGTGAAACCTGCTCGTGATGGTGTAGCCACGCGTCAGTTGAAGGTTCCGTATCGCTATACCGGGCACTATACCGATGCTGAAGATGAGCTCATCTACATGGGCTTCCGCTACTACGACCCACGGCTCGGGCGGTTCATCAGCCCGGATCCCAAGTATCTCGCAGACCCCGAACTCTGTGTCGCGCGAGCTTTGGAATGCAATCTGTCGATTTATGCCTTGAACAATCCGGTGAATTTTATCGATCCGAATGGTTTGTCGGCGAAAAGCACAGCTGATATGACGAACGCGTTGAGTGGCAAGACCAGCACTTCAACTTCAACTTCATCCTCATGGGCCACAAAAGCAAGCGGCAAAGCCGGCCCGATTCAAAGTGTTTCAGCTAAAGCTGCAGAGCATAAGCAGCAAAGAGAGCCCAGAACAGTTTACCGCTGGGGGAAAAATGAGAACAAGGCCTTGACGCTGAGACCTGTCGATTACAAAGGTAAAGACAATCCGGCACTTTCCTTTACGACAACGCCGCCGGCGTATGGCACTCAGTATCATGAAACGACGGACGTCGATCTTGAGGCAGCGGGCTTTTCGGCCACCTTTGATGGCGATCATCATGTGAGCGTGAGACCCCAAGGGGCAACCATGTCTGAAATGAAAAAATGGTCCCAATCTTATTTCAGCAATAGCATTGAAGCTCGTCCTCATCAGTTCACCGCGAGGATTAGATTGGTGACTCAACACTATACAAACGGGGGAGGTGAGTGAGGTGGACCCCAAATTTGCGGCGATCATCGCGGACCTCTCATGGGAAAGACCAAAGCCTCTGCAAGAAGAAGCCAGAAAAGCGATACTGTTGAATCTGGATCAATGGGACCTGAGTCTCTTATGTCTTGCTGGAGACAAGTCCTGTTGGAAGAACGAAGCACAGATACTTAAGAGCACGGGATACCCACGGATATTGCCAGTGCTCCCACGGATTCTGGAGTGGTATATGGATGTGAATTGGCCTGGTTTTTCTGATATTACAGAACTTCTTTCTACGGTGCCGTCGAATGAACTGATCCCCACTTTGGAGACAGTTGCATTAAAGGCACTTAAGGAGAACGACGGGATGTGGATATTTGGCCTAACTTTCCTGGTTCGAGAACTTAAAATACGTCGAGACCAATTGAGTCTGGAATCAGCAAGGAAAATCCTCTTCAAATCCAATGTCTAGCTAATTCCAGGCAGGAGCTTCGGCTCCTGCCTTCTCCGTCCCACCTCATGTCTCCTCATGTCCCTCAGAATCTGCTGACCAATCCCAAAATTTCCTCCAGTATCCAACCTGCACCAACTCTCGAAAAGGGAAAAACATGAATCGCCGAAGTCATTTATTTAACGCTTTCCTCCTCCTCACCCTCGCCGGTTGCAGCGGGACGGATAGCATCAGCAAACTCCAGCAAAACGCCAAACCGAACGATAACAACGTCCGCATCCAAAAAGTCCTGGACGCCGGTACGCTTCGCTATGTCCTGGTCAGCAACGGTAAAGGCTATGAACTGAGCTGCGAAGGCAACCCTGGAGGACTCCTCAAACTGGTCCAGGCCAGTGGCTATCCCATGGATTTTCTCAATTTCTTCCCGGCATCGCCGCTGGACAGCAAGGAAATTCAGGATCTGAACATCGCAGATCAACCGAAGCTCACCTGTCAACCTGGTGGAAAAACCTTCTATCAAGTTGAAATCGGTGGCGAGACAAAATATTTTTTCTCAGCCACCACAGGCAGCACCAAACTTTATATGGTCGGCTGTTACGCTCTGACAGCTGCGATGGGTTTCGACATCAAGAAAGCATTGCCTCTGGACTCCAGACTGGTGGGGCCTAACATGCCCTTTAACGTCGACGACGCGCAGGATATCAGTTGCATGAAAGGGGCGCCTGTTGATGGCAAAGTTGCCTGGCAGTCTGGACCGAGCGGAACCTTGCGGGTGGAGCCGGGCTCAATGCTGCAGACCTTGGTCTATGAAGCCTATGGGCTTGATGGCAGCGATGCGCCTTTGCTTGATACCTACAGTGGCTCGTGCCAATGGCTTTCATCCACACCCGTTTCAGGCGCTCTCACCATGTCGGGTATGGTTCCGCAAACCTTCGAAGGCGAATCCTGTGAAGTGACCGTGACCGCTGCGAAGGGCACGTCCATGGAGAGCACTCGCAAACTTGCTTTGTCGACCTGCGCGGCGGATCAAATTCTGCAGAGCGATGGTCAGTGTGCACGCGTAGCAAGAAATTGGAAGAAGGTGGCCGATATCGCCTTGCCTGACGAAGAGGCCACTTTTGTGAGCAAAACTCACGGCTGGAAAGTTGGACAGACATACGGGCTTGCCGACAAGGGCGAATCCTGTCCGGGCGACGAGCCACCGACTCATGCCATCTATGGAACGACAGACGGCGGCAAAACCTGGGAATGCCAGTACGGAAACCGCAACGTCATGGAATTTATGTGGTTCTTGAATGAAAAACAGGGTTGGGCCACAGGAGTAGGTGGTATCGTCAGCACGGTGGATGGCGGCAAAACCTGGACTGAGCAATTTCTCGATCAGAGTGAATTCTATCGGAAGATCCGCTTCCAGGATGCAAAGAATGGTTGGGTTCTCGGACAGAAGGAACTTTACCGTACGGCCGATGGCGGCAAAACCTGGCTAAAATCAGCAGAATTTCCCAACATGGTGAATATCAGCGACTTTACCCGAGTCTCGCTCAACGAGGGCTACGTGATCGGTTGGACCACGAATTCGACTCGGGCTCTATGGAAAACTATTGATGGCGGCGTGAACTTCCAACTCGTCAAAGACGTGCCCGACAAGGGCGCACTGTGGATAGTGGCAGCAGATCGCTTGACGCTTTTTGCTTCCGGTGGCGATGGTATCCAGCGCACACGCAACGGCGGTCTTAGCTGGGAAACAGTGTCCATGGACGGCATCAGGGGTGGTGCGGGCCGATTCAATGAGATGCAGTTTTTCGATAAGAATCGTGGCTGGATCAAATCCGGGGAGTGGGTTTATTTCACCAACGATGGCGGCCATACTTTTGTGCGCAAGGACAAGCTTGCTGCCAATCAGATTTTCTTTCCCACAGCCGACTTCGGTATAGCCGTGACTGCCGATGGTGTGTTTCACACGACTGTGAACTGAACGCTTGGGCCCGGTTTCACTTCCGGGACAGTGAGTCTCAAAATTCGAAGATAGCCTGGTTCCAGAAACGACGGCCTTGATCCTGGTCCATCCATCCCTGGTTGAAAATGGAGCTTAGGCTCGACCTCAGGGTCTCACGTCGTTTCCTGGACCAGGCTTCGCAGCCCCCAAATCCATCTTCGCCGATCTCCCGATTCCCCTATGTCACATGTCAAATCTCTCTTTTAAATCCAGTGCATAAACAGGCTTCCCGGTTTCGACTGACCAATGGGTCCTGGCCCAACACGACGAAATCACTAAGGCCAACGGCGGCATGGCTGTTGCTGAATCAAACTGTCATCTTTTATGCAGGGGTAAGACATGAGAACGCGTTGGGTTCGGATGCTTTTATTGGCTTTACCGGTCACGGTGCAAGCCCAGGCGGGGAGTGTGCATGGCATCCTCCCACCAAAGAATGTGATGGCCTTGACACCGGAAAATTTTTGTCTTGGCTTTAAAAACGTCATGACGATCACCAAACAGAGCTTTCTGGATGAGGCGAATCTCATTTGTCCCAACCAGATTCCATCGCCGCTCCTCACAACCTTGCTCAGCAATGCCTTTGCAGGCGTGGGCGAGCCTGTGATCCAGAACGTCCTGATTCAGGAAACTCCAGCCACGCAGACGACCCAGATTACAGTGGCTTATGCCATGAAAATTCCGAAGCCGCCGGTCCCGACGCTGCTCGGCGAAGAAAAGCATGTGCCGGCAGCTTATTCGGTGGATCCGCTGACGATCCGCCCGAAGTTTGCAGCTCCCGTCCCGAACCTGGGCGACGCGGACACGGCTTTCAGTGTTGAGCAACGCACGATCGTCAACGCAGCGGTGGAATTCGACGATATCTCCACGCACGACCTGAAGCTTTATCGCATGCATCCCAATAATTTTGATTTCTTTGCCGCTGTCCGGACGCTCCGCGCCCCTTCAGAACAGTTCAAGAAAGCCGTGGTCCTGCGTGGGGTTATGCGGGATCCAGCGAATCCTAATGGTTCGATCAGCATCACGGTCCTGAATTTTGTCATGAATAGCCGCGAGCAACATGAGCGTGTTGTGGAAGCTTTTTCAGCCTTTATCATCGCTGATTTAAAAGCTCTTTATACCGTCCAAAGCAAGTAACCTGAAGGAAGAGGAACAGCATATGTCAAGCAAGGTAGGACATTTCTTGTGGGCCATCAGTCTGATCATCAGTGCAGCCTGCACACCCAAAGGCGGGAAGTTTGAAGGCCCAGCCATCGATAGCAAACCCGCGGCAGCGACCACTCCGGATACCGCGCCTGTGATCGCGGTCAATATCGACGATCGCAACATCGAGCAGGTCCTTTGCGAAGAAGGTCCCAAGGTAGCTGCTGCGGCAAAGAAAGCCGACTTCAGTGAAGAGTTCAAACTTATTTGTAACGGGTCGGCCACAACTCCGGCATTCAAGGAAGCCATCACTCAGGCCTATGTGGGAACGGGGACGCCGCTGGTTAAGGTTTTGAAATTGTCGACCGCCGATAACTTTGTCACAGAGCTGGCTTTGATGTTCGCTATCAAAGCCCCTCTGGAAAATCCTTCTCTGTTTGCTGATCTGAAGCCCCATGATATTTTTGCGGCGGGTATCAAGGACAGTAACTCGGAGCTCGTGATCAAAGTCGAATCCCGTCAATCCTTTCCAGGTAAAGCCAGTGTGGAACAGATTGTTCTGAACTATGATCTGAAGCTGGCTAACGGGGCGAGTATCCATGATACCCGCCGCACGGAATTCAACACCTATCTGCTGATCGAGAACAACCGTGATATTGCCGTCTCGACGGAACATCTTTTGGATGCTGACGCCAATGAATTCTATCACAAGGCACAGGGACTGACGGTCGGAATCAAGGCCGAGCATGGCCAATCCTATATGGTCTTTGTCACCAACCTTGTGATCAAGAATCGGATTGATCCAGCCCGTCTGAACGTTACCTTGACAGCTTTGAACGGCTCTGTTGCTAAAATGTTGCAGCAGTATTTAGTCAGCAAAGCGGCTCCATGATGTTAACCAGGCGCACGAGGCGAACGAACATGAACATATCGCGCTTGCTCGTTGTTATGCTGGCACTCGTTGTCAGCCACTGTAAAAAATCATCCGACAGTAAGACTGACACTGAAGAGTCGGCAGCCGAGGCGGAAGGTGAAAAACCGGCTGTCGATACCCCTGCGGTCATCGACTATCCGAAACTCTACTGCGAAAACGTGGAAAAGATAAAGCTGCGTTCTGATGTGACTGAAGAGCTTCGTTTCTTTTGCGCTGACGGCAAGCCCACCAAAGAATTTCTTGATTTTCGGGGCGACGCCCTGAGTCAGACCCCGGGCGGCTATCAGCTCAAACTTCTGCAGGCTCAGCACGATCCTGACGGCGACCGCTCTGAGTTCTTTATCGCCTGGAGCTTTCATGTCCCCATCCGGCCTTTTGAGGTCAAAGCGAGGCCAATCTATGATTATGTGGCGCAAAATTATTCCAGTGACGTGATCGATCTGAAAGCCAACGCCGCCCGACGCCTGGAGGATCCCTTGGATTCGGGGCTGCATTTATGGTCGGCGGATATGAATTATGATCTTGTCATCAAAGGGACCCAGGGTTTAAGGCTGACCAGCCAACGGCAGACCCAATATAACCTTTACCAGGTGCAGTCCGGCAACGAGGAGATGGGCTTTGGCGTCGAGCATCTTCCAGCGAACGACAATCCGAACTATAGCCGATCGGTCATGCTCAATGTGTCATTCAATGATGGATCGGGTTACAACGATGGCAAAGGCGGAACGGTCGTGATCACCCTTTTGCATTTTGTCTTGAGCAACCAAGGGTTCCCGGCGACGGCGACCAAATCCATTCAGGAGATCGCCCAGAACGCAGCGGATGGCATGTACAACGGCCTCAAGGAATAAGGAGTCAACCCATGCAATACACTTTCGCCCTTGCAGCGTGCCTACTGGCTGGCACGGCTTGTACGAAACGCAGAGATTCTGTAGTCCAGGATGAGGGGCCTCGGTCCTTTGCATCGGCCCCGATTCAGACCTGGCAGGATATTGGTGACATCACAACCGAGCCGACGGCCATTCGCCGTGACCTTCAATCGATCTTTTGTCTGCATGTCTATAAACTGCCACTGAAGGCGGATTTTTCGGAGGAGTTGAAAGTTCTCTGTGATAACAAAAAACCCAGCAGCACGTTTGACCAGATCGATCGTTATGCTGGCAGAATCGGCGAGTCCCCACGTTCCATTCAACTCGAACTGGAGCATGACGCTGATGGTTTTACACGTGGCACTTCCGTCACCGTCTATCGTGTCCCGATCGCTCCCAAATGGGTGCGGAGCGCCAGCATTCCATCTTATATGGTCGCGACCAGTGTGTTCCCCTACGTGCAGCTCGAAGGTTCCGTGACGGACGATCTGACGTCCACCCTGGGGGGTGACCTTCAGTTTGGAAAATGGCATCTCGCCTATCACTCCAACGTGCAGACGCCAGCGCAAACAGCTTTTTCCAATGACCGCAAGACGGCCCTCAACAGCTACCAGGTTGAAGGCGGCAATCCTGATATTGGCATCGGTGCCGAACATTTGCTCGATGCCGACAACCCTGATTTCAAATACTACAACACGACCACCATCACCATCGGTAACGAGGACGGCGGCAGCACGCTTATCACGATTATCCGCCTTGCCGTACGGCATAACGGTTTTCCAGAGCTTGCCGCCCAGACCTTCAGTGACATCGCGACCTCGCAGGCCACGCACGTGCGTGACGGTTTGATGGCAGAAAAGGCTGCAGGACGTTTTCCGGATTGATCCTTCCCGAGGTTAAAACCTCTGTATCGACTGAGTAGAAATAGGGCAAATTAAAGGGTCGTAAAGAAAACTTAAACTACGATTTCTTTAAGCATTGCCCAGTCTTCTGCCTACAAAGCGCTTGGATCGGTCATTCTCGATCGCCTAACGTCAAGAAGGTACTGCTCTTCTCCGATACGTTTCAAAATTCACCAAGGGAAATGGAATGATTGCAAACTTCCGCGTAATGGCAGGGCTATTCGTATTTTTTGTCGGTTTTTTTTGGTCTGGAGCCACGTCAATGGCTCTCGTTCAAACTTTGCAGATTCGGGAAGTGACCTTTAATATTTCTGAAGACTCGTCCGCAATTTCGCCTCTGCCTTGGCGGATAACTCCGCTTACGATAGGTGGCACGCCAAATCTCGCAAGTTCCATGACAATGCGAAAGAAACCCGAGCATGGTGCGTTGCTGTTCCGCGGGTTGGGCTGGGAATATGGCTCAACAAACGATTATGCTTATTTCCCCACCCGCAATTTCTTTGGAAAAGACACGTTTCAGTTTGAGTATACGGATCCTGCAGATCTGACAAGACTGTACCGGGTCGTGGTCACCGTTAACATCGCATCAGTCAACGACCAGCCATTCGTCTGGGCGCCGTCCAAGATCTATGCTCAGCCTGGGCGAGAAACTGTAGGGAACATCTTCGCCTCTGATGAAGATTTCTCAAACCTGGCCATCACAGCCGCAGGCTTGCCAGTGGGTGCAATCTTTGATGCGCCCACGCGAACGTTAAGATGGACACCTGCCTCCAAAGACGTTGGAATCTACTCAGTCAGATTCTCAGCTACCGATGGAATCTCGACAGTCACGCGGGATATGACCATCGATGTTGTCGCCCAAAACTCCCCGCGCAAGGTTTGGTACGACGGCACTACCTATCCTTTTGTCGAGGGGATTGGATGGGACACAGCAGCGTCCACTGTCAAGGAAGGTCTGGCTGGGACCAACAAATTCATTGAATACACCATCAACAATAGGAACTATTGGGGCGCCGCAGCCTACAGCTTTGGTTCGAACACACAAACCAATCTGTCCGCCTATTCTTATCTTCGCTTTGAAATGTGGTCGTCCTCCAACGTGACCGCTATGGTTTCCTTGGTGGATTATTTTACGGGCAAAGAATCCATCCGCAAGTCCTTTGCGCTAACGACCAAAGCCATTCCGGTTGAATTGAACCTGAACGAACTAGCTGCTAATGGCTTTGATATTTCGAAGACGACCAGCATTGTCATCGCAACTTCAGTTGGCACGACGACCACTTTTAAGATAGGCGTCGACAATCTCATCACTGAAGGCGTGCAGCCTGTGGTCCTCCCGCAGATCACCGAGCCTTATGTGGTTCTTGAGCATGATGCCGAATCGAAAGGGGTTCGAGCCAGGGTTCTGAATCTGCCTAATAAAGTCATCACAGCGGTCAGCTGGAACTGGTTCACGAGCACATTCATCGGGTTCAGGAACACCACAGGGCCGGTGCTCTCCTACAATGATGTGAAAGAATGCTATTCGTGCCGCAACGTCTGGGCTGACGTGACTATCGATGGCGTCGTCCATAGGGCTATCAACACCATTGGACTGCCCTATGTTCCCAATAATCCCCCGCCGGCGTTGAATTACAACGACTATATTGATATGGCAGACACCCATATTATGGGCGATCCGATTTTTGGCAATCGAGCCTATGAGTTGGCCAAGAACAAGTCCATGGCTTTGAAGAACGGAAACGGAACCGGAACTGAGAGCGGCTACAATCTCGTCACAGTAAAGGACGGGCTGCGCTGGAGTAGGGGAGTTGTACCGTATACGCTGTCTGGTCTTGATACAAGTGAGACAAACATCCTTAAAAACATGATGAAGGAGATTTTTGATCGCACTGGAATTGTCTTCATTGAAAATACTTTCGTTCCTCTGGATCCGGGCTCTCTTGATAATACAATTCCCATAAGGCATGTGACCAAAGATGATATGACCGGAGCAACCGACGCGCAGAAAATTGCCAAGTTAGGCTATTTCACCTGTGCCAGTTTTGGCTTAGGGAAGGGTGCGAAATTGCTTCTCTTGAATCGCGCTCCAGATGTGGGTTGTTTACCAGTCCTGGGAGAATTACGGCATGAGCTGTACCATGTCCTTGGCGCAGCCCATGAGCAGAAATCAGCTTTGCAGGATCCGACTGCTATCAAGCTCGATCATGTCTATCCTTGGGACGAAGACCAATTTGTCAATAATGATGCATTGATTTCTCACAAATTCGATCCTGCATCGATCATGATGTATGGAAGAGTCGCAAATTCGGTTTGTATCCCGACGGGAGTCGATGCTGCCCTGCAGCCAGTGTGGTTTTATCCTGAGCCAGCTCTCAACGCGGAACTTCAAGCCAGGCTTAACAGGATTACACCCGATATTTGTAGGAGAAATGCGGCATTTGACAAGAATCTTACCTGTATTGAGGCTTGTGCGACGAATACACTGGCGCCAGTGAGTGAAGCAACTGCATATAGTCCTGATGATGTTCTGTTGATGAAAAATTTCTATAGGCTCAACAGCGCGTTCCGCACCCAGGTTGACGCTCTGTCAGCAACCGAGAAGGCCCTGGTTACGCCTGCGTTCGGAGCAAAGGTCCTTGGCGGCATCAATTACTTTCTGAAGCAGGGAAGTGTCGATCAGGCTGTTGCGAATTCTCTGGAGTATCGCTTGATCAGCAAGACCCTGGCTGCCCTTAGGCGATCGCCAGTCACTATCGCAGAAAGCTGCCACACAGCTCCGACTGATATCATCAATGGAAGGAAGTCCTGCTCGAGGGGGCCAACCTGCGTTTCGGTGAGCGGCGAGAACAAAGTCTTCCTTGCTGGGCCGGATTTCGAAAAGAAAACATCGTTTCAGCTTGGTGAAACGGCTTGCTCCGGCGCGTACTCTGATGGTGGCCGAAAGTTCTGCATGCAGGTCAATGCACGTGGGGGAACAGCAAACGGGTCGTCAGGATTCATATCATGTAAATATAGTCTGACCGAGACGGAAATCTAAGTCATAAGTTTGAGATATCGACAGGATACCCTCGGCTCAGGCCGGGGGTATTTTTGTTTAAAGACATCCGGTTATCCGGGCACGTGTCCTTTAATAGAAAAAAACTCAAGGATATTGGCGTATTTGCCGATACGGCCTGAAAAGGAGGCCTTATGATTCGGCGCGCGGTTATGCTGGGGTTGTCTATCGCCCTCGTTCCGATAATATCGTCGTGTTCGCGCAAAGCGGAGAATAAGCACACGGGCGAATACAGCCCCGCTGTGCTGAGCGACGATGCTGTGCCCGTCATCACAGTGAGGCCCACTCGGCCTGCAGGTGGTGAGGTTGAGGGAAAAGGCCAGTCCCTTGATCCAGAAGTCGCTGAAAAACGCCGCAATGCTAATATCATTCAGCCGATCGTGTTTGGCAAAAGCGTGGCAAACATAAACATGTTTACCAAGAAAAGCGAAGCTTATAATACCCTTGTTTTTGCTCAGGATTTGGGCGGGGTCGAACGGTTTGCCGAGCATATTCTCATCGTCTGGGATGACGGCGCAGATCCAGTGCCTTTCCTGGTGGGTATTGAAGAAGGGTATGCTGGTACCATCAGTCTGCCTGCTCCCTACGGAACAGTCACAATTGGGCAGAAGATGGCCAATGTCATCTCTAATGCCGCTGAAGTGAAGACTTTTATGCTGAACGTTGGCGCCACATTCGAGAATCAACCCTCCAACTATGATTGCGAAAAAGCCCTTACCTGCCAGTATAGGGAATCCGCTGACGCCTATATCCTGGATTTCAAGCGGGGTGGGATTAGGTTGGCAAAATCCGAAGGATTGCCGCTCTCTTTCATGTATTTCTCACAGGCTCAAGTGTTTTACCCTAGAGCGACTGACCCTATAGTCTATGGAATATCGATTGCAGGAATGACCTTTTTCACGAAGCGGGCGAATTTCGAGGCCAAGTACGGTCCTCCTACAGCTTCGAATGACCTTGGCTATCTGTTCTATGATCAGACGAGTGTAGGGGTGTTGTGGGGCGGTGGCAATACCCCTCTGAGTATGGAGGCGGTAGGCACTTATCAGGGTGCGCTTAATTTTGGCGCTACCATCGGCAACCGAAAAATCAATGATTCTTTCAATTCTTATGCTGCAACTAACGCAGACCTGATCAAGTTGATTTACCGAGGTCTGCATACGGTCGCTGATCCTAATTATGATTGCCTGGCCCAGGCTACCCCGACATGTGTACTTACTGTTGTGGATGGTGGTTTCATTCAAATGCAGTTCGGCAGGAACGCTCTGCTGTTCGTTAATAACGATGCCAAGACCTGGATCCAGTACCTGGTTGATGCACCATGAAAGTATTCAAGGGAGGGGCAATGCTAAGGCTCAATCATCTGCTGCTTTGTCTGGCGGCAGCATCATCTGTTTATTCGTCATGCGCCCGGAAACGTCCGGTGGAACGCAAAGTGGACACCGAAGGCAATCGTTGGGCCAAGGTCGACTTTGAAACGGGCAAACCCTGGCTCGGAAAAGTCACGGTCGTAAACAACGGCTCGAACAGCGCCTTTGGTTTCGTCGGCATGCAGTCCGAGACCACCTTGGGCTATTTCAAGTTCACCAAGGATTACCTGCAGTACTTAAATTTAACCGATCCTTTCAAAGGTCCGAACGCGACGGATCGCGTGATCAATCAGTGGACAATCCAGCACAGTGACTATACGCAGAAAGTCAGCGGTGGTCGCGTCAGCAACGTGGAAACTGAAAACGATTTGATTCCGTTTGATGAAAAGCGTTTTTTCAAGATCAATTGGGAAAGTGCCACAATTGCCGAATCGGGCAGCTTCCCCTTTGAAATAGACGATACCTGCTGGTCCAAGCGTACCTCGCGTCTGGTTGACGATTCGCAGGAAATCGAAGTGGGTGCCATCAATTTTGTGGTCGCCGTGGATTATCAGGTGAACCCCATGTGTATCACCTATCCTCAGTATTTCCGTACTGATTTCACGCATACGATGTACTATAAATATTCGTTCATGCAGGAGAAGGATAGTACTTACAAGCCCTATGTCTACACCGGTGAAAACGATCCCCTCATGAAGAAATACGGTTACTTTCAGACCGTCGTGCAGGGTATGGATGATTTGGGTCGTCCCAAAAACACGTTTGTCATGAACCGCTGGGACGACAGCAAGACCCATACAATTTATTTCACCCAATCCTTCCCAGAGAAATACAAGTGGATTTATAGTGATCCCAAGATCGGTGTGATTGCCCGTACCAATGAACTCTTTGAAAAGAACAAGCTAAAGCTTCGCTTTGAAATTAAAGAAAGTGACGGCACCCAGAAATTGGGTGACATTCGCTACAGCTTCGTTCACTTCGTCGAAGAGGCTGACTTTCAGGCCCCGTTCGGCTATGGTCCTTCCAGTGCTCATCCTTTGACAGGTGAAATTATCTCCTCGACGAGCGTGGTATGGATCAGCGATATGAAGTATTATATTCAGCGCCTGAAGGACTATGAGGAGCATGAGGCCTCGCGGCCCGCTGTTTCACCCCTTTACCGCGAAATGAAAAAATCTCTGGGCCAGGAATCCGTAAACTGGACGTCGTCGTCCGCTTATCTGAGCGATACGCGTTACGCGACGCTCTACCGTTTCCTCCTGCCTGAGTTTACCTATGGAAATCCAGGCAGCCCGTTTGCGAGTCATGGCACCAGCCAGGACATCCTCGGTGCCCGCAAGAATCTGGAAAAACTGCAGAGCTTCCGCCTCCAGAGTTATCCGGATCTGGAAAACATGGTAACCAAGACTGAGCAGGCTATTACGGCGAAGATGAAGGCGCAGGAACTTCGGATGACGGGACCGCGCGCCCAGGCCTTCTCGACCGTATGGAACATGAATGATGAAATGTTTGCCGGTCTAGGTCCGGTCCTGAAACTTGTGGACACGGAAAAAGCCATTAACGACATTCTGTATCGGGTTGCGATTCACGAGTTCGGCCATAACCTGAGCCTTCGTCACAACTTCTATGGCACCGTAGATGCCGGAATTGAACGCAGTACCGCGACGGACGCCAAAACGCTGGTGACCTCGTCCGTCATGGACTATCTCAATCTGAAGGATGAGCTGGGTCTGGTCCAGGACTGGGAAGCCTATGATAAGGCGGCGCTGGTTTATGCCTATTCCAATGGTTTGAAAGACCTGCCGAAGGATGCTGGTGCAGTCCCACATCTTTATTGTTCGGATGAACATGTTTTCCAAAACCCTTTGTGTAACCAGTTTGATATTGGAACTTCACCGTCTGAAGTTCTTGTGAGTATGATCAATAATTATGATGAAGCCTATTACCTACGGAACTTCCGGTATGGTAGGGCTTACTGGAACACGTCGTCTTACTATGGTTCCGTATTCACGATGATGCTCGACGTCAAACGCTTTGTGAATCTTTATCAGCTGACCTTCACGTTGCCTCAGGTGGCCACCAACCTTGCCGGCATTGAAAACCTGAACCCTTTATTGCCTCAGGCCTTTACGGATGCCATTCAGCTCGATTTGAGGCAGTCGGTGAAATTGGCTGCAGCTTTCTATAACGCAGTGATCAAACAGGGTGATCTCGATCGAAGCTTCCGCGATCAGTATGACAACTTCTCAGGTTCGCTGATGCGCCTTGGGATCGGTGCGGATAAGATCTTTGCCGCTCGCTTCTTTATGGGTAACGATGCATTCCCGCTGGATCCCAACAACGCGGGCGTTCCCGTTTCATTTCTGCCACTGCGGGATGAACTTTTGATTGGCGGCTTCATTGAAACGATGCTGTCGGACTCGTTCGTGAATTCCGGGCAGATGTATCTTGGTTTCAGCGATATGAGCCGGGCTTATTTTGCCATGAACGCGGCCAGCAATTTCGATTTCACAGGTAACCGTGGCGCGATTGAGCTGACCCGCGTGGCCTGCTTCAAGCGCTCGACTTTCGCGGCGGCGTTTAACGTCGATCTGAGCACGAATCCCCTCGGCGCAGCGCCAGGGACGGACGTGCGGCTGGCTCTGCTGACGCCGACCTACAATGCCAGTGCCGATGCATACTTTGTGGATGAGCCACAGGTTGTGGTGATGCGGTTCAACGGCGACTTCTATGTGGCTGGCCTGATCAAGAACCCTTATTCGGCCGGTCTCTATTTATCAAATCCTGCGGATCTGAACGGCATATTGAATAGCTATCGTAACTATTCGCTTCTTACGGAAGGCAGGTTACCTGAGTGTCGCTGATCGCTGGGAAAAAATATCGGAAGCTTGGGCTTCTGATATTACTTACCATAACCAATGACAGGGCTTGGGCCTGGAACGCCTCCGTGTCGAGTGACCTCGCGATTCCCTTTGTGCAAGGGGATCCCGTGATGTCGTTCGGGGGGTCGTTTACGTATCCCTTAACGAAAATGTACTCGCTCTCGGCGTCACAGGGATTGGAAAAAAATCTCTACGTGGATAGCCAGACTCGGGAATTTGAAATTTCCGATACGGTGCTTTCCTTCAACGTGTATCCACGCAGCCTGATTCCGAAAGTGGGCTGGACGTTGCGCCTGATGGCAACGCTGCCGATTTCGGAAAGTTCACAGCTCAATGAAGTGTATAGCAAGCCGGAAGCCCGTTGGACGGCCGCTTATCCCTTCACCGAAACGTTCAATTTCGCCTTCAGCGCCTTTATTCGTTATACCTGGAGCCGTTATGATTCAACCAAGCCCCAGGATGGATCGGGTGGGCAGCCACTGCCCGAATATAGCGGCGGGCTCGGGCATAGTGGAAACTGGACCTTTTTACCGGATTGGACGCTGTCCTATGGGGCCAATTATTCAGAAATCAAATACCACACGATTACCTATGAAGGTCCCGGCGATCCCCCGATCAACGTGCAACCGGATCAGGCTTACTCGCTGTCTGTATCCATGAGCTGGTCGATCACACCCGAGGATACGGTGACCACATCGTACAGTTATGGTGGGATTCTGCTGCAGCCTGGTCTCGATGATTACGTGCTCTATGATGAAGAGGAATCACGCTGGGCTATCGGGTATGTCCGGAGCTTCCAGGAATAATTCCCGAGGCCAATACCAGGGCAGGGGAGCTTGAATGATGAGTTCCGCCTGCGTCATGGGATGCTGCAATTTCAAACGTGCCGCATGTAAGGCCAGCGGAGAAAACCGTGCATCCAACGCTTCCGTGCCAGCCAGCATACGCTGCGCTCCATAGTCCCTGTCTCCCACAATAGGCCATCCGCGACGGCTCAGCTGCATGCGGATCTGATGTCGCCGTCCGGTGCCCAATTTAATGGCAAGCAGGCTCCATCCCTCATGGGTTTTCAATTTAACATACGAGAGAAGACAGGCCTGAGGACCTTTGGATGGTCGATCGGTGGAGGGCGGAGCTTCCAGGATATCTTCGAGCACAGCGTGATCGGCGTCCGGTTCCCCTTCCACCAGCGTGAGATAAATCTTATCCAGACTGCGCTGTTGAAATTGTTCTCCCAAACGTCCCGCGACTTTTGAGTTGCGGGCAAACAGCGCCACACCTGAAACGGGTCGATCGAGGCGATGCACGACGCCCACATAAGGCTGGATCTCACTCTTGATTTGATCGACCAGCGGCGCCGGCAGACCTTTCGTATAACCGTGAAACAACTGACCGGCAGGTTTATTGACCGCCAGCAGCGCTTTATCCTGATACAGAATCTCCAGGACCGGCTGTCGTCCCAAGGCCAGAAAGTGGTTCATACAATCCCTCCGCGAATCAGCTATAATGGACCGAGTCCTGGAGGTCAAGTCACATGCCGGATGTTCCACTTTTGGAGCTGAACCACCTGCACATTGCCCGTTCGCGGCCCGGTGGGTTTGAACCCTTGGTTCAGAACCTGACTCTGCGCCTGGAGCGTGGCCAAAGCCTGGGATTGGTTGGGGAATCCGGCAGTGGAAAAAGTCTAACAGCTTTGGCGGCCATGAATCTTCTGCCCGAACCGGACGTGGTCCTCCGCAGTGGCGACGTGCGATTCCAAGGTCAGGATCTCAAGGCCCTGCGTCCGCGCGCCATGAATGACCTGCGTGGTTCACGCATGGCTGTGATTGTTCAGGATGCCCTGGCAGCATTGAATCCAGTGAAGCGCGTGCGGGTTCAAATGGAGGAAGTGTTTCGCTTCCATCACCAGCGTGTCTCACCACCGCGTATAAGGCTCTGTTTGGAACGAGCAGGCCTGCCCGACACGGAATCGGTTCTGCATGCCTATCCTCATGAATTATCGGGAGGCATGCGCCAGCGTTTGCTGTTAGCCATGGCCTTGCTCCTGGAGCCCGATCTGCTGATAGCGGATGAGCCGACCACCTCGCTGGATGTAACTTTGCAGGCTCGATGGGTGTCCCAGGTGCGATCCCTGCAGCAAGACCATCGCATGGGTCTTCTCTTTATTTCGCATGATCTGGCTTTGGTCGCGGAACTGTGTGAACGGATCGCCGTTCTTTATAAGGGGCAGTTAATGGAACTGGCTCCGGTCGCTCTTCTTATGCAGCGTCCCTTGCATCCTTACACACAGGCGATGATGGGGGCCCTGCCACGAGCGGGGCATAAACCGCATGTTGTGGTCCCTCCTTATCATGAAGCAACAGAATTTCAAGGTTGTCCTTATGCGGCTTCTTGCCCTCAGGTTCGCCCTCTATGTCAGCAGACAATGCCGCCGTTTGTCAAAACTGGTGAGCATGGCGTGGCTTGCCATGCTGTCTCCAACTGAGGAATCGCATGCTGCTTCTTGAA
Source organism: Oligoflexus sp. (assembly GCF_035638955.1). GTDB lineage: Bacteria > Bdellovibrionota_B > Oligoflexia > Oligoflexales > Oligoflexaceae > Oligoflexus. Next base: position 951 of record NZ_DASQYZ010000098.1, on the reverse strand, counting down.
GCTCAAGATCTTTCCAAAAGTTTTGCCAGGCATCCTGCTGTCAAGGGTCTCTCCTTACAGCTCCATGCCGGTGAGGTTCTGGGCGTGCTCGGTGAATCAGGCTGTGGCAAATCAACGTTAGCTCGTCTGCTCACCGGACTGCTTAAGCCTGATTCCGGGACCGTTGTCTATGAAGGACAAAAACCTGAAGCGATGAGTCGAAGGCAGCGGGCGCGCTGGATTCAGATGATGTTCCAGGATTCCAGTGCCGCTCTGCATCCGCGCCTTCGCGTGGGTGCCGCTCTGCTGGAAGTTTTACGGACAGTATGTGGTCTCGACAGGCACGCCGCGCTTCAGGAATTGCAGACCTGGCTACCGAAAATGCAGCTGCCGGCTTCCATTTTGGAACGCTTTCCTCATCAGCTGTCGGGCGGCCAAAAACAGAGAATCTGCCTGTTGCGGGCGCTTATCCTGAAGCCCAAAGTCCTGGTCTGTGATGAGCCTGTGACGGCATTGGATCGCATGACCCAGGCCCGAGTGCTCCAGTTGATCCAAAACCTGCGCCAGGAGCTCGGATTTGCGGTTCTCTTCATATCCCACGATATCACCACGGTTCGGACCCTGGCGGATCGTGTGGCTGTCATGTACGCAGGCCAGTGGATGGAATGCGGTCCAGCCGAAGAGGTCCTGAATCGGCCCCGGCATCCCTATACGCAGTATCTTCTGCAATCCTTACCTAAACTTTACCGCGAGCCGACTTTGAAACTTATTCCGGACTTCCAGGAGGCTTCGAAACTGCGGCCCAACGAAGGGTGTCCTTTGTCGGAACGCTGTCCCTTTTCCCAGGCATCATGCAAACATACTAGCGTTGTGCCGGCACCAGGACACTTCTCAAGCTGTGTCAGGCCCGGTGTCTTTTGAAGATTCTACAGTGTCGCAGTTTTAGGCGTCTTACACCGCGTAAAACAAGGG
>NZ_DASQYZ010000097.1:0-12771 GCF_035638955.1 Oligoflexus sp. | reverse complement strand
CGCGGATAGCGCTAAAAAAGTGAGTTTTAATGGGAGCATCCCAAATGTGCAAAAATAAATCAAGAAATATTATTCGCGAGAATTCATCGCGAATAAAAACATTGTGAGAGTTTGTGGGATTGATTTGAACTTTTAGAAAGTTGGTACCCATGAATTCTCCTCAATAGTCACTTGTTAGATGCTCATTTCATCGAAAAAATGCCAAAAACATTGCTCTCTGTATGAGATTCCAGATTACATACCAATTAGTATGTAAGCAACTGTTGCTGATTTTTGCCTGTGATTTTAGGTTGGTACAATATCAAAAAGGTCGCTGATCGGTTTGATGCGGCTCCACGCGCTCATACTGCTGGAGCTGGGACATGATGCCCAGTCCAGCCGTTGTTACAGGCGACGCGATCAAGTGATTGGAATCAGTCTGGAACGCGGTGTTCCTCGCAGATGATGTCTTCTTCAGAAAATTCGACGTCGTTGGCCAAGAGGATGTCTTTCAGTTCCACCCTGGCAAAACAAGCGGAACGGGAAGACACTGTGAATTCCCCGTAAGTGCAGGTGCCAACAGCCTGATGATACACCGGGCAGAGTTTTTCAATAGGAGGACGGGCGGTAGCTGAGCCGGCGACGCAAAGAAAGCTCAATCCAAGTGCTATCGAGTGCAAACGCTTCATGCATGTTTCCTTATTTGTGGAAGGTGAGATATGACAGCAGACGCTGTGTATGGAATCCGCTCAGCAAAACAGATGCCAAGTCTGGGGAGTGCGTGCTCCCAATCAGGGCATCGTATATGCTGGTATTTTTATGATCATGGGCTCAGCTTATTATTTCAATTCAACGTGACGTCCAATTTCATGGACATGCGCTGTCCAGAGCATCCAAAAGTAGGACAAATTCCCAAGTGGCTTAGGGGCAAACCGAACGACTCGTGCTTGGATTATAAGTGGTACTGGCGATTCTAAAACAAAGCTTCTTTTTCTCCGCAGCTTGAGTTCCCACCACTTTTGCAATCGCTCCCTGGTGCTTGAAGATCCGACCGTCGAGCCGGCCAGCTGCATATATCAACTTGAGCGTGTGGCTGAACAAAGGTAACTGCCCATATTGCCAGAATTCTGCGGCTACTCCTGGGAATAGCCACCAGCTGATTGTCGAGAAGTGACTTGGACTCTTCGATAAATTCCATCCCTCCTGCGGTATTTTGACCTGCTAATGTTATTGGCAGCAAATGCTTCGCGCTTTCGTTTCATCCTCAGAAATTCTTGCAACTGAGTCCGGAATCTGTCGCAAGAGTCGCTGTAATTTTTAGGAGTCAATGATGAGTGATAGCAAAATGTCAAAGATCGGTACACTTTCCGCCGTCCTTGCTGCCCTCGGGTCGGCTGGGGCTACTGTCGCCAAAGCAGACATCGGCAGTTTGGCTGCAACGGAGCTTAAGTTCGACGCCAGTCAGCTGCTCGTTGGCAAGGAACTTTCCAAGTATCTTCTGACTGACAAACTGGTCATCAGCAAGATTCTGGTCGGCTCCAAGCTGGTCAATGTAGCCACGGGTTACAACCAAACCAATGAATACACTCAAGGTGGAGGCTCCGACAGCTTCCGTCAGTATTCACAGACCGTCAGTAGAACTCCCCTCGACCGCTTGGTGCTGTCGACCTCCATGCTGAGCAAACTCAAAACCCTGAATTACATCCGCTGATGAATTCGGCAGCCTCTCCATCCGAGAGGCTGTTTTCTTGGCAAGGAGAAGGAAATGCTTTCCAGAAAAAGAAAAAAAATCTGTCTGATGAGCCTTCTCACTGGAGTCTTCCTGCTGGTTCTCCTTCATCGCGTCTCGAATACTCAGCAAGCGTTTCAGGCTCCAAATCGCCAGGAAGCTGCCGCCGGTCCCGAACCTTCGAAACCTCTTCCACCCATAGAATCAGGCTCAATGTCGACCCAATCGATCCGGAATTCTCAAGACGGCTCAGAAGCCGAACACCGCTCATCAGCGGCTCCCGTTGTTGATACTCCCACCATCGTCCATCCCAGTAAACAGGACGTCACGGTTACAGCTGCGAATGAACAGACCCGAGCCATACTCAATGAGTATCCCGCTTATGCAGATATTTCCAAACTATTCACATCCTCTGAACCCTTGAGTCAAAACCCTGAGCTTGTCAGCTGGATCAATCAGGTTCTAACAGGCGTCATCATCGATCCGAAAGACAATAAGAAGCACGCTGATTTCGTCTTCAATATGAACCTGGACTCAATCAGTGGCAAAGCCATGGTCACCTTCGATTTCACGGAGCCTAACGACAACTTCGGCCGCTACGATTCAAAGAACTCGTCTCCAGACAAGATATTCCGTTTCGTTCGACACAATAAGAATATCTCAGTCCTGATCGGATTCGAAGAGCAATGGTATGCCCACCTCGTGATTGATCTGGAAGGTTCTGCTGACAGAATATTTGGCAAGTTTTATCGAAACGACGGCTTTATTGGTGACATTCAACCCAACGATGTGTAGGAATTCATATGCAAGAAAAACCTTTTATTGCCCATCAAATCATTTTGAAAATCGCGTCGCGTTGCAACCTTTTTTGCAATTACTGTCATTGGTTTCGCGACAAGGAAGTTTTCAAGGAACCAAAAATATTCTCCGAAGAGATTGAAGATTTATTCGTCATGAGACTGCGTCGTTATCTCGAGAAATATGAAATCAAGGAACTTTCGCTCGTTTTTCACGGCGGCGAGCCTCTGCTTTTTCCTATGAAGCGCTATGATGCGTTCATCAAAAAGGTCGACAAAGTCGAGGCCGAGATGGACGTCAAGCTGCATCTCTCCATGACCACAAACGCGACCTTGATGACCGACGAATGGGCGCGATTCCTCCTGGAGCGTCGCATCTCGCCTGGGATCAGCCTTGACGGCACCGAAGCCATGCACAATGCTAACCGTGTGGATCGCTTCGGTCGTGGTTCGCATGCCAAGGTTGTCGAGGGCATCCAGCGACTCAGGGAATATGGCTTCGAACCAGGCGTGTTGACGGTTGCCAATCTCGATCACGATCCCGCCGAGCTCTGCGATTATTTCGTGAATGAACTGCAGATCACCGATTTTGACGTCTTGATCCCGAATTTCACAAGGGACGATGCTCAGAAGAACCTGGTTCGCTCCATTGCCGATTACTATATCAAACTCTTTGATCTCTGGTACGACATCTACAGTGATCGCGGCGTCAAAATTCGCTATTTGGAATCGCTCTCGAAAGTCGTCCTTGGCGTCCCAGGTTCAATGCAGGGGATGGGCGGCGCCACGCTTGCCACACTCGAGGTTCTTCCATCGGGATCGATTGAACCTCACGATGTTTTACGAATCGGTGGCAACCAAAACGTCAACACCAACCTGAATGTCCGCACCCATGATTTCGATGAGGTTTTTCAAAACCAGGTTTGGATGTCAGCCTTTCAAGCAGCGAAAAACCCCTGTGCCAGTTGCCTTGATTGCAACTATCTGGCTGCCTGTGGTGGAGGTGATGTGATGCATCGCTATAGCCAAAGCAATGGCTACGACAACCCTTCCGTTTACTGCCAGGATTTGCAGCGAATTTATCAGCATGCTTTCGATCGCATTGTGGCGGATTTGCGGCTTGAAGTGGCCAATCAATAAGAGGATCATCCATGTACTATTCTGCAACCCTCGCTCGTAAAAATAGGCAATGGATGCCTCAGTTCGCGGTTCCGCTCCGACACTTCGTCCTGGCTGATGGAGAGGCCATTGACCATGACAAAACCTTGGATTGGTATGCTGAACTCGTCAGTCTCCATGTGACTATACTCAAGGAGATCATGGCCAAGGAATTGGACAACGATCCCGATATTGCTGAACTGATGGCTCTGTTGGACTTAATGGACAATCTGCCTGGCGAGTGGAATCGGCAGTATCTGTGCCAACCAATATTTTGCATGTGGTTGAATCTGGTATTAAAATCCTTCGAAGACCATAGCAGTCTCAAGAACTGCACGGATCAGCTTTACACACTCCCACTCTTACTCATCTCTCTCTTGCAAAGCATCCAAGCGGATTTCCAGATGCGGATCTGGATCGGGAAAGCCGTCGATCCCATCGGTTTGTCCTGGGGATTGAGTGCCGTTAATCCAGGATTCCATACGCTGATCGTGTCGCCGAGCGCGCAAGAGATGAGCATCTGGCGGGATGAAGAGTGTCTTGCGACATGGTCCTATGATAGCCTGCAGCCGTTGCAAAAAAGTGCTAGCGTTTGCATGCATCGTCCCGGCTTGCTGGGCGTCTATGATCGTTATTATGCGCTGGATAGCATCGAAATTACGGACTACGAGCGATACGCCCACTTCGGTTGGAAAGACTACAAGCATCTGGACTATGATCAGAGCACCGCAGAAATTCTGCAGTACATGGACGCGTCCTTCACCTGTTTGGAGAGTGCGTGGCCAGAAGCTCTGCGAGGCATGCAGACCTATGGTCGGCTTCTGGCCGTTGGCTCACCCATGAATCTGGATTCCAATAATAGCGCCTCGATGAATATTTTTCCCTTTGCCCAGGCGTTGGAGGTCCCACTGAAGCATCCCCTGAAGAATCTGGAGAGCATGATTCATGAAATGAGTCACTGCAAACTCCACATCCTCTTGGCAGGCGAAAAGCTTTACCACAATGCCGATGATGACCTGAGCTTCCGTCACCCATGGCTGCCCATGGCACGACCCTTGCGCGGTGTGATGCTGGGTTCACACGCATTTCTGAACGTCCTGGAACTCTATACCCGCACATCTCGAACCTTGCCTGAAATGGAAGCCTTCTCGTGTGAGCAATTCGCGTTGCGTCAAGCCGAGGTCCAGCACGTCTTGTTTGAAGAAGCCGTTAAAGGTGATTTTACGCCCAAAGGTCTGGAATTTCTGACACTCATGCAGGATCGCTTTCGCACGCTCGCCGCTGAAATGCGCAGTTAATGGGCGCAAACTTGCCGCAAAAACCTGTTCCAACGCTGCTACTCTTTGGTGTCTGGGTCAGGCTGGCTTTTCGATTCGATCATAGGGTCCTTCCTTGTTTCGATCACGTTGCCCTAGGATGAGTAAGAAAGCTTGAGAATATTGAGCCCAGAAACGACAAAACGGCCGTTGATGCCCCTTTCTGCTCGTGCCGACCTGAAACGTGTCAGACAGTCGAGCGTGCGATCACCTGTCAAACAGAACGACATTAGAATTAAATCGATCACCCATAACACATAGTAATTTAAAGTATAAATGCTGACTCGCCACTTGCATAAGTGTGGTGCCCTCCGGGTATCCAGCTGTTGTAGTGGAGTTTTTTGATGCTGTTGCAGTGCTTGATTGTGATTGCCATTCATATGTTATTGGGCTGTGAAACAACAAAACCATCTAACGAGATACTTCTGTTCTTGAAGCCCAAAGGCTCTGCCATAGGGAAAATTCATAATGCGACTTATGTCGGCTCAAATAAAGACGTTGAGGTTATATTTCCTCAAGATATAGCCGGCAAAGAAATGAGTATTGCTGTTGTTGTAAGCCAACCGAATGGTGACAACATTGATAATCCTGGTTTCAGCCTTTACGATTCTTTATCTGATCTAAAGATTGACGCTGTGGTCAAAGAGGGGATGAAATCTTCTATTCGGCTTGGTTACAAAAAACCCAATCTTGAATCGCCAATCTTGACAAAGGACATTAGTTTCACTGGAACTCTTTTGTCCATAGATTTAGGTTCGTACGATAGAAAATCTTGCCAAAGCATCTTCTTGCCAACAAAAGGCGTCCATATCACCAATCATCATTGCATGTCGACTCAAGAGCAATGTAGTAAAGCTACTCTAACAGGAGTCTCAGTTACTGGGCGTTGTTCAAAAATTCTATATTCAAACATGAAGTACGACGTCACGGTATTCACAACGAATTTCATCGCTGACTCTAAAAACGTAGCTAAGTTGGATAATTTCCCTACTGATCCAAAGCTTGCCGTCATCATGTCCAGCTCTCGCAAAGTTTCGTGTAAAATCATGAAGGCTACTTCAAATGAAACTACGATCGACACGGTCGTGGATGAAAATGGATCTTTGAAGCTCGCAAGCATGCTCTATGACTGTGATAGAAAATTGGTCCTGGGCGATTCTGGAAGCCCCGTAATTTCGTCCGAAGGCAAGCTTCTAGGCATGATCTGGGGCTATTATTCGTTAGCAGACGACAAACAGGCCGCTGCATTTGTTCCATCTCACTACCTTAATCGAATACTCAGAACCATGCCTCAACCGCTTGAACCAAAATTGCGGAACATGGCTGATGCTGCAGCTCCGTGACGAAAACGAGACCTACGACAGCATGCTCGTCATGAAAACACCGCAGCCATGATCAGGCTGCGGTCTCAACCCCAGGCAGCCATTTGGCCAGAACCCTGGCGATTTCCTCCAGCTTAACGGGCTTTCCCAAATAATCGTTCATGCCGGACTCCAGGCATCGATCCATATCCCCCTTGATCGCATTGGCCGTCATCGCCACAATGGGAATCCTCGAAAAAGGCATCTTCGTGCTGCTACGGATGATGCGCGTAGCCTCATAGCCATCCATGTCCGGCATCTGACAATCCATCAGGATAATATCATAGGGAAGTGTGCGCAGAGCTTCCAGAACTTCATAGCCATTCGCGACCGCGTCCGCCTGCAAACCCAGCTTTTTAAGTTGCAAGATGGCCACTTTCTGGTTAATCGGATTGTCCTCGGCAATCAGGACGCGCACAGCCTTGTCCCGACTCACAAGTGGGAGGACGGGTTCATGCGTTGTCGAGGGGCGTTCCAGCTCACCGCCCTTTTTTAGATTCAGACGGAACCAGAAGGTCGACCCACGTCCCTCCTCGCTTTCAAAACCGATCTCCCCATCCATAAGCTGCACGAGACTCCGGCAGATTGAGAGTCCGAGGCCTGTACCCCCGTAGCGCCTTGTGGTCGAGGAATCAGCCTGGGAAAAAGCCTGAAACATACGATTTTTGGAAGAAGCCGGAATGCCCATGCCGGTGTCCTGAACAGTAAACAGAATACTGGAATACTCGGCACCGCTGCGTTCACTCCTCACCGACAGGCAGACTTTTCCCTTGGCTGTGAATTTGATGGCATTGCTGAGAAGATTCATGAGAATCTGTCGGATCCGACCGGAATCACCAATATATGCGATCTTTTGCAGGGACGCCGTGTCAACCACCAAAGGTAAGCCTTTTTGCTGCGCGGACAACTGCAAGGTTGAGCTGACATCATCGATGAGCTGGCCCAGATCAAAATCGACGAGCTCGATATCCATCTTGCCAGCTTCCACTTTCGAAAAGTCGAGGATGTCATTGATCACGGTCAGCAGCGCATCAGCTGAACGCTCGATGCTGTTGGCGAAGTCTCGTTGCTCAGCCGTCAGCCTCGTGTCCAGAAGCAGGCCCGTCATGCCAACGACACCATTGATGGGCGTGCGAATTTCGTGAGACATATTCGCCAGGAATTCTGATTTCAGTTTCGACGCTTCCACTGCGGACTTTTCGGAAGACATGAGTCTCAGTTTTTCTTCGGTCAGGTTTTCCAACGCCAGCACGCGATCGGTGACGTCAATCACAAAGCCTTCAAGTGCCAGCAATTCGCCGGTATCGGAGAAAACGCCGCGACCTTTCTCCCAAACCCAGATGGTATTTCCTGCAGACGTATTCACACGATACTGCAGCTCGAAAGGCACCTTGGCCTGGAGGCCCTCCTGGACTTTCTGCCAGACCCGGTCCCGATCCTCCTGGTGGATCACGTCGCTGTAGGAGAGGCCTTTATTCTCTAAAAAATATTCGGCCGTAAAACCAAGGACGCTCAGAACGCCTTCACTGACAAATTCCATCGTCCAGTTCTGATCATTCCGGCAGCGGTAGGCCATGCCGGGGACATTGGACAGAAGTGTCGCGAGGCGTCGCTGGGATTCATTCAGGTCGGCCGTGCGCTGCTGAATTCTGCTCTCAAGTTCGCTGTTGATTTTTCTAAGAGCATCCTTCGCAGCGGAACGCTGGGCGTCCATCTCATTAAGGTCACGGGCGCTTCTCCAAATAAAGAGGCAGAGGATGATGGTTGAAGAGAGAACAAGCATGGTGATGCCAAAGCCTGTTGCATAAAACTGACCTTTCTCGCCGACGGACAGAAACCAGCCCATCACGATGGGAATCCAGGCAGCCGGGACCAGCAACCTGCGGCCGGAAATGCTGCCGATGCCTCCACTGAAAAAGGATTTCATGAAACCAGCGTTTGGACGGGCTAGAAGCGTACCGAGCGAGAGCAGGATAAAACCCAAGGCCGCGTGGACAGCCATCTGGGTCACCTGTAGGAAGGATCCGACGCCAAAAAGGGTCTTGACCCCGTAAGCGTAGGCCAGCAGCGCCTGGAAAGGCAGAATCAAGGTTATCAAGGAAATATATTGAGAAGGGCGGTGACCTCGCTTCGTTTCCCAATCGATGACAAGAAGAGCCAGGGCCTTGCAGATAAAATTGAACGCTGTTTGCGCTGCCATACGCCCGGGATGGACGGTATGCACAGCCTGAAGGTTTTCGTGGAACAGGAGAAGGTCAATCCCCAAATCCCATCCGAACAGGTACTGCGACAGCGTTGCCGTCGCGACAAGGCAGGTAAAACAGCACAGGAATTGGGCGAGCCTCCTCTGCCAGGAAAATGAATTATTCAAATGCAGAAGATAAAGGGCAGCACCGAGAGTCGTGAAGCAGATGGCCGCGTTGGCTTTCATTTCCACGAAGCCCGGGATCAGGCTTTTCAAGATGCTGACATCGAAAATCCAGCCGACAAGGACCAAGGTTCCGATCAGGACTGTCGCTCCTGCCATGAGGCGAGAAACGTTTTGAAACTGATTGCTTTGAGGGGCTATTCGTTTCGAGAAATTCATCGGGTTCAGTCTCATCAATGGAAAACAATCCTGCAAATACCTATTTTCCCTGTTTCGACTGAGGGCGGCACATTGTTGACCCAGAGCGCATACCTTTTAGAAAACGTTAGTGCAACCTTTCCAAAAGGTAAAGAACGCCGTTGCGCCACCCGACATTTGCTGCCAAAAATGAAACCTTAAGCCGTGTCCTGTAAAGAGAAGGTTCATGAAGAACACTGGAATTTCCCTCAGACCGTCCCCGCAAAACTCCGAAAGGCGGAAGACCAAGACTGCAAAAGTTGAAACCTGTAGCTGATGCAGTATTCTATAAAATGCGGACTGGGTGCCAGTGGAACGCATTGCCTCGGGTATTCGGAGCCAGCAAGTACGATTCATGATTACTTCCAGGAGTGGATTGAGTTCGGTATTTTCGAGAGGATATGGGAACTGGCTTTGACTGAGTATGAAGAGCTCCGTGGCACATCCTGGAAGCATCAGTCTCTTGATACAGCGACGGTAAAAGCTCCGCTCGGAGAAAAAAAACTGGCAGGAATCCGACGGATCGGGGCAAACTTGGCAGCAAACGCTCCGTCCTGGTCGACAGGCGTGGCGTGCCGTTGTCCTGCGAAATAGCGGGTGCGAATATCCACGACCGCCGACCAAGAAACCAGCATCGCAAACGAATACACATCCATCTTGATAAAGGTTACGATTCAGCAGCTGTTAGGACGACTGCTAGACGTAACGGATATATTCCTCATGCCGCCAGGAGGAAAAGAAGAGATGGACGAGGTCGACCTGTCACGAAGCGTGACGTATACCGCTGGGTTGTCGAGCGAAGTCACTCGTGGGCGAATCAATTTCGCGCGCTAAAAATTCGATGGGAAAAGAAGCCTGTCAACTACGAAGGGCTGCTGCATCTCAGCTTCGCTCTTACAGAGCTTCGCTTTGCAGGGGTATTTGGATAGGCTTTAACTTGACAGGCAAATAACGTTGGTTTGAATTTTTGCTCCTATCGCCTAAATGCTTGTCTTTTTACTAATCGCGCCGTATCCATCAACTTTGGAACATGAACTTATGAAAGGCTAACAGAGATGAACCAGGAACAATGGACAACTGTCGACGACTATTTTAATGGGCTTCTTGTTAAACCCGATCAAGCTTTGGAGAAGTCTCTCCGCTTGAGCGACGCTGCAGGGCTGCCGCCGCATAACGTAGCGCCAAACCAGGGAAAATTCTTGCAACTTGTGGCGCAGATCCGTGGTGCAAAGAATATTTTAGAGATAGGAACATTAGGTGGATATAGTACAATATGGCTGGCTCGCGCTTTGCCCTCGGACGGGCGCCTCGTGACCCTTGAAGCGAACCCGCTTCACAGTGAAATTGCCATGAAGAACATTGACGAAGCGGGACTGGGCAACTTGGTAGAAATCAGGACAGGGGCCGCACTGGATCTCCTCAAACAGCTTGTTTCTGAACAGCATGAACATTTTGATCTCATTTTTATTGATGCCGATAAACCAAATAATCCAAATTATCTTGAGTGGGCGCTTAAGCTGTCAAAGAAGGGCAGCATCATCATTGGCGACAATGTTGTCCGTAATGGGGAAGTGGCTAACGCTGAGAGCCATGATCCAAACGTAAATGGGGTCCGGTCTTTTATTGAAATGATGTCTCGGGATCCTCGGATAGATGCAACCGCCATCCAAACAGTGGGCTGTAAAGGATATGACGGATTTACTATCGCAATCGTCAACAGCTGATCATGTGACAGGGCTCATTGATCTCCACAACCGAGCGCATCAATCTGCAACGCCAGACAGTGTGCTAAGAGCGTATGCGCACCCCCACATAGCTTGACCTCGAGTGGAGATATCTCCTGCCAGATGGGTATCTATATAGGCATACTAATGGAGAACAGTAGTCAACCCATAACTCCGACCTGCCAGAATCCAACTTTCAAAAAGAAGAGCTAATCGTTCCGGGATCAGCGAAGGAATGCTGATGCCTTTAAGAGCCGCCCTAATATTGCGCACGGAGAGATTAAAAGGACCGCCAGGCCCTTCTTTGTTCACGCTGGACGTTAATGAGACGAATGCTCAACGTGTGGCCGCCTTTCAGTGAAATGAGAAGAAGGGCAGTTGAAATCCTCTACGGCAAATGGCAGCTGAATTTGATATGACCATCTTAGACCCTACTATTATAATTCATTCATGTTCCGGTGGGTATGAATCCTGGGCGTGTTCATTTTATCAACTTCCGACTTACGAGATGAGTCATGTCCAAGACCTTTCCGTTCATTGTTTTCACTGCAGTCTCATCCACATTTTTCGGTGCATGCGGCCAAAGCAGTAAAAATTCGGGCGATCCGGACACAAGTGCCGAGCAACCAGCACACCAGGGTCGCTTTTATCTTGAAGAGAACTGTGAACAAATCAAAGAGAATTCAGAAACAGAATATGACGCCGCAACTCGGTTGGGATTTCTCGTGGAAGATGAGATTATCAGTCGCATCGGGATCCATTACAGCTCTCCGGACTGCAGGGCCGATACCCTTCAGGGATGGAGCCGTCATTGGGTTTACAAGCAAGGGACGTTCAACCAGCAGGAATTCGCTGGAACGACACTTGATTGGAAGGAAGAAGATGCGCGGCTTGTCATTGGGCAATCCGCAGCCGAAGCAGAAAGCTTCCTGGATGCGAGCCGCGAGATAACCTTGAAAATCCTCGATTTTACCGAATCGAGTGACCAAAACTATATTGTTCGAGCGGAGGTTGGAAATCTTGGGGAAGGTGCGATGCCGAGCATCAGCTGCTTCGGAACTCCACTTAAACTGGAAAATCCCAGTTCCGGCGGCAATATCTTCACCTTCAGAGCAAGCCCGAATCTGCATGATGACAGTCCCCGGATTCGCGATCATTGTTCTATTCTTGTGGGATTTCCTCAGGGACCAAACCTGTTGACTCACATTATAGGGGTCAGCGAGGAATTCATGTTGGATTTTCGGGCAAAAAGTGATCGCTGAATCTGGAGCTGCCCTTGCGGCTGGCGCACCGCGAGGGCTCACGTTTTCTGGTAAACCAAACAGTTAGAGGAAGGCCGATCAAGGCAACTGCAGCAGAGGCACAGATGATGCTGACAGAGATGTCTCTGTAAATACGATCCTGCTGGATTAACATTGCGCCCAGATTCGCAACAAAGTGCACCGCAATCGACCCAACCAGTTCATGCCGTAGGAACGCAATCCCGCAGAACAAACCAATGCCAAGAGTGGGCAGCAGCCTGAAAAGGCCCGGTTCCGGAGTTCCGATCAAGAGAGAGACGATGAGGTGGCTCCCCGCAACCTGCCCGAAACATGACCCCGTGGAGGCCTTGCCATGGGCGGATTTTGCATTTTTTACCAAAATGCGAAATCTGATGTCTTTTAATCCACTCTATAATGATCACCAGCTGCGGGTAGCAGTTCAAGATTCATTAGCAGCTCTAACTCGCCGTCTTCGCCAGCCGTGGGCGAACCTAGGGGATGAAAGGCGCATTTTTCCAGCACGCGACATGAGCCGAGATTCCTGGCTGCGACATAGGCATGCAAGGGCCGTGTTCTTTCATGATGGGCCAAAAATTCAGTCAGCGCAGCCGTTGCGACTCCACGCCCCCAAAAGGCGACGCCGAGCCAATAGCTGATAAGTCTGAATCCATCCTGATCCCAACTTCCGATATTACCCGCCACCTCGCCGTCGGCAACTATTGTCAGAGCTAGATTGCGGGCATTTCCTAGCACACTGCTGCGCCAATGCCTCATAAATGGTTCGCGCTCACGTGCGGGAAACCTAGCAACTCGGTTCCCCTCAGGTTCACATTGTTGGAG
>NZ_DASQYZ010000096.1:0-9610 GCF_035638955.1 Oligoflexus sp. | reverse complement strand
CGATATGAAATTATTCAAGACGTATGAAGGGCATGAGCCATTGTTTGTTCTTGATGAAGAAGAGTACGTCGAAGATGTGTTGTATCGTGATAGTTTTCGCGATCTCAGTGCAAATCATAATAAACACAGAAAAAAGATCTGCAAAGAAAATAGGCAACGCCGCAAACGAGAGCGTCAAGCTAGAAAGCGCTCGCGATCACACTGAAAAGAACTCGGCACTCTCAAGTATGGAAGTCTGGCTTTCCTTTATATGCAGGCCATGGCGGCCGGCTCTCGCGAACTGGTTTATCTGCAGACGATCCGTGATGAAGAAGCCATGCGCAGTCATAGCTATGCGCAGCTCGGCAAGATCGTCTATCCGCATCAAATGAAAATGATTCAGGGCGGCAGGATTCTGGAAGAGACCATGCCCACGTCCGATTCAGAAGCCGTCGTGATCAGCTTCGATATTATTAGCAGCTCCCGCATTCAGCACGAGAAAGTAAAAAAGTTCCTGCGTGACACCTTTTCCCGGTGTACGCAAGCGATGATGGAAGGATATGATCCGGACCAGCTCCAGGCTCCGGCCTATCGCATTAAAGAAGTCGGTGACGGCTTTCTCTGCTCGGTGGGGTACCCGTTTCGGACTCTTTCCGGCAGCAAAGCGAACGATGCGCTGCAGTTAGCCTTTCAATTCCACAAGATCCTCAAAGAGGAATCCCAAGTCCTGCATTCAGAAGTCCCCATTTGCTGCGGCATCGGCCTGGCCCTGGATAGCATCAGCGGATTTTATCCGGAATCAGGTGCCAAGGAATATGATGTCTTCGGTCGCTCCGTGATTCTCGCAACACGTTACGAAGCCATGCGGAAGTACATCCTCGAAGAGGATCAGGGATCGAGTATTATCATTCTGCAATCGCGCGTGTACGAAAGTCTCGATCGCGAGCGGCGCGACGGTTTTAAAAAGTTTGATCTGCGCGAACATCGCATCACCGTACGTGATGATTCCGGCGCCACCTGCCTTTACTACATGCTCTTGTCCTAAGGTCTTATATTCTCCATATTGACGCATGAAATTCAGCTCGCCCTCTTGATAGGTTATTGACTTGATTCATTCCTCACAACAAGGTATGATATTATGATCAATAATTTCAGCATGTTAACGGTCCTCTCCAGGTGCCGAGGAGCTGTTCCAGGTGTCCCTTTCCAGAGCCAGCATCCGATCTGATGGCAAAATGCCCAAGCGTAGGGATCGTGAAACCACGCAGGAAAACCTACTGCAGGCGGGGCTTGAGGTATTTTCTGAGCTTGGCTATGACTGCGCGACCACCAAACTCATCGCCCAACGCGCCGGCAGCAACGAAGCTTTGATCAGCCGATATTTTCAAAGCAAAGAAGGCCTGCTGCTGGCGATCATCGTTCGCTATATCAATGAAAAAAAGGACATGCAGCTCACCTACCCACCCCGGGAAACCCTGGAGGAGGAATTCTGCAGCTATCTGCAAACGCGCGTGGAGCAGGATATTAGATTCAAGGATTTCATCCGCATTATCGTCTCCCGCGCTGCCACCGACCCCACGCTCAATGACAAGATTCGTCATCATGTGTCGTATAATCCTGATCTGCAGCTCTGCGAGCGATTGAAGCTTCTGCAGAAAAAAGATCAGCTGCCGACCGATGCCGATCTGCATCAAATTTGTTTTGTCATTGGTTTTCAGAGTTTTGCGACGGTGTTCATGGCCCATATCATCATGGGCAAAGACAAGGACGAAACCCTGCAATGCCTGCAGGATTTTGCCAGGGTTTACGCGCGCGGCCTGAAACAACCCCTGATCCATTAACTGCGAAACTTGCCGAACAGCCAGAAGAGAAGCGAGAGCGCGATGCTCAAGACGATGGATGTGACCACAGGGAAGTAGACTGTGGTATTGCCTTTTTTAAATGAAATATCGCCCGGCAGCTGGCCGAGCCCAAGGCGACTGCCGAAATGCCAAAGCACACCCATTAAAACCAAACTCAATCCGATTGAAATCAATACTCGCGACATGACGTATCTCCTAGGTTGGAAGCTGATCCATCAGGCTGGTCAGACCTGCGTCGGCGTCCTCGATCGTCAGAAGTCCCGGATGATCCCGCATGATCATCGTCGACGGACCCTTGCCTTGCGGCATCGTGCGCTTCGGTTCTCCGGGCAGGTAAAAGCCCAGAACAGGAATGCCCAACGCACCGGCCACATGCAGTGGACCTGAATCATGACCAATAAAAAACTGGGCACGGCTGATCAAGAGCGCCACGCTCAGGAGATCCTGGGCCCACCGATCCGCATAAAGCGCCTGGGCCGATGCCTGCGGATTCTGTTTGAGTTCCTGCAATTCCGCACTGGTGCCCATCCAAAGAATGGAATAGCCCTGTTGCTCCAGTCGGAGGGCGAGAGCCTGCAGGATCGGCAAGGGGGCACAGCGATCCCGCTGTCCTGCGAACGCATGCAGACACACATAAGGCTTTTTTTGCAACTCCGGTGGCAATTGAAATTGGGGCAGCCGCGCGCGATCAAGCACCGTATGCGGAGGAACCTCACGCCGAAGGAAGGGTTGAAAACTTCGCAGCAGCGCGGCCACAACCGGCTCATCGCGGGCAGGCGCAGCCAGAGCCTGAGTCAGGAACATTTTATTCTTGCGACCCGCCAGGCCCACCCGTTGACGTATGCCAGCCATACGTAAAAAACCAGGCGTCCGCCAGCAGCTGCTCGTGATCAGCGCGACATCGAAACGTTTTTTGCGAATCGTGCGCAGCGTACGAAAAAAAATGCGCGCCGATCCCTTGCCACGACCTGGGGATTTATCCCAGAATGGATCCGCGGCGAACACCTGCTGGACGCCCGGCAGCAGATGACCGATGCGAGCCGTGTAATCCTTGCACCAAAGCGACAACTCCACTTCAGGATCCTGCCGCAGCGCCTCCGCCAGGACCGAAGTAAAAATCAAATCGCCCAGATTATCCAGGCAAACCAGCAGCACTTTACGCATGCGAATCCAATCCAACGAGTGATGAACTTAAAAAAATGCAGCTTCTCCTGACCGCGGAGCTTACGCACGGGAGGAGCGGCATGTCGATCCAAAAGGGCCGGCAAAACCAGGGTCATGCGCCACCATAAAAACCCAGCGAGCGCGCTGAGCCCCACCATAACGAGAAGGCTTTCGCGGGCGTCGGGTCGAAACAAAAACCAGCCGTAGAAGGCACCCAAAATCAACATACCATAATTCAGCCAAAGCCCAGGACGCTGCTCGCGCCCTTGCGCTTCCGGCTCATAGGTAAAAACAGCAAGACTGGTGAACAGCACACCAAAATCCAACATCCCCCAGCTGATGTATAACAAGCGCCAGAGTTCCCAGGGACGTTCCCACCCTGCTCGTAAAAATCCCAGTCCTAGGACCAGACCTGCATAACAGCCTGCCAAAGCCAGCAGGACCATCAGACGTCGACGCAGAAACTGGGATAACGTTTGCGGCCAGGTGAACAGCAACCAAAGACTGCGCCCTTCCATAGGCAGAATATAAAACACCGCCGACCATAAAAAAAGCAGACCCGTTCCCCAGGCCATGGCCAAAAGCCAGGCTGTATCCTGCATGGGAAGACCCTGGGGCACAATCGCAAAGACCAGGGGCGCTCCTAAAATCTGCAGAATAAAATGTCGGTCCCGGGTCAGGAGAGTCAGATCGCGACGTGTCAAAGGATGGAGACGGTTCCAAAGCCATGTGCGCAGACCTAATGTCTGTTTCTTCTGATCCTGGGATCGACCCAACCAGGCCGCATGTCCAGGCGTCGGTCGTCGCAGAGCCCAGGCCGCCCAACCGTAGCATGCAAGATGAATCACCACGACGATGCCAAGCAAGGACGCAAAATGACGAAGCGCAGCAGCCTCATCGCGCAGCATCACTGCGGACAGGGCGAGCGCCACTGGTGTTGCATCCAGGATCGAACTCATGCGCATGACAGCAATCACAGCCCAACCCTGATCGATGCTTAAGGCCTGCAGACCCAGGACCAGCAGGGCAGCACCGATAAGCCCAAAGGCACCACGAAGGGTTCGTACGCGATGGGCAGGCCAGCGAAGACGCAGCCACAGGTCCAAGGTGAGACGCGGCGCCGCGAGGAGAGTTTGCAAGGTCAGGACCAGGACCAGCGTCATACCCAAGGCAGACAGGGGCGCCCAGCCGCGCTGCAGACCCAGCAGCATGAAAAAAGCCCCAATGAAGAGGGAAAAACCCTGCGGCCATAGGCTTTCCATCCAGCATCTCTGAACGAAAAGTGCCCAAGCGGGACAGGGTTGTTCCGCGAACCATTCCCATTCCTCATCACGCTGGAGGCTTTGCCAATGACCCCATTTCAAAAACAGCGCGCTGAGCAGAGTGCTATTCAAAAAGAGCAGCATTAGGCGGGCCCCTTGATCCGGCACATCCTCATAACGGGTAAAACGTAGAGGATCCCAGGTCACGTCCACAAACCTTTGAATCACCTCACGCACGGCATTCGCATCCAGCAAGCGCTGAACCGAACGGTCCATAATCAAAAGCAAACCCATCAGGGACAAAATCAGAAGCGCACTCCCCAAGGCCGTAAGAGTCAGCGAGCGGGTGCGCAGGTCCTGCAAGCGATTGATCAGGCGCCTCGTCTGCAGACGCCAAAGAATTCCAAAGAGTCGTGCCCCTTTCAGGGCCGGTCCGCAGTCAGGGCCGGAAATTTTTTTCCCAAAGAGCCGCGCCCCCGTCATGGCCGGTCCGCTGTCAGAGCCAGAAATTTTTCTTCAAGACTTCCATCCGGGGCCAGTTCCTTACAGGTGCCAACAGCCACAAGCTGACCATGATGCAGAATGCCGAGCCGATGGCAGAGCCGTTCCGCCAAATCCAAAAGATGAGTGGAAAGCAGAACCGTACGCCCTTCGGCTGCAAAATTTAAGATCAGATCCCGAACGTGGACCGCCGAGCGCGGATCAAGACCATTGGTGGGTTCATCCAGAATCAATACCTTGGGATTATGAATCAAGGCGCAGGCGAGGCCGAGGCGCTTTTTCATTCCGGTGGAGTAATTGTTGGCGAAGTCCTCCTGCGCATCTTCGAGGCCCAGGTCCTGGATCCAATGCTGAGCCCGGACCCGGGCTTCTGCGGGGGACAGGCCATGCATCTCACCGACGAAACTTAAGAGCTCACGACCGCGCAGATAATCGAGGAAATGGGGATTATCCGGCAGGTACCCCACCCGGCTTTTCACAGCGACGTGATCGCGCTGGGTATCCAATCCGTCGATCGTGGCATGACCTGAACTCGGCACCAGGAGACCCATCAGCATTTTGATCGTGCTCGTTTTACCGGCGCCATTGGGCCCGAGGAAACCAAAAATTTCGCCACGTTCCACCCGCAGCGTCAGACTTTTGACGGCTTGGAACCCACCGTAATCCTTGCACAATTGGTCACAGATCAGCACATGGCCTCCTCGGCTTTTGGGGACGTTTGGCAAACTGCCATGACTTTCCGAAAGTTTCCAGTCCCACCGAGGACTTTTACCCAGTTGCCGGACCGACTTGAGTTCCCTGGGACTCCAACCGATCCTATTAACGAGCTGCTCAGGTGCCACAGGGAGAAAACCGCGATGTCGATTGTCGTTATCGATCCTAACCGCCACGAACTGGAACAGTATGCCGCGATGCTCGGCCGATGGGGTTACAATCAGACCATACTCTGTGCCAGTTTGGAAGAAGCTCAGGACGTCCTGGGCCTCGGCGAGCAGGCTCTGCGAACCGTATTCGGTTTGGAACTCATCGTCATCGATATCTCGAATGGCGATACCTTTGCCACCTTTGTCGATCGCATCCGCAGCATGCTTTTCTACCAGGATATCCCGATTCTCGCGACATCAGATGGATCGCGGGCTGAAAAAATGCCGCTGGCCTTTGCGTTCGGCGCCACAGACTTTGTCAGCAAACCGATCGAGGAATATGAACTGCGGGCGCGCGTGCGTTCGTGCTTGCGTCTGAAGCACGAGATCGATCGACGGAAGGCGCGTGAAAAGGAATTGCTCGAAGCCACGCACCAGCTCTCGGATTTGAATCAAATCCTGGCGAAGATGTCTCTCCTCGACAGCCTGACGGCGATTCCGAATCGTCGTTGTTTCGATGAAAGTTTGGAGCAGGAATGGAAGCGGGCCTTCCGCAACGGTGGGAATCTGGCTTTAATACTCTGTGACATCGATTATTTCAAACAATACAACGACACTTACGGCCATCAGCGAGGGGATCATTGTCTGCAGCGCGTGGCGCAGGCCTTGAAATCCGCTTTGAAAAGGCCCGGTGACCTGGTTGCGCGTTATGGAGGCGAGGAGTTCGCCATTATCCTGCCCCACACCACGGCGCTCCAAGCTGCCAACATTTGCAATAACATTCGCATGGCCATCCACGATCAAGGGATCGAACATTCCGCATCGCAGGTGAGTCCGCTCGTGACGCTCAGCATGGGTGTGGCATCCACTGAGCCCTCGATATCCAAGATGAGCACCGAGATGCTGTTGTCCCTGTCCGATGCAGCCCTTTACGTGGCCAAGCAGCAGGGCCGCGATCAATTCCAAATCGCCCGCGATCAGCAGCAGGACAGAACCGCCTAAGGCCGCCTGCCCTGCTTCCCTTCAAGACAGGAATTCCTGGGTCAGCTTTTTCACCAACTGGGTGGAAAAGCTGCCAAGTAAGCGATCGGTCCTGCCCCGATTGATAACCCCGAAGAAAATCTGAGAGAGCGTCGTTAACGTATCTCTAAGGATTGACCTCAGGATTGAGGTCAATTCTTAAGTTCTTCCTAAGGATCATCCTCATCCATGAGCAAAACCCAGATTATTACCGGTGTTGAACGTAGAAGAAAATTTAGCGAGGGAGAGGCAGACAGCCTGCCTCCCAAGCCTACACCAAAAGCCTTACTGGTTCGGGCCATCACGTTGTGTCAACCCCAGCTCGATAGCAAGTTTCGACTCAAGGTCTGCGTCAGTCTTCAGGACGCCTTCGGAGCCAATAGGATTTTTAAGGCTGAATTTGACAATTAGGCACGTCGCACCATCTTCGGTCTTGAATATACCCTCAGTGACCCAGGTATACCCGCCATCCACCGCCTGGACGCCAGACCTCTCTTTGTTGATCAAGCCTTTATTGAATGGCTCTACATCTTTCATCGCAGGGTCATTCCATGCATTTTGAAAATCCGATCTTTGGCAGTCTCCAGATTTGGCTTCACTTTGCAGGGCGTTCTGTTGGGCATCATTCGTGAAAAAGTAGCCATATATTCCGGGAAATCATCGTGACCGCGCATTGTGGACATCTCAGGCTGGATTGCCGTTTGCCAGGTCCATATATACTTGCGCTTTAGGGCAGGTCCGTTCTCATAGCAAATGATGTAAGGTCTGCCGCGCGCATCTTTTTCTTTTGATAGTTGCCATATGAAAAAATTTGTCTTCGACCTTGCCTGTATATTGCTCGATGATGGTATTTAGTCGCTGGCGCGAAATAGGAGCGGCAAAAACGGTTAAACTGGAAAAAGGCGGCCGCTGAATTTCTTATTCTGCCCGTTTTCGTGAGGAACTTTTTGTAGCAGATTAGGCGAAACTTTCCAGTCATGATGATCGTCGGAGTGGACAACAACTGTCTTGCGATTGATTCGAAATATGGTGCCCTTTATTATGCCGCCGGCGCTTGTTTTAAACTGCACGCGATCGCCAACGTCAAATTTTGCGATGGCCTGCATGTCTTTCGCATGCTGAACGGCCTTCACATAATCAACAAGTCTCCTGTTCAGGTCGATGAGTTCTTCGAGCTTGTACTTACTGAAATCCATTTGAATCATGTTCATTCTCTATCAATTGATTTTTTGTTCCAGATCTGGTCAAGTCCCAGTAATCCTTATTGTTTGGTGGGCATGCGTAGAGAGATTCAATATGGCGCTCTGCTTGGAAGGCCTCGACACGAAGCTGTCGGGTCATGTTATTTCCGTTTCAGTTCTGGAAACTCACCCACTCATCGCCTTGGGCAATTCATTACCATGGACTCAGCTGGCAGGTCCAGTGATTGCCGATCTAAAAAAGACAACGGCAAAAGGCTATTGGTGGCTGGGTCGGAAACTGCAAGTTCGAATTCACTTGGCTGCCTATTTCTTGCAGAAAATCTACGATCTGACCGACCGCCAGACAGAATACTGGATAAGGGACAACGCGGCATTCCAATTGTTCTGTGGAAAACTATCCATCAAAAATTGGCACGCTCCGGATCATACAAAAATAGAAGAATTCAGAAGTCGCCTGTCTCCCGAAACCCAGCGATATTTGGCCAACGCTCTGGCCCAGTTTGCAGTTCAACTTGGATTCGCAAATCCGGAAGAAACAGATATCGATTCAACGGTACAGGAAGCCAACGTTTCATATCCGAGCGATGCCAACCTAATGGTCAAATTGTGCGGCATGGCCACCAAGGTTCTGGGCTACCTAAAGAAAAAAACCCGAGCTTTGATACCCGACAATTTATCAATCGATCTAAAAGCTGTCAGAAGCAAGGCCAGAGAATATTGGTTTGCTCCAAAGAACAAGGATCGGGAGCAAAAAAATGCCGTTTTCAAGGAACTCCATCATTTGGTAAAGCAGCAGATGAAGCCCGTCATCGACTTATTTCAGTCTTTGGATCCTGGACGTTACAAGCGACTTCCCTGGAATATCCAGCGATCCATCGATCAAATCAATGGCCATGGCTGGCGATACCTGCTGGACGTCGCCCACTTCGTTCGAAATGGAACGTTGAAAACCGGGAAAATTCTCGCATTCCACGCTCAGGAAGTAGCCTGCATAACCAAAGGGAAACTGCAAAAAATGCACGAATTCGGGCGAACCATACAGCTGGGGAGAATCAAGGGAAACTTTCTCTTTATATTGAAATGCATGGATGTGCAGATGCCAGACAGGTCGATTTTTCCACAATTTATCGAAGAGCATTCGAAACTATTTGGCCAGGGCACATTGAAGTCACTGGCTACAGACAAAGGATATTACAGGCGAAAGAACCTGACCGAGGGATGGGCCTTTCGCCCGGGAAGGGCCGATCAGACCCGGCTCACGCGAAGGGCTGGAGATGACGCTTGAGAAAAGTCTGGTCTTAAGATCCTGGTTCATGAAATCCTCAAATTACGATAAAACTGCGAGCTCGATTATACGCCGATCCCAGCCAAGGCCGAAGACCTTATACGTCTCAAGCCGGCGATAAAACTGCAGGCGCTGGGATAAAAATGCCGCGAGAACCCGCCTCGGGGAATACGACTTTGCTGCTTTCACTGTCATCTCACCCGCCACACCATCCACCACGAGATCCGCGCCCAGGCGGTTCAGCGCCTCCTGAAAGATCCGGATGCCGGTTCTTGGCCCATGATTGACGGCCGCATCGAATAGCGGAAGAGCAAGCCTTGGGGAAAATCGGGTTGTGTTGCGTTTGCAAACTCTGAGCGAGAAAATATCTGGATTTGCGAGCAATCATGCAGCCAGGGAATAGAAGATCTCAGCAGAGGTATTGCCCTCTGCTTCGAGCTGTCGTTTTCGAATGATCCTCATTGACTCAAAG
>NZ_DASQYZ010000095.1:0-11048 GCF_035638955.1 Oligoflexus sp. | reverse complement strand
AAAATGAACTTTTTGCCAAAAAGCGGAGAAGGTTCAACTCTGGTCAGCCTTCCTGCATGAATTTTAAAGCTATCGCAATCCAGTGAAGCAGACCCGCACAAGGCCTGGATTAATTCCTAGGCATTCTTTCCGGGGCCCTGGAAGATTGGGGAAATAAAGGTGATATACCATATGCCAGTTATTGAAGTCCCTTTCCCCCTTCTCAGTCAGGAAATAAGGCATCACATAGCACCTGAGGTTGCGAACTGAGTCGTCATAGCTGTCTGGCGCGTTCTGGGGTTTTGCCCATCGCTCAGCATCTTCTCACGACGGCGAAAAGCAAAAAGGCGATCTTACGATCGCCTTTCGAGCTTTTAATTTGGAGGCGCGCACCGGATTCGAACCGGCATGGGACGCATTTGCAATGCGTTGCGTAGCCATTCCGCCAACGCGCCGAGAGCTAGAGATATACAAGCTCGCCCCGGGAGTGTCCAGCATATTTTTTTAAAAAACTGTTTACTCCTGCCATCTTAGCGTTTCCGCCATTCCCGAAAAATAATCAAAAGAATCTGGGTGTCACGAAGATAGCGCCCGACCAGGCGCCGCGGCTCCTGGCACATGCGATAAATCCACTCTGCCCCAATCCGCTGCATCCAAAGTGGGGCGCGGGTTACAGTGCCGGCGCAGAATTCGAGAGCGGCACCGATGCCCAACAAAATGCCGGATTTAAGCTGAGGGGCCGTGCGCGCCATCCAGAGTTCCTGTTTGGGGGCGCCGAGTGCAACGAACACGATATCCGGGGCAGCCGCCTGAATTTTTTGCAGGATCCTGGCTTCCTGATCCGGCTTATGCTCAAAACCAAAAGGCGGACAGTCACAGCCGCAAACCTGCAGACCCGGATAACGTTCTTCCAATTTGGCCTTGGCCAGCTCCGCCACGCCGGGCGGGCCGCCTAACAGATAGACGCGCAAGCCCAGGCGGGCGGCCTCGGCACAGAGCTGCGGCATCAGTTCAGAGCCGGTCACTCTTTCGGGCAAGGGCTTGCCGAGCAGACGCGAAGCCCAGACAATCGGCATGCCATCAGCCACGACCAGATGCGCGGTGTTATACACCCGACGCAAGTCCAGCCGTGTCTCCAGCTGCACAATATGATCGCTATTGGGCGTGACCACAAAGCGGCAGGGACTTTGTTTGGCAAACGTGACGGCTCGCTGCAGAGCCTCCTGCAGGCTCACTACATCGATATTGGCATATCCTAGTCGGAGTCTCTCACTCACCAGTCTGGGCCTTTCCTGTGGGGCTGAGCTAACATCTTAGCCTTTTTCTTGCACCGCGCAAAGGATTGCCTCTACGATGGTTGGGTCAGACAAGGAGTCTTCATGCAATCAACGTCCCCCTTGCAGCCCATGCATATGAACCTCAGCACCCAGGACCTTCAGGGCAATGGCCGCCTCGGTCGCTATGTTTTACTTCCAGGATCCGATGGACGTGCCGAGGCTATTGCGCAACGCCTGCAGAACGTGAAGGTGCAGTCCCATTCGCGGCGCCACAACTTTTACATGGGCACCTGGCAGGATATTGAAATCGGCGTGATGAGCTCCGGCATGGGTTGCCCAAGCATGGATATTATCGCAACCGAACTTTTGCATCTCGGCGCCCGCAGGATCATTCGCGTGGGGACCGCTGGATCTTTGCAGCCGCAACGTCTTCGCATCGGCAGCCTGGTCGTGCCGACCGCCGCGGTGCGCGATGAAGGAACGAGTCGTCATTATCTGGATCCCAGCGTTCCCGTCCAGGCCTCGCTCGAATTCTTGGATGCGGTCAGGCGCGCGGCGCGGGAACAAAAGCTTGAGGGTCGGGTCCATCTCGGGATTACCCATACCAAGGATTCGCTTTACGCGCGGGAATTCGGTGAGGGGCCCATGCAGGCCGAACACAGCCGCTACATGCAGCATCTGCAGGCAGCCGGTGTGCTCGCATCGGAAATGGAATGCGCGCAACTTTTTACCCTGACCCAGGTGTGGAATCAAAAACTGCTGCAAACCGAAAAGGATCGTCCCTCCGTGCGATCCGGTGCGATCCTCGCTGTCATCGGCGATGATCAGCCTTTTGCCGATGGCGAAGAGGTCAAGCTTACCATTGAACGCGCCATTGACCTTGGTTTTGCCACCATCGCGACCTGGTTCAAAAATGAGGATCGTCCATGGCTATGACTTGGGATCAGTTATTATCTCTTGTGGGTGCAGCTCTCCTGCTCTCAGCCTATGCGCTGCAGTCTTTAGCAACTGACGGTGCCTACAAAAAAACCTGCGTGGTTATGAACCTTCTCGGTTCAGTGGCCCTGACCATTACCGCTGTCGTCAATAATCAAATCGGGTTTATACTGTTGGAAGGAATCTGGGCCATCATCAGCGCCTGGTCCTTGGTTCGCATTATGCTCAAACGTTCCTGAATCACTCGAGCGAGGGATAAATGCTGCGATACGGTCCTGGGGCCTGGCTGCTGTTGGTGTTGATAACAAACGCGGCTCAGGCCGCGGACATCGTTCGTTTCACGATCCCCAAAACTCCGCGCCGGATCAGCCCCGAAATCTATGGCTTCGGCAGCTATATGTTTGAAGATCGGGACCAGGAAAAAATCTGGGATATGCAGCCGACCAATTACCGTTGGGGCGGCAATACCAGCAGCCGGTTCAATTATAAATTGGATGCCTGGAACTCGGGGCAGGACTGGTTCTTTCATAATTATAAAGCCGACAAGCCGAACATGATCTCGCGTTTTATGGCTGAAAATCAGAAGCATAAGGCCGCATCTTACATAACCCTCCCCTTACTGCCTTGGATTGCCAAGGATGGCAACTCCTTCAGCTTTCCCCGCAAGCTCTTTCCCGAGCAGGAACGCTTTGAAGGGGACGCGGGCAACGGCATTGGTCCGGACGGACAGAAACTGAAAAGTGACCCCAAGCTCACGAGCATGCCCAATAGTCCGGAATTCGTCGCCTCGTGGGTCCAGCAGCTGAAGTCGCAATTCGGCCCTCACCCGCATTACTACATCATGGATAATGAACCTATGCTCTGGAACAGCACGCATCGTGATGTCGTGCAGGAGCCCATGCGTTATGACAATTACCTGGCGCGTTATATCAGCTTTGCTCAGGCTGTGCGGAAAGCCGATCCGGCCGCCGTGATTGTTGGTCCTGCGGCCTGGGGCTGGATGGAAATGCATTACTCCGCCTGGGATATCGAAGGACCGCACAGCAGCGGGAAACGCCAGGTGGATCGCAAGGCTCATGCGGATCAGCCCTTTCTGGAATGGTTTTTGGATCAGCTGAAGAAAAAGGAAAAGGAACTCAAAATCTCGCTCCTCGATCAGCTCGATGTGCACTACTATCCCGAGATGGATCGCTGGCCCGCCGGCGAAGATGATACCCCCGCCCGACGCAAAGCTCTGCTGACCTCCACGCGGTCCCTTTGGGATCGGCAGCACCGCGACCAGAGCTGGATTGATGACAAAATCTATTTCATTCCCCGACTCCAGGAATTGGCCAGGCGGCTGCGACCCGACATCAAGGTTTCCATCGGGGAATATAACTTCCGTTCCGAATTCGACGTGGCTGGAGCGGTGGCTCAGGCGGAAATCCTCGGCGTTTTTGCGCGCACAGGCCTGCATGCCGCGCAGTACTGGGACTTTCCCAAAAAGGATGGCACCCATCGTTATGCCTTTCTCCTCTTCCGCAACTACGATGGCAAGGGTCTCACCTTCGGGGATGAATGGATCGACAATTCCACCAATAGCCAGGACAACGTCTCAGTTTTTGCCTCAAGGCAGAGCCGGGACCGGCGGGTCACCATCGTCCTGCTCAATAAACATGTGGACCAAAAGCAAACGATCAAGCTGGATCTGAAGCCCTGGCCGGCGATCAAGGATTTGCGACAATTCAGTTATTTTTCTCCAAGCAATGATGGCAAAATTAAAGGAGAAAATCGCAAGCTCCAACCGGGACCTGAGGTTGCCATCAGTATGCAGCCCTTAAGCATGCATCTTGTGGAGCTTGCCTACTAAGGATCGACCATGCTGTCTATCGCCTTGCTCGTCGTGCAGATCATCTGTCTCTGCTTCACATTGCCCTTTAGCTGGCTGATGTTTCGCATCTGGGATACCGCTGTGCGCCGCCTGCATAAAGCCAAGGAAGCGCAGGGTGAGCCAGCCACATCGTTTGTCATCCTGGTTCCCGCGCATAACGAGGAAACCAGTATCGCCGCCACCGTCCTCAGTCTGCGGGCTTTGGATTATCCGCGCCAGCTTTTCGAAATACTGGTCATTGCCGACAATTGCCAGGACACGACAGCAAACGTGGCAAGGACTGAAGGCGCCGAGGTGCTGGAGCGCTTCGATCAAACGAAGAAAAGCAAAGGCTTCGCCCTCGAATACGCCCTGGACACCCTGCAAAAGCGTGAAACGCATCCCGACGCCATTGTTGTCATTGATGCGGATACCACGGTCGATGCCGGATTGCTCAAAGCCTTTGATCGACGTTTGCAAAGCGGACAGGATTGGCTGCAGGCCTATTACACCGTATCCAACAGCAATGACAGCTGGCGTACGCAGATGATGCGCCTGGGATTCGCCCACTTTAATGGCCTTTGGCTTCTGGGGCAGGACACACTCGGCATGGGTTCGGCCCTTCGTGGCAACGGCATGGCCTTTTCATGGCTGGGTCTCCAGCGCTGTCCCTGGCAGGCTTATGGTCTGGCCGAAGATGTGGAATTCAGCTGGCACCTGCGCATGAAAGGGGAACGGGTCTTTTTCGTTCCTGAAGTTCAGGTCTATGGTGAGATGATTGATAATAATCCAGCCGCCGTCGCCTCCCAGCGTTTGCGCTGGGAACATGGACGCAAACAGCTCCGTAAAACATTCGGCCGGGAAATTCTTCATAGCGGTTGGCCGCTGGCTCGAAAATTCATCCACCTGAGCGATCTTTATATGCCGCCCCTGGGCGGGTTCGCCCTGCGCCTGCTCTTCACTCTGCTGGCTGCGATCCTTTTCTACCAAAGTGAATCCACCGAGTGGATGGAAGGTCTTCAAGGCATTTGCCTTGGTCTGGCGATCGGACAGCTGCTGAACTTTGCCATCTACCTCTTCATGCCATTTATCTTGATGGGTATTCCCAAGAGCTATCTGAAGCTATTTGTGATCGCCCCATTTTATGTCGTCTGGAAAGCAGGACTTATGCTGAAACGAGCGCCATCAAGCTGGATTCGTACGGAACGAAAGAAATAAAGAATGTGCTAAAAGTAATCCGCATAACGCAACATGCTACGGAGTCCATGAACCACACTTTCATTTGGCTCCGAAGAAATATGTACCGGAAGGCCCGTGCGGGTCTCCAGACTCTGCCGCAAAAGCTCGAGGGGAATGGCCGATCCGGTGAGTGTCAGGCCTCCATCCGCAAGCCGGGCGTCGTGCGCACCGATCTCTGCCTCCTCCAGGATTTCCTGGAGCCCCTGATGCACGTCGTCACAAAAAGCCGGCAAAAGCCCGCGGAAATCATTCCGATCCAGGACAAAGTCCATGGCTTTTTTCAACTGCAGGTGAAAACCTCGGTAGGACCATGCCCCGGGATCCTGATCCGGATGCAAAAGGCGCCACTGCACCGATTCCACAATATTACGGCAGGGACGTAACGCATTATTTTGTATAAGGACGTGTTCAATTTCCTCGACCAGGCGATCGCCTGACCAGGTGAGGCTTCGGGATGCGAGGATCGTTCCCGAACCCAGAAGAGCCAGTTCGGTCAGCCCTGCCCCGACATCAATCATGACCCCGGCGCATTCCTGCATAAGATTCATACTTTCATGGGCCGCACTCGCAATATGCTCCTCGACCAGGTGCACGCTCCGCACCCCAATGTTTCTGATCAAATTGCGCAGAGCCAGTTTCTCGGCAAAGGTCAGCCCCAGGGGGGTCCCCACGACCATCTGCACATTTTTAGGTTTAATGGAGAGGCGTTCCAAAAAGGCTTCCAGCATCAGGGCAGCGGCATCAAAATCATGCACGCGGCCCGCCCTGAGTGGCCTTGTGATGACAATGGAATGCGGTGTGCGGCCCTGCAGACGTGCGGCCTCGGTACCGACAGCCAACGGCCGGCGCGTGCGTTGGTCAAAACCTACCAGACTCGGTTGCTTTGAAATAATGCCATGGGTTTCATCGGCAATTATGGTTTTTGCCGTGCCCAGATCCATTGCCAGTCGACATACCATGGTGTTTCCTCCTCGATGAAGCACACCGGCGATCGGACCATCAATCCCAGGACCTGTCCAGCAAAATTCCTGGGCCTCGGCCCGATTCCCTTGCAAGAACGGAGGGTTTATCCCCCTCCCGGAGTTTAGCACAGGATCCAGGACGTCCCGCCAGGGGCAAACCCTTCGAATTAAATTTTTCTTTACTCAACCTTAGGCCTGCGTGCTTCGAAACAGATCCCGGAGGATCTCAACATGCCGCGTAGCTCTGTCAAAACCAAGCCCATCTTGCCGCAACCTGAACACCAGTCTCTCTGCCAACAGGTTTGGGGACTTGATTGGTCTCGTGAGTTTCCCGTCGACCTTGGCGATGGGGTTCGCATTGAATACAAAACATTTCACGAAGCCCAGCCTTTGATGAAAACGCTTCTGCCGGAAGTGTATCAATTGGTGCCCGGGACCTCCCGCTTCGGCGAAGCCGACCCGCACCATTTCAAGGAAAAATATTTCAGTGCGCTGGGTGATTTTTTTGCCTTCTATGAAGGCGAGACCAATATCGGAATGGCCATCGGCACCCTGCTCGACTGGTCGAGCTATAACTTTCGCAATATCGCAGTGGCTCCCGCCTACCAGAATAAAGGTCTCTATCCGCAGTTTTTCGAAGTTCTTTCGCGCATCCTGAAAGCCCATGGCGTAGCAAGGATTGAAGGGGATGTGGCTCCCACCAACCGTCATCACATCCATGCGCTTAATAAAATGGGTTATATCGTGACGTCCATGACCTATGGCGAGCGTTGGGGCGTGCTGCTGCACATCACCAAATACCTCGATGAAGCCGATGAAGAGCGTTTGGGTCAGCTCTATTCGACGACCTATAAAACGGATGCGGCGGCCAACAAAAAATTCAAAGGCAAGGGTTGAACCATGAACCTCTACCAGATTTTTACCCAGGAAACAGATACTTTCTTCGCCTATTTAAAAGAGCATAATCTTTTCTATCGACGCATTGTAACCGGGGCCATTCAGGTCAATGAGTTTGCCTCGTTTCTGCGCAATGTCAGCTTTCTCACGACCTACACGCCTGTGCATCTCGTGATCGCCGAACGCGTCGCCAAAGAGCGCGGCCTCACCCAGCTGGCCCAGTATTTCAAAGACAAGCGCGGTGAAGAAGTGGAGCACCATCGTTGGGGTGATGCGGATGTCGCGGCTTTGAAGGCTCATTTCAAGGTGCCCGATGATGCCATTGGGATTACCAAGGAAATGAAGGACTTCATTCAAGGCAACGAAAAGCTCATCCACCGTGATCCTTTTTCCTACTTTGTCTATATCCTGTTTTCCGAATACTTCACTGTGATTGCCGGACCTGAATGCCTCGCAGCGGTGGAAAAGCATGCCCGCATTCCGCAAGACATGATGACCATCATCGGCCGCCATGCCGAGCTCGACAAACATCATGTGAAACACTGGATCGATGAATCCGTTGATGTCGGCCTCCCAGCGGCCGAGGTCATGAGCTACCAATCGGCTCTGCGTGAAGTCATGGATCGTTACAGTTTGTTTGCCGAATCCATAAGCCGCCCCTATGTGAAGGCAGCGGCCTGATATATGATAGGATCATGAGCAAAGGAGATCATTGTCATGGTTATGCCGTCCATGTTCCAAGCGGAAGTGCAGGATTCGCTTGTGATTCAGGCTTCAAAAAGGCAGGTTTTCAATACCCTCCTGCAATGGTCCACGTTTCCTGAATGGAATCCTTATATCACCCGCATTGATGGCAAACCTGAAGTGGGTCAGGACATCAATGTGGTCTTTTTCATGGGCATGGGTCCGCGGATGCCCCTCCGTTGCAAAGTCCTGACGGCCGATGCCCAGAAAACGACATTGAGCTGGGAATATAAAGCCCCCTTGCCCTGGCTTTACACCGCTCAGCATTCGTTTGTGATTCAGGAAATTCATCCCGGTCAATGCCAGATCACCCAAAAGGAAGCGATGCAGGGACTTTTCGCCTGCCGGCTGCTCGGCTTCTTGCACGGGATATTAAGAAAACGCTTTCAACTGATGCACGCAGCTCTGCGGAAACAGGTGAAGCGGTCCGCCGCCTGAGAATCTGTCTCCAAAGGCGCACAGCCCTGCAAAAGCAGGGTAAAAGCAATCCCCCAATCTTCGACTTCAAAAATTCTAAATTACGACATTTTGACCGCATGAGCTTCCTGGAAATTCCGGACGTTACCGTATGAAATTTCCATCATCAGCTAGTTTCACAGTGTCGTTTAGTTTTGGTGAATGTTGCTAAGCAATTCTTTGTAATAGTTAATTATCACTACAACAAGAAGACATTGACGGAGAAATAAGATGCTAAAAGAAAAGAGATTTTGTTTGGCTCTAATTTTGACTGGCTGGACAGTTATGAATGGCTGCGGCGATGGCACCACAGAAACCAGCGAAGTTAAATCCATCTGCGGCAAAACTGAAGACTTCGTACCCGTCAATAATTACAGGGGCACTGTATCTTTTGTACAGTCCCGTGAAGAAGCTGTCGGTCGTCTCAACCGGAATTGCTCCGGCACCTATATTGGCAACGTCGGGTCCTACAAGAATCTCTTTCTCACCGCAGGTCACTGTGGATCCAAAGGCCAGGCCGCTTCGGTGGAATTCAATTATGAAGCCAGTGCCGATGGTCCTGTGGTGACTGTAAAAGGCACATTCATCGAATCCAGCAACTCGCCGGACTATGCTTTGATCCAGCTGAACTCGAACCCCGGCGTCACCCCCACCACCCTCGGCGCATCGTCCTCCAGTAGTCTGACGATTATTCAGCATCCGGAAGCTCGCCCCAAAGTGGTTGCCTTCGGCACCTTGTCTGGCAGCTCCAGTGGGTCCCGCATTTATTATGCGGCCCTGGATACGCTCGGCGGCAGCTCGGGATCCGGTATCCTCAATACCAGCGGACAGCTGGTCGGTGTGCATACCTTGGGCGGCTGCGGCACGTCCGGCGGGACCAACAGCGGTTGGACTATTTCCGGCATTCGCGCGGCATCCAGCATCCTTTAATGGATTAGCCCTCGCTTGGCGATTGGAGCGCATCCTGGATTTTCACCTGACGGACAAAGATGCGTCCGTCCGGACAAAGATATTCGATGGTGTCGCCGCAGCGGGGTTTTTCATCCAAATAAATTTTTTTCCACTCCTTGTCCGCCACCAGCTGCCGCAGTTCCTTTTCCAGGAACGGCTTCCACGCTTCATGCTTTTTTGCGATCCAGGAATATCCTGGCAACGTTAAAAGATCATGCCGAAACACGCCTTGCAGTTCCTTGGGTCCAAGACGTTCCGTATCCATATGCAAGTCACTCGACATCATGCAATCCATACGATCGCGGTGCATCATGACCAGCATATTGCGGTAGCTATGGACCGCTGACACCTGAACACTTTTATCCGCTATCATTTTAGCCAAACGTGTCGCAATAGGACTGCTTTGCAGATAGGCCACCCGTGGGTTCTTGAGGTTCTGCATCGCTGTGCTGTCCTTGATGCAATAGAGCGACAGGGTATGGTAAAGCAAAGGCACATCAAGGCGGATATAGCCATTGATCCCGTGAAGGCTCGCAATATCACCGATCCGACTGATGGTTCCATCAACACGACCATTCTTCAATTCCCGAAGGCCACGAACCAATGGCATCTGGTCAACTTTCACAACATAACCGCCTTGATGAAACACCTCGGTAAAGGTCTTGATGAGTTTGACGCCCAGGTCAGAATCCTTGCGATAAACCATATCGAATTGAACCATCTTTGTCGCAGGGGTACCGCCTTCGGCAAGACCTGGCCACAAGATGAAACACCAAAGACTCCTAAATAGACACAATCCCGCCATCGCTTGCTCATTTCACGTCAAAAAGCCCCAAGTTTATTCCTATGTATGGTGAGGGTTCTGTTATACGGTTTTTACCGGGAGTTGCCAAGCATCAGGCTCTGGCGAGGCGGCTGGAAATTGTCCATGCAAACATAGGACTTCCCGTGTTGAGTCGTTTCGTGCCACTATAATCGACGATCAAATACTGCAATCATGGTCCACAGGAGCCAGCATGCCAGCCAGGGAAACAGGGTTTTTTGAAACCTCTGATGCGACGGAAATTTGGTATCAAAGTGTCGGTCAGGGTCCGATGACCATGGTTCTGTGTGATGGCGTTGCATGCACCGGCTATATTTGGAAATACTTCATCCCGTATTTCTCGCAGCACTTCCGCATCATCCACAGCCAGTACCGCGGCCACGGTGATTCCGCCATTCCCAGGAATCTGGCAACCATGACGGTCGAACGCTTTGCGCAGGATATCAATGAACTGCTGGGCCATCTGAAGCTGGAGGGTCCTGTCCTCCTGGTCGGCCACAGCATGGGCGTCCAGGTCGCTCTGGAATGCTATCGACAAAAGCGTGATAACGTTGCCGGCTTGATCCTGATCAATGGGCCCTATGGAGAAGCCTTGCGCCATGTGCACGGCAATCCTATGTTTGCCAAGGCCCTGCCCTGGCTTCGCATGGCCTTTGAAAAATGGGATAAGCATATCCAGAAAGTATGGCAACCCCTGCTCGATTCCGAAGTCGCCTATCTCTATGCAGTCCTCTTTGAAGTGAATCCCTGGCTGACGAGGCGGCATGATTTCCGCGTTTATTTTGAAGACGTGGGGGCGATGAAGCCTTTGGTCTATATCGCCGCTTTGCAAGGTGCCACGCGCCATACGGCCGAGGATCTGCTGCCGCACATCAAGGTTCCGACGCTGGTGGTGGCCGGTGATAAGGTTAAACTGGTAAGGATTTTTCCTCGGT
>NZ_DASQYZ010000094.1:0-2267 GCF_035638955.1 Oligoflexus sp. | reverse complement strand
CTGGATACCGTCGCTCGACTCATCAATCGCTCTGAGGTGATCTTTTTTGCTGGAGGTAATCAAGCGGACTATGTCGCCTGGCGTAATTCCAAGCTTATGCCTGCCGTCCAAAACGTAGTGACACGCGGTGGGGTTGTGGGTGGCACCAGTGCTGGCCTTGCCATTCTAGGGCAGTTTGTGTTTGATGCTGTCACGGCTGGTGCCAATAATGTGGCGACGGTCGATGCTGTGGCGAATCCCTTTGCGCCTACGATCAGCTTCACCCGCGATATGTTGAAATTCCCGACGATGCAGGGCATTCTCACCGATTCGCACTTTGGCGAGCGTGATCGCTTTGGTCGCCTCGGCGCGTTTATGGCTCGTCAGATCGCCGATGGAGCCATCCCGGCCACCGGTCGCATCACTGGGCTTGGCGTCAGTGAAGGCACGGCGATCCTGGTGGATGCTGCAGGTCGAGGTATCCGCGCGCCGGGCTCGGTAGGAGCCGCTTTCTTCATTCGCGCAGGCGCTGCCGGTCGTATCGCCAATGCCCAGACACTGCTCTATAGCAACCTCAACGTGATCCGCCTGGATGCTGATGGACAATATTATGATTTTGCTAAGAGTTGCGGGACAGGACCGTCCTACACGGTGTCGATCGATGGCAGCACCCAGGGTATTTATACGCCAAGCAACCTTTATGCATTTGCGGGGACGCCAGGGACCTGCCCTTAAAAGGCGGCTCTGATATTTTTGGGAGGTCCAGGCTTTCTGTCTGGACTTTTGCATCAAGGGATGACCGAAATTGTTCCCCCAGACCCATTCGTGCCATTCGTGCCATTCGTGCCATTCGTGCCATCCACACCGACGCCATCCACACTGACGCCATCCACACTGACGCCATCCACACCATTTTGTCCATTGACTACGATTGATTCATCAAGAAAGGATCCATTACGATAGACAGTCCGCCTGCCATTAAGATCGGTGACGTCCATTACGATAATAAATCTGTCGAGTATGCGATCAATCGGCTTGGATAGGCTTGAAAACGAATAGTAAACATCAAGGCCATACAAAGGTTCATTTTCCACTTGGGAAACGGATACGGCTGTATTCGCGGGGAGACTGGAACTGTCGTAGCTCCAGGTAATGCTTGAGGCGAGAGTCGCAATATCAATCCGGGAGTGGCTTGTCTCGTCGTAGGTCGCGCATCCGATCGTGTCCGCATCAACCGCATCGAAGTCCACTTTTACCACCGTGCAACGCAGGTAGGCCCCCGCAATGTTAGACGGTGGCGTCACCTTTTCATCCTCAGAGTCATCTCTTACAGCTGACGATCCTATGGATTCATGCGAACCTCTTGGGGCAGCATCCGATGTCAAACTTTTTTTCTCCTCGCAGGCGACAACGCATACAAGGCACAATAAAAGAGAGCTTCGAATTTGACTCGAAGTAATAATCATAAGACCTCCGGAGGATTGCTCTTTATCGGTATCCTATCGAGCAATCTTAAGATTCCGGTGATTTATGAGGCATATAGCTGGTTTGAATTACTTATCTGCCGTCGAAAGTGGAAAGGTAAGTGTCGGGTATAGGTCTGTTCCTGAGTCCATCGGGCTGTTGCCATCCGACGGCAACACCCCCATCGTTGCGGCCATTTTTGTGAAGCACCTCAAAAAAGTAACGATGGCCCGATATCAGCCTTATCGGCTTCGAGACCTGTCCAGGAAATTTTTCCCATTCATAGTCTGACGTCCATTCCTTGTCAGACAGAAACGCAATAGGCTCTTTCGATAGACCTGTAGGCTTGTCATCGCTGCTCAGGAAAAACTGCGACTCGTTATCTCCACTGATGTGGAAAATATAGTGTCCGGTTCGAGCGGGATGAATATATCCCCTTATTCTCGTTCCATAGTTCTCAATGTTCTTTCTGGGTATCGCCAGTGAATTCAATAAAGTGCGGGTCGTGGGTTTGCTTGGAAAATCCTTGCTAGCCAGGAGTTGGGAGATCTGGTCTCCACTAATTTGGGTCCACACCTCAGCGATGGCACCGGGCGATCGGCCATCGTTTCGATCTGTTGCCAATAGATCTGAATGTCTGGATTGAGCGAGCAACCGGCATCCGGCCACGTAACTCACGCCAACACAAAGCAAAGCATGAAACCACATCTTTTTCATGAATAAACTCCATCAGTTTTGCGACGGATCTCAAGCATTGAAACAGAATTCGGGACATGCGTTCTGTACGTTAGTAATGTTATTTGTTTTTATGTCTGCAGGAAGCA
>NZ_DASQYZ010000093.1:0-2579 GCF_035638955.1 Oligoflexus sp. | reverse complement strand
ACCCTCCCGGCCGTCGCGCTGGTAATTGGGATCGGTAAAGTAGATGGTGCCGTCATTGCGAACCGCAAGATCATTGGGTGAATTGAAAGTTTTGCCAAGATAGGAATTGGCAAGAGAGAGTCGGGTCCCGTCCGCGGAGATGCGGGCAATCTCCTGGCCATCATGTAGCGCAGCAATAATGCTGCCGCTACTGTCGACCGCCAATCCGTTGCTTCGAAAGACTCCCTTTTCGCTCCACACACTCCAGGTATCGCTTTCGAACTTCAGGATTGCCGTTGGAGGCCCCTTGCCGGTTGTAGGGTCTGCGAAACTCCAGGCGGAAATCAGGAGAGACTGGGTTGATTCCAACCACAAAGGTCCTTCAGTAAATCCAAAGCCCTTGGGAAGGGGTATTTCGAGGGGGGCACCAAGATCGTTGAACATACCGGGTGATGAAACCATCAGACAGGTTTGATTTTGACCATTAAGTTCTGACCCATGGTCGGCGTTTGCCTCGGGATCCGTTGGACTGTCGACTGCGACAGGTGCTTGGTCGACATCATCCTCGTCCAGCTTACTCACGGTGTTGACTTCGGCTGTCTTTTTCGTACATGATGTGCAATCCAGGACTACGAGTATTGCCAACGCGCTGATTTTTAAGGGTCGAATGAACATGTTTGAACTCCATTGTGATTGATTGCTCTTTTAGCCTTAATGGAAACGTGGGTAGCATAAGAATGTGTGGTATCTGACGTGCGCCATCAGGAGGAATGTGAAAGCGAAAAACTCACAGGTTTTTTCCTCAACATCGTCACGAGAGAGCCGAGTTCCCAACCGTCCGCCCGCCATCAAATAATTTCCTGACCTGAAAGAATTGCAGATGAAACCGGAGAACAGCCACAGGTTCGCCGCCCAGCCGATTGAAATGGACGTTCGCATTGAAGACAGATGCGTATTTTGATTTGAATACTGCCAAGCCCCATTAATTTGCGTGCTTTATTCTGCAGTTCAATTTCCCTGATCACGGCACCAGGAAGTACTTTAATTTGTGGTGTGGATGAGCTGAGGGCATCAGAAAAGAAGCAGTTCTGCCGGGAACTCGATACTTTCATGGCGTTTCCTCCGGAAATGAATGGTTACCCGCACTGAACTTTTTATCAGGAAATCACGGCCTGACATGGCATAGTTAACCAGTATTAACGGTCCCGACTTAAACGCCATTGCGAGTCAGGTTTTAATATGTTCAGCAAGTAATGAAAGAAATCACCGGGATCATGTTTGAATTCAAGAATGTTTATTCAAAAGTTGTGTGAACAGCATGTAACCGGGCGTGCGGCAGCGAAGGCATAAGCTGCCCCGAAGGCTCGCTCAGGCCGGCTTTCAGTTACACTCATCATGATCTTTTGTTAATTCTCGATCGGCTCATCTTCGTGAAATGAACGTAACCACAACAACACCCTGGCGACTGAACTCAAGATCCTGCTTCAAATGCCGGGCGTACGCGCCCTGGTCCAAATGTGGGTCAGAAGAGTTTGTTGG
Source organism: Oligoflexus sp. (assembly GCF_035638955.1). Classification (GTDB taxonomy): domain Bacteria; phylum Bdellovibrionota_B; class Oligoflexia; order Oligoflexales; family Oligoflexaceae; genus Oligoflexus. The sequence goes on along the minus strand of NZ_DASQYZ010000093.1, from coordinate 1,061 downwards.
AGCTGTCAATCAATGACTTCAAGGCCGGCGAATTGCTGTGGATTGATGCCTTCGCGCCGACAGATCTCGGCGCTGTTGCCCTTGCGTTCCGCTTCCATAATCAGCTCCGCGATCTTTTCGGGGCTTCTTGGGTTTACGGAGCGATGGATCCCATGTGTGATTGAGCCCATTCTCTTTCAGGATTTCCGCGACTTTGCTCTTCCCTACCCAGGTACCTTTAAGAGCTGGTTTAAAAAGCCATTGCACAGTCATTTGGGGTTAATAGGATTCCCGATTTGCATAAATTCGCGGCCAGGACTATGACTCACCGGAACTACTGGGTGAGGTATAGGATTCCATGGACAGGAAACCGTATCAAAGTGATGTGAGTGACTCCGAATGGGACGTTTTAAAAATTTTCATGCCTCCTGAAAAGTTTGATGGTCGTCCGCGCACGTATCAGTTCAGAGAAATATTGAATGGAATATTTTATGTCGTGCGAACAGGATGCCAATGGAGACAAATGCCACATGATTTACCACCGTGGCAAACAGCATATCACTATTTCAGGGAATGGAAGATAAGTGGAGTTTGGGAAAAGATCAACGATGAGATGAGAAAAATGGTTCGCCTAGATCAAAAAAAAATGAAAACCCGAGCGCGGCAATAATTGATTCTCAATCGGCAAAAACCACTGAAGCGGGAGGGGTTTGTGGCTATGATGCTGGCAAGAAAGTCAAAGGACGTAAACGTCATGTGATTGTTGATACTCTGGGCTTGATAATAAAGGTCGTAGTTCATCCAGCAGATATTCAGGATCGACAAGGAGCGATGCTTGCGATCGAAGCTGCGAAAGAAAAACTTCGTTCCATCAAAATCATGTGGGCAGATGGTGGATATGCGGGCCAACTTATCGATTGGGTCAAAGACGGATTCAATTTTATTCTTGAAATTGTCAAACGTTCGGACGACGAGAAAGGATTCAAGGTTCTGCCAATGAGATGGATCGTGGAGAGAACGTTTGGATGGCTTGGAAGGAATCGGCGGTTGAGCAAGGATTATGAGAGGCTTCCTTCGTCAAG
>NZ_DASQYZ010000092.1:0-1581 GCF_035638955.1 Oligoflexus sp. | reverse complement strand
CTTTTCTGCAACGCTCACGACCAGGGCTCTTTACCAAGGCCGCTTGCAGTAGTTTGTAATCCGCTCCTGCAAACCGATTACGAAGGGCCTGCCTTCATCTTCCATGCTGCTTTCTACGACACACTCTCATCCAGGCGCCAGTTTTTGCCCAAAGGCCGCTTCAGCCGGCGCACAGCCTTCTCCACCCCTGGTGTAAACTTTATAACCCAGCGGTAGATGGTGGTGTGGTCAACTTCAAGCCCACGCTCCCGGGCCATCTCTTCAAGGTCGCGGTAGCTCAGCTTGTAGGAAAGATACCAGCGGACGTTGAGCATGATGATCTGGCGCTCGAAGACGTGTCCTCTGGTGTCAAAAAGCATGAGAAGGCCCCTAAGGTTTTCCGGAGAATACCATGGACTTACCCAAGTGCAACACAACCGTTATACATGCTGACTGGCTCATCGCGAGCCATGAGATCGTTGAAGTATTGCATCCAGGTGCGCACAGCCGGAGTCTTCCCGGATTTCTGACTTTAAACTGAATTGCGCTAAAAACCACTTCAAAGGATGTTGCCGAACATAATCCCACTTCAAGCAATCAGTGAAGCTTTCTGCTGTCCACAAATTGTGGACACCCAGAACTTGACTTGCGAATCATTCATTCAGAGTCGTTTGGAGAGGGTCCCGCACAGAGATTTTTTAGACTGGAAGATAAAGGAAATCGGCACGACAGCGAAGATGGAGCGAATGCGGATTTTTTCCCAATTGGTCACAGCCGGTGCGGACCAAAAATCCTCGTCAAATATAACTTTTCAATAGGCCAGTGGGCCTCGTTTGAAGATCTTTGAAATGAGCCAGCGTCGGGTCAGCCGGAAGGGGTGGACCCTCCGGCCGGCCTTGTTATTCGCTTTTATAAGTAACGGTGCCGTTGCAATACAGCCACTCGGTTTTCTGATATCCCGACTGGCATGAGGTCGAATAGGAGGTCTCGGCTTCCGTATGGTGGTTTTTTCCGTCAAGACTGACCTTGTCCACCATCAGATTGCGCGCTCCTCCTGCGCCACTGTCGTTCACGAACTCGACCTTGATGCTGTCGATGGCAACGGTCTTCGGATGACTATAGGTGAATGTCTGGAACTGGCGAAGAGCCGGGCTGCCTTTGATATCAGCCCAGGTGGCAACTGCAACGTCGTTCACCAGCAGGCGCATGGTGGGATAAACGCCATCGGCAGGCTCACCGGCAGCAAAGACGCTAATGGCCGAACCAAGTTCATAGGCACCGAGATCGGGCAGCCCTGAGGCCGCACGACCGGAATAGTCGGCTGCATAGCCCAACTCCAGACCTGCATCAACGGCCGTACTCCCTTCCGCGAGGCGCAAATCACCTTTCCCGGCAGCGAAGAACCCTGCATCAGAAAGCTTTTCAGTGGAAGCGAGGGCAAAGCCAGGATTGACGCCACTAGCAAGACTGTAAAGATTATTGGTATGGGTGAAGGCTCCTGTGCGGGCAATGGCGACATCGCTGACGAAGATGTTGTTTCTGAGGAGCAGGGTGGTCGGACTTTCTTCTCTCTTGAGGCAGTCGATACTGGGATTTCCCCCG
>NZ_DASQYZ010000091.1:0-7297 GCF_035638955.1 Oligoflexus sp. | reverse complement strand
CGTGGTCCTAAACTTCTGATTCCACAGGAGCAGGTCGGGATCAACATCCCGGTCACACGGCAATCCATGTATGTGCTTGGATAGAAAAGTACACTAAACTCTTTTTATGACTGTCTCAAAATAGCTGATTTATTCCGCTTCGACGCCACTGGCTTTCAAGGCTAAAAACGTGAAGCCCAATGGGAGGGGTTCTACTGAAACCCGGGCACCCAGGCAAACGAATTGATCACGGCCACCCTAGGATGTGGCTACTGGCCCCAATACTGCATCGCATGATGGCACACCCGGCGTTAGCCACATCGCTCCCCGTTCAATACCTTTTGAGTACGAACTGCAAAACCTGCTTCTTCCGTAACCTCGCGCCAGACTATTATCCGTAATCTTTATCCATGGTTATGATGACTTGGCGTAGTCATGGAGCATTTCGTGGATTTTCCATGCTGCATGTATAAAGCCTGACTGCCAAGTTAAGTCACTTGTATTTCCCAATTCCCTACGAAATACCTTTTCAGCAATTTCTTTAAAAACTAGGCTCCAAAAATCGGCTTCATCTGCAGTGAATTCTTCCTGAATATCCAAACTTGTACATGGCGTCCACTTATGGCGGTTCTTTTCTTCAAATGCCTTGATAAATTCTTCAGATCTTGAATGTTCAATTTCTTTAGCGATTGAAACAGCCCAGTCCAATAGGTTGTAGAAACTCTTATTCGAAACCAGGACAACATTATTCTTAAGAAAAATGGAACCTGACATCCATGCTACTCCAAATACTCAATAATTTTGGCTGGGTTTTGTTCAGCTATATACTCTTTTACAAATTTGCGCTCAGTATCGTTTAATCCGTACAAATCGACAACAACCTTATCGACTGCCGAATTTGGTTTCAAGGCACTCTTAGCGAAGTTTTCCAAATTATAGGCTTGAGGTGGAATTGGATCCATACTGTCTTGGCGATATGGGCCTTTAAGGCTTATCTTTTGATTGGTCTTGGTGTCCACGAAATCCACCCCTTGGGTGTCGCCATTCTTCAATAGATTCCCAGTTTTCACTTCATACCTAGCGCCGCCAACCCCTTCCTTGAGTCTGTATTTGCCTGATTCAACCGTGTCATCCGACAGGGCGATGACTCGTCTAAGGAATGTTGACTCATTTGCGGACCGTCCACCAACAGTTCCTGCGTCTGGAAGAAATTTTTTCGCAGCTTCAGCTAAATCTGCGGCATCTTTCAAAACCCTTTGAGTACGAACGGCAAAACCTACTTCTTCCGCAACCTCGCGCCAGACTTTGGAAGTTCCAAGAACTATGCCCGCGGCGCTGATGACCTGACCGGTTGTTGTTAGCTCTTCACCGGTACAGATATCTCTCTTGTTAACGACTGCATAAAAATCTCCGAAGTCATTAAATGCAGTGGATACGGCAACACACTTTCCAAATTCTGGTGCTTCGCGCAATCCCTCCCTTAGCCCGGATGTGATCGCCCTCAGTTTCAGCACAGCGAGGGCAGCCTCCTGCGATGCCTTTTTCTTCATCGCAATCCGCGCCCTGATGAGTTCGCCCAGAGCTTCCAGCATCTCTTTTCTTTTGGCCGTGAGAGTTCCGGACCACTTCTTCAGCTCTTCCTCAATAGCCGTTCCTTCAGCTGTGTCCATGGGGATAAGCTGCTTATGAACAAGCTCTCTTACTTCAGGCGAAACAGGGCTATCCCACTCATATCCAAAATCCGCCTTATCAAAGTCGACAGTACCGAAATATTTTTCGCCAGCTTCGACTGTCTTAAGGTAGTCGATGTACGATTTTTCATCGATATTTTCGGTTTTAACATACTCTTCACCAAAGGACGCAAAAGTTGACAAGTAGCCAAGGACTGACACAAAGAAGGATTTGGTTTCCTGCTGATAATATTTGGCAAAGGCTTCTTTGTACTTATTCAGTATCCCTTCGAAGAAGGACGGACTGCCTTTGTCTGCATCGACTGCTGGACGAATCAGATTGCCGATACCAAGTTGGTCCATGAAGGACTTAATGGGCTCTGAAATTCCAAAAGTTTGGCTTTTGGCAAGTAGAGATTCGTAGAGACCACGCATCTTTATTGCTATGCCTTTGATGCCATCAAAAGCTTCCCTTCTGAATGTACGAATGCTCTCTTTAAGATCCTCAATTTCCTTGTAGTTGTAGCCACAGTCATCCTTGAGACCGTCGAGATCGCTAATTTTGACCTTGAAGACATCATTTAGAGCAATAACGCGTTGAACTTCTCGCTCGCAGTTCTCAAGATCTTTCTCGACTTTTTCGTGCTGCCGCTTGATATCGGCCAGCTCCTTGAGTACGTCGTCATATGACTTCCCCTTCACTACAGGTTGAATGCTGATTTTCTGGGATCCATCAAACGAGCCACCAATCATGGTATAGGAAAACGATACCTGAGCATCGTCATCCTCTATCTCCACCAAGGGAGATCCTAAGTTGGTTACTTGATAGCGTGAAAAACCTGACGGACAAAACCCGGTCTCATAAACCGGTTTTCCTGTGTAGGTGTAGGATAACACGCTAGCCAGCGAGACATCATATGGCAGGCATATTATGTCATATCGCTCTGTATAATATTGCTCGCCCTTCGGAATATAGAGCCCTTTTTCTGATTGGATATAAAATGTCCTGTTTGGCGCTTGGTTCACCCAATCAGTTATAGATTTACACTCCTGTGGAGCAATTATCCGCCAACCATTTACAGAATATTCTGGCCCGTTTTCATTTCTTAGTGCGATATAAAGCGTAACGTCTTCTTTATTGCATATCTCACCCACCCCGGGTATGCCGCGGGCGGCATCCAGATAGCTGGACTGTTTACTTTCCTGGCCGCAAGCAGTCGCTATCAGAAAGCATAGGGCACTAAAGATATTCTTACTCACCGTCATGGCTCTGCTATCCATTAGAGTTGCTCCTGAAGTCTTCTAATCCGACTATCAATGTGACTTTTCAGCTGCCCGCGCTTCGCCTTCATCTTACTTTTATAAGTTTCAATTTCCTTTTTCAGATCCGCGGCGCACTCTTGCATATCATCCTTGTGAACAGACTCACAGTTCTTGGGCGGTCCAGGTGGTGTGAGGGCATCGATGAGCAATTCCCAGCCGTTCTCAAGCTCTCGCTTAACATCCTGTCCCAACCGATCCTCATCAAAATTGTAAGCAGCCAGGACGACTAAACCTACGCCGCTGGTGCCAGCAACAATTAAAAGATCTTTCCAGGTAAGCTCCTTCTTAAGGCCACTCAGATCGAGGTTAATTTTTGGAACTTGAGGGATACGGATGGCAGCTGTTTTTTCCTGAAGGTAGTCCGTCGACAGGACCTTGGGCAATTTTTCAATTTCAGCAGCGACTCTTTTGATCTCACCTTTCCAGTGCTCCAAAGTATTAACAATGCCATCACCAGCCTTTTTTATGGCTTTTTCAGCCTTTTCACAGCAGCTGACTTTAATTTTGAAGCCCTGAGGCTCATATTGAATGGAATCAAAGCCCATACCGAAATCCAAACTTGAACCATTTCCCGAAGCAGCTATTGGGGAGCCCGCGTAGCGTCCCAGATGAATGCCAACTGGCCGTCCTCTTTGATAGATGATGCGACCGGAATCACCCTTGGAACCGAAGCAGGAGTGATAAATGAGAGAAGATGCGGGAGATATCCTCGTAATTTGACAAGGCTGGCTTCCATCCTTTAGGCCTGATGCGTGCCCAACCTGGGGCTCGGAAAAACCGGAAGGTTCCATCCCTGCCAGGACTTCCTTTTTCAGATGGACAACGATAATCGTATCTATAGGTGAATTGTTATAGAACGCCGATGATTCAATTTTCTTAATGTCGAGGGAACCGATCCCTTCAAGATGAATGCTCTTTGAGTCAGGAGACAGGCAATGCTGAGGTAGCCTGATGGATTTAGGCCCTACCACTACCGCGTGACAGAATTCTCCGGATTCGAAGAGGCGCTGCTGCTGCGCCACTCCTCCGCCGCTTATGATCAATGAAATCAATCCCCAAAACAAGTTTAAAGCCAGGAGTGGATTTCTCATAGCGACAGACCTTTCTCCAAAGGCATCAGCAATTCTTCAGCCTTCGCAATTTTTGAATCGAGTTCAAGATTCGAGTTAACTGTTTTCGTAGACTGCAGTGCGAAGCGCCCTGTTACCAATAGTTTTAGTTCACTCTGGCAGTAGGCGAGGAATTGCTCTTTCTTGTCTTTCAAATTTGCAGGAACATCCATGGTATTGAGTTTAAAAGCCTTTGTGTGAATCTTTTTGGCTCGAATAATCAGCAGCTGGCGCTGTCCTTCCATAGTGTTCAGTTTCGCCAGGGCATACTCCTCTGCAATGCGCTCAGACGCCTCAGCCACTTGATTCTCTATGGATTTTCTCGAGTTTACAGGAGTTTCTGCATTCTTTACAAAGGGCGAAGACATGAGACGAAGATCATTCTCGAAGGATGCAGATGTGCGCATCGAAAACGCCAGATGGCCTTCGCGAAGCGAGTTAATAACTTTTCCTTCATACCCTGTCAATGTGCGTCGTAGCTGCGTTTCTGCGCGCTGAATGTTTCGTTGAATTTCTATGTCTTTTAAAAACGATGAGAGGCTCAGCTTCTCGAGGTCAGCCGCTGCCTGGCTTGTTTCTGCTGCAACCTGAGCAAGCACCAGCACGGTATCAAGCGAATTGAATGCTGAGCAGGGCTCAGGGTACTTAAGTACACCGGAGTAATAGGTCACGGCGGATTCCACACCTTCCAAGACCTCCGATACAGGCGGGATTAGTGAGGAAATCTTCTCATAAATTGCAGTGAAGTTTTCTGGCAAGCGTCTGGAACTGGTAAGTTCCACAAGCTGCTTTTTGACGTTAGCAACGCCTGCACCCAGCGCCACTAACCTTCGAAAGGACGCATGAGTTGCCTCATTGCTGCAGGCCTGATTTGTTCGCTTCAAGACCTCATAGGAACTGCGGATCTCTTTTAACCTTTCCAGAGTCATGCTCTGGTTGACCACTTCGTCCATGGTCTCGGCTATAAATTCGCTCAGCTGTTTGAAATCTTGAGCTCGGCTGCTGATGATTCTGTCAATATTGGACCTTTCCAGGCCAAAATTTTCCACATCACTTTTGTATTTCGCAGCCAATCTCTCGTATTCTCTAATGATACGATTGACTTCCAAATCCGTTTGGATGGTTTCCTCTTTAAGCTTTTCCAACCTTTGCAGCTCAAGGTTCAAGCTTTCTGTCTCTGATCGGGAGAAGGCCAGTGTTGACGTGACCAAGGAGAGCAACAGAGTTATGATCCGAACCATCTTAGACCCCTTACTTGCTAGTATGGTGGCCTTTCTTAAAGAGAGGCCACCATGCTGCAGGTTCTCATTCCGCAGTTGTACTTACTTTTGTCTTTTTTAAGGCATTGGATATTGACACGGAAATACTGCTGAGCCTATTCACTTCGGCGTCAATGAATGTATTAAAGGTTTTGACAGTTTCAATCTTTTGACTGATTACCTTGTTAATTTTATCTGTGAGGTTCGCCGCGGCCTGAAGGCAGTATGCTTCGGGGGTCGTAGTTTCGCACTGATTTCCAACAGACGTCACATCTTTGATATCCTTGCTCAGAAGATTGAGCGTCTGAATATCTACACTGAAACTCTCGATAAGAGAGGATAATACCTCTTTGCGCTCAGAGACGTCACTGGATCCGGAGGTATCATTCTGCAGTTCGGCAAGCTCAGCCTGATATGTGGACAACTCAATCGATAAGGTGGTAACCACGGTTTCGATTCGACCAGGAGATGACTTCAAAGCTGCCCACTTGGTTGGCAATTCGACGCTAACATCCACATCGCCTTGAAGAGACACCAGATCGCTGATCGAGATTTCAAGAAAGTTCGCGTATTCTTTCAGCACATCCTTATCGGGATACGATACATTGGTAATTATGTCGACAGTGCAGCCCGGCCATATTGGGGTCGATGTTGTGGGAGGTTGGAAAAACAAGGAATAAACTTTCTTCCCTTGTTCACTCAATTTATACGTCGCCTTGATCTCTTGTGTCTGGTTCCAGTAGAAAGGATGCAAATCCTCTCCAAGCCTGACTCCGACATTGAACTGATTCGATGTTTTACACTCGAATTTGTAGTTTATTTTGTTGGTTATCGGGGTGGAATTCAAGAAAGATAGCGTAGGTTCTGTGACTGCGCTTGGCTGGAAAGTGACCTGTGCTTTATCCGGAAGAGTTGCGCAGTCATAGAAGAGGTCCCATTGGGTAGTTGGACAGAAATTGGCCGCATCGAATATGACTGCTGCCTGAGTATGTTGAGTGATGCCAATGATTGAAAATGCAAAGAGGCACTGAAGCTTTCTCATAAATTTCCTTGAATCTGGACCGCAGTACGTGCGGATCGGTGAATCTGTATTTTATTGACGTATAGTGAGGATAGAGAGTTCAGGAGGGAATAAAATCAACTCCTGCGGCGCCTCCCAACCCTGCACGAGCACGAATTTATTATCAGGGCATCTACCTGGTTCGACCTTTATTACAAGGGATAGAGCGATGTCATTATGCCATTTATTTAAATCAGTATCGGACATCCATGTCGCTGGATTTTCCCAGGGGTTCTCAGGCATGTCTGCGCAACTGAGTTTCATATGAGCGGTTACTCTATTCTGCACGGGGTGGACGAGAAACAAATCACTTGTCTTGGTCGAAAACTTTTGACTTGCTGTGACAAGATACGTGTGACTGGAATCTCTTCCGGCAATACTAAATGGAATTTCCAGTAATAGAATTCCTCGGCGTTCTGGAACCTGGTCTGCGATAAAATGATTGCCACCAACATGCTGCAACATAACCTGATTTCCGGGGGTGCTCTTGCGAAACTTCCATGTCATATTATTTGTTGTCGCGTATTCCCACCATTTTTCGACCTCTCCCAGAGACTGGCTGTCTGAGAAATTATCCGAAAAAGTTAACAATGGACCGTCAACGGGAACTGCGGTTGTGTTTGCAGCAAACGAGAATGTGGAGAGAAACATAGGAGAAAATAGAAGTGAGAACCAACGATAAGACTTGACCATTTGGAATCCTTTTGTAGCCTAATTGTCCTTCATATTCCGGAGCCTGGCTTACCAGGTCTTTAATCGTAAGCTTTCGGCGGAATAGCTCAACTTTCACCCAAAAAATCCTGACAGATATGAAGGGTGGTGCATCTGATTGTTGATTAGCTGTGGATGGCGGCCAGCGTTGTTCGATAAGTCCAGGGCAGCCATTTCTCTGGCTTC
>NZ_DASQYZ010000090.1:0-4321 GCF_035638955.1 Oligoflexus sp. | reverse complement strand
TCGCCAGAGCAAAGAAGGTCCAGTAAGCTACGGAACAAGCGCCAGAGGCAGGCTCGCAAGATCAATCGCTCACGGAGCAAGGCTTAGACAATGTTCGATCTGTAAAGGCCGGTAGCATCAGTCTGCGGAAGTGGGTTGAGCCCGTTAATGCCTTGGAGTAAAACAAATTGCCTGATACTGGATGGGCTCTTTTTGGGGAAAGTTCTGTTAATAATATCGTCGAGCAGGACCACAGGCGAGTGAGGCAAAGGACAAGGCCCATGCTGGGTTTTAAAACCTTCATGTCGGCCGCGAAGACCATCGCCGGAATTGAGATGATGACCATGCTCAGAAAAGGTCAGATCGATATTGAGGGCTCGACTCCTTTCGAGCAATTCTACGCTCTTGCAGGATAACTGCGTTCGGGGGACGATGTCCTCAAAACCTTACTTCGCCCTCGGAAATGTTTGCGACAGAGCCGAATGATCCCTTCAAAACCTTACTTCACCCTCATAAATGTTTGCGACAGAGCCGGCAATTGAACGGAAAATATAATCAGCGTGGTCTGGGCATCTACAGAGTGAACAAGTCTTTGCAGGGAAATTTCCCCGAGTTCGTGGAGCCTATCACATAAACGCGAGGCTTCTGTCAAAAACTTCTGCCTAGCTAAAGTGAGTCGCTGAAAGGTGCATGCCTAATGGACTTCAGATGCGAGGAGGCAAAAACTGCCGAGTTGAGCGAAGATCATGGTTAGTCTTTTTCAATTATGGTTGTGGGGGTTTGATTGCTTCATCTCACACTCCTGACTGACCTTGTAAGTAAAAAAAGTCTTTGAATTAGCAGTGCTCGTCTGCTACGAGAAAGTCTACTTCCAATTGGAAGTGTCCATGAATGTCCCCGTACACATCGGAGAAGAATCGTTATGCAGAAAGTCATGACTTTATTGGCCGCAGGGTTGCTTTTCATTGGAGCAGCTTCAGCACATGCGAGCACTGAGTCCACATACGCGCTCAAGGCCGGAGATCAGGTTGATATTGATGTCGCTGGCTCCAATGACATCACCCTGGTTTTCGCCGTCACAAAAAACACAACAGTCGCGAGCAAGAATCCTGATGTGGTCGTGACTGAAACTTACGGCGGATTCGAATGTGAGTTAAGCACCGTCAAACTACTAGGCAGCACGGACCTCAGCTCCGAATTGGTGCAGAAACTCTATGTCGTTACTGTGGACTGGTTCCCTGGTTCTGATTCCAGTGGGTGTACGGTCCAGTTTACGGCAGGCGAAAGTGCTGCCTCAGCCCAGCTCCATGTGGACTTTTGAATCCACGAACGACACCGCTGTGAAAGCCTTCGGTTCCAACTCACGTTATGAGGACTGAAGATCGTCATCAGTTTTTTCACCTAAATAAAAATTTCTGCTTCAGAATTCCGGTTCTTGGTAATTGATTGGTCACGCAGGTTCTGGGCAAATTCGAATCTCAACTTTTAAAATAAAGAGTTCATCTGATGTTGATCAAATCTCTTACCTTCGGTGCCTTGTTGTGCAGCATCTCGTCCGTTGCTGCAGCATCGTCACCTCGTTATGACTCTGCTCACTGCAGTTTGTACTACAGTCTCTATCGAGGTGCTGAGTTTATCAGCGTGAGCGAAGTTAAAGTCCTGCAAGGACAGACGCAGCTTATTACTGATTTCAGGACAGGAACCGTGTCCACCGTAAGCTTGAATGGTGACTTGCTTTATGTCGAACATCAGTATGATTCAATTGAAGAACGCCAAGGGTTTGATTTGACGCTTGACGGCTTTGGCCAGGGAAACGCCTATAATTTATCCTCGGTCGTGGAGAATCTTGAAAATCCACCTATCGCAGGCGCGTCGACGATTGAAACAACCTGTATTCTTCACTGAAAAAAGACGTGCAGGTCCTGGACGGCAACGATCCGCACCAATGCGCCAAACCTGAGGAATCCGGCAGGGCCCCGGAAAGAATGCTTAAGAATTGATCCTGGCGCTATGTGAGTGGGCTTCATTGGATTGTGGTGCCATTGAAATTCGGGCTGGAGGGCAGAGCCAGCGTTTCATTCCTTCGCTTTTTCGCTAGAAGTTCATTTTCTGGCCGCAGCAGTGCCGTAAGAGACGGCGCTCCTGTTTATGAATCGTTATCTCTTTGACTTCAGATTTTTGAGAAGTGGTATCCGAGGTCAGTGTCTTTGCCATAAAGGCAGGATCGAATGGTTTTTGCGATCTGAAGCCGGCCTTTTTTCTTGAAGAGGCCCATGATCACGTTACGCAGGGTGATCATAAGATGTGGAAAAGAGCCGGACCTGATGGAGCTGCGATCCTCATTGAATGTCACGTCTCTTACATAGAACATTTTGTTTTCAACGGTCCAGTGGCCTCGATTCAACTGGAGCAGCAGGGCTGCATCGGCATCCTTAAGACTCGTCAGCCCATATACCTGCTCACGCCTGACTTTGCCGCTTTTTTTGATAATGCTTTCCCGCTCAATGATAAAGGCCTGCTCTGCCGTAGGAAAATTAAGCCAGAATGGAAGTTCCTTCATCAGGTATAGAGTTCTTTTATCCTCTCTTCCATGTCCACGGTCTTGCGTGCTCGCTTTTGAATATGAATTTTCCTTGATATTGAGCATGTCCAGACGATCGATAAGCTTTTTCCTGTTTCCTTTCATCGGAAAAACATAATCGGCCTCTTTGCCCTTGAGCCAGGCTGCGAAATCCTTTGTGCTGTGAAGAGCATCCACGGTCACTATTTTGCCTCGAATATCAATTGAATCGAGGAGGGGTCTTATTTCATCAATCTCGCTGCCTTTATGATCGACCGGGGTGTCTCCCATCGGCTGAGCATCACCGTGTGTGATGGCGGAAAGAACATGGATCTGTCTGCCGTTTCCATCCCTGGACGCCTTAAGGGTCTTGCCGTCAACCGCCAGGGATTTGGAGCCGCTGCTGCCGGAAAGCCAATCATAAAGCTGACTGTGAAAAGCTCTCATCTCAACTTTCCCAAGGGCTTTGCGGACTGTGGATTCGTCAGGAAAACTATCTGCCGAGCAGGCGGAGTTTGGACCTGGGCTGAGCACATATCCATTCGGCGATTTGAACAAAGCCCTGGGCTCCACACATCATGGCACAGGCTGCCCTGTTAAGAAGAAAGGAGAGGGAATATCTTTTTCCGCGCGAACTTCTGAAGTCAGCACTCGCCTCGAATTGATCGGCCAGGGAAAAGGCAAACCGTATGTCAGATTGCATTGAAAAAGCCTCCTGAAGAGGAGAATGGAATCTCTCAGGAGGCATCCTTTAGTCAATAATATTGGTGCTTTGATTAATTCCTAGGCATTCTTTCCGGGGCCCTGCGTGGAGCATGATGATCTGGCGCTCGAAGATGTGTCCTCTGGTGTCAAAAAGCATGAGCCCGCCTCCCGAAGTTTCCCGGAGAATACCATGGACTTACCCAGGCTCAACAGAACCACTTTTTGTCAGGGCCCCGGAAAGAATGATTATAAAGTAGGCTGGCTGTTAAAATTATTGAGAAATTTCCGAATTGCTGTTTCCGTGAATGCCTTGGCAATCAAGGACATGTTGAAATTTCAGGCATTCTTTCCGGGGCCCTGACTTTTTGTGCTTTCTTGCGTTTGCAAACTCTGAGCGAGGAAACGTCTGGATTCGCGAGCCATCATACAGCCATGGAATAAAAGATTTCAGCAGATCGGAACAGCCAACGCACACATCAACTTCGGTACTTCTGGCCGTTGAGTCATCAATATGGAGAACCTGGTATTTTCAGTTGCAATTGGAAAACATGTCCTGCAGCTGTGACAAACATAGTATTTTTGTCCTTGCCACCGAATGCAATGTTGGTTGTGTTGAATCCAAAGCCAGTGATCTTGCTCAGGAGAACACCGGTCGGCGTATAAACATGGACAGCCTGTTCACTGGGGATGGTCGCATAGAGGTTGCCAGCACAGTCCACGGCCATTCCATCGATACCTTTCCCCGGCGTGGCCAGAATGCCATCGGATCTGGTGCTGCTATCACTGTCAACCTGATATCGGAAAACCTTGCCATCGGCGCTGCCAACATAGAGGACAGTTTGGTCCGGGCTTAAGGCAATTCCGTTGGGTTGCCTGAGACTCAAGTCGACCGGTATCACCGTCTTGTCCGGACGCAAAGCATAGACCCCCGTGACCGGACCTTGACCCTCCCGGCCGTCGCGCTGGTAATTGGGATCGGTAAAGTAGATGGTGCCGTCATTGCGAACCGCAAGATCATTGGGTGAATTGAAAGTTTTGCCAAGATAGGAATTGGCAAGAGAGAGTCGGGTCCCGTCC
>NZ_DASQYZ010000089.1:0-26369 GCF_035638955.1 Oligoflexus sp. | reverse complement strand
TGTTCTGAGGTGACATACATATGCTGCCAAGCATTCGATTGAAAAAGCTCCCCTATTGAGTGATAGAGAAAAAAGTCTCCTCCTCTCTGGGCAAACACGGGATAAACTGCGTAAGAAAAAACGCCAACCAGGAATAGCCACGATAGAGCTAAAAGGTTGAATTTACTCTTCAAAGAATACAATGAGGCTTCCTTCTTCAGTCAGAAGACTTTTTTAAACTATTTCTACAATACGCATACAGGTCACCTTATGCAGATCGCATAAACTTGTCAAAAAAATATAGTGTGTCAACAAAGGCAGTTTAGACCCAATCTGGAGGGGTTGAAGTGGTCAGGAAATCACTAAAAAGGGTCCAGGAGATATTGAGGAGTATGACCGGCAATGAAACCCCTGTGCTTTGATAATAATTGTCCAATATGCTGCCTCGATGGTACAGTCTCGGCCTGAATGGTAAGTCACGATGTAGGCTGAGCTCGCCTCAATTGGCGTCATTACGGGATGTATTTGCCAAGTCGTTAAAGAAGCATGAGTTAAGGCGTTCATTTCAGGAGAATTTTTATGTACGTCAGTCTTGTAATACCGGTTTACAATGAAGCATCCCATCTCGAGAGTTTTTTACAGACTATCGACGGACTCAATATTGGGGTGCCGAAAGAACTGGTTTTTGTCGATGACTGTTCCAAAGATAAGTCGTTTGAGATCATCCAAAATTATCCATTTCAAAGCAAGACAGTGATATTTCGTCAGCCCCAAAATCAAGGGAAGGGAGCGGCTTTGCGGAAAGGTTTCCAGCTGGCGACTGGGGACATCATAGGTGTGCAGGATGCTGACTTTGAGTATTCGCCGGACGATATTGTACGAATCATTCAACCTTTGTTGGCCAATAAAGCTGATATATGCTTTGGGTCTCGATTCAAAAAAAATGCTGACCAGGTCCATAGGACTTTCCACTATCTCATCAATCGTTTTCTAACTATTTTAAGCAATATAGCCAGTGGGCTTTACCTTACGGATATGGAGACTTGTTACAAGTTTTTCAGAGCGGACATAATCAAAAATATTAGCTTGGAATCCGACCGATTTGGATTTGAACCCGAAATAACAGCAAAGGTAGCGCGTTTAAGAACTCGCATGATGGAAGTCCCTATATCTTATTTCCCTCGAACATATCTTGAAGGCAAGAAGATCACCTGGAAAGATGGCTTGGCAGCACTTTGGCATATTTTCTGTTTTAACTATTTGCGAAAACCCCATAACTATATCCAATCAAGCATGCCAAATCAATATATCCCCTCAGGACGTCAGTGGTTGTAGTAGGCGAATTGCATTCCAGGGCAGCAAAGTATTGAACTAAGCTTTTCGCATCGGAGATCCGCAATGTTCGAGGAGCGACAAAAATTCGCGAGTTGGACCCACCTTCTATTCTTGAAGCGAGCACTGACATCGCATTTAGGTAGGTATTTTCCGGGCTATTTTTTCGCGATGCTATTCCTGTTATTTCTTAAAAAAGCAAAAATTTTAAGATTTGAGCATTTGATTTTTGATTATCCATTTATTACCTACGATGGATATCAATGGCTCACCGATGCACTTCACTATTTGAATAATGCGGTCGAAGTTGTCCAAAGGAATCCAGCCCTTCCATTACTCTTCGCTGTGCTCAAATGTCTTGAAAGTGTTGATATTTACCCGCAAATTCTTGCAGGTCTTTTATGGATATTTTACTTCGGCTGCTACTGGATGTTAAGGGGCCTCGTAAGAAGAGAGCTTGCTCTCATTACGACAGCAATTTTTTTGTCTGTATTTCGAATTCATAGTTTTTTTGACTACGTACTGGCCGATCCCTGGTGCGTCACATTTCTGATTTTTTCTTTCGGCGCCTTGTTTCGCATCGACAAAGAACCACGATATCTCATTGTTTTTTCGGTCTGCCTCGCAATTGCGTTCAATTTTCAATTTGCTCCCGCTTTCTTGGCACCGGCCTTTGCGTTAAGGCTGCTTAGAACTTGCGGAGTTGAATGGCTCAAAAAGCACCGTAAGATCGTTTTATTCAGCGTCGCCCTTTTTTTGGGTTTGGCGACTCCCCAATTTCTTTACAAATGGTGGATGTTTGGGTCTCCTTTTCATTCAGGAGTCGTACACTTTCCATTGCTTCACTTCCATTTTTTCGGGGTTCCCACATATATCATTAATTTTTTGGCTTTCCTGGGTTGGCCTCTCGGATTTTTTGTAGTCTACGGCTGGGCTAAAACGGTGCGCTCGAAAGAGGCGAATCAGGAATTTATACACGTTGCATTGATATTTAACGTATTCGTGTGGATTTTGTTTTACGCTTGGACTGATGTGCGTTTTTTCATGTACATGGTTCCTCAATGGATAGCACTGGCTGGATATGCCCTGGATCGCTCAAATTGCTTGCGCTGGTTTTCTTTGAGTCAGTCTGGTTTGGTCGGCGTAGCTGTAGCAGCAGCAGGTGTTTTCTTCAGCGTTAATTTAGCAGCCTACAACGTTTCGGGTTTTGAGGCTTCGATTTTACCTCTCACTCCTCAGACGGTACTTCGGTTTAAGTCAAAGCCTATATCTCCTCCCCACACGACTTTTGTTTTGGATTTTGCAGGTTTTGCTGTGGAAGATTCGGATATCCCTACTGACAATTTTCCCCTGCTCAATTATTTCATGTACTACAAAAAGATTGCTAAGACTGCGCCGAGATATCCCAAGGAGATGCATGCCGAATTGGAAAATATGGCCAGGAAATTGAAAGACGAGCGAGTCTCTCCACCCGCTAAACTCGCGGTCTGTGGTCCTCTGGGCGAAAGTCACGAGTCTCGTCATCGCTTGTTCTGGATCGTAGGCCTAAATCTTGTCGCGTGCGATGCCCATGGGGTCTGGGGTACTGTACTGCCGATATCTGATCTAAGGGAAACTCAACGAGACAAAACTTTATTCAAAGGAACTCACATTGCATTGGTGAAGGAGCAGAATGAGGCCGTATTCTAAACTCATAAAATACGAGATCTCGGTCTCTTGGATTGCTACAATCTTGCTTACATGGGCCTTCGTATTGAGGGATTTTCTATCGCCGGGACTCCAGCCAGGGTACGCACGCCAGAGCCTTGTATGCGCGCTCATCTGTGCCGTTCATTGGCTATACAGATCCTTTCATGTGCAGCTGAACTTGAGCTGGCAAAAATTTGCATGGTTCCTGCTGGCAGTTATTGTGGTTCTGACCCTCAACTCTGCCGGAATCATGACCTCTTTAGGTGGGGACGAACTTTATCATGCCGATCAAGCGAGTCTAGGGCTACGCTGCCTTGAACTTCTTTGGAAAGTTGTGCCTGCATGGAGCTGGTTAAAACTACGGCCTATCCCAGAGATCGTAGGTGAGCTCAACCTTGCTTTCACCCTAGGTGGACTGGTGGCATACTACCTGTTGCGTCGCATCACGAGAGCCATGTCCCCCTGGCTTTTTTATCCCATCCTCTTTGCTGTCCTTAATCTGCTTTGCTACATCGTCAGTTTCTTGGGCCCCCGATTGGAAGTGCATCCACCACTTCGTTTACTGCCATTTTTTGCCGGCCAATTAATTTTTGGTTTTGATGATCTTTCATTCCGTTTAGCTCCCATCCTCATAGTGTCTTCGATGCTGGCTGCGACAGGCATATATGTTGCCGCTCGATCGAAGCGATGGCCTCTCGGATGTGCGACGGTGCTTGCGGCCGGATCTATTCCTTCTGTAGCTCACGTGGCGGGCATCGTGGAGCCATCTGTTTGGGCATTCTGTGCGTGGTTGGGGACCTATTTGATTCTACAGCCAGAAATAGAACTGTCGCGGCAGGAACGAGAAGAGCGCTTGATATATTGCGGCTTATGGGTTGGTTTCTTTGCTTTGGCTCGTCAAACATCTATCGTTATCTGGCCCGTTCTCGGCCTCTATTTGCTGCTATGGCGCGCAAGCCCACGAACTTGGATATTGACCTTACTCCCTGGCTTATTTTTTCTACCGACGCTTTACACTATGAAGCAGCTCAACCATGTGGCAGCTCAAGGCGCAAGCATGTTTCAGAACATTCTAAGCTCCATTGTTACTGGGCGCGGGTTTCAAGCCATTTTCCAAGCCTTGACTCCTATCTGGATATTTTGTCTCTTTTTGCTCGTTGCTTGGCATCTCTGGAGATTTCGCTCGAATCTTCGAACTTGGCCCTTTGTCTTTGGCTTGATTCCTGCCTACCTGTTGTACTTTTCAATTTGGGATTATCTTTGGGGGCTGGGGCGGTACCATGCGGAATACGGCGGTGGTATCTTGGTTATTCTGCTGGCCAGTGCTGTCCCTTCAATCAGAGGACGATGGGTCTATGCTGTGGCCGCCTGCCTGTTTTTTTATGGATTATGGACGATGCGTAATCTATGGCAAGACGTTGGTTATCAGCAATGGCCCGACAGACGTATAACTACGGAATCCACTTATCCGTACCGAGAGGCTTTGGGGTTTCTGAAGAGGCAGAACATAGAAGGCAGAATTGCGTTTTTTGGGGGGGTTCCGGTCAATGGAGAAATGTTTCTTTATCTGCGTGGTTTGACACACGATGACATTCAGAATTTTCGCACTATTCAGTCAGCCCTTGCTTCTCGTCAAACCGACATAAAGACATCAGATGATCTCATGCGGGTATTGCATGACCTGGGTGTCAGGTGGATCATGATCCAATCCGGAGAAAAGCGAGAGATTCAACACAGGACAGCCGAACAGAGCAGGTTGATCAGATTGGTGGAGGATCATGTTCTGCGAGCAGACACAGAGGTAAGGCCTCAACTCTTTTCATTCTGGGGACGCTATGAAGGGGCTATTCATCTTGTGCCCTTGCTTGATACAAGAAGCGAAGGATTGCCCGGTGTTTTATGATATTGCACTCGTGTGAGTAATCATCAATGAATCTCATTTTGGACCTCGACGATACGATCATTCCTTCAAGTCGACTTTATGAGCAGGCGTTAGAGAAAACGCTTGGCGGCGATAAATTATGGAAAGAAACCTACTTGGCAGCTCGTCAGCAAGTAAAGACCACTCTGCCGAGTGGTCACGTTGCAGCTCGCAACCGCCTTCTTTACTTCAAGAGGTACCTTGAACTTAGATTGGATCATGAACGTTCAGCAATTGATCTCTATGATCAGTACGAACATGACTTGGGATCAGCTATCCAGGAATGGTCTCGCGTGCATGGGCGATTTGACCTGCTTTGTGAGCTATCGGAGCGAATGCCCCTCTATCTTTTGACCAATGAGAATACTCGGACGCAGCTTGCCAAGCTCCATGCAATGACAGAAGGTCGTCTCAGTATCTTCACTGGAATTCTCACTTCAGAAGAGGTAGGTGTAGAAAAACCTCATTCTTATATCTTCCATACTCTGTTACGCCGTTTTGGTATTGCAGTGGAGGAAAGCGTAATGGTGGGGGATAGCTTCCAAAATGATATTCTGCCCGCGCGTAATTTGGGGATGAGGGCTCTGATGACCCATGAGTTTATCAGGGGTTTCGATCCAGAGGGTCCTGGTCTCAATAGCCTTTCTGAACTGCTAGAGTTAGGGGAGCTATGATAGATTTTTTTTCTTTATGTCACAAAGTTGGTCAAAGGGTGCCCGAGTGGGTGCAGGGAGCTGGTGGGAATGTTTCAGAGAAATTTGATCTTGAAGGGCGAACGCTTTTACGAATAAAAGCTTCCGGCTATCGCTTGGAAGCTGTGACGCAAGAATGCGGTTATGTCGATATGGACCTTCATCGTATGCGGCAGGAGTTTGCTGAGCTAAAGAGTGGTAGCGAGGGAGAAGAACGCTATGCCCAACTTTTGAACACTCATGTGATCGCCAGGCCTATAATGAAAGACAGGGCTTCCATGGAAACCTCTTTCCACATGGCTCTCCATGCTCGCTGGGTCGTTCATTTTCATTCCCTTGCTGCTATAATGCTGGCGGATCGCTACTTTCGCGGCGATGCCGCGGCACGATCCTTGTTCGGGTGTCGGGCAGACCTGAGCTTTATTGATTTTGTGAAACCAGGTCTGGATTTAGCCCTTGCTGTTCAAAGCGCCAAGCCTGCGAAGGTCTATATTCTCCGTAACCATGGTGTGATTCTAGCGATGAATGAGCCATCAGGATTGGATGAGTGGATTGCGCTTGAGTCCGAGATCAAGACCAGGTTTGGCTGGGAGGATCTGAGCCATGAAATCTCAGATGAGAATCCTGCTCAGCCCTTTAAAGTCTATATCCCCGACACAGCGGTTTTTCTAGAAAAATTTGCGTCGGCATTGATACCAGACGTTCGAGACAAGGATACCTTTTACCTGAAAACTCACGACTCCGGTCTCAATGAAATATGGCAAGCAACCCACAAAATGTATCGGCTTTGCCCCGATCTTGTTGAAATACCGCAGGTGTATTGGTCTCAAATCGCTGGCCTGCCGACAGAAAAATTTAGAATCCTGCGCTATCAAGAGAACTAAATATGTCTATTCATCTGTTATTGCCGATGTCAGGTCAAGGTACACGCTTTCAAAAAGCTGGATACGCTCAACCTAAACCCATGATTGAAGTGTGTGGCGTGCCGATGATTGAGCGGCTGCTTTCGGTATTTCCAAATCACTGGCCAGCAGTTGCCGTCATTGCGGATAACCATGCCGGCACAGGTATCAAGGAAAAACTGCAATCACTTCGCCCTGGTATCGAAATTCTCTCCATCCCACCGCATAGCAAGGGGCCTGGACAAGCCTTGCTTAAGGCGCTTGAAAAAGTGCCCCCTGCTGCTCCGGTCCTTGTGAGCTACTGTGACTATGGCATGAGCTGGGATCCCTTTCGATTTGAATCTTTTGTTCAGACGACGCAGTGTGATGCCTGCCTGGTTTCCTATCGTGGCTTCCATGCGCACTACCTCTCACCCGTGCCCTACGCATACAGCCGAATGGATGGCGAGCGGGTGCTGGAAGTGAAAGAAAAAGGCTGGTTTGGGGATGATAGAGAAAAGGAATTTGCTTCAGCCGGGACGTACTATTTCAAATCCGCTTCGCTTCTGAAGGAAGCTCTGGCAGTTCAGGAAAGGCTTGGCCTGGTCCTCAATGGAGAAAGCTACACCAGTCTCACAATCGAAGCTGTATTGAAGGCCAATCGAGATGCAGATGTCCGGATATTCGAAATCCCATATTTTTACCAGTGGGGTACTCCTGAGGATTTGCAAGCTTACGAGTATTGGCATCGTACATTAAGCTCATGGAGTCGCTTTAAGGGGAAAACCTCGAAGGATTTCCGAGTTGAGCAGGTGCTCCTGCCAATGTGCGGTTTGGGGAGCCGATTTTCGCAGCTCACACACGTTCCGAAGCCGTTCTTGAAAATCGGCCAAAGGCTGATGTTCGAGGAGTCGCTGGCAAGCTTGCCGACTGCAACCCATACACAGCTCGTCGCGTTGGAGTCTCATAGGGGTTATCTGTCCGATAGGTTGAATCACAGCCTGTTACTTGAAGCAACTCCGAGCGGACAGGCGCTGTCAGTTCAAGCTGGAATGCCTCTCCTTCGGGATAGCGGTGATATTATTGTCACGGCTTGTGACCATGGTATAGTTCTCGATCCAGAGAAATGGATTCGCTTTAAAGAAGATTCGGAAGTCGATGCCGCGATATTCACCGTCAAGGGTTTTCCGGGAGGGGCTCGCCGGCCTCAAGCTTATGCCTGGGTGGAAACTGAAGGAGACGATGAGTTTCCTCGGGTAACAAACGT
Source organism: Oligoflexus sp. (assembly GCF_035638955.1). GTDB lineage: Bacteria > Bdellovibrionota_B > Oligoflexia > Oligoflexales > Oligoflexaceae > Oligoflexus. The sequence goes on along the minus strand of NZ_DASQYZ010000089.1, from coordinate 18,608 downwards.
GTCTGTAAAGAAATCACTTGTTGGAAATCCTCTCGCTCATAACCTCCTCGTGGGTACGTTTTGGTTCCGCGATAAGGCTGTCATGCAAAAGGGTCTGGATCGCCTGATAGCCAAAGATGTCCGTGTTAATGGTGAGATTTACCTGGATTCTGTTTTCTCGGAGTTATTGAGCCAGGGTTTTCTCGTGCGTGTGATTCCGCTCGATGGATATGTTAATTGGGGCGACCCGGATTCTTTGGCCGAAAGTCTATACTGGCAAGAAGTATTTTTTGGTCATGCCTACGAGCGGCGGTCGCGATTTCCTGGAGTCGAGGTGGCAAATGACAAAGTTTGAATTGGTTATCCCTGCCTATAACGAAGCCAAGAATCTCCCGGATGTTATACTCAGAGCGGTTCGCGCTGCTCAAGAATCTGGTTTGAGCGCGGATGAGTTTAGCTTGATTGTTGTGCAAAATGGGTCTCTTGACAACTCTGACGAAGTCCTGGAATTGGAAAGCAAGAATCCTTTGGTAAAGGACTGGTTTCGGGTCGTCAAAGTCGCTAAGAATCAGGGTTACGGCTTTGGAATTTGGCAGGGACTTTCGGCGACGAAGAGCGAAATTATTGGCTGGAGTCACGCCGACCAGCAGTGCGATCCGGCCGATGCCATTAAAGCTTTCCGCATGGTGGAAAGTTCCCGAGAGCGCAACCTCATGGTCAAAGGCGAGCGATATGAGAGGAACTGGCGCGATCGGATTGTGAGTCGGACGTTTGAGGCATTTTCACGCGTTATCCTTGGTATGAAGGTTCATGAACTCAACGCGCAACCCAAGGTCTTCCGGCGTCACCTGTTAGGGGCGATCAAGGCTCCTCCGACGACCTTTGCATTTGATCTGTATGTTCTGTACCAGGCTACGAAGCTGAGCTTTCGGTTTGAGACGATACCTGTGCGATTTCCCCCCCGAATTCATGGACTATCGAACTGGGCATCTAATTTTATGAGCCGCTACAAAACAATATTGGGGATGATTCGCTACATGTTCGAGCTGCGTAGAAAAAAGGGCGGCGCATGAAGCAGCCCTGGCTTAAAGTACTTTTTTGGATGGGCTTGGTACTCAAGTTGAGTCTTATACCCACGACTGACTCCTACTTTGTCAGAGATCTCTTCATTCCCTTTATCGACAAAGCGATTGAAACGGGCAGCCTCAACCCTTGGCTGCATAAGGAGCCCCACCAATTTCCCTATGGCGCTGTGCTATTTGTGGTTCTCGCTTGGCCAAAGGCCTTATTTTTCAAATTGGGGTTTTCCGCTCTTGGAACTGGAGCGCTCGGTTTATTTCTCTTTAAATTCCCACTACTCTTGGTTGATCTGGCAGTCTACTTTAGCGTCAAGCGCAAGTTTGAAGTGGAGCCATCGCGCTGGCTTGGTTTCTATTGGTTAAATCCTATTCTGATTTATGTTGCCTATGTTGCTGGCCATATTGATCTCGTTCCTATGGCATTCATAACATTTGCCTGCTTTGCCCTCTGCCGTGGTCAAGTTCTCTTGGCAGGACTTTGGGCGGGCCTCTCAGTTGCCTCCAAGTTCCACACGGCGCTTGCATTTCCCCTACTCTTCCTCTTTATCTGGCGAAACACGTTCTGGCCTCAGGCTTTTTGGGATCTATCGAAATTTGCATGCGTTAGTGCTCTGGTGGGATTGGCTGGCTTTTATCTCCCCTATGTGGCAGGAAATCTTGGGTATGTGACGCTCACTTCCCCAGAAGCAATGCGACTCTTCGCTTTTGCAATACCTCTGAGTAATGAAAATCATCTTTACGTTGGCTTTGTCTTTGTGTTGGTAGTTTTGGGGCGCCTTTTGGTCTCTCAGAAGCTTACTGAGCAGGGCCTGTTTTTTGGGTTAGGTATCGTCTTTAACGCCTTGCTTTTAGCCACTGATCCGATGTTTAGTTGGTATCTGTGGCTGATGCCGTTTTCTGCCGTTTTTGTCACACAGTTCTCACTTGTCCATTGGATTTTGCCTGTATTGCAAATGGCTTTCTACTTTATCTACTTTGTTGGGTTTGATCCTCTACGACAGGTGCCCAGCTTTTTGTCGGGAGTTGCCTTTACCCTCGTACAGACGAGCATCGCAGCGAACCTGGTTTTGATGTGGTACTTTGTTCGTCGGGAGTTTCCTCTGTCGTCACGGCTGAGACCGGTCATCATAGGCATTGCTGGAGATTCAGGCGCTGGAAAATCCAGGTTGTCAGAAGCTCTGTCTCAGGTTTTTGACGTCCGTAAGGCATCTTTTGTCGAAGGAGATGACTATCATCGCTGGGAGCGGGGTCATCAAAACTTTCAGATTTTCACGCATCTCAGCCCTCGAGCAAATTTCCTCAGTAAGCTCTCTTTCCATACGCGTGAATTGGCCTTGGGTCAAACTGTTTCCCAGCCCCACTACGATCATCAGACTGGAATGTTCACTCCTCCGCGAGTGTATAAACCTAGTCAGACGATTATTATACAAGGTTTGCATACGCTCTATCCGAAGGACATGCGAGAAGCAATGGACCTGAAAGTTTTCATTAATCCCCACCCAGCTATTCGTATGGCGTGGAAGATCAAGCGCGATGTGCAGGAACGCAGCTATTCGCTCGAAAAAGTCGTCAACGCCTTGAATTCCCGTAAATCGGACGGCAAGCAGTATATCGAGCCCCAAATGTATTACGCTGATTGGATAGTGGAGGCGCATCCGATTCGAAACATCACGGAAAAAGACGTCATTGATGGCATGGTGCCTGATATAAAGATGCGACATATACTGTGGAATGACGCTCTGCTTGAAGAGCTCTATGAAGCATTGGAGGGCGTGGAAGGCCTTGAAGTGGCTTATGAGTCCTTGCCAGAAAACATAGATCGAGTTTTTTTAGAAGTGTCCGGCTCTATCTCGGCCTTTGATGTCGCCAGGATTGCGGTCCAAGTCTTTCCCTCCCTCAAGAGCTTGACTCGTGCCAAATTTCTGCCGAAGTGGCTAGCTGGCTTTGATGGGATCAATCAACTGCTAGCGCTGAGTCTCCTCCAGCGGATGGAAGCCCGAGGTTTTGGTAAATGATTTATATCCAGCACCGTATCAATACACTGGAGCAGTTAGAAGATCTCAATCCTGGATTTGGTGCGGAGATCGACCTCCGTTCTGATCCGAATTCCCATGAAATTTATTTGCATCATGACCCCTTCATAAAAGGTGTTTCTTTTAACGATTGGATCAGCCTATTTGCAAAACGTGGCATTCGCGGTCCTCTTATCCTCAATACCAAGGAGGATGGGCTGGAGGCCGAATTAATAGTCGTCTGTGAATCGCACGGCATTAGGAATTTCTTCTTTCTCGATACGGCTTTGCCTACGCTGGTGAAGTGGGCCTGCCAAAAAAGCGAGAGGCGATTTGCATGTCGTCTCTCGGCATATGAACCCTTCGAGGCGCTTGAAAAATTCAAGGGAAAGGCAGACTGGCTTTGGGTCGATTGCTTTGAAGGGCGTCCCTTGCCAGTAACGCAACTGCAGGCGGCAAAGGAACATTTCAAACTTTGCCTCGTCGCTCCAGAGCTGCAAGGAGTTTCCGAGGTGGATCCGGCTTTTCGCGCGTGGTTCAACCAAGCAGACGCGATCTGCACCAAAAAGCCTGCGTTTTGGCAAAAATGGTGAACTGGCAAGCCACCGAAAAGTAAGGTAACTGCAATGCAGACATCAAGCGCACAAAACATTCGTGTCGGTTTCAAAAAACTTTTGTTACCTGTCGCGGCCGTTATTTGCGTGTGCATTGGCTTGCTTTTGGCCAAAGTGCGCATGGATTTTTTCTACCCTAAATCTCTCATCCCGCTTCGTCATTATCCAAGCGTGGATGTCGCGAAGGATCTGGACCTAAAGACTTTGGCTCTGGAACAGCTCCATATAAGGGACGAGATTGCTGTACCCGATGAGCTGCTTGGATGGAAATCTCTCAATGAACAACGATTGCCAACGGGCTTGAATCTCTTTATAGGAACCTATGGCCTCGATATCCGCGAAAGATCTTTAAGAATCCAATTTGTATTCAGTGATTCTATTGTCGAATGTCGGTCGCGCCGGGCGGTCGATCTGAAAGACAATCAATTGGTGGAAATTGTCCTGGATTGTCCAAACCAGCGTGTAGCCATAAATTGGATGGATTTCCGCGCCCTGAGGTTGCGATTCGAGCACCATGCTGCTGATGAAATGATCGCTATCTATGCAAAGGCCTGTCAACAGGGGGCATGCAGTCAGAATGCGAAGCCTGCTGCTATACTTCCCGTCTTCTCTCTCTATCCGAACGATACACCGTCCTTTTCTTTTTTGAATGCGCTGGATTATGGCGAGTTTTGGAATCCTGTTTTTTTTCAAGTCCTGTTTTTTTTCTCCATTGCTGGCATTGGCATCCTGCTGGCGGGCTTTTTATTGAGCAGCTGGGGTTTGATGGTTGATTGGAAACAGACATCTCCAGAGAGGATCGTAATTTGGAGTTCATTAGGGGCGGTACTCTGGGCACTCTTGGCCTTAAGTTTTATTTGGGTGACGCCGCCCTTTCAAAATCCAGATGAGCCCCAGCATCTGAAAGGTTTGGCAAGGATGCAACTCGCTCCCGGGGATCGTGAAATTGCCGATCAGGTTATTCGTAAAATAGCAGGACAAGTGAGCTTTCTGGAGGTGGAGAAACATCCTGCTACGCCCATTGTTCGCGGCTTGCCTCAAAATCCGGATCTGGGCCAGTATGGATTCGATGTCATCCCAAGTGCGCGATCGAAAATATACGATGCTTACACGCGATTCGCCATGCCCCTGGCTTGGCATGCTTTTCAACGCAGGTTGTTGCCAACAAATAATTTTGTTGTTTATGCGCGACTCGCTATTGCGATTCCTGCCCTGGCATTGGTCGCTCTTGGACTGGGATTTCACATCCTTACCCGAGCACATCTGGCTATTTGTGTTCTGTTTACAAGCCTCTTTCTACCTGTTTCGCTGTCGTTGGTGTCTTCTGTTTCCAACTATGGACTGGCCATTGTTTGGGGTAGTCTTTTCGCGTCCCTATTAGTTCCCGAAGGTTCCTTTAAGCTCGCCAATCTTCGCATGTGTGCAGCTGTTTTCGTTTTAGTGTTTTTAGGCGATTCCGCGATTCCCGCTTTGCCCCTTCTGTTTCTTGCACCTCCTTGTCTTGTTGCCCTTAGCGTCTGGAATGCATGGAATTCAAAGATTGAAAAAGGTTCGCGGTCGTTTTGGCTAAGTGTTCTCGTGGTTCCTGTGTCGGTGCTGCTCGCATACGCCCTTTTTGTTTGGCTTGCCAATCCAAACCTTCTCGATCCTTATGCCGCTAGGCTGGGGGCATGGAGCGCGAACCAAGGAGCTCGCTTGGCATTTTTAACGAAAAGCTGGGTCGTCTCCGTACTCTCACTTGCAGCTCTCACCCTCTTTTCCCTAAGCCTTCATGTGCTGTTCATTCGGCATCGTGTGATTCCAATGGCTCAAAGCGGCTCAGATTCTTCGAGTTTTCGTTGGGCCTTGACACTGGTCTTCCTATTTTTGCTTTGCCTGAGCATTTTCTTGTTCAATTTTTTTTGGCCTGAGGTGAGATTTGCTCCAAACATATACGGGATGAATCTCGATAAGCCTCCCTTTAGGGAATTTCTCGGGCAGTGCGTGGCAGCAATTATGTCGCAGGCTGTTCATTACGAGCAGGATTACTTTCTTTGGCAAACCAATTTTCTGGCCTATGGCTGGCTAGATACAACTGCTCCGCAGGGTTATTACTTTATTTTACGCCAGCTGTGGCAAGTTGGATTAGTTTGTTGTGCTTTGGCGGCCATATGGCGAACGACAGAGTTCCTCTTGCTGTGCCTTCCTTGGCTCATTTTTGGAGGGCTTTATTGGATAATTCTCTTGTGGGCTGCTTGGGAGCAAAGTCATACCTTAGTAGGGCGGTACCTATTGCCCGCGTGGGGTTTGTACGCTATACCCCCGCTCCTTGGGTGTTCGCTTATAGGAGCCGGTTTAAATCGTGATTGGCGAGACCTGGCTAAACTGTTGCTGGCTTTCTTGATTCTTTTCTTCCTAATAAGCTCGATTTGGGGAATGTTTAGTTTGATACCGACGCGTTTTCTAATTGGGGTCTAAGGCGACTACAGGGTTGAGGAAAGCTAGAATGATAAATTTATGGCGGGCTCATAGTGAATTTTATGGCAACTTGATGCGCCATAGGGGCCTGATATGGAATTTGGCAAAGCGTGATCTTGTTGCACGCTATAAGGGGAGTGTCCTGGGCTTTCTATGGACCATTGTAAACCCCCTGCTTCTCATGCTCACCTATTCGGTAGTCTTTAGTTTCATCTCTCGCTTTGAAATTCCTGACTATCCCCTCTATGTATTGCTGGGCATACTCGTGTGGCAAACGATTGCCAACTCTATCAATGAATCTGCAACTTCCATCCATGGAGCAGGAGGCTTAGTGACGAAGACTCCGTTGCCGCCGGAAATTATCCCTGCAAAAGTGGTCCTATCACAGTTCCTCAACTTCAGTTTGGCATTCACGGTATATCTCGCCTTTGCAGCTTTGGTTTATCAGAGGCTGTCCTGGCAGTTTCTCTTATTCCCTTTATTCATGTTTTTCATGTTGTTTTTTGTTCTGTACTTATCGGTGATCATCGCCTTGACGTCTGTTTTGATGAAAGATATTCAACAACTTACCAATAATATTCTCACGATTTTGTTCTTCTCAACTCCTGTCGTCTATACCATGCAAACTGTTCCAGGAAAAGTTCAGACATTACTCCTTCTGCAGCCGATCGCGCAGTTGCTTGATATTTCCAGCGCGCTCTTTTTCTGGGGCAAACATCCACGCGTTGGCGCGTGTCTCAGTGTAATCTTGTTCACAGCTTTTCTGCAATTTGCTGCTGTTTACACTGTGACGCTCTTGCGGCGAAAAATTGCGGAGAATGTGTGATGAGTGAGCAGGCCATAATTGAAATTCACGACCTCTGGAAGAAATTTGTCTATCAGGGCAGAAATGCAGAAACACTTAAGGAAGGTGTGCTCAGCATCTTCTCTCGGAAACATAGACAAAGCAAGGTCAAGTATAAGGAGCTCTACCACGGCTTGAGCCTTCAGATTCAGGGAGGGGAAGTGGTCGCTTTTCTCGGGTCCAATGGCAGTGGAAAGAGCACCCTTCTCAAGCTCATTTCTGGAATCTATAGCCCGGACAGTGGTGATATCCGTGTAAGAGGTCGATTGAGCGCTCTTATAGAGCTGGGGGCGGGTTTTCATCCCGAGTTCAGTGGACGTGATAATATCTACATTTACGGTCAGATCTTGGGACTCAAGCCATCCGATATCGATCTGCTTTTGCCCGCAATTATCGAATTTTCGGAGTTAGGTGACTTTGTTGAGCAGCCTGTCAAACACTATAGCAGCGGCATGTATATGCGGCTGGCATTTAGCGTGGCTGTGATGATTGATCCTGACATCCTGGTCATTGATGAGATTCTATCGGTCGGTGATTATAGGTTTGCTCAAAAAAGTCGGCAGAAAATGCTGGAATTTAAGCAAAAAGGCAAGACCATATGCTTGGTCTCTCATGATCTCGATACTGTGCTAACCTGGGCAACAAGGGTGGTTGTCCTCGAGCAGGGACAGTTGGTATTCGATGGCGAGCCCAGTGATGGAGTTCGCTTCTATTTGTCCCGCTGTGAAAGCGGGCACGCAGAGGGCAAAGTGACTATGAACTCTGCTCTCGCGGAAGAACCTGCCGCTAATGCGGCACTCGATCCTGAATTCATTGCGGTATGGAAAAATCGATTTCTCTTGCCAAGCATGAAAACGTATACTCTGCAAGAAACAGATGCCGTGCAGGCGCCCTCGGTTAATATTTGCGTGTCATTGGCGCACGATCTCGTTACCGGTGGATACCTCTATTCAAAGCTACTTGTCTGCTTGAAAGTCTATGAGTATCTGGCAGTACATTCAGCTTTCGGAAACTTGCGCGTCTTGGTATTTCATGAGCTCGATGGGCTGGAGCAACTCAAGTCTGATTTGGAGTCATGGAAGAGATCATCCCAAGTACCTTCTTGCTACTACGAAATTCATTATCTTCCAACTCACTCGGCAAAGCCTTTGCCTATCAATGCGCAGGACCTAGTGTTTTGCATGGATTGGAGGGCATTGGCTCACATACAAACGACCAGAGCATTCGCATGTGGACCCGGGCAAGTGTTTTGTCGACAAGTATTATCACTCTGGAATAACATCGATGAAAATGAAATACCGCCAGGCGAGCCAAAAGAGTGGCTGTCAGCCACGCAAAGCAAGTTTCCTTTTGTGAAGTTTGATATTCCTAATTTCACTCTTCCTGAAATTCGTCGTCGCCATTCGATAGAGAACGACGTTCCTTTTCATATCGTGATCTTGAACGATGTGCTCCTGACCTCCTCTCACCTCAATGTCGCACTTAGGAGTATCCAACAATTCTTGGATATGCTGGGGCAGGAGGAGTCTTCACTTGTGAGCGTCATCTCTATCGGCGACACATGCCCTGAAGTGCAACTCGGCCCTTTGGTGCATCTTAAATCAATAAGCCGATCACAGTTGGTGAGTTTGCCCATAGGATCAACAGTTGTCTTGTTTAATCATTTGCATGATTACTTTTTGCCTCTTGCTCGTGAGCTGCAAAACTACGGAATACCAGTGGCAGGTGACTTGACACGCTTTGGATCGTCGCTGGAACATGATCTTGCCGAACAGATCTTCAACATTTGGCAGCGCAGGACGTCCGAAGCAAAGGAACATGTTGAATTTGACCTTGTTCATTTGAAATTGCCGGATTCCACACAATGGGCCGGCAAGATCATAGAGAGCCTTAGATTCAATGGAGGACTTTTATGAATCCGACCATTTCTCCATTGCGGGCAAGGGCGGCTGTGGTACTGCCGGTCTATAACGCGGCAATCTGGTTAGAGAAGTGTATTCTGTCACTCGAACAAGGCGGTCTTGGCGAGGATTTTGATCTTTACATCCAGGACGATGCGTCCCCTCAGGCAAGTGTAGGGACGTTGCTTTCGCAATTAGCTCAGCGCAGGCCAGATGTGTATGTGGGGAAAAATCCCAAAAATCTTGGATTTTTGGGTACTTGCAATCTTGTATTTCAAAGGCTTCGATCGGATTACGAGTATATCATTTTGTGCAATTCTGATGTGATGGTGACTCGCCGCGCCATACGCTCTGGTCTCCAATACATGGACGCACATTCTGATGTCGCGCTGCTGAGTTTCTTTGCGAATCGGGGAGGTCAGCTCAGCATCAACTTGCCTGATGGCGTCGACTATGCGGATGCATCAGAATATCTTAGTGCAAAAGCATATTCCAAGCCAGTTCATGCGGTAACTTCAGTCGGGCACTTGTTGGTCATACGGGTAGCAGCGATCGATGATAAGGTTAGTTTATTCGATCCCATATTTGGCAAGGGCTACGGCGAAGAATCAGATTTGCACTATCGCCTGTTGAGCCGTGGCTGGAAGGCCCACGTCCTGCCAAATGATTTTGTGTACCACCGAGGAGAAACTTCATTTGGTATCGACGCTCTGAAACCACACGTCGGCATTTTTTATCAACGTTGGAATACAGAGCACGAAGCCGCATTGCTGGTGGAGAGTCAAGCAGACTCTCTCGCATGGTTCCGTGACACTGAAACCAACGATGTTGCGAAGGATCAGCTGAAATCCCTGAAGCAATTTGCAAGAGAGCGATTCAGGCAGCGACTAAAAAATGCCAAAGGGGCAACAACTGCAACGGTTGCGCTCAGTCTGTACGCATTGACTGAATTTTTCGACGAAGTATGTATGGCTCTCATCGATCTTAAGCAGTCTCATACCGAGGTCCTGGCTGTGGCAGAAGGAGAAATGCCGATGATACGGCGTTTGCCTGTCAAGACTTTTGTCTTGTCACAGCTGCATCATCCGGAACTCTCTGCGTATTTGGCCGATGCTGAACGCTATGGTCAAGTTCGCTATCTACAGGATTACAGGAATTCGAGTGATAAGTTTCGTGCGACATTTCACCAATTGGCTAAATCCAGGGATTCTTTGGAAGCTCTTCCAATTGGTGGGCAACTCGAATGTTCAATCCATGAGCGAGTCCTTGTCGTTGCACCGGATTACGCAGTAAGCGGCGGGATATTTGTAATTGCTGAATTCATTGCAGCCCTTAAAAAGAATGGAATGCAAGTTGTTGTCGCGACACCTCGTGGTGCCCGACATCCGCCCAATCATAACTATGGCGCTGAAATATATAGTCTCGAATACCTGACCCATAAGAAAGGGCAGCCTTTTGCGCTCATGGTAGTGACCTGCTGGGAAAGTCTATTTTGGGCTAGCAGAATCCCAGCCGAGAGATTCCTTTGGTTGGCTCAGTCGATCGAAGAGTACTTCGTCGATCCAGAAAGGCTCAGTGAACGTCTGCGGATTATAGCGCCTTACCTTGTGCGAGGGGTCCAGGTCATTTCCGTCTCCCATTGGATACAGACAGTTCTTAGCGTGCGTTTTGGCATCAACTCCACTCTCATTGAAAACCAACTCTCCCCTTTGGTTGATTGGTCTCAATATCCTCGAGTGCGAGATTGGGAAAGCATTCGAGAGCCAGAAGATGCGTCTGTCGTGGTTGAGGGGAGTTGCGCCAAGTTCAAGAATTTGGAAGAAGCGATCGATATTGTCGAGCAGCTGGGTTTTGTTCGAAAAACTCTCATATTTGCTGGATCGCTGGAAGATCGAAATTTCCTGGAAAATCGAGATTTGAGTGGATGGACTGTGTTGAATAATATCGATCGAGAAGACGTCCTTAAGAGATTTTCTGAGGCAGATATTCTCGTTAGAACAAGCGTATTGGACAGTTTTGGATTCGCGCCATTGGAAATGATGGCCACTGGAGGTTTGGTGATGATCAAGCCTTATCAAGGCGCGCCAGGCCATTGCATGAACGGCTACAATGCTCTCTTTTTTAGCGATGCAAGCGATCTGCGGTCGCATTTTGCGAGACAGAAAGAATCGGGCTCCATCTACTTTAAGAAGATTGCTGAGAACGGCCTCAGCTTCGCGGAGGCGCGGATTGGTGTTGCTCAAGAAGCATATATGAAAGCCGTGCGTGATATTTTACAAACGGTGACAGACCCCATGTTGGCGGCCGCGCTTCAACTTTTGTGCTCCTGGAGAAACGTGGGAATGAATGCTTGGCCGCAACTTGAGTCAGCGATTGGAAGAGCCCATAATATTGGTGCTGGGGTTGTTGATCAGGTCTCAACAAAGGGTCTGAGGGTGAATATGGCTCCGCTCCGTTATCGCTTGGTTGACGCCCTCGTGTTGAAGGGCATCAAGCGCTTGATACCCATAGAATTGTATAAATCGTTGAAAATTGTTTTGGAAAAATTATGACGGGCAAGCTTGAAATCTATTTGTTGGCTGGCGTAGAGAATCCCATTGCACAAAAATTCATCCAGAGTGCAGTCGAAATTATGATTTCTCCGCAATATGATCCAGGGTTCAAGCCAGAAGCGCTTATGCTTGGTCTGGTGGTTAACGCCTTGCCAATGGAAATCATCTGGGGTCAAAACGGCATTTTTTATAGGAAGCCGGTTCGACAAGCTGATCTCGATTCTCCGGATGAGCATTTGGCTGTCGAATCTGTGTTCCGTACGAAAGCCACCAAGGTTGGGATAGTATCAGTGGATTTACCCGACCCGCGCATGCCTTTTGCAGTGCGGATGAATGAAGGCACATGGCTGCAATGCATTGTGAGCCGGGATCGCCATTCAAGAGATGTTGTGGAAAGCTTTGGCTGGATAACGCCCCTGACCAATAATCCCTATGCAACTCCAATTGAAACTTGGGGTCTGGAGGCGAAGGGTTACCTCTTTGCGCAGCAGAGTGTTCAAAGTTAGATGCGGAGATCGATGACATTCGATTTGCGCATCCAAGCCATGCGATCGGTTATATGGTTGCCTTTGAGGGGACGTGCAGTGAAGGCGGAATTGCTGGTTTCTATTGTTATCCCTGTGAAGAACGGCTATCGCTATCTTCCTGAGGTCCTGGAGGCCGTTGGCGGGCAAGAAACTGACTTCGCCTTTGAGATTGTCGTCGTGGACTCTGGTTCAACCGATGGCTCGCTCGAAGTCCTGAAAAAGCATAATGTTCAACTCATCGAGATAAATTCGCACGAATTTAATCATGGTAGCACACGCAACCTCGCGATTAGCAAAACTCGTGGACAATTCGTTGTTATGTTGACCCATGATGCGACGCCAGCCAATAGCTCTTGGTTGAGAAATTTGGTTGCACCTTTACGGAAAGATGACGGAAAAATCGCCGGGGTTTTTGGGCGGCATATTGCCCGGCCGAATGAAGATCCGATAGTAGAACTTGACTTATGCAAGCATTTTGAGCGATTCCATCAAGCTGGTAGACAATTCTGGGAGAAGGACGCAAATTACAACGCAAATCGCGGAGAATACATTTTTTTCAGCAATAACAACTCCTGCCTGCGAAAATCTGTGTGGGAAAAGCTACCATTCAAGCATACGGATATGGCGGAAGATCAGCAGTGGGCCGAGAGTGTGCTAGAAGCAGGATATGCAAAGGCATATGCCCATGATGCCGTTGTCGTCCACTCTCACTCTTATTCGACAAAAGAGTGGATGCATCGCACTTTTGATGAATATCGTTCGTATTATAAACTAGGTCTTGTTGAGAAGTATGGTTGGAAACAATGCTGCAAGAGCGCCCTTTGGCTTTGGCGTAACGATCTCCGTGAATTACTGCGGATGCCGACGAGCAAGAGCTTTAAATTGGTCTGGGCTTGGCGCCGCCTTTGGATTTCGTTGTCGATTGCGATTGGTCAATTTTTTGGAACCAACTTTGAACAGATTCCAAAAGGCTGTATAAGCTTTTTCTCCATGCAAATGCGTAACATAAGAGCGCGTCAATGAGTGTCTCGCTGCTCAGCAAAATTCAATATCGCTTACGGAAGCGAGGTCTCTTCGGTCTCTTCTGCATAAGCCTTATTAAAATGGGTGCGTTGCTGCAAAGGCTTGGAAATTATTTCGATGGGCGTATTTCAGCAGCCATACCTTTGCCTGGTCTCGCTGGGGCATCAAATAAATTCGGTGGCATATTGGATGTCATCAGACAGTCTTACTTAACGATGAGTGAGGCAGCGCCTCAGCCAGCGGTGCCAACTGGCGTCATAGCATGGATCGTCCCACATTTTTTGAAAGGTTCTGGCGGGCATACGACTCTGTTCCGCTTTATCAGTGGTCTCGAGAAACTCGGCGTGAAGAATAAGATCTACGTGCTTAACGACATGCAAGCAATGCTGTCCCCAACGACCTTAAAAAAGCAGATCAGCGAGTATTTTTCTCCGGTTCATGGTGAAGTGGAAATCATAAGCTCACAAAGTTTGGCCCGCGAAGCCGATATTGTGATTTGTACTTCCTGGCAGACGGCTTACGCTGCCAAAGCCTGGATAGCCAAACGAAAAATTTATTTTGTTCAGGACTACGAGCCTTTTTTCAGCCCTGTTGGTTCCTATTACCATTTCGCGGAAGAGACCTATCGTATGGGTTTCGAATTTTTCACGGCAGGGCCCTGGTTGCTCGAAACGTTAAAGACGAAGTTTGCAGTAACCGGCGATTACTTTTATCTGTGCCCTGATCGATCTATTTATTATCCCCGAACGACCTTCAGCCTAAAAGCGCTCCAGGAACATAAAGCAGCCAATGATTTGGCAAACACATTCAAGATTGGACTTTACAATCGGTCCCTAACGCCGAGGCGTTGTGTTGAAATTGCCTGGATAGCGTTGTCGATTCTGCCAGAAATGGACAAGCGCTTCATCGTTTTCGCTTTTGGGGACGAAGAAAAGCGCAGACTCCCGTTCCCGCATATTAATTTAGGACTTCTAAGCCATGACGAACTCGCTCAGGTCTACTCGTACTGCGATATCGTCATTGCTCCTTCCGCGACCAATCTGTCCCTGTTAGCTCGCGAGGTCATGGCTTGCTCGGGCGTGGTCGTGGACCTCAAAGGTGAGAATACGGCTTTGGAGTTAAAAGATCAGATTAACTCCATTCTTGTCGAGCCGGAAGTTGCGGCATTTTTGAAGGTGATTGCCGATTTGATCGATCAACCCGAAATCATAAGGCGCATGCGCGAACATATTGCAGCTCAAATCAATGCACTTCCCGAATGGAGTGCACAGATCAGCAAACTGCGTCAATTTGTCGAGGGCGGGCCGGTCTAAGCGAGAACGACCGAAATCAAGAGTTGGCCGGCCCAGTAAATACATTTAATATCTAAGCGCAATTCATACGTTTTGTTCCAAATCGTCTGTAGATTTTCTGGGGCTTGATAGATCTGGAGACCTTTCTATGAGGTTCATATGCGGATTCTTGTTATAGGCGGTGCGGGTTTTGTCGGTTCATCATTGGCGCTTTCCTTCCAACAGTCGCAGCCCAACAGCAAAATAGTTGTGTTTGATAACTTGCATCGCCGGGGTTCAGAATTGAATCTACCCCGCTTCAAACAGCACGATATTGAATTTATTCATGGTGATATCCGTAACCGTGAGGACTTAGAAGATATTCCTGGCACCTTTGACCTGACCATAGAGGCATCAGCGGAACCGAGTGTGCATGCGGGCCAATCCGGTCAAGGGGTGAACTATCTCATCGGCACTAATCTCAATGGTACAATAAATTTCCTCGATTTTGTGCGTAAGAAGTCTGCAGGTGGCGTTTTTCTGTCGACTTCGCGAGTCTATTCCATCCCAGCACTTCGTTCGATTAAGTTGGACGAGGGCGACACCCGCTTTGAGCTTTCTGCACAGCAGGATATGACTGGCTTGTCGAAGGGAGGTATCGCCTGCAGCTTTCCTACTGTTGGCCGGGGATTTAGGTCGCTTTATGGCAGTACGAAGCTCGCTTCTGAACTTTTTATCGAAGAATACGCAGCCGTTTTTAATGTCAATGTGCTCGTCAATCGCTGCGGCGTAATCGCTGGGCCTTGGCAGTTTGGAAAGACTGATCAGGGGGTCTTTACTCTTTGGGTTGCTCGTCATCTTTTTCAAGGACAACTTAGTTATACAGGCTTTGGCGGGACTGGTAAGCAGGTTCGCGATCTTTTGCACCCTCGCGACCTCTTCCGACTTATACAGCAGCAGATTCCTGTGCTGGATAAGCATCGGGGACAGATTTTTGCGGTTGGTGGCGGGCCTGAAAATGCAGTCAGCCTCAAAGAGTATACGCAAATCTGTGAAAAGATCTGCGGCCAGAGGCTTGATATTCGTTCCCAAACTGAGACTTCGCCAGTTGACATTCCTTGGTTTGTCTCTGACTTGGCAGATGTTGGGCACAGTTTTGATTGGAAGCCGGAGCTTTCCCCAGAAAGCATAGTTAGTGAAATTAAAGCGTGGCTGGCCAGATTTGAAACGATTTTGAGACCCCTTTTTACATAACCCATCAGCGGGAGTATCTATGAGCGTTGCAATAGTCACCGGTGCATCCGGCCTTATTGGCAGCGAAACGGTGCGTTTTCTTCACGCCAAGGGCATGACTGTCGTTGGCATCGACAACAACATGAGGTCTTATTTTTTTGGTTCGGATGGGTCGACGGATTGGAATGCTCGGAGAATGCAGACCGAGTTTAATCGTTATATCCATGAGAATCTTGACATCCGTGATCAGGCGGGCATTCAAGGGATTTTTGAAAAATATGCCCAAGACATTGCGATGGTTGTGCACTGTGCAGCGCAGCCTTCGCATGATTGGGCGGCTCGGGAACCCGTCACCGATTTTACGGTAAATGCACTGGCGACTTTGTATTTGCTCGAAGCCACTCGAATGCATGCGCCCGAAGCCAGTTTTATTTTTACCTCGACCAACAAAGTTTATGGCGATACTCCTAATTACCTTCCCCTCGTAGAGAAGGAGCAACGTTGGGAATGCGATCCAACCCATGGGTATGGAGAGCATGGCATTGATGAATCGATGTCGATTGATCAGTCCAAACACTCGGTGTTCGGCGCAAGCAAGGTAGCGGCTGATATCATGTGCCAGGAGTATGGCCGGTATTTTGGAATAAAGACGGCCATCTTTCGCGGCGGTTGTTTAACGGGTCCAGCTCATTCGGGAGCGGAGCTGCATGGTTTTCTCGCCTATCTTGTGAAGTGCCAAATGACCGGGCGTCCCTATTCGATCTTCGGCTACAAGGGTAAGCAGGTTCGTGACAATATTCATGGTAACGATCTGGTTCACGCGTTCTGGGCCTATCATGAATCGCCACGCCCCGGCGAGGTTTATAATATCGGCGGCAGTCGCCACAGCAATTGCTCGATGATCGAAGCGATCCAGATCATAAAAGAACTGACCGGACGAGAATTGAACTATACTATCAAGGATGAAGCGCGCTCGGGCGATCACATCTGGTGGATTTCCGACGTCCGCAAGTTCCGCGAGCACTACCCGAAATGGAACTATCGTTACGATGTTAGAGAGATTATCCGTGAGATAGTTTACGCCGTTGCAGAGCGTGAAAACATCAAAGTGCCTTAAATTAACATTAAATGGGGGAAGGGCTTGCTATGAAACTTTCGGTCGTCATCCCAGCTCATAACGAAGAGGGTTGCATAGAGGGCACTATTCGAAGCCTGCATGAAGTTCTTTCGCGCGAAGTCATTGACCACGAGATTCTTGTTATCAACGATAACTCCAGGGATGGAACCGAGGGTATACTTGATGCCTTGTCCAAAGAAATTGTAAACCTTCGCTACATTGACAACCGACCGCCAAACGGATTCGGCTTCGCAGTTCGCCGGGGGCTGGAGAATTTCTCTGGGGATGCTGTGGCAATTTATATGGCCGATGCATCTGACAGCCCTACTGATTTGGTGCGTTTCTACCGGAAACTGAACGAAGGCTTTGACTGTGTTTTTGGAAGTCGATGGACAAAAGGCGGTCTTGTAATAGACTACCCTTTCCACAAGAAAGTATTCAATCGACTAGCTAATTCTTTTATTCAAATTGTCATGCAGATTTCCTACAACGACACGACAAACGCATTCAAACTTTATCGAGCCGAAGTTATTCGGGGTATTCAACCCCTATTGAGTTATCATTTTAATCTAACAGTAGAGCTTCCACTTAAAGCGATTGTTAGAGGGTACTCATACGCGGTCATGCCAAATTCATGGACCAATAGAAAGTTTGGAGTTTCCAAGCTTAAAATACGGGAAATGGGCTCTCGTTATCTCTTTATTGTTCTTTACTGCTTAATTGAAAGATGGTTTTCTCGAAAAGACTATCATCGTACCAAGAACCGGATGATGCAAAGTGCTTAGCTAAAATCCAATAAGTTGGGATAGCAACAATGGAATCCACCCTCGCTCTCGATAAAATACTTGCGAATCTTTACACAGCTCGTTTTTCGCCTAAAGATAAAACACTCAAGGCCGAACTGTGGAATACTTTGGTCAATGAATTTCTTCAGAAATATATTAGGCTGAATTCCACTGTTGTTGATATTGGGGGCGGTTATTGTGAATTCTTAAACGCAGTTTCTGCCAAAGAAAAGCACCTTATTGACTTGAATCCCGAATCGCAGTTATTTGCTCAGGGCAATATTCGGGTTCACCATCTGGACATATTGAAAGCGAATGCTTCTGACTTTGGAGTAAAGGCTGACTATTGCTTCGTTTCAAATTTCTTTGAGCACCTGCCGGATTTTCAAGCGCTTTTGAAAGTACTGTCTTTTATTCGAGAAATTTTAAAACCAGGTGGACAACTCATAATCATACAGCCGAATTATCGATTTGCTTATAAAGAGTATTTTGACTTTATTGATCACACGCTGCCAATATCAGATAGGTCTCTAAAGGAGGCTGTCGAAGCAGTTGGATTTAAGGTAGATGTTTTGATACCGCGATTCTTGCCTTTTTCAACCAAAAGTCGGGCTGCTTCCACTGTTGCGCTCAAGTTTTATTTAAAGTGCCCGTTTTTCTGGCGCTTTTTTGGTAAGCAATTGTTCATGGTTGTAAGGCCTGCATGAGAGGCAAATATGTCATCCAACCCGGTACTTCCAAGGTTTTTCCTGCCTTGAATTGCCTCCTGCCGGCCTTGATTTAATTCTCGAATATTATTCATACACCATCTGCATGAACGTGCGCGTCTTTAAATAGCTGCTCGACTTTTCGAAAGTTTCTTTTGCTAGTGCATTCAACGCCTCTTCAGTCAAATCTGGACGTGACCGATAATGCAATTCAAGGGTTAAAGAATGGCTGTCTCGATTTGAGTTAAACAGAACACCATCTATGCTTGGAAATTGAAGGCGCCCAACCGGTGGTGAAGGTCCTTTTCAATAAAAACATTTGAGTCGGCTCAATTGCTCCTTTGCACACATATTTCGTCTCTTCCTTCGTAAGCGCCCCAGCAAGTCACGGTTAGACTCCGTCCCCACCTGATCGTATCCTGCCTCATCACCCGCAGTTGGTGATCAAAATACAGTGGTTTAAAAGATGATCATTTTCGGCATTTGGTAAAAATGCAAAACGCATTA
>NZ_DASQYZ010000088.1:0-39192 GCF_035638955.1 Oligoflexus sp. | reverse complement strand
TTCCGTCGCTGCATGATCGTTCGCGAATCCGTGCTTCCCCTCGCTCAGCTTCTGCAAACGCAACACAACCGTAAACCGCCGTATACGGAAGTGCACGTACGGTGGTGTGGGAGGTCGGGTTGGGCTTCGCCTAACCCTCCTACCCGATAGACACTGGTACTAAAAAATCAAAAACCTAAGATCCACATCGTTAGGTTTAACCTGATCTTCACTTCCCGAACTCATGGAACCAATAAGCCCCGTTTGCGTTGGCATTTATTGAAACACCCAGACGCTTAAACGCCGGTGATTCAATGTTCGCACGGTGCCCCACTCCCTTTGGTTCTTCCATCATCGCACACAGTGGAACATGAATTCCATGTTTCCAGGTTCGACTTGTTCCGCTTGCTGCTCCAATATTTTCCTGTGTCCAGCCTGCTTCACAGTTCTCGCCGTAACCGTATGTTGCATTCATGCAGTTTTGAATGAAATAGCCGTGACCAGAGTTGGCTGCCTGAGCCTTCTCTGCAATGCCATTGAGTTTAGGATCAAGCTGCAGGGGCGCGAGGCAAGTTCTTGCACGGAGAAAGTTAACTGCTTTCAGCGAATAGAGTCGCTGCTCTTCCAGGGAGGGGGGGTTTTCCCTTTTCCATGTTCCTTCGTCAAATCCATTTATGCGCTCATCCTTACAGAATGGTGCCAGAAACTTGGGATCACAGTCACCGGAAGGGCCTTCACCACCTAATGTTGGCACTACGCCATCTTCGGGTGGCAAAGTCGGCTCAATGACTACGTCAGCTTCATCATTGACTGGCTCCTTATTTAACTTACAAACCAGAACCTTGATTTTATTCTCGCCGACCGCGAGAGTATGGGTCTGAGTTTTCTTCTGCTCTTCGGAACAATAGGAGCTGCTTAACGACTTCTGCTGACCTTTGTAATAATCAATTGCGAATTGATAGGTACCGACGGGCAGCTTCTCCTCTATCGACTCCACACCTTTCTGAAAGGTCTTGGAACTCTTGTAGGACTCTCCTTGACCTACCTTACTGATCTCTAATTTTACGACATCATAGTCTTGATCTTTTAGATCAGCAATTTTGATGGAAGCTACTTCACTTTCACCGTTACCTTGGGAACTTGCGCCACTACATGCGCTCATAGCAAGATAAGCACCTAAAAGGCCGAATAAGAGTTTATGTTCATAACTTTCGACTTTTGTCATCAATTCTTCTCCATTGAATAGCACAACACAACGTTTCAAATTCCTGAGCCGTCTCTGAAACTAGTACGGGACCGTATCACGTCTATGGCATAGGGTGACGACTGAAGTTGACAATGAGTTGGAATAAATCGTTCCGAACCCATTGCAGACTATCGCTTAACAGCCATTACTTATAAAAGTAGTGTTTGACTAAAGCAATCAAAAAACTTGTTTAGTGTGCTATTTCAAAAGAGTAAAAATTCGTTGTCGATTCACGACACTGTCTCTGACATCGAACAAATCAGTCGAAGTGAAAGCGCGGTCATGAAAAGATGAAATTGTTTGTGTTTGAAGCGCTGCTGTATTTTGCTTTGCACTTACTGCGGTTCTTATAGATGGAATTTCCGATGGGCTTTTAGTGGCTCTGTCGCAAACATTTCCGAGGGTGAAGTGAGGTTTTGAAGGGATCATTCCCTGGACGCAGTTATCCTGCGAGGGCGTAAAACTGTTCGAGCCCAGCATGGGCCTTGTCCTTTGCCTCACGAGCAGGACCATAGGCCCATCAAGCAGCTATGCAGAGGCACGCTGGGCTTCAAGAGGTTTTCGAACTGCAAAGATTACAATGGGTGGCTTTGAAGCGATGATGATCATTCGAAAACGGCAGCTCGAAGCAGAGGGCAATACCTTTGCTGAAATCTTTTATTCCATGGCTGCATGATGGCTCGCGAATCCAGATATTTCCTCGCTCAGAGTTTGCAAACGCAACAAAGCCTGACGAAACGCATGACAAAATCAAAGTGTCAAAACCTGTACCGTCCCAACGTGTTTTGTCACTTTGCGTATATTTAATTCCGCATAGCCTATGGTTATCAAGGCTTTGCAGCCGTGCGAAGGTGCGTGGTAAAATCGCGCGCATAGTCCGCAAAACTCAGGGGATTTCTTTGCAGGATCTGTTCGACATGCGTCGTCACACCTGCCGCATGGCCCTCTCGCAGTGCTCCGAGAATAAGCATCAAGAAAGCTGCATAATCAGCGGGAAAACCGCCTTTTTGCAGACCTTCCTGAAACGCCTTGGGTTCCGCATCCACATAACGAATGCGCTGACCCAGGGCCTCAGAAAGAATTGCCGCTACCTCTGCATGCGTTAGAGCGTCAGGTCCTGTGATATCAAAGGCGCCGATGGTTTTGGTTGTGAGGAGCTTAGCGGCCACGGCACCAATATCCCGCACATCGATAAAACTGGTTTTGGCAGTGCCAGCTGGTACCGCCACCGTGTGTTCGGTTCGCAGCGCGTGACCCCAGTAGGTGTGAAAATTCTGCATGAACCAGTTGGGACGAATGATGGCCCAATCGAGTTCGCTTTGCTGGAGAGCGACTTCGGCTTTTTGGAGCGGACTGCCGAAAGCGTGGTTAGCTCCCATTGCTGTCATCAATACAATTTTTTGCACTTTCTGCGATTTGGCTTTTTCGACTACAGGAATGATGATCTGATCCTGATTCATATAACCGGCCGGCGCCAGGACGAAAACATGAGTGACCCCATCCCAAAGTTCGGTCGAGCCCGCGCCATGCAAAAGATCGTGCGTAAACCATCGGGTGGTGCCTTTGACCCCAGGAGCCAGCCTACGTACGGCATGAACGGGAATGTTTTGTGCTTCAAGGTCTTTCAAGACTTCCTGGCCGACCAAGCCGCTTGATCCGAATACGAGAGCTTTCATCTTTTGTCTCCTTTTGTTTGACACCTCTTATTCTTCGGAATTTCTAGCCTGAACAAAAATGATAGTTTATAATACGTGCATGAAAAATATTCATGCGATAAATCTGAATCTTCTTGTGGTCTTGGACGCTATCCTGCGGTCAGGTTCGGTCACGGCGGCCGCTTCGCAGCTCCATCTCTCGCAATCGGCCGTCAGCCATGCGCTGCGCAAACTGCGCACCTTATTTAAAGATCCGCTCTTTGTGCAGCAGGGCCATAAACTGGAACCGACGGCTTTGGCCCTCGAGCTTTATCCTCGTGTGCAAAGGTTTGTGGCGGATGCGCAGGAATTGGTGTTCGAGCCGCCGCGGTTTGATGCTACAACCACCGCGAAGGAATTTCATCTGGCGGCGCTCGATTATCTGGATGCCCTTTTACTGCCGAAGATCTATGCGACAATGAAGACGCAGAGTCCTTATTGCGATTTGCGTTTGCACCGGCCCTATATGAATGACACCATCCAGACCCTGGAAGAAAATCCAAGTTTCGCCGTGATCGGTGTCACGGCACGCGTGGTACCGGAAGTCCTGGAAAAAGTTTTGTGGACTGATCAGTTTGCGCTCGCGATCGCCGCGAATCATCCACTGGCGAAGAAGGCAAGTTTGAGCCTGACGGATTTTTTGAGTTTCAGCCATGCCCTGATTGGAACAGGGAGCAAGGATCGCTCTGTCGTCGATGAGATTTTGCATAGCCTTGGGAAGCAGCGAAGGACGGCTGTGGTGGTGCCAAGTTTCTGGTCGGTTCCCCTGCTGGTATCGCAGTCGGATCTAATTGTGGCCGCCCCACTTAGCTGCCTTAGGCTCCTTGCCAGCCAGCTGCCGCTGAAGCTTTATAAACCGCCACTCAAGCTGCCGAATTTCACTGTGAAACTTTACTGGCACCGACGCTATGATCGCGATCCGGCCCAGAAATATTTTCGCCAGCTGATCACGGACGTTTCAAAGCTTGTGTTGTAAACCTGTTGACATCCACATTGACCAATCATTGTCACCTGCGAACACCAAGACAGGTGTCACCGCCCACCCCAATTCCAATCCCTGCGCCACAGCGCATGGTCATACAGATGCCATGTGAACGTCAAGGACGGAGCCTCGAAAGCCAGCGGCGCCGGAGCTGGTCCTTTAACGAGAGGTGAGTTTCACTCGTGACTTCGGAGCCTGGAGCCCCGTTTTCGCAACTACGGGGATGGTCAGGATTCGTTAAAAAACCCACCATTGGTCTTAAAGTTCTTTTTCCGTAAATGTTTTACAGCTTGTTGCCTGAAACCATCCGGGTTTTAAGGTAATCAGGAATCGAGAACATATTGGAGGGCCAAAACAATAGTTTTCGACGAGCTTCATAAACCGCTCCCAGAGCCGCGCATAATTTTAGATTGGTGCCGAGGTTTTTTGATCAGGTGCGTGTAGCAAAGTTAGAAGCCATATTGGCTGTTTTTATGCGAAGCTGCGCAGTTCCTCACGGACACGTGTTCTAGGACAAATGTTGGGTTTTTTAACGAATCCTGACCACCCCCCATATCGACCAGCAGAGGCCAGTCCGAGCGCCCTTCGGAGCTTGATGAAAGGATACGATTAACCCGCAGTTAACTGGGGCCAACCATAGCGTGCGAAGGCTTGAAGAGTTGAGGTTCTGGATGTTCGCTGGAGAGCGAACACGCCTGCCTTTAATTAACTTGATAGGCGCATAACATTGGTTAGAATTCGCTGTTATCGCCTAAGATTCTACTCTGAGGCCCTGCTTTTTTCCACGCACTTGGCAGATGCGACAGAGCCGAAAAAGTGAAATTCATCGAAAGACTCTTAAGCGACGACGTCCCTTAACAAGAAACTTTTCCACCTTATATTTCATTAAAATCATGCTGAGCTCCTCTTTTTTCCCCCGGCGCCTCCCTTCGCTCTATCGGTAAAGTACGAGGATGAAATCACAGATAAAAGGAAATTGCTGACATTATCTGTCAGTGAACGGGCACGCAGTGAAAAACTCAAGGATCCGAGCCTGAATCTTTTACTTGAAAAAGTGTTCTGTCGTCGCGTAAATGGGACAATCAGTCTGTTCAAACGCTCCTTGTGTGAAAGTTTAAATTGGTGTTTCTTTGTTTCTAATGTTCAATCAACCGAGGTATTCAATGTACAAAAAGAGAATTCTGCCGGTGTTAGCTCTCCTTCCCCTTTTCTTTTCAATAAACTGTAGCCAGGAAAGCAATAGTTCTTCGCTCAAAGTTGATTCCGGAATCGCTGCTGATCAAACCAACCCCGCGGCACAATTCATTCCGGATCTTGGCGCGGAATCGAGAAAGGTCAGCGCGGTGACCCTATCCGGCACAGATATCGCCGTTGAATGGGTCGCTCCTTTTGTCGAGCAACAGTCCTTTATTATCGAAAGGCGGTCGCCGCCGTCGACTGAATGGGTCAATATAAAAAGTGCCGACTGGTATGCGCGACAATTCCGGGATACAGGTCTGGAGCCCAAGACTGTATATGAATACAGGGTATCGGTAGTCTCAGGTGGTGTGACAACGGTCCTTGACTTACCGGTGCCTGCAAGAACAGACGATCCTGACCGCAGGTCGGTCTTTTTTGTGTCTACTGAAGCCAATGCTTCGGATCAGGATAATCCTGGGACTGAAGGAAGTCCGTGGAGAACATTGCAGCATGCCCATCAACAATTGAAGCCTGGCCAAACACTTCTTGTGAAAGCAGGCGAATACACGAAACCCGCCTGTCCTGCAGGATCAACGACATGCAAACCCTGGACAGATTATTCGGTTCTTGCGATTACAACCTCCGGAACACCTGATGCCTGGATTACGTATCGGAACTTTCCTGGAGATCGCCCCAGCGTCAGAACCACGATCGGTGTGAATTGGAGTGGGATCCAGGTTCGCGGCGCGTCCTATATCGTTGTGGATGGTTTTGAACTTATCGGGCACAGCGGTTTGGTGGACGACAATAGGGCCAAGTCCAATGCTGAAAAGACCAATCCTACTGCTTATGCCACATCAAGTGGAATCAACGTAACGGGTGCTGGATCCATAGCGCATCATGTGATTATCCGCAACAATTATGCCCATGATCATCCACTTGCCGGTATTGCCACCGACACCGCCGACTATATCACCATTATAAACAATCGCGTTGCTAACAATGGTCGTTGGTCTTCCGAAGGTGGATCTGGCATATCGGTTCTGGTTCCACGTGATCTTGAAGGAGACACGGCGGTGGGAGGTTATAAAATATTTATCAGCAATAACGTCAGCAGGGACAACTGGAATGAAATTGAACGTCGCTGCTGGGGGCTTGGAGCGCCAACAGATGGCAACGGAATCATCCTGGATAAATTCAGGGACTATAAAGGCCGTGCACTTGTCACGAACAACCTTGTGTACAACAATGGCGGCCGCGGCATCCATATTTTTCACACCTCCAATGTAGACGTATTTTTTAATACCACTTTTCATAATTCACAAAATCCGCTCACTGCTGATGGTGAGATTACGGCGATAGAATCAAAAAATGTACGCGTGCGGGATAACATCATGGTTGCCCGTGCCGATCGGCCCCTCAATAGCACAGGCGGCTCCGAGGCCGTTGATTTCAGCTACAACATCATTTCCGGCGGTAGGAGCTTTTCGGCAACCGGCGAAAACAATAACACAAACCGTCGCGTAGCGAACGCAGGGGATATTTTTGTTGACGCCAGTGGTCAACGTAGCGAAGGCTTTGCTTTTAAAGCCGGCAGTCCTGCCATCAATAGTGCTTCAGGCACCGTTCCAGTACCGAAAATTGACCTGTACGGGCTAGCGCGTGGTGCAGGCACCCTGGCCGATGTCGGACCGTACTGGGCATTCCAATCCCATCAGGCGGGCTCGCGGCTGACTTACCGCGTCTCCTCAGAGGCAGCTCATGATTGTCTGCGCAATGACGGTCGTCGATTTTCCACATGAATGGGCTGCACCTGGGGCAAATTTTCCAAGAGCGCGTTCGCAGATTCTTAAGTACCATCGTCGCAGGCATCCACGATTTTATCACAGTTGGGGCATAGATCCTCAGGGCATAGCCGCTTGAAAATAGTGAAAGGCGGTATCCGCAGTTTTTCAATCGTGCACCACATCGGGAAAATTCGAAAGCTGGCATCACCATCGTTGGTTTCAGCCGCTTCCAAAGTAGTGGGCTCAAGCTCCGGTCTTCCTTCTTCGTCGGCCAGCGCCGAAAGGGAAACGAAAGAGCAGGAACGTGACCTTCGGTCCGTCTCTACCCGTCAAATTGAGCAGATTCGTCTAGGTAAAATCCTTCATGAGACATGCATAAAAATTGGGAGCCCTACGTTGTCCAGTTAAGAATAAATTGGCGAGGGCAGTATGAAAGCACTTCTCAAGAGTAGGCTCTGGATTCCAGGTTCTTTGATTCTGCTTGCTGCTGTTGGCATCTACCTTTTCATATTCAATAAAACAGCTGACTTAACAGGCTGGTTGCCCAAGAGCGGCCCCAAGATCTACAAAATCGATTATGTGAGTAAGGGACAAAGTGAAAGTCTGACCCAAGGCGTAAGCGGTTCAGAGATGTCGATCGAGTTGACAGCCTATTTGGAGCTAAGACTTCAATGCAACCAGCAAAGGCTCATCTGCGAAGTGAGTGGTCGTGTCTGGCCCGAAGCGTTGAAGTCCAGCCATGAGGCCTTCTTAAAAGAAGAGCTGTCACAGGCTATTTTTACTTTTGATCTGCATAGCCAAGGGCTCATCAAAAATATCCGCATGGATCGCCAATCCATCGGCCATCCCTCAGTGCTTGTCATCGACATCCTTCGCAACCTCAATCTAAACTTGCCGAACTCAGTCGTGAACATTGGAGAACTGTGGCCGGCGATGGTCGACATCCCTCCATACCCTATCGAAAGCCGCCTCAGTGTGACATCTTCTGACCGGAAGATGGCTACTCTTGTTCAGACTTTCCAAACTGGAAAGTATGAGAGTGTGTCAGGGAATGGAAAATTTCAGTTGGATCATAGAGAGAAGGATATAGCCGCAATCCATATAGAGCGCAGCTTATACTTTCAAAACGATTTTGGGATGAAGATTAGCAATCAGCTGACTTTTTCGGCCCTTAGGGTGCTTTCGGTGCCTCCACACCTCAGCCTGGTTGCTGCGGCTGGGCAACCACACCCTGAGCAGATGATCAAGGAAACGTTCACTCATGATGCCTTGGTCGCCATGGCAAAGCAGGAAAAAGAAAAGGAAATCCTGGGTCAATCCACCAAAAAGGAATTGTACGATCGGCTCTCGAAAGCGGGAAGCGATCGAAAGAAGAACATGCCTCTGTATCGCCAAATAAAAGCGCTTTTCAACCTACAGCCCGAGTCGGTCAAGGATTTCAAGTCATTCCTGGCCGATCATGACATCGGATCGGAACAGTTCAAGATCATCGCGACGGCTTTGACAGCGGTGGGAAATGATCCCTGCCAAAAGCTGATCCGTGAGACCATAGAATCATTGAGTGATGGAAAAAGGCGAAGGCGGCTTATACCCAATCTGGCTTTTTTGGATCATCCATCTGAACAAAGCGAAGAGCTTTTATGGCAATTGCCCAACATATCAGCTGACCAGGAGTTAATAAGCCTTGGCGAAAGAAGCCTTGGGACAATGGCGCACAATCTGCGATTGAGCGAGCCCGATCGGGCAAGAAAAATATATGAAAGATTCTCCAGTCAGTTAGCGGCAGCGGAAACCGTGGAGCAAAGAGTTCATAATCTCGCCGTAATTGGCAATATTGGTTTGAGTCAGAATTTGGCTACGGCCAACCAGTATATTTCGGCGCAAAATGATCTCGTAAGAGCTAAAGCCTACGATAGCTTGCGGCACGTCAACGAAGCCACCGCGAAAGATATCCTGCTCGATGGTCTCGTTAAAGAAGTCAAGCCCTTGGTCAAGGAGACCATAGCTGAGGCCCTTGTCTATGGAGAATTGGGCCCCGATCACGTCCTGAAGATTCAAGAGCAGCTGCGGACCGAAAAGAACATCAAAGCCATAAAAAGCCTGCTTCGATCCCTGGCCAATCAGAAATCTGCAAATGCCGAGGCCATCATCCTGCAATTCCAAAAACGCTGCGCGCACCCCGACCTATGCGGGTTCGTCGATAGCCTCGTGAGTGGCCTGAAATCGTAAAAGCGTCGATCCATCTCCCACCCAAATGGGCTGTTTTTAAGAGTCGAAAAAGAAAATCAGTGAACGTTCGAAGTGATTTTTCGGACGTTTTATCTCAGCAACCGTAAATCGAAAGGGTTAGCCATGCCTGGAATCATCAGCTCTCTGAAAAAAATGACCGCGTTCCTAACGCTCGCAACGCTCACAACACCCGTGATCGCGCGCGAGAAAGACAACTCCGTCCGGTTCCCGATAAAAGTGGACGCTCCCGCAGTCTTGATTCCTGGGTTGATAAGAGATCTGAATATCAAACGCTTCTCCAGGACGATCCTTCTCAACTCTGTCTTCTCGAAAGAGTCCGTCAGCTTTGACGATCTGGGCGATGAGTATATTGTTGTTAAGAATATTCCATTTGGGACGACGACCGATATCAAGTTGGATCTTCAACTTCTGTTTAGCACGGGACAGGGCACGGGCAAGAAAATGACCATCAGTACGACGGGGCTCAGTGGAATCGCTCCTGAATGTGCCGAAATAGGAGCGACTCTGCCGATCCCGGGCAAGGTGGATTGCTACGGAACGTTTGAGAATCGCCGCGTCTACATTGGTTCCGCCGGAAGCAGTGCCGATTCCTGCGTTACAACCAAACGCCCGATCTATCGAAATGAAGAGGTCTGCGAAGGTTCCCCAAAGATCTGCGAAACAAACTGGCGACCTTTCTGCGAAGACAGGTACAAGATTGAATGCGAAACCAGGGAGATTCTGGATCATTACGAATATGATACAGACTGCACAACGAAAACCTATACCGCCAACTTCCAGGTCAGTTCCTTCCAGGCGCTCAACAATAGCCAGATTAACTCTCGGTTAATCTTCGAGAGCCTTCATGCGCACGTTAGAAAAACCCATAATTCGAATACTGTGTCGAATGTATCGACGACCTCCATGCAGGGTGAAAAGCGGGATATCAACAGCGTTTTCCACTTTGGCCTTTATTGCGAAGATGGGCGAGCCATTGGTTCAACGTTCAATGAAGGCCAAAATTCTTATGGCTTCGCGTACGAGGACATTTACTCGGTATGTGGCGATCAAGCCGTTCATTTGAAATCGAATCGGGCGATCCATTTCAACGTCGGACAATTGGTTTTTACATTCGACAATTGACCAGCAAATTTAGGAGAGTTGAATCATGAACAAATATCAAAGCGGCCTGTTCCTCCTGGCCCTTCTGTTGTCCTCAGCCCATGCTTATGCCCAGGAACTCGTCAAGTGCAGCACGTCAGCTGGCGGAGCCAAAACCAACTGCGAAAACTCCGTTTTCGTCAGTCGTGCCGATCATAAGTCGGACTTTCGCATTCATTACGATCTCACGTGCAGAAAAGTCTTTTCAAACCATGTGCTGGTCTTTGCCAATAAAGCCGTCACCGACCTGACAGGCACGACCGTCCCTATTGAAGCGGGAAGCAATAGGGAAATAACCTTGCCTAACAGTCTCGAGGCATATTTTGGTTTTAAAGGCCAGGGCAAACCCCTTCTGTCTCAGGATTGCAGTCTGATCATTCGCGACATTCTGAAGTTGCCCTCAGAGGATCAAATAGCGCTGTGGAAGCTCGAGTCCAAGCGCTTGTCTGACCTCCTGGAGAGCAAAGCCAAACTTTACCAGTCGATCAAGGATTATGACAATCTCATCGAGAAGTATTCCATTCCAAAATTGGAAGTCATGGCTGCATCCTTGCAAACAATGGTCGGGAGCATGCTCGATTTTTCCCTTAACTCCTCGGATTCAGACACTGAAATTCTGCCAGCCAACTTTGGCATCAATGCTGCTCGATGGGAAACCGTCGATTTGGAAGCCGTTGGTTTGATCAGCAGGGCAGCTGGCACGGCCCAGTTTCTTGTCACCGCAGACAGGGTGAAGCATCGTTGGTACTTCTCGGCCTTTGAAGTTCTGCCTGCTGTTCGTGGTCTCGTCGTTGAAGTGGCGCGCGTCAAGGGCGCCGTGATTCTGAAAGAACAGGCCGCGGAGGCTGGATTTGAAATCCCAAACGTTGAGTCCGCCAAACAAGGCCTTGAGGCAAGCCTGTCCGAAGCGAAGGAATTCCTGGCTCGGCTTGAGGCTGTCAAAGAACAGCTCGGGGACGAGTTCAGGCGTTTGCAGGCACTTTCTCAACAGTATAGCGAACAAGGATGAATCCCATGAAATTCCTATGGATATTGATTGCACTTATCACGTGCCAGTCCGCATTTTCCCAGGAGATGACCAAAGAGGAACTGGACCTGAAACAGGCCGCTCTCACAAAACAACTGAATGTGGCAGAGAAAATCGGCGAGATCCACGGCAGCTATCGCATCGTGCGCGATATTTACTTTACCGGCCCTAAAAGTGTGAATGTCAGGGTGGAAAAACATTACGCGGATGTGAGCCGCTGGCTTGAGAATTGGATAGCCATTTTATCGAAAATGAATAACCAGAACTGGCTGAGCTATCTGGAAAGCCCGGAGCTCAAAACAGCTCTCAATCAACAAGCTCATCTCTTGAAAGAAATTGAGTTCGAATATGCAGGTATTGGCATTGCGGCCAATGAGGGACTGGACCGTATCAAGGGGCTCCCCAAGCTGGATCTCAAGGAGTTCGAAACTCAAGCCAGTGCCGGCAATGAAGCCGTTTTTCTGCATCGATATTCGGCCAACCTGATTTATGTCAATGAACAGATGGATTTCTTGAAGACGCGATTCTCCGCCTCTCTGGATGCTTTGCATCCGAGCAACGGAGGCAATGTCGTTGACCTTCTGAAGAACCTGCAGAGAGGCATCGCGGATAAGATCAAGCTGATTTCGACGATTCGAAAGCTGGAGTTTCCCGAACTTAAAGGTCGGATCGAAGCCGTCGAACGGATGCTGGCTACCGATAAAGCCGTCGAACCCGCTTTAACCCGGGCTGTCAACTATTACAAGGAAGGGGAGATGCACCTCTCCAATGCTGACTACCTGGGCGCAGAAAAAACTCTTGCTGCCTTCAAACGATCCCTGGATCGGGACTTCAGACGATTCGAGGATAGCGCTGTCTACGCTCAAGACCGAGTGAAGCAAGCGAAGGCTCTGGCGCAGGCAAACTATAACGCCCTTGAAGCCTCCCTCAAGAACGGTTTTGGGAGCTTTGGCGGCAGGGAACATGCTTTACGGTACTTTATCACCCAAAAGTCTTACAAGCAGCGTGGGGCGACACCCTTGAAGACTTGTCGAGAGCAAAATGGTCAGTTGGGCCAACACAGGCATTTTTATGACTGCAATCTGTTTAGAGCCAACGTCCTGCCTTTTTTAACCCGATTGAATGAAGTGGAAGAAGGCCTCCTTGAAGTGATCGCCAATCAGTTGAAAGCCGTGTACCAAGGACCGCTTTCTGAGAAAGGGACATGATATGAAATATTGGAAACTGATTTCCCTCGCATTCCCTATGATAGTCTCGTTTGGGCCGTCGGCCTCAGCATCTGAGCCCGTTCGCTTTCAAACCATAGGCGGTGAGCCGATCACGTTTAAGCCTTTTAAGATATCAGAGTTTTGCCAGACCTATATCAACGGCAACTGTGAAAAGTACTACTCCGATCCCTCGGCAAAGTTCCATCAAGCTGATGTTTTCGACGGGACTATTGCCGAGTACGTTGAGCATTTGAATGAAATGGAAATGCTCTATAATTTGAGTGGTTTCTCGCTCAGACCTCAAAGCGATGCGCAAGATGAAGAATCATTTGTATCGCACCAAGTCCCCACCCCACGCGATGAGATGAAGAAGCAGATCCTCGCCGCCTATCATCTGAGCGCCGAAGAGCTGGTGGCGAAGATATTGGGCCTGGACCCTAAAGCGGACTGTCCCAAACTGAATATTCCTACCGGTAGCATCCAGGATCCTAACTTCGCCTTTCCCCGGATCACGATACCGGGAATTATCGATATGCCAGCTGATGATATTGTGCGCCGACTCAATGAACAGCAGGAAATCCTCTGTACATTCGGCTTTTCGCTCTATGGACAGGTCGACCTGACCAAAAGGGAGAATTTCGAAGACTTTATCGGCAATATCATGAATTTCCGGAAGACCTTGCTCGAAAATCTCGACCTATCCGAATATTCCCATATCTTCAATATGGAGAACGTCCAGAAGGTGAACGCTGCGATCGACATTGCCAAAGACATTCAGGCTATGCTGGATGCGAAAGAATTCCCCAGCCCCGAGCAGCTGTTTGAGCTCAGGAACAATCTTAATACGATCCTTCCTGCTGATATGCAGATCCCCGACGTTCCCAATATCCCGGCTCCGGTGCCTCCGTCACGCCGTCCCCTTGAAGTCAAGAAGCGTAAAGACTGGAGCGGTTTCAATCACGGGAAAAGGGATCGATTCGCGACCTACGCCACCGCCTATCTGGAACTCGCTGGATCGGAAGAAGCGCAGCAAATGACAGCGCAAGGGGCGGCTGGGGTCTATATCCTCGATCGCGAGATCAACGCGATCGGAGGCTGGGCCCAGGCTTATGCCGGACCGGAAGAATTGTACCTGGGGTTCGAAGTCAAATATTTTGGACAGGATCTGATCAAGAAGGAACTGCGGGATGGCGTTAAGATCGTCGATGACGACCCGAGCGCCTGGAGTTATGAACTGGATGAGTCCTATGAAACTATTTTTATGGTCGGTCCGGTGCCTGTCTCCGTTGAATTAGGGGGACGGATCGACATTGGCGTTGGCTACGAATATGGCGTTTATACCACCCAAATCAAGGGCACCCTGACTCCCTATGTAAAAGCCGAGGGCTATGCATCGGCTGCAGCGGGCTTACCCAGAGTCGTGCAGGTCGGCGCTGAAGCCAGCCTTGTCATCATCGATGCCCGTCTCCCTCTTACCGGCTACGGGGCGGTGAATTTTGATGAGGTGGGTTATCCCTTCCTCAAGTTTGGCATCGAAAGCAGGGCCACATATGAGGCTATCAAGGGGCGCGCGTTCGCTTTCGCTAAATATCTTGTGCCCAGGTGGGGCATGCCGCCCTGGAAAACAAAAAAGAGTGAGTACGATATCTTTAAGTGGGATGGCGTGAATGGCGACCACCTGATTATGAACTGGGGTCTGGAGCTCGGCAGAAATGGGACCAAATTAAGCGGCGAACTGTTGGATCAAACAGACCGCGCAGAGACGGCTGCGTTGAATGAGATAATTGACCTGGAAAACAGGAAAATGGCGCTTGGAAACCTGGAGGTCGAAGTTCAACAGAAAGTCGAGAAAATCTTTGCGGGCATCCAGACAGATCTAGGCTCGGAAGATCAGATGAGAATGATCAACCAAGCTGACTTCCTGCCTCAATCGATGAAAAACGCTGAAGGTATGACGGCTGTTTATCAGCAAAACATCGACGGTCTGTTCGGAGCGATCTTTTAATCGACTGGGCTTCAGCAAAAATCTTATTTTATAAGGGTGAGGAAAAATGAAAGCCATTTTTCTACTGATACTGCTCTGTCTTGTATCCTGCGATCAAGCACGCCAGCCGTCGTCGGAACTCTCGATTGCCAATGGCGACCAGGCGCTTTTGACCCTTGGTGAAGAAGTTGGTGAACTGCCGTTTCTCATTGGATACCGGCTATCTGATGACCGGCATCATATGCCAGACAAAATTTGCACCGGCTTTCGATATGGGTACCAAACCATCATCACGGCCGCATCGTGCATGGAACAGATGCTCGGTCCGATCCAGACGAGCAAGCCTCGATTCCTCCAGATGATGTCGGGCAAGGGACACGCTTTTGAGACTGTGGAAGTCGACGTGCAGCAGCATGCCGGCTGGCGCTATCGCTGCAATAATTCTGAATTGCGTTGCCCCGATATAGGCATCATCTCGTTGCCCGATGCCTTTGCCGATCGTGACGTTTTTCGCGCGATGACCGACCCCGTCCGTATAGATCGTTCGCCTGGCATTCCGAGCGGCGTTGACCTGGCTGGCTATGGATGCGTTGACGACGACTTCAAGAATCCTGGCGGTTGCACCCAGGGAACGTCGTTCGATAAGTTTGCCTTTTCGATCGGTTTCGATTTCCATGAAAAGAACCAAACAACTCTTAAAAAAGCTGTACCCGATTACTTCAGGACGATTGAAGGGGAAAAAACTGTTGAGGTCGAACCTGAGACGAGCGCGGAACCTGAGGTTTTTCCTTACGGGATAACCAGCGGCGATACGGGTGGCTCCCTCTTCCGAAACATTGGGAAAGCTGACCGTATCAATGCAAAGGACAAGTTCAAACTGGATAACGGCGAAACCCACCAGTATGTCGTTGAAGGGATGGCTGTTTTCGTGGACCCCAGCTTCGTCCTGGACTCGGTTCCCTTCAAATATGCGAATGTGGTCCTTGATCTGGGGCATCCAGAGGTTTCTGATTGGCTTGGCGATGCCTTGCAGGACGATGGTTATAATCTTAAAAATAGTCCTGCGACTCCCCCGAAGAATCCACCGGCTTTTGGTGCGGCCTGTAGCCCCGAAAATCTAACCCTCTCCGAGGTACCTTATAAACAGCGCGATGATCTTAATGACCTCATAGGCCATGCCCTCCCTTACAACGCCGAGCGGGACATCCTCCTGGAGAGTCTCAACAAGATCAATCACGGCTGGTCTCAGCTGGTCTTGGCCTCTTGTATCAGCTATGTGGAAAGAAGCATCCTTGACATTGAAACAACTTCAAATCTGGATCAAGTGACCCGTGATGCCAAGCTCGCTCCTTTGGAATACGCGCGCTTACTCAACGTGATAATGATTGAACAGATCATTGCATGGCAGGAAGAAGTTGCCAATCGGGCTGATATCGAGAAGGAATTGGCCGCGGCCCAGAAGGAGATGAGTCTTTCGCTCGAGTTGGCCAAAGCGGGCGGTGAAGCGATCGTCGGCGCCGTGCCCGGTGTGGCCCTAGGCTACGACCTTTATTTGATCACAACCGGGAAGAATCTATACGGAGATTCCGTCAGTACTTTTGAACGAGGCATGACGGCCCTGACCATTGTGGTCCCAGGCTTTTTAAAGGCCGGCGGCAAGCTGGCAGCCAAATCAGCCAAGGCTTTGAGAATCGCAGCCGCCATCACGAAGAAGATTGAGAAATACCGAGAGCTTGCCGGTACAATCGGGGAGCAGGTCGTCATTGCAGCCAAGAGGGTTAAGGACACACCGGCTTTTCTCGGAAATGTCTATCAGTCAGCGGCACGTTTTGGGATTAAACGAGTCGAAGATTTACGCAGGTTTGCCAGCATTGGTCGGATGTACATCCCCTCGTGCAAGGTTTTAGACTCATTGGCTGCGACCGAACCGCTTCCACAGTGGCAGCGAATCTTTTTGAGTCCGTGGGATATCGTTGTCCCGGTTGCCTATGCCAGTGGGATGGATCCCACGCTACTCGAATGCTTGACGAGGTTGGACAAGATCTATGAAAAGGCGCTGGTCAGGTGGACGAAAGAGACCTTCGAGCATGTGCTCAAAGGAGATCAAGTCCTCGTGAACGGTGTCACGAAATTGACGTCTGGCCTGCATACCAAGCAGGCTATGAAAGAGTTGATGGAGCTCAACACCAAGGAGGGCGTCAACCGAAGGATCGTCACGGTGAACTCTTTTGATCTCACAAATGGATTCTCTAAGCTCAACGAGACCGGGAGTGCCCTCAAGGTGGCCGACGACACCGTAATTTTGCAAAAGGTTCATCCTAACGGTGTTATTCAATCTCAGTGTCCTCTGGGCTTATTCCAGAACTCTAAAAAAGGCCAAAATGCCTCCCAACCTATACCTGGAGCTCCCAAGCTTTGGGGGGTAAAAACCCTATGGCCAGAGTCATTTACGCCTGAAGATATCATTCGTGTTACCGAAGAAGTCATAGCAAAAGCGAAACAAAACGGTGAACAGCTCAAAGACGTGATATCAGGGACCCACGATGGAATTAAAGTAACCGTTAGATTTAACGCAGATGGTACCGTCAGAACTGCATATCCGGCGTGGGATCAATAAAGGAGTCTAGCATGAATGATTATCGTACCAGGCTCGAAAAAATGTGCCGAGATTTTCGATCGACAGGGTCGGGTTACATATATTTTGATGCCATTACAGAATTCCTGGATGTTTACCCCGAAGGCGTCGACTATCTCATTGAGCTTTTCAACGAAGAAGACCAGGAGTCTTTCAAAGAATCCTTGGCATCGCTGATCATCGAATATCGGCCTTTTGTGCCAGCCATCGAATACCTGCGCGATGTCCGTCTTTGGCCCACAGAAGACTTTGAAAATTATGAGGGTTATTTGCAGTGGGTCCGCGATAAAAATTAGGTCGGCCTTCGCGCCTAGTGAGGCTCCTGAGCGGTGGCATCATCCTGGGACTGATCCGCGATATCCTTGAACATGCCATCCACAAAATTTGTCAGCAGCCCCAACGCTTGTTTCGCGTCCTGAAGTTCAGCTTTGAGCCGCTCGATTTCAAGCTTTTGGGGCTCTTTGTCATCGAAGAACGCGCCCGGTTCCTTTTTGAGCCGCTCGATTTCCTTTTTCAGGCTTTTGATATCATCGTTTCGGCCGCGGAGCATAAGCCCCAGCCAATCAATCTCTTCCTTCAGGGTTTTGATTTCATCTTCCAGTTTGACATCAACAGGATTTCGCGGTTGGGAAGCCATGGCAACCAGGGACTCCAGCCATGAAACGAGGGACCCTCCAGCCAGTCGTGAGGCCATGCGAAGCGACGACAGGGCCAGCTCGGGATTATTGCTTTCGGCCTGCCGCAGGGTCTCAATAATTTTAAGGGTCGTCTTTTCCATGGCCTGGTCCGTATCCAAAGGATTATCGATGATTGTCGACGGTCGGCGGCACCGTATGGCCCTGAGCGAGCAGATTCTGCGCCTCGGGATGCTGCTGATAGAAATCTCGCGCGGCCTGGGCAATTCGAATTTTCACTTTGTCGTCCACCAGGGATACGTTCTTATCAGGCAGGTTGCTGACCAGCAATTCCAGAAGTTTCTGCTGCAGCGGCGGATGTTGGGGAACCCAGCTCTGCAGAATTTTTCGGTCCACACACGCGGGCAGGGATCCCAGGATTCCCGCATCATTTTCGTCGTGCACGAGGAGACCCGAGGTGGTGCCACGGTCCAAAGTCAGAACCTGCAGGAAGTAGAGGCTGTGGTAGTGCAACTGTTCCGTCCGGTCATGATCGGTAACTGGGGCATTGGCCTTGAGATGACGTTCCACAATCGCAGCATACGTCTCGATCATCTTGCGTCCGAAGTTACGTGCCAGCTTCCGATCCGCGTCGCGGTCCGGGCTCTGATGTTCCTCAAGATAAAAATGCGAGACCCCACGATGACGACCCAGCGCAGGAATAAAGAAATAACGCTCGCCTTGTTCCTTGCCCAGCTGGAAAAGATGTCCGCTGGCTTCCCGCAAAGCGTCTTCAAAAAGACGAGTATCAGCTTCATGCGGCAGGCTGGGATTAAGATCCGCCATGATTCGCCAGTAACCCTGGCCGATTTTCATTTCCGTCCAGCTGATATGCATATGCATGGACGGGGCTTGCGGGTGATAGGGGTGGACGATGGTCGAAAGTGCCGAAGCGGACGCCAGCTTTTTGCTTGGATCTTTTTCGTACTGCACCTGAGAAATATTGACCGAAGCCCGATTAAACACCGCGTCATCGTTGGCTACAAAACGAACGCCGCCGCCGAAACGCCCTCCCGCTCGCAGCCATTCCACCGGATGAAAGCGTGAAGCCGTGACCTTGGGTGGCAGGGCATCGAGCTTTTGCACCAGATAGGTCTGCAGTTCTTCAACCAGAGCATAAGCATCCTGAGCAGCTTTGGATTGGGCATAATCGCGCGTCATGGCTTTTACCTATTGGAGAGGGACAGAGAACGCCAAGTCTACAACAAGGCGCCCCGTCCATCACGATTTTTTTGCCCGCGGTCCGCGTCCGTTTGCTGTAGTCTGGGGTCGGTTAAACCGGAACGGGTATAACCATGCTGATGGCGACGGCCAGACTCTTACGTAGATTCCGATAACCGTGCGGTTGGTTCCCTGGGAACGCCAGCACATCACCTTTGCTCACCACATGACTTTGCCCGGCGACCTGCACGACCACTTCACCCTGAAGGACCGTCATATATTCCTTGGTGCCGCTCAGATGCGGCTGCCCGCCCATCGCGGATTCGGGTTCAAATTCCATGCGCTCGATGGCGATTCCACGAAACTTGTCCGGCAGCAGTTTGTGTATGCGCACAAGGCCACCGCTACGGATCTGCACGGGAACCTTTTCGGCTGGAATGAGTAAGGTCTGCGACCTTGGCCGTGTGAGCAGTTCCTCGACTCCCACACCAAGGGCCGCCGCAACCCGCATGAGGTTGACGAGCGAGGGATTGCCATCGCCTGACTCAATATGCGTCAATGTCGAACGCGGAATGCCGGCCACCTGGGCGAGCTGCTGCTGGCTCCAGTTTTTTTTAGTCCGCAGTTCGCTGATATTTCTCGATAGATACAAAGGAATTTTATCAAGCTCATCCATACTCCCACCTCCAGGCCCGATCATAACCTGGCTCCTGGCCAATATATTAGCTAAATCGTCGACATACTGCCCAAGGCAGACGATAAAGCGAGGGAAGGCGCCGTTCGCGCCATAGAAAAGGAAAAGTTTATGAACAAGACTATCGTCATTACAGGTGGAACATCAGGTTTGGGTCAGGCTCTGGCCATCCAGCATTATGAAGCCGGCGCGCGTGTTGCCATCCTGGCCCGCAATGCCGAACTCATCGAGGCCATGATACAGCGCTATCCCGGGATGATCGGCCTGCCGTTTGATATCAGCAAAAAAGAGGACATTTATCCCGCAGCCGGTGAAATTCACGCTCGACTCGGTGATGTGGATCGGCTGTTCAACGTTGCCAGTCAACTGGGTCCGACACCGCTGCGGTTGCTCATGGATACGGAATGCGAGGATTTTGAGGCGGTGCTGCAAACCAATCTTCTGGGGCCGTTTCGCTTCACCAAAGCCCTTTTACCGGCCATGCTTCTGCGGGAATCGGGAGTGGTTGTGAATATTTCCAGTGATGCGGCTGTCCAGGCTTACCCGCGTTGGGGAGCTTATGCCGTGTCCAAGGCGGCCCTCGATCATCTCACCCGAATTTTTCAGGCGGAACTGGAATCGCAAGGTTTGCGTTTTTATGCGATCGATCCGGGCGATATGCGAACCCCTATGCATTTTGCTGCGATCCCCGATGCTGACCCGGCCCAGCTCCGAGATCCGCATGATGTCGCGCGTCGCATCATGCAGCTCATCGACACGAACGAATTCCGTCAAGTGAGGACCTCCGTATGATACCCGCACAACTCCCGCAACGATTCCTCGGCAAAACCAAACTTATGATACTGGGGCTAGGCCATGGTCCGCAGCATCGCCTTGTCGAGGATTTACCCTCGATTCTTCAGCCTCGCGATCTGCTGATCGTCAATCGATCGGCCACGCTGCCTTCAAGCTTCCGGGGTCACGTGCAGCGAAGCGGCGAAGCTCTTGAAATACGTCTCGCATCTTTTCAAGGTCATCCTTCGGAAGGTTTGCAGGACTGGTTGGCCTTTTCATTTGGGTCCGGTGACTGGCGTATGCCGACAGAGGAACGCGGTCCGCCGCCCAGTCTGCAAAGTGGAGATACCATCATCTTTGGGGACGACCTGACCGCTACTGTTCAGGCGGTGGAGCAGGCGCGTCTTCTGCATGTGCGCTTTCAAAGTCTTCACCTGGAACAGAGTCTCTACCGGCACGGGCGGCCCATCCAGTATTCGTATCTGCAGCAACCGCTTGATCTTTGGGATCAGCAAACTCTTTTCGCGGGACCACCACTTTCCACGGAGGCACCGAGTGCGGCGTTCCCATTCAACTGGGATCTCGTCCTGCGCCTGAAAGCGCGTGGTATAAAATTTGCCCCCGTGCTGCACGCCGCCGGCCTTTCCAGTACGGGTTCCGCGGCCCTGGATCAGCTCCTGCCGTTGCCAGAATATTTTGAAGTACCGTGGGCAACGGTCAGACAAATTGAGACCACCCTGGCCGAAGGCGGCCGCATCATAGCCCTGGGCACCAGTGCCCTCCGAGCTTTGGAATCCGCATGGGTGGAGGGTGCTTTACGAGCCGGAAGCGGCATGACCCCCATGCGCCTCGGGCCTTCGGCTCGGCCGCACATCGCTCTGGGATTAATCACCGGGATGCATGAACTGGGGACGAGCCATCGGCAACTTTTGACGGCTTTTTTGCCCGAAGAAATTTTGTCCGATGGTTTCGCGGAAGCTGAACGCAACCTGTATCGAAGTCATGAGTATGGGGACCTATGCCTGGTTTTTTCCGAAGAGGCTGCACATTCCAGGTGAGGCCTTCCAAGGTGAGATACCAGACGCTGTCCGCAGTCTGATCTCACCCTGATTGTCATGGATAAAGGGTTAGGCGACGGTGGAGATGGCCTTCGGGTGCCACTCTTCGTGGGGAAACCAGCACAGTTCATTCGGGATGCTGATCACAAAGGCAAAGGAGCGGAAACCTTTGTCACGAGCGGCCGTAAATTGCAGAACAATGTGACCTTTTTTCTCCTGAAGAAAGGTGCGAACGGCATCCATTCCCACGCCTCGTCCGGATATTTCCGTGACTTCCCGCGCTGTGGAAAAGTTGGCCTGAAAGATGAGTTCAGCCACGTCTTCATCGGTCCATGACGCGCCTTGGGGAATTGAACCTCGCTCCCGGCCGAGGGTTTCAATGCGATCCAGATCCAAACCACGGCCATCGTCATGGATGGTGAGGAGGACGTTATGGCTTTCGCAGTTCACACGGATTGCGATGCTGCCCTTAGGATTTTTCCCTAGGGTCTGTCTTTCCATCGGTGTTTCCAGGCCATGATCCAGCATATTGCGCATCAAATGGGTGAGCACACTGTGAACGAGGTCCGCTCCGGGATCGCGGAAGTAGATCTCGCCGGCCTCGATCTCGACGGTGGGTGGCTGCTTGTTTAGACTTCGGGCGAGGGAATCGGCCCCTTTGCAGGCTTCCTGGATAATGTCACGAACGGGGCGGTAGCATTCACTGCCCAGTCTGTTTTCCACGGATGCGATCCGGACCTGCAAGGCAGGATCCAGGATCTTGAGAGGTATCGACTGCAGGTCCTGGAGCATGCCTTCCAATCTGGATTTATGGATTCGCAGGATCCGCTGACCCAGGTTCCATCCGAGTTGGGTTCTGCCTATGTGTTCATACGCTTCCAAAGTTTGGGCCACCTGCCTGAGGTCATCTTTCATTTGAGCCATCGGCCAGCTGCCGGAATTTTTTTGCAAGTGAGCGAAACATTGCTCGGCCTGATGAGCCGCTGCTGATAAAGCCATGAATTGATAGGTTCGAGCCATGCCTTTGAGCGTATGCATATTCATAAAGAGCTTGCGGAGCACGGCCGGCTGCGGTTCTAAAGGATGAGCGTCAAGCAGACTTTGATTTTCGCGAATAAGATTCTGGCTCGCGCTCAAAAAGCGGCTGAATCGGTCTTCTGCAACCATAATCAGTTCATTGATCATCGCGAGGTGGGATTCCTGATCGCGGGCTTTTTCCTTCAATCTCAAAATATCCGTGATATCCCGGACGCACACCAGAACTTTTTCCACGATATTTTCACTGTTGACGATGGGGGTCCAGTCCATTTCCCAGACCTGCGGGGCTGCCGCGTCGCCCCTTTGAACAGTCATCTGCTGCGGTAAACAATGACTGTTCATCTCGAAATTCAACAGGTCACTGTTCAGGCTGGAACTCAAGGCGGATCGGGCCTGGTCACGGGTGTCAGCGGTGATCCTGGCATTTTCGAAGAGAATCGTGTCGATGGAACGGCCCTGGATGTGGTCCTGCTGGGTCATCGTCTTCAGTTGCGTCGAAAATTGGTCCCCGATATGAAGGTTCTCATCGACGACTGTAAAAATGCCGAGTTCAATACTCTGCATGATGGATTTGATTTCACGCGTTTGGCGATCGACTTCAAGCTGGAGGGATTTTCCCAGGTGATGGGCCTTGCGAAAGGCATCGGCAAAGCGGACGCCAATGATCTGGCTTTGGGCCAGGGTAAAGATCACCAGTCCATAGCCAATGCAGTTTGCCGGGAATTGATAGGCACCGGCCGCTGAGATCATATCCAGAACGGCGCCTACGAATACCGCGAATGTACCGAGGTTTGAGATGACCGCTCCCGGCTCGCCAGCGATCAGGGCTCGGCCCAGGGTGAACATGCATAAAGCGCCCAGCGTGATGCCCAGATACTGACCGACGATTCCCAGCTTCGTAAAGGTCAGGGGATCCGTGAAGGCGAAAAAGAGCATCAGGGGCGTGCACATAAAAGTCAGCCACCAAATCAATCGACGGGGTGTCTGGCGTGGGAAATAGTCGAGCTCAAAGTGCAGGATAAGAAGAGGGCTCAGGATCATCGAGATATAAATGAACTTAAAGGTGATATTAAAGTTGGTCTGCATAGTGTTCAAGATGGGTTCGACCTGTCCCATGTAACCTATGCTGCGCAGGATAAGAACGAGGGACAGGAAACCGAGCATCAGAGAGCCCTTGTCTTCACGCCGTCTCGAGTAGAGGCTGAAATTGTAGAGGGCCGTCATGAGGAGAGCGCCGATAACCAGATAGTTGCGTTTGAGTTCACTCGCGTACTCGGCGAGCAGATCCTGCCTTGGCCCTAATTGCGGAGGAATCCAGAGGCCTCCCCATTCGTGATGGAAGTTGCTGACTTGAATGAGGAGGAACGCTTCGGGTCGCATCGCATCGGATATGTTAGCGACTTCAATGGTGGCGATTGCCGGCGAGGCTGCATC
Organism: Oligoflexus sp.; assembly: GCF_035638955.1. Classification (GTDB taxonomy): domain Bacteria; phylum Bdellovibrionota_B; class Oligoflexia; order Oligoflexales; family Oligoflexaceae; genus Oligoflexus. The sequence goes on along the minus strand of NZ_DASQYZ010000088.1, from coordinate 15,248 downwards.
CTGGCTTTGAGAGACCTGCCCAGCCGTCAGTGCGGGTTCCGTGCGACCCTGCTGGCGGTTGAAGAGAAAGGCACGAGACGCTGAATAGGCTGAGATGTCACTGAAGGCGAGGGATTTTATATCAGGAATATTTTTCAGGTGAAGAACATAGGTGCCGAATCCAATGTTGGTCATGGCGCCCCGTCCGCTCTCTTGAAAGGACTCACCCACCGGGATCCATGTTGCAGCCGCATCGCCTGAGTCGAGCTTCTGCAGATACGAATCCGGACTGAGCAGCTCGTTAGGGTAAAAGCTCCAGCTGCCCTTAAGGCGGAGCGGTTGACCCTTCCAATCCTTAAGATCGATTTCTCCCTGAACGGCAGAAACCTGGGCCTGAAGAGGCACGTAGGCCCAAAACAAGAGCAAAAAGAAGCCCATACGATACATGAGAAGCAGCATAAGCAGCCCTTCCATGAGACAGGTGGAATAGTTACGACATCATATCACTAAGTTTCCTGACGAGCAGCCGCGAGGGCAACCCTACGGGCTGGTTAGCGTGTCAAAAAATCCATTTTTCCAACGAGAAATCCCAACATTCTTCGCTGGGTCTGCAGTCTGTTGGTGCCCCGGACCGTTTTATTTTGTATCAGGATGACAGATTTGGGTTGGAATGAATTGAGGATCAGAATGAACACATCGCCTGGCCGCATGAATCTTGTCCTTCAGTTCCTTGCGATGGTCCTGTTTGCTTCATACCTTGCCTCATGCAGGGCCCCCTTCAGGCAGAATTTCCTGGGTTCAGCCCAGCAATGCGGGCTTGCCCCTGGCCAGGTTTCCGAGGAAGAAATCGTCATACAGCTCCTGAACCCTGAGGGGCAACCTTTGACCCGCGACCAGGTGCGAAGCCTGAGCAGTCGCATGATGCTGACAGATGGTCAAACTCAGGATTTAAATGTAACTCCTGGCGGATGTCTGCGACTCCCAAGCGATCAAGGGACGCTGCAGGTCTATCATGCGCATGCAGGCTGGAGTTACGCGGGAATCCTGCAGAAGCCTCGCTTCCAGCAGGTGCGCATGGTGAAGAATTCCAGCATCCAGGCTTTCCTGCAGTGCCCGACTCAAGGCTTCTTCAGCGACGAAAAGCTCGCGTTCCCCTTGCTCTGGAACAGCACGGGATCGCTTGATGCTGCACAATTCCAACTGATAGCCGAGGACCTCTCGAATAAAAAACGCTATGAACTTTATAAGAAACCCTACGGTGAAACCCCAGACGAAAACCCAGGCTTTCTTGCGACCGGCGATTTACCAGAAGGGGTCTATGATCTTCGATTCCGTTTTCTCCTGGCGCAGAGTGCCTGGGATCAGGCGCCGGTTCTTCCGGTTGAACATGAACGTTGCCGTCTCACCATTCTCCATGGCCCCGTTCATGTCACCGGTCTTGAAGATTATCCCCTGCATCACGGCGTTGGCATATTCGAGCAAGGGTCCATCATTCCGTTGAAGAGCAGCCGAACCGAGGGCCAGCTTCGCGTGTGCAAGGAAAAACGTGAATGGGACCGTGCCACGGATGAAAGTGGTGCGGTGGACTGTCAGCCTCGTCTTCAGTGCCTCGATCCCGAGAATTTTCAACCGACCGCCCAGGTGCTTGCCGATGAAGTCGGGATTTTCGATTATTTTAGTGAAGTTCGCATGCCTTCGGGTCAAGTGAGTTCACCCAGGCTTTGTCAGACCGTTCTGGTCAGCAGCAGCCGTCCCCGTCTGCAGGTCAGCTGGGATAACCCGCGCTGGGGTGAGGAACTGGCGGTCATGGATAAGCCTGTATCCGAGCTGAGTCTGCACATCAGCCGAATCCTGAATGAACAGCCGCGTGTGCTTGATGACAAGCTCGAAGGACGTCTGCAATGCAAAGCGGAATTTGTTTATGCCAACCAAACCATACGTCCCGGCCGCGTGTTCACCTGTAACGAGGGCGCTTGCCGAGGTCAATCTCTCGAGACGTTTAAAAACTGCTCCGAGGAACTTAAGATCAATATTCTGCCCATCTGGTCAAGTTTGACTTCCGATGGAGGCCATGTCCGGATCCATGTGCGCTATGATTCAGGGCGCAACCACATCGAGGAACAAAGTGTGGCCATCGGCATCAAGCCCAGGAAATGGCAGCCCAGGGAGTTAAAAACCGGCGACGAGAATTTTGAGTCCGGCGTTGCCCTATTCAAGAACAGGGCAGGACAGATTTTCTCCCTCAGCACCACCAAGGGAGTCCTGCAGTGGGACGAGACAAAGTTTGGTGTTACCGACCTGAAGAGGCCGGGTTCCTGGCAAAGGATGCCACCCATCAGGTCAGGACAAAAGCAAGACGCCGCGACCCATATTTGGCTGGACAGGGACGGTCAGCTGGTCGTCCTGGAAACTTATGAAGTTGCGGGCAGTCCTTCTCTGCTGACTGTGATAGCTCGATGGACGGCCGATGGATGGAAGGAGCTCGCCTGGCCTGCGGACCTGAAAGATCCCCAGTGTCAGCAGGCGCAACCGGGAAAGCGAACAGGCTTCTGGTGCCGAGGCACGGGGCCAGAGCTGATCATCGAACGAGGCGATCGGCTGGTAGCTTTGCCTTTACCTGATCATGCAGAGATTGCCGTGTGTCTCAGCAGCAACAGCCTTCACATCAGCGAAAATTTCCAAGGGAATTTTGCCGTTGCCTGCGGATCGGCCGTCTGGCAGGAACAGGCAGGTCTTTGGTCAAAGCTTGAGTTGCCGCAGGATCAGGCTCTACGTACCATGGGCTATGATCGCGATGATAAGCTTTGGCTGGTGCAGGGGGAGGCATTTCAAACTTTGCGTTTGCGTCGCTGGGATGGCCACGTCTGGGAGGATTTGCCGAATCCAGTTTCCTGGCCATCGTCCAAAGTGCAGCACGATGCCTTGCTTTTCACTCGAAGCGGTCACATTTTTTTCGGCACATGGAAATGGGACGAATCGACACGCGCCTGGACGCGGGAGCCTGCTCTGGCTCATTACGGAGCGGAACCCCTTTCACCCTTTGAAACAGAATCAGGCGATATCCTATGGAAGGGTACTGATGCCTATATTTACCTGGAAGGAGGCAAAGCCTTGCATTGGAATTTTCCCATGCTGGGATTGAGCGCCGATACCGGAAGACCACCTTCTGTTTTCCGTGAGGGCGATCGTATCTGGTTCCTCGCACGCGGGCAGGAATACAAGACTCAGCCGTATCGCATCACACTCGGTCCGTGGCTCTTCATTCCACCACCGGGTCAGGCCTTTGCCAATCAGATCAGTAACATCTGGATCAAGGATCTCCTAAGGCCACAGGTTTATATTCCCAACCTTGGTCTCTATCAACTTGATTCCGACACAGGTCTGCTCACGCTGGAGGCGCAGGGTTGGAATTTGATCGTCCCGAGTCCAAAAGTCGATGAATCGGGTGCCGTGGAAACGGACATCTTTCAGCCGTATATCCTGGCGCCCAGCGGCATCTTCACGCCCACGCTGGCAGGTTCATGGAAGATGCTGGCCAGCTTCGGGGAGGAATATTTCTTCGGCGGTGCCATGGCAGCCGGAGGGGACATATGGGTCTATAATGGCAATCGACCCGAAACAGGTGTGATTGCCGAAGGCCAGTTCAAGCGTCAAACCCTGGAGCCTGAATACGGTGGGAGTGTGGCGGGAATCTATCGCATGGCTGACGCAATTTGGGTTGCCACCGATCTCGGCCTGCTCAGAATGGGCGCCGACCACCGCATGCAGGAATTTGTGAGTTGGCATTCCATGGGCGTTCGTGACTTTGATCGCATTCGGAAAGTGGATGACTCGACTTTTTTGATATCGAGTTACGATCGTGATTTGGGTGAGCCGAAGGCGATGTGGATTTTGGATTTGAACGCCAGGCGGCTTCATGAATGGAAGCTGCCACCGCAAGCCATGAGGCTGTCGGTCGGCGATATCAAACGTACCAGCCGCGGCGAATTCATCATGGGGATCGGCTTTGAGATATTCATTGGGGATGGCTCGCACTGGCGATACCTCTTCACCCGTTCCCAGCTCTACGATATTCCCGGCACGTCGGGCTTTATTTCCTATGGGGGCTTTGAGCTGGATGCTTATGATCGCCTTTGGATTAACCTTCGGCAAGGTATGTTGATGATCGATACCCGCTCTGGGAATTTCTAAATCCAGCCGTCACCCTTCGGTGTCTTTTGAAAAGACGAGGCAGAAATAGAGCTGAGCCCCGGGATTCTCAGGCTTTGCTGTGAATTTCTGCAGGCTTTCGGCAGCCGATTGGAGAAACGAATCCTTGGCCCGTTTGGAATAATCCGGCCAGGGTTCATCGGTGCGTCGCCGAATCTCGCGCGTGCCCTGGTGACTCAAGGAATGTCCGACGGCTCCATCGGCATAACGCAGCCAGCCTTCCCAACAGAGGAGGAGGAAGCCTTCCTTCTCCACAAGATCAATCGCTTCCACAGCGGCGTCGAAGGGTAAAACCAGCTCATCCTGAGACAGTGACAGCTGCAGAATCCGCTCGGGTATAAATTCCAACTCATCCATGCCACAGACTCCCTGCCTTACGGGTTTGAAGTTTTCATCCATAACGGATAAGCTCGGCCCTGGTTCATGTTAACAGGAACGGAAAGCCGATGGCGATAAAATCGACGATTTTCAAGGTGGATCTCACCATTGCTGACAGCCATCGAGGCTATTATGAAGACCATGTCCTGACCCTTGCCAAACATCCGTCTGAAACCAACCAGCGCATGATCCTGCGCATGGCCGTATTTGCTCTCAATGCCCATGAGAACCTGCAGTTCACCAAGGGCCTGAGTGAAATGGACGAGCCGGATATGTGGCAGAAAAGCCTGACGGGCGACATTGAGCATTGGATTGAACTCGGCCAGCCTCAGGACAAGCGCATCCGTCAGTCCTGTGGCAAGTCCGATCGGGTGTCGATCTACACCTATCAGCGCGGATCGGCTCACACCTGGTTTGAAGGTCTCAAGGATTCGCTCGACCGCTTCAAACACCTGCGCGTGGTGCATCTCGCTTGCTCGAATGAATCGGTGATTGACCGTTTGGTCGATCGCTCCATGAAGTTCACCTGCATGGTCGACGATCAGCAGGTCATGCTCACCAATGACCAGGATACCCTGACGATCGAGCTCAAAATTCTGAAGGATTTTCAGCCCGACTAGTTCATCAGCTTGGAACGAAGACCGCATACAGCGCCCGCAGAGCCTTTTCATAATCTTCGGGCATAACACCGACGATGATATTCAGCTCACTGGCGCCTTGATTGATCAGGCGAACATTGACATTGGCATCCCGTAACGCGACAAAGACTTTAGCGGCAATCCCGATGGTCTCTGCCATGTCCTCGCCGACCACCGCAATCAAGGCGATCTGAGGTTCGAGTTCGAGCCGGTCCGGACGCAGGGTGTTTCTGATTTCATCGAGAACGATATCAGCCTTGCCTTCAAGCTGCGACGCTTCAACGATCACACTCATGCTGTCGATTGCCGACGGACAGTGTTCGAAGCTCACGCCGTGACGTTCGAGAACGCCGAACAAACGGAAGGCAAAGCCAACCTCTTTGTTCATCAGGTTCTTTTCGATGTTGATCATCACGAAGTTTTTCTTGCCGGCAATGCCTGCAATCTCAGTGGATTTTATGATCTCTTCGCTGAGCTTATTGACAATGCGTGTGCCGGGATGATCGGGGGCATTGGTATTTTTAATGGCGATCGGAATGCCCACTTCGCGAACCGGTGAAATGGCTTCATCATGAAGCACCGTCGCGCCCATATACGAGAGCTCACGAATTTCCGCATAAGTAGCCTCTTCCATCGGCTTGGCATGCGGTATGATGCGCGGATCCGCCATCAGCAGACCGGAGACATCGGTCCAGTTCTCGTAAAGTTCGGCCTGCGCCGCTCGGGCGACGATCGCTCCGGAAATATCCGAACCGCCTCGTGAGAATGTTTTGATCTGGCCATGCCCATCGCTTCCATAAAAACCAGGAACCACATAACGGCGGTCGGTGCGAGCCAGGCGTTCGCCCAGCATGCGATAGGTATCGGGATGAACCCCACCGTTGGGTGTGAGCATGATGCAATCCTTCGGATCGACGAACTCAGCTCCCAAATAAGCCGCCATCAGCAGGCCATTCAGATATTCACCGCGGGACGCGACATGATCCTTGCTGACGCCACGGATGATGTCCTCGCGGAGTTGCTCCAGGTGTTTGGCCATGTCGGCCTTCACACCGAGTTCCCGCTCGATTTCCAGAAAGCGTTCACTCACCCGTGTGAACACCTGGGTAAAGTCGCTGCCCATGGAGGCGCTTTGCTGGCACAGATACAGGAGATCCGTAAGTTTGGCGTCAGAAGGCACACGTTTGCCGGGAGCCGAGGGCACGATTATGCTGCGCCGCTTATCGGATTCCACGATCGCGCGCACTTTCCTAAATTGATTGGCATCGGCCAGGCTCGTTCCGCCAAACTTACATACTATGCGAGACATAGATTTCACCTTCGTTTTTTAAACTTCCGCCAGCCAGCCTGGGACTTGTCCAGGATGTGTAGCAGGGGATTTTATTGAAGGCCTTGGGATTAGCAAGGTTAAACAGCGCGATTGGGGCGGAATTCCCTGAGATGAGCACATGGCCGTCGGGGCGAAATCTTGTGGCCCTGGTTTTTTCTCTAACATACAATTATCTCCAAATGTATGCAAAGAGCCGCCCATGCACTATCGAAATTTTATGTTCCTAATAATTGCCATTTCTCTTCTTGGCCCCTTTCAGGACAAAGCTTTATCACAACCCAAAGTCCTCCCGATCATTCGCCACGATTATAAAAGCTCCATTCCTAAGTTCCAGAGTCTCTATGACTATACGGACAAGGTGGTGCAACTTACGATTGAACGGATGGGTTACAAGGCCGATTTCAAAATTTTTACCGGTAACAGATCCTTGCGCATGCTTGTCAACCCGGAATATTTCGCGTCCTATCCATGGATCAAAACCCCGGAAAGAGAGGCTGATTTCCTTTACTCCCGATTGCCAATCCATCAGTTCCGTTCGGTCACGGTCGTGCATAAAGCGTCTGCGTTGGTTGAAGTCAAACGGGCCAGGCTTCATGGGAAAACGACGTGCGACACCAAAGGAAGTGTCATCGTTCAAGCCTTGAATTTGCCTGGTTCCATTTATTACAGCAGTACCCCTGAGACTTGCATCAAGATGCTTAAAAAACAACGCATCGATTTTCTGTTTTACCCTGAACGAATGCTGAGCGAACTGGACCTCGAATTTAAGGTGGTTCCCGATGATATCCATCTCACGATTGCAGGGTATTTCATTGTGAACAGGAAATTTGCAGGTGCAAAAGACCTGCTCGATGCCTTCAATAAAGCGTACTCTGAACTTGATAAGGAAGGGGTGTTGAAGGTCCTGGCCAGGCAGTATGATGGGGTTCACTCCACTCTTTAGCCTATGCTGGAGGGTTTGCCGTTGACCTGATGCCCTATTTGGTTGACATTAAGCCGGATTGGAACCGAAAGGAACCCCCCCGATGACGCCATCTCTCGACCCCGAATCGGTCCTGGTCCCGCTGAGCCCTCTCACATTTCTCTACCCATTCGGTGCATGGAAGCCCAGCAGTCCGGGGCCAAAAATTGGCTTGGCCCAGATTCCAAGCTCAGCTTTCGGTGACGGTTCGCATCCCACCACGCGTCTGTGTGCAGGCGCTGTGGATTTTCTTTGCCGTACTCAATCCATCCGATCCTTCCTTGATGTCGGTACGGGCACTGGTGTCTTGAGCCGTATCGCGCGGGCGCGTCACGTGGAATTCATAGCCGCGACTGATATTGACCCAGCGGCCCTGCATGCGGCTCAAGAGAATGCGGCTTTGGATGCGCAGGGGTCGAACATAGAATTCGCGGCTGTAGCGCCCGATCACTGGGGCGCACGATTCGATCTGGTGGTGGCCAACATTCTGGAAGAACCCTTGCGTGAACTGGCTCCTGCTTTGGTGCGAGCCTTGAGTCCTGGTGGCCAGCTTCTGCTCAGCGGCTTTACCCGCCTGCAGGCCCCGCGCCTTCGTGTGCTGTATCAGGAGTGCGGGCTGAATATTCGAAGCGAATCGGAAGCCAGCGGCTGGGTTCTCATGCATCTGCAGCGCGTCCCGTGAAACCTCAGCTCAACCCGTAATACATCAGAAGTGCAAGAACACACCAGATGACTGCTGGAAGCATGAGAATCATGGTCCACCATCCCTGGCGAAACGTAAGAAGCAATCCAATCGTTCCCAAGGCCGTACGATCAGGGCCCCATCCAAAAACCATGATATGGCTGATATTCTGTCCGAATACAAATTCCATGGGAACGAAGGCCGAGAGTGCGAAAATAATAAGGCCCAGGTTGCGCCTGGGACCTGAAGCGTCCGGTTGCAACTTGTCCAGGAAAGTGCCACTGAGAGCAAAAAGCAAAGACTCAGCAAGAAAAATTCCAGCACTGTAACGAGCCGCCCAGTTGATCGGTAAAAAATACTGAAGGTGGAAAACAAAACCAACCCAAGCCCAAGCGGCGGCCAGCAGGCCGAACACAAGGCGCAAGCGCAATCGATTAGGAAATAAGATCAAAACCAAAATAAGAACAGCCAGCCCAAGCCAGAGAATTTGCCACGGCCACAGATCATGATTATAAGCGTCCACCACTTCCAGCAGGATCTCCTCCGAGAACAGAAGAAAATCCCGGATGCGATAGGTGCTCCACTCTTCCATCAGAGACTCGCCAGGTGTTTGATCATTTTCTCGCGCACGGCCGCATCGGGCATTCGCCCTCGGGATGCGCCCATGTTTTCCCGCATATGCTCGATTTTACTCGTCGCAGGTATAGCGCAGGTGATTGCCGGATGAGACACAACCCATTTCAAAAGAAACTGCGCCCAATTTTGACAATCCACATCACGCGCCCAGGAGGGCAGCGGTTTTCCTTCCAAACGGCGGGTGAGGTCGCCACCGTCCAGCGGGCGATTGGCAATGACCGCGATCCCACGGTCCTGAGCCAACCCCAACAGTCTGCCTTCCACCGCGCGGTCCCTCATGTTGTAGGTGATCTGAATAAAGTCCAGCGGCTGTTGGCGCATGATCTTTTCCACTTCGTCATGCCGGCGTCCATGGGATGTCGTCACCCCAACGTAACGCAGTTCACCTTTTTCCTTCATTTTGAACAGGGTTCTGAGATGGCCTTCCCAGCCCTCCAGGTTATGCACCTGAAGAAGATCAAACACATTCACCTTCCAAAGTTTCCTGGACTCCTGAATCTGCTCCCGGCCTTCTTTTTCGGATGAAGTCCAAACTTTGGTGGCTGAAAAAAGTGTCTTGGGGAAATTCAGGTTCGACAGGGCGTGTCCTACAACAGCTTCCGAAGATCCATACATGGGCGAGGAATCGATGAGCCCGCCGCCTCGATGGAAAAATTCCCGCGTGATGTCGGTTCGAGACGATCGAAGTTTTTCACTGGTTCCTACATTGAATGTGATCCAGGTTCCCATGCCTATGACCGGGAGCGCAGCCCCGGTGGATGGGATTTTTTTCGTGATGGGCTGCTCCTGCGCAATCACAGCATGATAGGGGCGCGAGGCAAGCACAGCAGAAGCTGCGGACAGAGCGATGAATTCCAGAAATTCTCTTCGCTGCATGAGACGTCTCCGTAAGGATTCACGTGCCACTTCTTTAATTACCGATTATTCCTTGGGAAAGCCAATGAAACATAACAGGAGATGAAGCACCGTGTGAACACCGATCCGGGTAATCCTGGCCCTTCAGAATACACAGGCGCATTCGGAATTCGCACGTCGACCGTGATCGCTCTTGACTTGGCTTTCCAAAAGGGGTGTAGTCACATGAGGATGTGTGATGTGAAAGGAGTGACCCGTGAAAATGTTTCCAGCCTTGATCTTCAGCCTTCTCCTCCATACGGCGTGCACCACAGCCCCGTCGCCACAGGATCCAACGAACGCCGATCATCCGACTGCCGCGGGCCTGACAGACCCCAATATCCCCATTGGTGGAAGTCGCCCGGTCGACGTCAAGACACCGGAAGGTTTCCACCCGAAGTCAGGTCAGACGTATCCGCTTCTCGTGCTTCTGCATGGTTACGGTTCCAGTGCGGCCCAACAGGATGATTATCTAGGTCTTTCCGCAGCTGCCTTAAAGCGCGGCTTTGTGTTCGCCGCTCCGAACGGAACGGTGTCTGGTTCCCGGCGACGCTTTTGGAACGCGAGCGAATCCTGCTGCAACTTTGAATCGACGACGATTGATGATGTCGATTACCTGCGTGGACTGATTCAGCAGATCACCGCTCGCTATGCTATTGATCCCAAACGGGTCTATATCTTTGGTCACTCCAATGGCGCATTCATGGCCTATCGAATGGCCTGCGATGCGAGTCCTCTCGTAACGGCCGTCGCGGGGCTGGCCGGCAGTCTGCGTTCGGATCCCGCCTCTTGCAAACCGGAACGGCCCGTATCGGTCCTGGCCATCCATGGGACCAAAGATCGGATCGTCTCGTATCGGGGTGGGCACTTCTCCAAAGGTGGCGCGACCTATCCCTCGGCTGAACAGACCATCGCCCGCTGGGCCGAGGTGAATGGTTGTAAGCCAGGGGCCGAAACCAGTGAACCCTTCAAGATTCTGCGCCTGGGTCGTAAACCGGAGACAAGGGCGATCCGATATTCCGGATGCCGTGATGGTGTCCGCACCGAACTCTGGAGCATTGAAGGTGGGAGTCACATCCCCATGTTCACCCCTGATGTTATGCCCAAGGTTCTCGACTTTTTTGAACCTCGTTAAGTGCCATGGAAAGGGACCTTATGTCCCGCTTCCTGGACTCCCAGTCCCAGTGGTGGGACCAGCGGATTTTTCTGAGCAGGCGAAAGCCTTGTTTTTCCGGGTTTTTTGAATGGCAAACATCTTGCTCTCCGGGTGTCCATGTGAGTTGCCCTGACTGGATGGGGCCTCACCTTAAACGGATGACGACCCATGAAAAAAAGCCTGCTCCTGATCACTCTTCTGACCCCAATGACGTCGGCACTGCTCACAGGTTGTGGTGACCGCAGCAGCTCCAAAAAAGCCGATCCCACCGTGCCCGCTGGTGAGACGCCGATGTCGCAGCAGGACCTCGTGGGCGAATGGACTCACGCCCAGACGGGTACGTCCCTCAAAGGTCACTACACAGGCCTGACTGGGAAAACAGTGCGGTTTGAGCACACTCTTTTGTTCCGCTTCACCAAGGATTCCTTTGCCCATGTGCTGCGTTGCGTCGTCTCGGTGGAAGGCGTCACGCAAACCTTGGAAGCTGTTACGGAGCGCAAGGCGATTTATGAAGGCAATCATTTCCAGGTTGCTGAAGGCGGGGAAAATTCGGCCGTAGCCAAGGTCAATGGCGAAGATTTCATCTGCGGCAATTCGGAAGTTGCGGCCGGTGATTACACCTTCTCTTCCTTCGATGGCTACCTGCTGCTGGATAGCCCCCAGGACAAGAGCTTTCTGCTCGATCGCTACACGCCCTGAACGGCATTAGGGACGCCTTGTCAATGCTCCTGCTGCATCAGAACCAAAGCCGCTTTCATCTCGCGGCGAAAGAGGAGCAGATGACTCAAGACGGTGTTTTGAGACATTTTCATCTGCTCCGCGATTTCGCGTGTCGTCTGACCTTCCATGTAGTAGAGCCGAGCGATCACCCCGCGCGGCACTTTTTTATAGGTCTCCAAAAGACGGCGCAGGAGAACCAAATTCTGTTCGAGCTCAAGATCCGCTTCGCCCGATTCCGGATCGAACCAGAATCCCAATTCATAGTGATCCCGATCATCATTATGATCGCCATCCAGCGGATCAAGTCGGGTAAACTCCTTCGATCGAAACATATTCATACAGTTGTTGCGCGTGATGGTCGAAATCCAGCCTTTGATGGATTGGGTGTCGCGTACGGTTGAAAGCTTTTCGAAGGCCTGTAAAAAGGTCTGCTGAGCGATATCATCCGCCTGACCATTGGAAATGCGATAACCGGAAATGATTTTTCGAACGATTTGGATATTGCTGTAGTAAATATCTTCAAACCTCATGGACGTATTCACGGCTGGGCCCCTTTCTCACGGATCGGCCACTGCACCACGTGGGTCCAAAGCCACGGCTCGTTCTTGAGCGAGCTCGATTCACCCTCCAGCTGTCCAAATTGTTCCGATGAAAGGGGCTCGGCGCTCAGACCATAGGTAATCTGCAGCTGGCCCGACACGGGGGTCATCACCCCAAGGGGGGCCTGATTTTGATCCCGCAGTTCCTGCCATTCTGAAGACGCTTCCACCCGAATATTGGGAAAGGAAACATGATCCGATCCAGCCAGCAGCTGCAGATGAAGAATGCCGCTCCCCTGACACCGGGCCAGCAAGAGTATGGGAGTGGACGCGGGAATCGCGACATCCTTGAGTTCCGGATCCAGAATCATGGCATCCGCCCTTGCGGCCAATGCGCAGCCCTTGGTCCTCACTTCCACACCCTTGAGATTGGATCCCGTTGGATCCGATGACGTTTCCCAAGGACGCACGGCGAGCAGCACAGCAGCGGCAGCCGCTAAAACGAGAGCCGGCGCTGCCCACCTTCGAGCTTTGGGCTTAATCGTAGTGACTGAGGCAGGCATGGGCTGTGAGGCGGCTTGCTCGATACGCGACCAAAGCGCGCGATCATCCAGAGCGGTGGGATCGCGGGCCAAACTTCGTGCGGACGCTTTGGCACCGAAATGTTGCAAAAGGTCCCGATCGACGTCAGCCTTCAGATCCTCATCGGTCAGGCGCTCCATGGTCCTGGCCAAAGTCTCGATATCGTCCTTGGAAAGTGGGATAACCCCTTCCTTGAATTTTTTGTCCGGCGGATCATTCACCATCCGACTCCTAAAAAAGCAGACATGTGGGCTTGAGAGGCAAGACGGCCCATAGTCTCGATCTGATTCTGGTTCCAGTAGATATCATATTGAGCCGCGAGACCAAATTCCAGGCCCGATTCGATGTGCTGGAAGTTTAGACTGGTGCCGAGGCCCAAGCCCGGTAGCGTGATGTCCGTGTCGGCGTCCGTGATGGCAATGCGGTTATCGCCTTCGATCCGACGCTTGAGCCACACAAGGGCTGGCCCGCCGTAGAATCCCCATTCGCTCTTCACGCTCTCATTCATTCGGAAGAACGGATTGGGTTCCCTGCTGCCCAGGCCCAAAATCAGTTGGGCCGTGGAACGCCGCTGAGAAAAAGGCTGCTGGCCCATCCGAATCGTCTCCTGCTGCCCTGGATTATAGCCGCCGCTCAGGACAAGATCCCAGATACCGAACGCTTCATCAAGGCGAACATGGAGGGAGCTGAAGGGTGTGGCGTTCGGTGTTAGGGTCGCGCGCAAGGCCTGATTGAAGAAGCGTCCCTGTCCCAAGCCAAGCATGACGTGGCGACTTTTGCTTTTCTGAATCAGATCCGAGACGCTATACTCCTTGCCGGCTGTGAGCCGTATGACCCGACTCACAACAACGCTGTCGGTTTCAGGATCGATGATTTCGAGGCGATGCTTACCTTCAGGCATTGCTAAATAGGAATCACCGAGGATGCCTTTACTTTGCCCACCCACGCGCAGCTCATAGTTTTTCAAGGTGTTGACATAGGAATAGAGGAAGGCGAGTCCTTGGGATGCAACTTCGCCACTGAGAACGATGGGATCGCCTCCGGATTGATCCATTTGCATCGTGGGATGCTGCAGTTTGTTCGTATAGGCTATCGTATGGCGAGTCGCATCATCATGGGCCTGGGTCAAGGTCAAGGCTCGACCCATGTTTTTGCGCATCGATTCCACCAGGAAGTGGGTATAGATATCCTGCTGAAGTTTTTTATCTTCAGCGGCGGGCTCGCTCCAGCTGGATGCGGAGAGGATGGAAAATCCTCGCCCAGCCGCAGGGGCGAGCAGCGGGTCCGCCTGGCCTTTGAGACGTTTGATGGCTTCCTGGATCTCTGGGGTCAGTTGCGCCTTACCACCTCCGGAATGGCAGCTGGCGATGATCAACGCCTTACGCTCCGATCGCAGAGACTGAAAAATCTCGATCAACTCATCCCGGCTGATTGCTGTGTTCTGAATATCCAGATGGGACGTATCGGATGCCACGAAGTAAGGCACATAAGAAGAGGGCGCATCCAGGCGCTTATTCTTGCGTAAATAAATGGTGCCATGGGTCGATAGATAGACAACGACGGTATCGTCTTCCCTGACGTTGAGCTTCTTCAGTCGTTCGAATGCCTTTAAAATATGCTCGCGGCTCACGCGACCATCTTTGGTATTGCTGGTGGTGATCAGTTCACCCGCATCAAACGGTAAATTGGCCTCGTTTCGCAGGAACCGAAAAACATGACCGGCATCCGCATCGGCAAACTGGAGGGAATTCCAAAAGGGATCCTCGAATGAATTGATGCCAATAGCCAAAATAATGCGACGCGGCCGATTCAGCTCTTTCACGAGCTCACGTTCCTCGGTCGTAAGGACTTTGAGGCCTTGTGCCCAGGTCTGTTGCGACCAGAGTTCCAGGACCAGGAGGATGAGAAGGAATCGCAACAGGACAATCATTGTGGGTGCCCATGCTTAAGCGGACGGTACGCGTGCGGCTCAGGTGATATGACCCAAGCCTGGCGATCATTCAAGCACTTTCTGGACCACAGCCCAAGCATGGCGACCATTCAAGCGATTTCTGGGCCACAGCACAAGCATGTCATAAAGGTCGTTTTAAGACGCCCCTACTTTTTTCTCAATAGTTTGTCAGCGTCACCGTCAAGGCTAAGGAAGCGCTCAGAGAGTGTTCGCCAGTACGCCAGGATCCAGGGAAGGGATGACTCATGAAGAATCTTAATACTCTACAAAGTCGACACGTGCCCATTTTCAAAGGCAACGTGTCTTTAGTCAGGAACCATCAAGAGGCCATGTCGAGTTTTCTGAATAAATTTCCGGAAGGCATCGTGCTGAATCCCCAGCTTCGCAAACAGATCGCCATGGCCATTCAGGAAGCGGATCTGCCTATCTCCATCGAGGGTGAAACAGGCACGGGCAAGGAGCAGATCGTCAAGTATATTCATGCTCAGATTCACGCCCAGCAGCCGGGCCCCCTGGTGATTATCAACTGCGCCAATCTCAAAAAGGATTTGGCTTCAGCCACACTGTTTGGTCATAAAAAAGGCGCCTTCACC
>NZ_DASQYZ010000087.1:0-4283 GCF_035638955.1 Oligoflexus sp. | reverse complement strand
TCGCCAGAGCAAAGAAGGTCCAGTAAGCTACGGAACAAGCGCCAGAGGCAGGCTCGCAAGATCAATCGCTCACGGAGCAAGGCTTAGACAATGTTCGATCTGTAAAGGCCGGTAGCATCAGTCTGCGGAAGTGGGTTGAGCGCGTTAAAGCCTTGGATTAAAACAAATTGCCTGATACTGGATGGGCTCTTTTGGGGAAAGTTCTGTTAACTTGATCAAGTTTCATGGCAATTTGCTCCTCAAAATTTTGCGGAACATATCCTGGAAGACCGAGGCTGGCAATAACGGGCTTTACGACTGCCATACCATGAAACGGTTACTATTGAAGCAACGGACTGGGCTTCGAGTCAGACAGGGAGTAACAACTCCAACTCCACTGCTCAAGGACAGAACACGGCAGCCTCCGCCCAAACAACGGCCAACTCACTGGCAACCTGCTCGCAATCTCAAACAGGTGGGGTTTCTGCAACGGCAACGACGACTGCAACAGGCGGCAACCTTAATGCAACGAGTACAACCACCAACTCCCAACAGCGCAACATCGATCAATACTGTGCATTATTGTAACTTTTGCTTGATGCCTTTCAATCGCCCAGGATAGAGATCAACAGTGGTGTTTGTTTTGTAAAAGCTGTCATACTCTTTAGCATGTCTACTTTTTTCTTCTTTCTTAATATCATAGATTCGCCAGCAGCTCGCGGGGTGTGTGCTGGTGCCGCGGCTGGGGATTTGATTCGCGTCTAACTTTTTCTGGCACTCTCCCAAACCCGGGAGACCTTCTTTTATCTTTAAAAAAGTATAAAAGCCGTCTGTATAGTTATCAGGTTTGAACCCTGCTTTAACATAAATCTCAAAGCCCACTTCATCAGCTTCCGCCTCGCGCCAGTTTGCAAGCTCTTCCGGACTAGAACCACCTTTGGCTTTTCTTTTTTTCAAAAGATCTTCAACCAAAAGCTGAGTTGCCTCGGCCTTTTGGTATACTGAAGCGATTTTGTCTTTGAGTTGTTTAATTTCCACCGCGGTATATGGATTTGCGATCTCTGCAGCTCCTGGATTCGGAGCTGGCGATTCTATTAGAAGAACGAAATATTCTACATAGACGTCAAACAAACCGCCATTATTTGGACCATCACCTTCCAGTTTAGTTACGTCATCGGCAGCCGATTTCAGCGCACTGTTCTCAGCCATTGGCCTCTTTTTAAATAGAGTGCGCATAAAGGCGAGGCCGTCTTTTAATAGATTTTGATGCTCAGCATTTTTATTATTAATCTGCGATTGAATAGATTTTATTTCGGGGTCATTGCTAAACTTGTCATCGATGACTCTCGTTTGGTGAGCCATGGTCATGTGTGCAAGTTCATGGGCCATAATTCCAGCAACAGCGGC
Source organism: Oligoflexus sp. (assembly GCF_035638955.1). Taxonomy (GTDB): domain Bacteria; phylum Bdellovibrionota_B; class Oligoflexia; order Oligoflexales; family Oligoflexaceae; genus Oligoflexus. The sequence continues at coordinate 2,897 of NZ_DASQYZ010000087.1, read as the reverse complement.
GTCAGTTTCAAAAGCCTGAATCAAACCTATGTTAAATTCAATCTTACCCGATGCATGTGCCTCCGCGTTCACTAATTTTGACGAGCTGATTTCGATACAAAACTTGTCAGCACTAAATCGTCCTGAAAAGGTCTTTGGGTTGGCTTTAGTGATTTTCGTCATGATGTCTTTCAGGTATTGACGCACTTCCGGATAGGATGATGTTTTCTGCTCGATACAGTTGCCAAGGTCTGGAGTGGCAGTCGCATGTGTGGTCTCCCCGTAAGTGTGCTTAAGATCAGAGCTCGGGGATGCACCACAAGAATAATGCGCGAAAGCGACTATTGCCAAAGCAAGGTAACTCTTTGAATTCCTCATTGATTTTCCTCCTGATGATAACAATGCGTTTGCAACCCTTGATCCATTGGCGCATTGGAGGATGGGTGCAGGGGGATAGCAATGCGATTTCAGAGGCTTGCAGCGATAGGACATTAGGATTGGAAAGTGATGTCATGTTCAGGATTTTGCAACGGAAGGCAAACCGGTGCACCGTATCCGAAGGATTCTTAAACATTTTCTATCGATGGATGAAAAACGATGGACTTTTTTTGCCCAAAAATCACCTCGTGCTGCGGCATCACGTGTAGGTCCTGTCCGAGCATAGGTGACACGTTGGTGGTTTGGAAACTCGACAGACTCGGCCGATCAACCATGCACTTGATCGGCCTGCTCAAGGAGTTTTAAGGTCGTGGCGTGACGTTCAAAAGCCTGAAGGAATCATTCGACGCCTCGACACCCATGGGCATGGCAGTTTTCACGTTTCTGTCGGCCATAGCCCAGATGGAATGGGACGTTCTCATCGAACCGGAATGTGTCAGCATTTTTGGGACAGCGCTAAAGAAAGTTTAAGAAACTTTTCTACCCGAGTACGAACACTGATTGTCGCGTAACTGGGATATTGATTCCAACTCGATCCTGTGGAATCGCAAGCTTGGGACCGCGCTTTGAGAGGCGCTCCGGATGCCGATTGTAGGCGTCTTTCAGGGCTTGTGTGCGTATTGCGAGCTACTGTTCCGGTAACTGCGGCCGACGCGCAAGGGACTGAAGAGTAAACTTGCCCGATGACAATCCAGTCATCAACGGGAGCAAGTGATGAGTGAAGAAAGCCTTGAGCAGCTAAAATCCGCATTCGCGATCTGGCGACGGAAAAAGCGATACATCCGTGAAGCCATTCCGGAGGCGTTGCTTGAACGGACTCGAGCGGCAGCAGCACGGTTTGGAGCGAGCCCGGTATCAAAAGCAATCGGCCTTGATTGCAGGCGCTTTTCAAAGGAAATCAGCAGCCGCCCTGGACCGGGGAAAAAAGTGATTCCACCTCCTGCCTATACCCGCCTTGTGCTATCGAGACCATCCATGCCAGCAGATCGGATTCTCGCTGAGTTGGAGACGCCATCGGGGATGAAACTGCGAATCTTTGCAAGCACTCCGGAAGCCCTCGGCCTGCTGTCCTCCTTGTGTGCTGGCGAGGTGGGCCGATGATCCATCTTCCAGCGAATGCGAATATTCTTGTCATGCATGCACCGATTTCGTTTCGAAACGGGATCGACGGGACAGCTGCTGTTGCACGGATCGTCTTGAAGTATGAACCGATGGATGGTGCCTATTTTGTGTTTCGTAACAAGGCCGGCCATAGCCTGCGTGTCCTTCACTTTGATGGAAGTGGTTTTTGGCTGGCTACGAAACGATTGTCGAAGGGCCGCTTCAACCCGTGGCCCAAGGGCGAGGGGACGATACCCTGCTCAACTCTATTGGCCCGAGAGCTTCAAATTTTAATTTGGGCTGGAGACTGGACGCGTTGCGGGTTTCCCGATGCGTGGCGAAAGATATCGTAGTTTCTCCTTGCATCATCTGCACTTGGATCTACACTCCCGTCCGGAAGCCTTGGCTGAAATCGGACGGAAGTATCATCATGACCCAACACATTGACATCGAACTCCAAGGTCTTCGCCAGCTGCAGAGTCGGATTGAAGAACAGCGTCTGGATCCAGACGATTGGAAAGTCTTCGCGGCTCTTGTCATGAATCTCGCTGATCGCGCTGAAGCCAGGGTTTCGCGAATGGTCGCAAAGATTCTTGCCGCCGATGCTGCTGGTAATGGTGAAGGTATCGATCAGCAGCCGATGGCCAGCGAGAGATCAGACTCGGATGCTCCGGAGCCCGACCAAACTTCTGCCGGCGAGGCTGCATCTTCGAACCCGGCTTCATCATCTGTTGAAGCTGAAAAAGATTCGGCCAAGGGTCATGGCCGTAATGGCTTCAAGGCTTATACCAATGCCACTCATATTCACCATTCGCTACTCTGTGGCAGAGCCGGGGCACTCTGCGAAGGCTGCAAGGCCGGTCCGATGTCGCGCTATCGCGAAAAGGTAATTGTCCGAATCGTTGGTCAGCCGAACTTTGGTGCCGAAGTTCATCACTTTGAACAAGCCCGCTGCAAACTGTGCGGGCAAATCACCCGGGCAGAGGTTCCGGCGGATGTTACAGCCGGCATTGGCTCAAGCTATATCAACTATCACTGGTCGGCGTGTGCCATGCTCTCGGTCATGCACTATTTTGCGGGAATGCCTTTCAAGCGCCTCGAGAACCTGCACAGGGGCTGGGGGATTACCATGGCTGACGCCAATCAGTGGAATATCGTCGATGAGGCCGACACCCTACTCCAGCCCCTCTTCAAGGCGCTTGAAGGCTATGCGATAGAGGAAGGGACAAGTCTGCTTATCGACGACACCGGCTCCAAAGTGATCGCGATCCAACGTCAGATCAATGCCGAGATAAAAGCCCTTGAGACGGCCGGTCTCAGTATCAAGTCTGTCAGGACCGGAATCAATGCCACAGGCGTTTATATTGAAACTCTTGAAG
>NZ_DASQYZ010000086.1:0-2625 GCF_035638955.1 Oligoflexus sp. | reverse complement strand
TTTAAGTCTTTTTGATCACCGTAGCTTGGTGTAACGCTCTCAGTACGGCGTTTCCTATTCAAATTGGAACCCTAATCTATTGGCGGACAGAGGCTTCCCCACCGCTTGGCTGCAGCACAATTTTTATTTGGCAAGCGATTTGGTTGTGTTGCGTTTGCAGAAGCTGAGCGAGGGGAAGCAAGGATTGGCGAACGATCATGCAGCGACGGAATAGAAGATCTCTGCAGAGGTATTGCCCTCTGCTCTGACTTGCCGTTTTCGAATTATTCTCATCGATTCAAAGCCACCAATTGTAATCCTTGCAGTTCGAAACCTCCCAAAGCCCAAGGTGACTCTGCATAGCTGCTTGATGGGCCTATGGTCCTGCTCGATAATGTTGTTCAAATATTTACTCTGACGAATTTCGATATCGGTGCCTTCGTCGTCGTTATAGTCATTGATGGCAGATGTGTTGGCTCCGCTTTTGTCGATAGTGATTTTTATCGGTTCGTCATTTAACTTGATGGCCCTGGAGAGAAAGCGTTGTGCGGCTTTCCGGTTGCGCTTTGCCGTCAGCAAATAATCGACTGTATTGCCTTCCTTGTCGACCGCCCGGTAGAGGTATTTCCACTGGCCTTTGACCTTGATATACGTCTCGTCCAGGTGCCAGCTTTTGCCTGAAGGGCGCTTAAGCCGGCGCACAGCCTTTTCCAGCCCTGGCGTAAATTTCATGACCCAGCGGTAAATGGTGGTGTGGTCAACATCAAGCCCACGTTCCCTGGCCATCTCTTCAAGGTCGCGGTAGCTCAGCTTATAGGAAAGATACCAGCGGACGTTGAGCATGATGATTTGACGCTCGAAAGAATGTCCTTTGGTGTCAAAAAGCATGAGCCGGCCTCCACAGGTTTCTCCGACTATACCTCCGACTTACCCAGGCGCAACAGAACCCGAAGAATTTCATGCATAATTTATTAGGGATTAAGCGTTCTGCTCAATCCTTTCATGGCCCCTTTGGAAGTCGTAAAAGCCCTTGAAAGGAAGCCTGAATGGCGGTATGCGTGCGGCTCCAGATGACCAAGTCTAGGCCTCACGATCCCGTCAGAAGCGATTCGACGTTGGTTCAGAGTAATACCTGGCCCGCATCTGTTTCAGCTCATGACTTGCGATGCCGAATATGCTCCTTGACCCAGTCTAAATTTGCATGCAGCAAACGAGTGAGTTCCGCGTTTCATCGAAGAACCTAGGTGAGGAGATCTTCTCTATGTTACGTCGCATGCTCGTGGCTATGGCCTTTCAAGGTCTGACTCAATCGCTGTTGGCAGCACCCGCTGATTTTGAGCGCATTATTAGCATCCAGCAATCTCAGATCATTGCCCTGAAGTCGCAGTTGGCGGAGATCAGAAAACCTATCGTGATCCCGACGACTCTGGCGGGTGGTCTATTGGGTAATGGCGCGAACTGTTACACCGTCTGTAGACGGCTGGACACGGTTTGCCTCGATGGACGTTTGAGGAAAATTGATAGGGAAGAATTGCTCCTGGGCAGGGAAAATTCTCTCGGTTGTTTTGAAGGACCATCAACTGGCAAATCTCTCGAGGTGCGCTGTCTCTGCCAAGCCGTCGAGGGTTGGTGAGCACTGATGGGCAGTATTCTTTCCGACCAGAACTTGGATGGTACAACCTGTTTCATCTAAAAGGCGCAATCCCGCAGCTCTGAGCCAGGGAAAGCAAGGGTTAGAGACTATGAGTGCCTGCAGAAAGGTATGGCTATCGCATGATGCGCGATAGAAGCTAGCGGCGCAACATTTTCCGACTCGACAATCGGCGGCTCAGAAGATGCTGGGAAACCAAAAGTTTGAGGAGCTGCATCCTGACCTTGCCGTTCTGGACGCAAAATCAAGCGCTAAGGCATGGCTCGAATATATCGAAGACGCCGTGCGGATGCCAATGCTGGTATGAAAAGGGTGAGCGGTGAAATCCATGTTCCGTTTGTACCATCTGATACGTGGTAATCGAACGGTCAAGGTTTAATTCCGCTTCTCGCCGGGACAGTATCAATTACTTTTTTACGGTGAGTAAGCCAGGTGAACTTCCCCCCCAGCTTCTCTCAGAACCGTACGTGAACCTCTCGGCTCATACGGCTCCCATTTTCACGGCTTTGCGTGTTTCCAATGCACAAATAGGTCCGAGTTAGTGACATGAACCTTCTTGAGCAAACCATAGGCGTTCTGGCGACCTCTAGGCTGTCTTCCAGGGACAAAACTCTTCCGGTACATCTCTCCATGCAGCACCAGTACGGAGCTTCCATAAAATCGCCTCCATCACTTCCCGGTCATTGCGCTAACTGTGACAACCATTGGCTTTCATGACTGCATGCAACTGCTGCCAGATGGAATCGTTCAGTACTCCGCGGGTCATCCTTGAACCCTCCTCAGGAGAGAAGGGTTCCACAAAACTAAAAAAATTAAAATGATTCAGTTGGTTACCTAGGAATGAGGACACGCCCTAGGATACCTCGAAAACAATTTACACACTGATCTTCAGAATGATCTTCCATGAACAAGAACATGATCGCGGGTTAAGTCGCAGGATGAACACGCTGTTAAATTCCAGTCGTATAGGTAGTGATTCCAGCGGCTTCATATCC
>NZ_DASQYZ010000085.1:0-2929 GCF_035638955.1 Oligoflexus sp. | reverse complement strand
GGCCGCAAAAATCATTGCCGGAATCGAGATGATGGCCATGATCAAGAAAGGCCAGCTGGACATCCCGGGCTCCACTCCATTCGAACAGTTTTACGCCCTCGCAGGATAACTGCGTCCGGGGAATGATCCCTTCAGAAACTCCCTTTAGCCTCGGAAAAGTTTGCGACAGAGCCCTTTTCTGTCCGGGGACTGATCCCCTTTAAAACCTCACTCCAGCTTCGGAAATATGTCCAGTATTCAATTCGCATTCAACGTCTGACATGTTCATTGACTTTTTCTCGGACTTTCTTCCCCATCGCCACAGTTCCGAACCCACATTCCTTCCGGGGTTTCCCTTTGAGCCTGTTTAGAGCTCCTATCTTGTCGTCCATGAAAAAGTTTGTTCAGGCTATGGAGCGAACAAAATTCAAAGAGTGGCCAAGGTCCGGAATAAGACGCAATCGCTCAAAAATGCATTTTACGCTCACGTGAACGATGGCCATCAACTTTCTAAGGTTGAAGCCTGCTCCGGACATGACGGCGTTGATTCCATCGCCTTTTGCGCCCAAAAGATAGTTTCGCCCGAGCCTGTGATCGTGCTTCATGTGCCCAATAACGGGTTCGATGCTTGATCGGCGTTTAATGTTTAGCGGTGGATTCTTTGCCTTACCGGCGATGTACGCTTGTGATCCCCATACCAATCCATCAAAACCTTTGTACCCTTGATCCAGATAGTCTTCTGCCGGCCAGACATTATGAAGATTTTTGACCATCCAGAGTGTATCAGAGAGAGTGTGACCGTCAAATGGATTTCCTTGAAAGGACTGAATAGCAAGAACCCAGCAGGACTTTGCCGTTGTCGCTATCGATACCTTGGATCCGAATTCGTATTTCTTTTTCGCCTTGCCTTTTGCGATGCAGGACACCTCTGGAGCATGTAGGCCATGGATTTTGTCCTTCTGGTTTGGGTGTCAATTGAGGATGGATTCCGCCTGGGCGAGAAGAAGCCCCAGAGCAGGTGGTGGATCGGGAAGCTGTCTTCTGATATCCCGTATCACTCTTCCAAGAAAGGTTGTGAGTTTTTTAAGTGCGCGCCTGGCCGCTGCTCTTTTCATTTTTTAGGGTGGATGATTCGGGGACAGCTCGTGGCGTTTCGCATAAGTCTTGCCTTCAGCAACAGGCAAGAAATCGGGGTTTTGCACAATAGGTCTGCTGCGGACATATCGTGTGCGTTTCCACCGTTTAATTCGAATGTCACTGGATTGCCATGTGCATCGGACAGCATGTTTACTTTGGTCGTCAATCCACCTTTCGATCGACCTATAGCATGATCATATCCTTTGGGTCCACCCGATGCATGCTGATGGGCTCGATTGATGGTCGAATAAATGCAATTCCATGCATCCTCCGGATTGAATCCATAAATTTTCAGAACACCTCCAAGAATTCCTTTGATCGACCAGCGGTTGAACAGATTATATACCGACGACCAGGGTCCGAACCGTGGCGGCAGATCACGCCAAGGACTGCCTGTGCGAGCGCGCCAGAGCATTCCTTCAACCCGCATATAAAGTTGCTTTGTATTGTGCACGCCTTGCGAGAAAAGATATCCACGCCGAGTTCGCCACTTGGACCAATCCAGAATCGTCCTGGCCATTTTAAACCACCCCGCTTCCTTGCAGATTGGTTGAACAGGAGAAAACTTATAATCTATTCAAATACTTAAGTAAAACAAGTACAAGGCCTAATATTACTTAAATATTTTCGTAATTTTAAGAAATATTTCAGTCGGCCTTTTGGATTACCGATACTACCATTGTACGGAATGGAGGTAAATTCAGCTTGAGACCCTTACCCGACAGTATGCTATCATTTTCGAATTCATGCTCCTGGATTCGCGAAGCCCCTTTTGAAAGCAACTTCTATCATGCACTGTCAATTATTTTACCGGAATATGAAAAACGAATGATAGAATTTGGTAGTTTGGCTAATGTCCCTCATGAAGCGGAATGTCGAGAAGATCTTGTTCGATTTATGAAGCAAGAGTCAAATCATAGAAAGATTCACAATCGCTACAACAAGCATCTCGAAGGCGCTCATTATTCCTTTTCTATCATCACTCGGTTGGTTCAATCTTATGGAAATTTCGTAAGCCGATATTTTCCTCTGTCTTTGAAGATCGGTATCTGTGCTTCAGGAGAACATTTGACAGGGGTTGTGGCAACTTATTTTATCAATCACTATTCTCGATATAAAGACACGAGCGATCAACAGATTTGCCAACTTTGGCGTTGGCATGTGGTAGAAGAAATAGAACATAAGACAACTATGCATTCAGTCATGGAATTGAAGAATTATGGGTATTTTAGTCGAATGCTATCGTGTGTCATGATTGATATATGGCTTGTACTGCCAATGGTTCTATTTGGAATTTTACTTCTTTCTGCTCAAGATCGAAGTCTTTGGAGTCTAAAATTTTGGAAAAATGCATTTTCGACCCTCCTGGGAAGCAGAGGGCTTTTGTATACATTTTTGTATAAAACGATCAGCTATTTCAGACCAAGATTTCGTCCTCAGCTTACGGTCTCAGAGGCATCTTTTATTAAGAACTATGATTCTGAAGTTATACATTCAGTCAATCTAAAACAGGCGGTTTGAATCCTTAGAGGGCTGTTCATCGGACAGGATTTTCTTGTCTTCACGCCTCGTGTTGAGTCTTCTGGGAGCGTCGGGAAATTGGTGTCCGGGGTTGAAAATTAGTTCAGCAGTCCGATTTCAGCCGCTCATCCAGCATTTTCATGATTTTTCCGGCTTCTTCCTCAGTCTTACAATGCAGCAGTCGGTGAGTAGACCGAAGGAACCGCCCCCTCAGTCTCTCTCAGAACGGAGCGTGAACCTCTCAGCTCACTCCGCTCCCATTATTCAATCGTTATTGGCAAGAAGGGCCAAT
>NZ_DASQYZ010000084.1:0-11344 GCF_035638955.1 Oligoflexus sp. | reverse complement strand
CATCGTCGACATACCACGGATTCTGCAGGCCTAAAATTTGTCGGTAAAGCTCTGTATCTTTCATCGACAATTCTCCCCATATATTACGGGGATATTAACGAAATTCTCGGCGCCACCCCACGGAAAACCCGGAAGGACCAGAAAAACTAACCGAATGTTGAGTTAAAAAGATCCGATGCAACGGTCGAAAAATAAGATAGAAAAAAGTCTATATGGGGTGCCACGCACTAAAATCCGATAAGATACCAAATTTTGGCTTTCGTCATTCAATATACGGGTGGCTGCGGAATTTAGGGGGATATACCGTCCAGGACATAATAATTACCAATTGAGAAACTCTTCGGGCGCATGACCACCCGGAAAGAATGACTATAAAATAAGCTGACTGTTAAAATTATTGGGAAATTTCGAAACTACCGTGAACCCGAAGGCCTTGGCAATCAAGGCCTGCTGAAATTCCGGGCATTCTTTCCGGGGCCCTGCATTCTTCTCACCTTAAGAGCCTTGTGATACAATGGAAAGGCGATCCCTGACCAAAAACAGCCAAGGCATTGGGGTGGTCCATGGCACAGCTAAAAGGCAATGAAAAGATTCTTATTATTGAAGACAATAAAGTGCAAGCCAAACTCAATGAGATCATCTTAACGAGGGAAGGCTATCAAGTTTTTTTAGCTGGATCCGGCGCCCAAGGCTTGCCAATAGCAAACGACCAATTGCCTGGCGCCATTCTCCTGGATTGGGAGCTACCAGACAGCTCTGCCCCCGAACTGATCACTCCTTTGATGAAAAATCCCCACAATCCATTCCTTGGGATCATTGTTTTAACTGGACACAGTGAAGTTGAAAAACTTGAATTAGCACTCAGCCTAGGGGCGGCCGATTCTTTGTCGAAGCCTGCTCGCAAGCTGGAACTTATTGCGCGTATTAAATCGGTCCTTCGCATTCGAACCATGCAGTTCCAACTCAATGAGCTGAGCATTCGCGATCCCCTCACAAATCTCAGAACTCCTCACGGGCAGCCTGAGAGAAGTCGATGTCATCGCACGGTTCGGGGGCGAGGATTTTCTCGTCTTACTGCCAGAAACCGAATTAACCGCAGCTGTCGAATGCTTCTATAGACTTCTGAGGAAGACGTCCGACGTCCACTGGGGAACGATGAAAGATCGCTTGAATGTAACATTTTCCTGCGGGATCGCTTCAACACTGACTCATCCTTGTAAACTTCTGGGACTCTATTGCATTTTGCTGATCACGGCCTCTATTCAGCTAACGAAAATGGTCGCAATCGAATCGCCGCTATAGATGATTCGACAGCTTATCAACTAGCACAAAAGGCTTCCAATCAATAGGATAACAAAAAATGTTACACTGCCCCTCTGATGAAGACTATGTCCAGGAGTCTGATGAGCTCATCCAAATGTTCCTCGATCAAATGAGCGACGACCTCAGCTATTTTGAAGAGCAATTGGTCAGCAAGAATCTGGAATCCTCGGTTGGTGAGATTTTAAGGCGCTTGCACTCCAATAAAGGATCTGCCGGGGCCTTAGGGTATAATGTTATAAGCGATGTTATTCACAGTATCGAAGAGAGCCTACTCGATCGTAAGAGTGCTCAGCATATCGAGCCCTTGTTGGCCAAAGTTGACGTCCTCAAGAAACTCATTAACCTATCCCGCAACAGCAAACTCACCCGGCCCCAATTTTTGGCCGAATATGAAAAAATTGGTCGGGAATTTAAGTCCCAGGCGAGTTTTAGTCAAAAATTCAAAGTCCTCATTGTCGATACCAGTGCGACAACGTTTAATTACTTGGTAAAAAACAGCAAACTCGCAAATGTAGAATTGAATAGCTGTTCCAACGGCTTAACGGCCCTCAACAAAGTTATCCATGAAAAATATTCCATCGTAGTCTGTGGGGCCGTACTTCATGAACTCGATGGACCTGCGTTGATTGCCGCAATAAAAATCAATGAATCAACTTCTCGAGTTAAAACAGTCATCATGAGTTCCAATAGAAATCTAAAAATGCTCATTCAACCTGATTTCATCATATCAAGGAGCAATACGGAATATAAGCAAATCCTTGATTGGATTGAACAATTGAGTCTCGTCGCAAGCGCTGCATAGCGAGCGGCGGCGCCTGCAGAAACACTAGTCCCCTGGCTGTTAAGTATAGTCAATAATATTCGATGATTGTGCAGATTTTAGGCATTCTTTCCGGGGCCCTGTCATTATGAGTCAAGCAGCGCGAGCTTTTTGAAATTCCAGTTCCAGTTCCACGTGCTCATCATTCAAGACATAGGCTTGGCGAACCAAAATACCATCACAGGAAGGCAATTCCTTGTCGAGGCAAACCGTCTGCGGAATGCTAAGGTCAAAGGAGTTGAACGAATCCACCAGATGGGCCAGAATGCGACCACCGATTATATTCACCAACTCCGAGAGACCGTCCTGCACCCATTCCTCTTCCAAATTGCCCGTGGATCCCAGCATGGATCCCACCAGACTGATTGCCATATTGCGCGGTATAATCAGGCGAATAAAGCCTGTATAGGGGCGATGCACTTCCACTGTGGTGACATACACCGGCAGATGCAAGGGTGGATAGCTTTCCTGAGGAACTGGAAGGGCTTCGCTGAAACTCAGCGTTTCTAAAGTATCCTGCACCGCTTGGTTCAAAGCATTCAGACTGTCGACGACTAAACTTGCTTGTGCAATTCCCATGTCACATACCCAGCTGAGTTTTTAGAGTATTGAGAGTTTTGGAAACATTAGGCAGGTGTAAGGGTTTGGCCAGGATACCTTCCACCTTTAAAGGCCTCAATTCCTCTTCACGAGCCGCATTTTGCGTGGACGTGATGACCAGTACGGGAACATTTTTAAGATTCTCGCTGGCTCGCATTTCGCGCAGCATGGATATTCCGTCCTTGACCGGCATGTTGATATCCGTTATGACCAGTGCGATCTCCTGCGCATTCATGATCTTCAGACCTTCTTCACCCTGGCTGGCCTCCATAAACGTGCATTGGGTGAAACCTGAAATTTCAAAACACTGCTTGATAAACAGACGCGCGGTCCTGGAGTCGTCAATGATCAGAATCTTCTTGTCCATACTATATCTCCCAAGTGCCTTTTGAAGGACACGTGATAACGATATGCCCTGTGTCCTGGTGAACTGCTACGGTGCGACTGAAATCGCCCCCCACATCCTCTGCGACAGGAGCAAGCTTGGTCTGCCAAAGCACTTTCTTTAGGGTCAGGACATTGCGCTTGCCGATGTTGAAAAGTCCATCGACATCCATAATGCTGGAGCCGCCTACCAACTTGACGATAAAGCCCGTCCCCCTTGGATCGCAGCCCAAGTTCGCCATGCGATTCAAGAGGGCGGGCACCGCCGTATCCGCAAAATACCCGGGCAGAGATAAAGCCTTTACACTATCCGTGGCGGATTCTGGCAAAGCCACATGAGCCATACCGATCGCTTTCTTTTTAGGATCCATCAGAATCAAGGCCACGCACGAACCCAAAGCCATAGTCTTCAATGTGGAACCCGGCTGGGACGATCCATCCAGATTGCCAATACCCAGCATGATGGGTTTCGCGATCATGCCACTCCTCGCAGCACGCGTAGAATTTCGCCTGGAATGATCGTTAAAGGCAATTCGCGATCCACAGCACCCAGCTGCTTGGCGACAGCCGACATTCCGTAGACCACGGACGATCTTTCATCCTGCCCGATCGTTGGAGCGCCTGCCTCAAGCATACTCTTGAGGCCCTTGGCACCATCATGTCCCATTCCGGTGAGCAGCACCCCGATCGACTTCTTACCGACGCTTTTGGCAATAGAATGGAACAGCACGTCGATACAAGGATTGTACGGCATCGGCTCGGCGCTTTTAAAAACCCTGAAAACCAAATTCGGACCCATGGCAAGAACTTCCGTTTGCATACCGCTGGGAGCTATATAGATGATGCTTTTTTGAATCGTTTCCCCATCGATGGCTTCGCGCGTCACGACAGGCGTTTCCTGCTGCAAACGGGCGGCAAAAAAATGGCTGAAGCCTGCCGGCAGATGCTGTGCAATAACAATGGCTGGTAAATCGCTCGGCAGATTACGCAGGATCAGGGTCAAGGCCTGTGGTCCTCCCGTCGACGATCCGATCGCGATCAAGCGGAAGCGGGAGGATAGATAAGCAAGCTTTCCAGGAGGAGTCCCTGCATTTTTTTCTACCAGCATCTGCGCCGGATCTTGTACCTGAGCCTGCGAAGCAAAATTGATCTTTTGCACCAGCTCGATCATCATGTCTTGGAATCCGGCTTGGCTGAAGTGCAGAGGCTTGAATACGACCTCTACAGCGCCCGCGGAAAGAGCATCCATCGCTTGCGTCGTTCCGCGCGCGGTATAGGAACTCAACATTATGACTGGAATTGGCCACTGTGGGAGCAATCGCCTCAGAAATTCGGTGCCGTTCATACGCGGCATTTCCATATCCAAAGTCATGACATCAGGCTTTAGCTTAAGCAGTAGATCCCGGGCTTCATACGGATCAGCCGCCGTCCCCACCACTTCAATGGACGAAGTTTGCGCTAACGCTTGTGTCAAGGTTTCCCGCACAAAAGCTGAATCATCGACAATCAGGACTCGGATGGGTTTATGCATCACAGATCCATCCTTTTCTGATATACAGCCGGCATACACGCTTTTAATGGTGTGGTGCCGGCGTTGATCGTTTCGGAATGGCCTAGAAAAAGATAGCCACCCGGCTCGAGGCAGTTATAGATGCGCTGCAGAAGGGCAATTCGGGTCTGCGGATCAAAATAGATCATAACATTGCGGCAGAACACGATTTGAAAAGGTTTGAAGGGGAAGACGGGATTCATCAGATTAAATCGACGGAACATGATTTCCTCGCGAACCCGCTCAATGACCTGGTAGTTGCCATCCGCCTGCTGTTTGAAAAAACTGTGGACATAGTCTTTGGGAATCTCGTGGATTCGTTCGGGCGTATAGATTCCTTGAGCAGCAAGCTGCAAGACCTTAGTGGAAATATCTGTCGCCAAGAGTCCGGCGTCCAGGCTTGGATAATTGCTGCCCAAGGTTTTCATCACCGACATCTGCAGTGTATAGGCCTCTTCCCCACTTGAACAGGCGGCACACCAGATGCGCAAATCATTGCGGCGGCTATTTTGTAGAGTTGCCACGACTTCCGGCAAAACCTTTTGATTCAGAAATTGAAAATGACTGCTTTCGCGAAAAAATGAGGTGTGATTCGTTGAAATCACATTGACCAGCTCGGTCATCATCGCCCCGCTGCGATCGGCCTTCATGAGGGTTAAATACTCAGAAAAACTCGACAGCTGCCGTCGATGCAAGGTGGACTGCAGACGACCCAGTACGAGGCCACGCTTTTCATCGGTCAGACAGATTCCGAAATTATCATAGACCAGTTTCGCAATGGCGCGAAACTCGACGTCGTTCAGCTGAATCGACCCCATACCCACGGAGTCGCCCAATTCTTCCAGATGTTCGAGCTTGGCATTCAATTGACACTGCCCCTTTCAACTATTGGCGACTTGAGCGACCGCTTCCACATCGTTGCCATAAAGCAATTTGCTGACATCCAAAATGATGCGCACTTCATCGCCCACTTTGCCGATTCCACGGATATAGCGAGCACTTTCATTGTGGGCCACACGCGGTGGTTCACACACGGAATCTTCCGGAATGCTGGTCACTTCATTGACTGAATCCACAACCAAACCGATGGGATGGTCATCATAGTTCACGACGATGACACAGGTTCTTTCGTTGTATTCCTTGAGGGGAAGGCGGAACCGGATGCGGATGTCCATGACGGGTATCACCTGACCACGCAGGTTGATGACGCCTTTGATAAATTCCGGCATATCGGGTACAGCCGCTATTTTCTGGATGCCAACGATTTCCGTCACGTATTGAATCTCAATGCCATAGTCTTCTTCATGAACGCGAAAAGCCAGATAGCGGCCTTTTATACTATCCTCTTCATCTTCATCTTCATCAAAATCCTGGTCTTGCATTTCACGCTCGTTTTGCTTCTTGACCATATCGCCTGCCTTTTTTCTATAGCATTAAGCAACTTTTGAAATCAGATTTTGATACTCTTCGCCCAGACAGTCATTGATGCCACCGACATCCAGAATCAAACTGACTTCACCGTTGCCAAGGATGGTGCAGCCGCTCACGGCCCTGGACCTTTTGTAGGAGTTTGGTAGGGCTTTGACAACAGTCTGCTGCTGGCCAAGGATCTCATCGACGTGCAAAGCCAGACTGTTCTGGGTGACTTCCACAATCACGACCAAACCATCATCCGGCAGCGGGGCAACGTCTTTTTGTCCAAACAGATGGCCCAATTGAACGATAGGAATGAATTTCGAACGAAGATCCACCATCTTCAAGCCATCGGGCCCCATCACCACGCGCTCCGGGCTGAGAATGATGGATTCCTGGATGTTCAGAAGCGGAATGGTGTATTTTGCATCGCCAACCTTCACCATCATGCCGTCGATGATCGCCAGCGTCAGTGGGATCTCAAAAATAATCTGTGTCCCTTGCCCAGCTGTCGATTCGATACGCACGCGGCCTTTGATTTTTTCGATGTTCTTGCGAACAACATCCATGCCCACGCCGCGGCCAGAGACATCCGTCACCTGCTCTGCTGTAGAAAATCCAGGTTCAAAGATATAATTGAAGACCTCGGAATCAGTCAGTGTAGATTCCCGTTCAATCCCCGGCAGATTGCGTTCCCGTGCTCGTTTCAATATTTTATCACGACGCAAGCCGCCGCCGTCATCCTGAATAATTATCCAGATCTCGCCTTCTTCGTGACGGGCTTCGAGAGTGATGGTCCCCATTTCATCTTTTCCGGATTCACGACGCGCATCTGGCATTTCCAAACCATGATCGATCGAATTCCGCACGCAATGGACTAGAGGATCAGCGATCTGTTCGATCACGGTCTTATCCACCTCGGTGTCTTCGCCCTTCAGAACCAAGCGAGACTTTTTGCCGAGTTTTTGTGTGGTATCATGGACCAAGCGGGTCATCTTCCGAAAGGTTTGCGCCACCGGCACCATCCGCACCGACATGGAAATGTCCTGAAGATCCAAAGTGGTGCGACGCAAATGATGAAAAGCGCGATCCAGCTGCTCGTTCTCTATGCCTACAGCGGCCAAGCTGCCGCTAACCATGGTCTCTGCAATCACCAACTCACCGACCAGATTGATAAGCGCATCAAGTTTCTTAAGGTCCACCCGGATATCATTGCGCACTGGATTCAATGAAGCTGGGTTTTCCAGAGTCGCCGTGCTCTTGAGTGCCTTAAGCTGAGGCATCTCCTGCACAGCGGCATTGGCTTCTGGAAGATCGATCTGAGCTCGGCGCCCTGGTGCGACCGGTAGCACGCTCTCCAGGTATTCGATCAGACTTTCGCGATCCTCCATGCAGTCATCACCAGATTGACCAATCCGGTATAAAGTGGTTTTGACGGCATCGACAATCCGCAGGATGGTTTCCGTGAGTTTATCAGTGATCAGAGCAGGATTTATTTTCAAGCGTTCCAGATGGGTTTCCAGAGCATGGGATACTTCCGAAAGATCCTTGTAGCCCATGAACCCACAGTTGCCTTTAAAACTATGAATGCGCCGGAATGCTTCTTCGACATGTTCATTGGCGTCCAAACCTTTAGCCGTCGCCAAGGCCAGCAGACTCAATTCCACTTTCTGCAAGGTCTCGTCGGACTCCTGCAAAAAAGACGTCCGCAAGGCGTCGGTAATTTTAAAGCTTGGCGAATTCTCTGGGGCGGCAGCCGGAGGAGGAGCGTCGTCGTCAAAGACGAAGAACCCCGAAGAGAGCTCTTTCATGGCCGACAAAGCATTGGGACCACCCGGATCCCGGTCTTTCAAAGCCTGTTCGAGCTTCATCATCAAATCGAGGACATCGCCCTGGCAGCTGCCATCCATATCGTGTTTGGATTTTTGAATATGACTGAGCAGAATTCGGAACAGATCGATGGATTGCTGCAGGAGTTCCAGACGGCCGCGATCAAGTTTGATCGTTTTCTTGCGTATGTCGTCCAGCAGATTCTCAGCTCTGTGCGCCAGGGCAGAGATATTTTTGAAGCCAAACGACCCAGCGCTTCCTTTGATGGTATGGATCAAGCGGAAGATGTTGTTCATCAGGGAATCAGTGGCGCCGGCCGGTGCCTGCGGATTGTTCTCGGCGTCAGCAAGCGCAATAAGCTGCACCTCGAACTCATCCAGGAAATCACTGCTTTCCGCGATGAATGTCTCAACCAACTCTTGTGATGCTAGATATTCTCGGTCCACAATCCCTCACCTTTTCCATGGTCCATACGTTCAAGCTCAGGCGCGATAATTTCCAAAATTCTGATCATCCAGAGCAATCTGCTGGGGATGGGAATCAGACTGATTATTGTTGTTAGCTGAAATAGGTGCGACGCGTCCCCAATCGGAACTCTCACTTGCAGTCGGCGCGCTGGGACGAATCGAGACAACCCGGCCCTGGGCAGGCGCGGCCGACATGGAATGACGGTCCATCGACCGTTCATCACCAATCCGGAAATAAGCCAGGCTGCGTTTCAGTTCCTGCGATTGTCCGGCCAGTTCTTCCGCGGCAGAAGCTGTTTCTTCGGCGCTCGCGGTGGTGGTCTGGGTCACTTTATTGATTTGATTGATCCCGGAAGCGATCTGCGAAATAGCCGCGGCCTGCTCTTTGCTGGCGTCCGCGATCTGTCGCACAGTCGAGGCAACCTGCAATGAACCGGCGACAATGTCCTTGAATGATTCCGCGGTTTTTTTTGCCTCGATCAAACCACTTTCCACTTTGCGGGACGATGACTCGATCAGTTCGGTTGTTTCCTTGGCGGCTTTGGCGCTGCGACCCGCAAGGTTTCGAACTTCATCAGCGACCACAGCAAAACCCTTGCCATGGCGACCCGCCCGAGCCGCTTCGACGGCGGCGTTCAATGCCAGCAGATTGGTTTGGAAGGCGATATCGTCGATCACTTTGATGATCTTGGAAATTTCCCGACTGGAACTGTTGATATCGGTCATGGATTTGAGCGTGACTTCAATCTGGACATTGCCCTGCTCCGCGGCTTTCTGAGCTTTTTGCGCTGTTTCGCTCGCGTTGATGGCAGCATCGGCATTGATCTTGATCTTGGAGCTGATTTCGGTGACTGAGCTGGTAATCTCTTCCACGGCTGCGGCCTGCTCGGCTGCCCCCTGAGAAAGGCTCTGGCTGGCACTCGATACCTGATCCGATCCAGCGGACACCTGATTGGCTGCGAAATTGGAGCGGGTGATCACTTCACGCAGCACATTGCTCATGGTCTGAAACGATTTGCCCAGACGATCACGGTCTGACAGCAGAACGATTTCTTTGGTCAAATCGCCTGCAGCGATCGCTTCCGCCTGGTTGGCCTTATCGTTGAGACCCTTGACCATAGTGCGAATGTCATTGTAAACACCGTAGTTGACGCTGGCGTTCATCTGAATGCTGGTATCACCAACCGAAATGTTCTTCACCAGTTCGGAGATTTCATTGGGATCGACACCCAGCAATCGCAGGGTGGATTGGGCAATCGAAAAGCCAATCCAAAGTGAGATTGCCAAAGCGACAAACACCAAAGCAACCATAGCATAGCGGAAAAAGCTGACAGATTTTTGAGTTTCGGCGGCGTAATCTGTAGCGAGCTTGACTTTCAAATCAGTGAGTTTCACCAAAGTAACGGTGCTTTCATCATAGATTTGCCCCGTTGCAGCCTGGGCTTTACGGAGATCTTTTTCCATGGCGGCATACGCTTCCGGATTTTTTTCGCGAACCCCGTCTCGAATCATCTCTTCTTTTTTATCCCAGATGCGGACCGCTTCCATTTGGAGTTTATTCCATTCGTCTATTTGCCTGTTCAAAACATTCAACAGGTCTTTTTCCTCCTGCGACTCAGCCAATGGCCCAAAGTCCTTCATCGCCTTAAACATATCGGCGAGATTGACGTTGAAATCTTTTTTCAGGCGATTGTAATCCTCCAAGCTCAATTCAGGCGCCATGATCGCCCGCGCCATGGATCGAACTTCGGTCTGGGTTTGATTCGCCCGCCAAACATAGTCCACGGCCGGCAAATTGTTGGATTTGATGATCTCCATCTTGTTCAAAGCCTCGGTCATTCCTACGATCCCGAGGACTCCCACTACCAGGGTAAACCCAGCCGCTGCTAAAAAACTCACGATTAGTTTTTTCTTCAAGTTCATGGTCATATCAATCCTTCTCCTGGCAATAGAAAATCATACTTCCTTTTTTCTTCGGGCAAATTTCTTGATGGTATCGCTGCACCGATCCAAATGAATTTTTGCATCCTGCAAAGCTTCCGCGATCACTTCATCTGTCACCGGCTTGCGGATGATGATCCGCGCCCCAAGATCCAGACAGCGATTGGCGATCACCATATTTTCGGCGCCGGTGATCACATAAACCTGAATCCCCTGCTTGAGTGCCATGCAATGCCGCAGGACGTCGTCGCCGTACATGCCAGGCATATTGATATCAACCAGCACGATAGGAATTCTTTCCTGCTGTATCGCTTCCAAAGCTTCACTGGGATAGGCGTAGCTGTAGGTTTTAACCCAGGGGAAGGCTCCGCAGAGACGCTCCAGCACCTTTCGATGAAAGTGATCATCGTCCAGGATGGCAACCTTATAGGGAATCGACACAATCATGGGTAATTTCCTGGATCAAGCATTTCAAACAGTCATTTGCGCCACATACCACTAGCTAAGAATCTATAGGTGCTTCGGGGCGAGGCCTGGGGAAGCTTAACTGCGGTAAACCGAAGTCTGACTCCTACTCGGCCCCAATTGCCCTACCAGACCGATATTTCTGATTTTTTCAGGAAGTCAGAAATATTTTGATTGCCTACAAGGTAAAATATGGTCGATCAAGTCGCCATGCGACTTGACTTCATCTCGATGAAGGAATTCCGGGAGCTCGGTAGCGCGGCAAGAGCAGCCGTGCTGAGTCCTCGGGCTCGGATTTGCTACTATGGTAGAGTATGGCTTATCAGGAAGGGAATCCGCCATTCCATGGCTCTTGCCAGCACGGCAAGGACTTTTCCCAGGCGTTTCTTATCAACTTAAAGAACCGATCGATTGGTCGGGTAAAAGGAGTGCCTTACGACACTCCAATCCCCACGGAACCCATCGTGCAGATTTCCCGCAATGGGCTCTTCAATCATTGATTCACGACTCACCAAGCGCTTTGAATTCCTGTAGTGAAAACCTAATTCTTGG
>NZ_DASQYZ010000083.1:0-180514 GCF_035638955.1 Oligoflexus sp. | reverse complement strand
GATCAGGTGGGGACGGAGTCTAACCGTGACTTGCTGGGGCGCTTACGTCTGTTATATATATTTGACGCCAACTCAGGATTTGCTTAGGAACGCCGCTTTGGAGCCTTGATCTCATTTTGAGACTTGTTCCTTGGGTTACTCCCTGGCAAATTACTGCAAGCGAACTGGACCAGCATAGTCACCGCTATTGCAACCTTATTGGATACTAACTTGTTCATTTGTCCACGCTTCTGGTTTCGTGTTGATTCAAAAAAAGCCCCACACTATGGGTGTGGACTAAGGCCGCAAATTAATGATCGGTCGTACTCAAAAGTGGGGGAGTGCCTCCGCTACCACGAGTTCATCTTAAGCGAGGCAGGATATTCGCTTGCCTCGCTCCTGCAAAAAGATGCTATTCAACAGAAAACCATCAAGGTTTTGTAAGTGGAATCGCTAAATACCACTCTTTGCTGCGCAGAGAAAGCCAATGACCATTGAATACGTATGCATAGCTCTTTCCAATCAAACAATCTCTGGTCTTACACCCAAGGATGCCTTGTTCGGCTAAAGCGTCTTCGTTTATATCAGTGATTTCAACGGCCCCTTTCAACACGTTATCGCCTTCCGGCGAAAAGCGGAGACCTAGGTCAACCTTATTTTTGCTACCGCTAGAAAGCTTCTCACCAGCATTAAGCTTTGCGGTCCATGCCGCAGCAAAGTCGTTCACATTGATGCCAAAAGCGTGATCTTGGGTTTGCGGCTGGTCTAAATACTGAATGACGAAGTCCCGAAACACATCCATATTCGCATGCATAAGGCCGCTTTGCTGATTTTGATCCTTGCCGGCGCTGTAATAGATTTCATTCGACGAACAAATTTCGTCGAATGAATTTGAGAAGGGTAGTTTGCAATAGTTGGGGTTTGAAAGCGTCGGACCAAATAGATTCAGAAAGAGAACTGCCGTCCTGTCACCTGATACAAGCTGGATCTTGACTGCGTAGTCATCCCTGTCACGGAAAGTTCGATCCTCGCAGGCAAAATTTTCCAATCTTCCGTTGTCAAGTGCCCGCGAGGAGAATTCGGCGAAATAGTCTTTCAGGGCATTACAACGAAGCTCACTGGATGTGTCCTGAAAAACCTTAGACTCTATTCCCTGAATAAGGAATGCCTTCGATGGCTCGTTCACACGACCAGTAGCTTGAGTGTCATTCTTCGGTTTATCACTTTCGTGATTCTTAGCACATGCCGTGGAAATGAGGGAAAGAACAAGAGCGCTAATTATTTTTGATCTGATTTTCATGTTAATAGCTCGCGTAGGGCGTTGACTTCTATTCTATACTCTGGCGACCTTTCAATCATTGAAAGAAGCTAACTTTATCTGCAGATTATCGACGACAAGGACAGAAGATGATACTTTCTCGCTAAGCCTTTTTCCCACATAAATCGCTAAAGCTCTGTGCATTGCAAGATATTCATCACTATATCTCAACGAATTTTGGTAAATATCGACATGAACTGCATACATTGACAACGACAGACCGTCAGAGTCTTCCAAATCCTTGTCGATTCTAAGAAAGAAATCCGATTCAAGCACACGGAATTGAAACTTATTCGCGCAGTCTTTATACGAATGGAACTCTACTGGAAACAAGGCCTCCAGATTTTCTTTAACAATACTGAAGTCTTTTTCGCTTTGTACCATTACTGAGATTGCACGCGACATCGGTTCCTCCAAGGACTACTTCGGTCGTGGTCCATAACCGACAAAAAAACCATCGCCGATTACAGAGAGATAATCCAATTTATCTCCATACGCGCCAAGCGCTCTAAATATTCCACGCTTCGCTTCAGCTTCAGACATGCCAGTTCCTCTTGTATCAATTTGTATAGTTCTCGCTTGGCCACCGCCGTCCACAGAATTCCTTACGGTGTTTCTAATTGTAGAACTGCTGGCACCCGGTTCTAAACTCTTGAACTCAACTGGCACACCATCTACAATCGCGTCAGCTTGGCGCCCAACCCCGGGCACGCCTTCATTTGGATTCTTTTGCACCACACGCCCAAGATCTTCAAGATATTCCGCAATGGAGCGTTCCTTGGTATCACTAAATCCGGCGAGCCTTTCAGGTCTACCTGGAGTAGGCGGTCGAGGCTGTGCTTTCTCTGCGGTTGCAAGGAGATCATCTACAGCTTTGTCTAATGAAATGCCAGGAGATTTTGCTGTAGTTCCTGCGGCTTCTAAAAGTTCGGATACCGCTTCTCCTTCAACTATCCCAGCCTTCTGCGCTGCATCTACTATACGTTCAGCTTTGCTCACTGAAACCGCAATTGCAGCAATTTCGTCAGATGTTTTGCCTATTGCGAGAATATCTTTTGCAAAAGCTATAGCAGTTTTAGATGTGGTGAAAACTGTCGCTGCACCTATTACCCCAGCAGGAACAAAACTAAGCCCCACGTTTACAAGCGCCATATCTTTTTGAATTGGCGAAAGAGGGGCATCGTCCCAAAATCTCCTGCCAGTTTTATACTCGTACCATGCTTTACCTACGTTAAATGCTTCTATGCCTACCGCAATAATAGCAGTTTCAGGGAAAGCAATAAAAAGTGCATACGGAGCAACTGCCAAAGCCATATCGGCCAAAGCGTAGGATACTTCTAGAGCCTTATCGCCATATGCTTTCTGCCCAACTGAATATTTTGAATCCGCATAATCGAGCGTGGTCGAAGCTTCATTTAAAAGATTTCGTGCTCGCGCTTTCCCATCTTCTGGATAACTAGGGTTTTCAATGGTTCGTTTTGCATAGCTCAGGTAGCTATCTGCTCGCCGAACAGCCAAACCTTCCACAGCTTGCGCATCAGTTTTGTATTGATGGACATTAGGATTTGGTTTGATTTGAACCTTCGGTAAAACTTCTTCAATTCGTTTTTGCGCCTGATCTCGACCAGTTTTTCCTTGGCTAATAGTTGAGGTTAGATCGTTATAGGAACCGGTGGCTGTTATTTTCGGGGAATTCGCTGTATTGGCAGCAAGGCTTTTCAACGATTCGTTCCCAAAATCCGCGACAGTCTTGCTGGCTTCGCTGAAATTCTCAATCCAGCGGCTTTGCAAATCATCCGTCAGCTCGCGCGCCTTAATTGCAGCTTCTGCCTCCTTGTTCCGGCGATTAATTTCTTCCTGACGAGCTTTAAGCTGCATGTCAGCGATGTCTTTCCCAACGGAATCAGGGGAAGGTTTGGTGGAATCCGAGGCGCCTGGGGTTTTGTAATTGGCTTCTTGCGGTGCAGGGTTGTACTCAAGGCTCTCCTCGGTTGCAATTGTAATAGCAGAACCGCCCAGAATTTCTGCGACCGTGGTCTTGCCAGGGAGGTTGGCATTGCTCCAAGAGAAGTCAATTTTTGGGTTGTCGGCATTATAACAGCCTTCGACGCAAAGATCTTTAACAGCGTCTACATACGGCTCTACATTAACTGCAGGAATTGGATCGAAGTCGCTATCCTTTATGGGTGTGAAGACATCTCCACCTTCGTCTTGTAGCTTGGATAAAGACGACTCTTTGCTGCAACCAAAAGCGTTAATTATCGCCACCAAAGTTAGCAATTTGATTATTTTGTGCATATATCTACCGTAATTTTATAAAGTGGAGATGCTGCATCAAACTGTGCAAGGGTCGTTGCTGGATTGGCTTTTGCTAGAAATTCCTTGGTTTTCTCCTGGCAAACAGCTTTATTTGGTAAAGCGGCAGCGCGCTGCGCTGCATATTGCTTCTGGAGTTTCAGGAATCCTTGCCAACCATATTTCTGAATATAAGAAAGATTTGAATCAATCATCGCAATCTTGTCGTCAATGCTCTTAAGGGCAATGTCCCGGTTCTTCTGTTCAACACCAGTAAGGGCGGAAATGATTTCTTTGAATTTCGCGGCTTCTTCCTTTTCGGCCCGAAGTATTCGAAGGGGCTCAGAATAAAAATAATAAGTGGTGTGCAGGCCTCCAGCCAAACCCTTAACGCTGGCGGTGGTCCACCAATCAGTCATTTGCCATAGCACCTTGTCAAGAGCTAAGTCTTGATAGAGTTTGTCGATAACCTGATCTACCTTTTGACCACGAATGCCAGCGACTTTCTTATAGAAGCCAAATTTGAGTTTATAATATGCCAAAGAAAGAAGGTTGGACCTTTGCTGCGCACGATCGTGAATTTCTTTTCGGATTCCTTGTAGTGCAACAGATGCATCTGTAAGGTTGGCATTATATTTATCAACAGCAGCACTAAATGTTTCAGCAAAGGCGGGAACTGATTTGCTTGTGCACTCGTATCCTCTAGTTAGACTCCCAGCCCTCAGGTTCATCGTAGTTATTTTGCTGATAAACATTTCCGTAGACTGATACAGCGCATGCTCATCTGCCGAAAGATTTGCGGTTTTATTGGCAAGCGAATTGAAATCATCAACTATTGATTTTTCAACATCAGAAGGGGATTGAGACCCTGCATAGGCATCAGTCCGTTCCTTTACCTTAATTGAGGTTGCCTCAATCAACGCCAGAATTTCCGCATTTCTTGAATTTAGGAAATTTAAGGCCCTATTAAAGTTATAGTCCAACATCTTCTTGCTGGGATTGGGCTCCAAGAAACCCACTGCATCAGGCTTCTCAGGAGAGAAGTGAGTCGAAACCAAATTATTATACGACATTAGAAGCAGGTCTAAAGACTGTGAGCATCGAGATCTCTGCGTGCTCTCACATAACTTCCAAGCTTGATATTCCAGAGGCGGGTAGGAGTAGCCTTCCGCCACAATGTTGGGGACTCCCATCATGTTTGGAGTAGCTGGGTTATATCCATAACGTTGCAGCATATCCTTGGCTTGACATGCTGTATTTGGGTTTTTGACGATCGGGTCAATGTTACACTCCCCGTCGTACCAAATGGGAAGACCCTTTTTTCCTTCGCTTGTTGGACATATCGCAAAAACTGAACCTGAATAGACCAGAAGATTTAAGGCTAAAGATATGCTTTTAAAGCTCATCATTCTGTTTCCGCTTTGAGTTGTTCATCCAAAGGTTAGTTAACTGGCGCAGGAGGATCGCTTTCAATGTCTTTCCGGAGCATCTCTTCAAAGCCTCCAACTTCCTTACTCAGCTCGCCTTCGAGTTTTTCTATATTGCCTTTAATTTCATTTAACTGCGGATCAAGCTCAGATGCGATTTCCTTCAAGCGATTAACGGATGTGTAGTACCATCCTCGAAGCTTCAAGTAGCGTTCGTATTTGAGGCAAAAATCGGAATCGTCTTCGTCTCCGGCTTGTTCGCAAGCTTGGATTCGGCTCGCTAACACACCTTTCGCTTCGATATCGCAATTGATGTCTGTTGTTTTGTCCCAGTCACCATAAAGTGCACTGTAACGGTCCTTAACTTCCTGTAGTACACCAGGTGGGACAGTGACATCCGTGGTGTACTTGTTTATGATGCAATAGAAAGCGACTTTAGACCCGGCGAGATCAGACAGGGAAGTAGTTACGCTAAAAAGTTGGGTGGACTTTGCCGCTCTGCTGTTTTTGATGCTTTCAAAATTCTCTCCGCGATCGATGGGATCATAGGAAAAAGTCGGAGAAGGCACCTCAAGCTCAACTCCGTTTGGATTCAAAGACAGACTTATTTCTGATGGTTTGCAGTCAGAAGGCAGCCTCTTGATATTTATTCCGAGTGAAAAAGTTTTACCCTTCATACTTTCGTCATAAAGAAGTGAAGCAGGTTGGCCTATTTCTTTGCCTGAGCAGTTGACCGTCAGTTTAATAGGATAATTTAATGCGATGAATGAAATGAGCTTTATAGGCTTTATTGTTGTCGAAACATTCAACCCCCACTCATGGGTTGATGTAAGACGCGCTGTCAGATCAAAGTTTTGAACTAGTTGCTCGCGAATTATATCTGCAAAGGAAGAAGTGGAGGACGCGATTGCTGGAGCCAGAAGGAAGCTAAAAAAGATATTTTTCATCATGCCAATTCCTATTAGTCATCTCGGGTCGTTTATCTGCTTAATTCGTTTGAGTCTAATTGCCCAGAAAATTGTTTCCCGATCAGTCAAAAGTCCAAACGGTAACCTCAATTGCATCAAACTGAGCTGCCGTTTGCTCTGTTTTTGCATCAAAAGCAATTCGCAATGGGCCTGTACAGTATTGAGACTTCAGATTAATGT
Organism: Oligoflexus sp.; assembly: GCF_035638955.1. Lineage (GTDB taxonomy): Bacteria > Bdellovibrionota_B > Oligoflexia > Oligoflexales > Oligoflexaceae > Oligoflexus. The sequence continues at coordinate 174,347 of NZ_DASQYZ010000083.1, read as the reverse complement.
GGGCCGTATCATCAAACGCATAGCCGTTTGTACCCCAAGTGGCAAAGTCGTATCCTTGACCTCGTATAGCGTTTACATCGGCATCTTTACCAGCGTTTCCAGCATAGCAACTTGCCCAGACCGCGCCGCCGAATCCACCAGAGACAATGTCTGTGTGCTGATTATTAGGACAAGCTAAATGCGACCCTACGAACCTAATATCGATACGAATCTTTTTCCCAGACAAAAATGACTGCACTTCTTCCAGATTCAGGAATGCTTTCTTAGTTGGAGTCTGTATGGCCCAGTCAGCATCATGCAGATAATCATGACGACCAAGCTCAAACGCGACCTGCACATAATCGCCTTTTGGATTAGGATGACTTGGACAATCGGAGCCAATTGCTAAGGGTTTTGTAGAAGTAACCCTCCACGTGTCAGCTAGCTCGTAAGTGCTCCAAACCCTCTTCTGTTGATGCACGCTTTCTGTCACCGCCCCTTCAGATACAACTTCTGAATATATAACGCGCTTGATCTCTCCAGCGCTTGAAACTTGGGTCAGTAAAAATTGAACTAAACCCGATGAAATAAGATACTTAATATTCATAGTCACTCCTGGAACTTGTTTATTAGCCATGAAAAAACTTACGAGGAAAAGGATTTCCTCAGAAGTATCCGACCGAATCAAGACCTTAATATTGCCGATGTAGGAGGAGGGCTTTTGCAGGATTCCGCGACTCTGCGCTTCTGAGCATCCCTTTCAGCTTTGTCTGTCGCTGCGCCGAGCGTGCATGAGACTGTAATAGGCCCAAAGATGGAAAGGGAACTTGCTGTTTGATAGTTCATTGGCAATCCCCTGTTAAAGTCTCGGTATTTTTTGAGATGATGTACCGAAACGATCCGCATATCATGTCTACTCTTGCGCATTCAAAACTTGTGTTCGTCTTCAGGTGATTAGGGAAGGCTTCAAAAGAAGCCTTCCCCTGAACATTTAATCGCCTTCTGCGGTGGGATTGCATGAAAGCGGGGATTCCACTGAAACTGAGGAGGGATTGATGACGATCAAACGGTGGGTAAGAAGTTTGGAAGAGAAGCTTATAGACTGGTAGTTCGACATGAACGCGGAGGAATTGAGGCTGATCCTGGAGTGCGTTTTAATCGTCATGGTTAAATCCCTCTCTTACCTGGACCGCATTTCGTTACGGTGGAGCGGAAATACCAGTGCATCTAATCGCGCTCAAGTCGTTGTTATTCGTGCAAGAAAGATTTATCTCGTCGAAATAATTGTGCACCAAGGAGCAGCAGTCTCAATAGGTTATTCAGGCTCGAATTTCTTTAGAAAAGCGACCAGTTAGCTACTTTTCACTTTGAAGGTGAAATCCTCTAACTTCGGGCGTTTCGAGAGATAGAAATTTCGTTTTGAAAAACAAGTTGGCATACTGATTTCAGAAAAATTATCCGTTGTGGTTCAGCCGGTGGTTGACTGATGCCGTTTTGCAGTGAATAACGAAAGTCTAAGTTGCATCGAATACGAGGTGGGGAGCGGAATGGAGCAGTCTGCAATATTCTTATCAAGAAAGCTGAAAGAGTTTATTGACGGGCGCCACGAGGGCAACGTCAATCGCGCTTGCTTTCATTTAGGCATAGATGATTACAATAGTGTATATCGCCTCTATCATGGCAAGGTTAATTCTCCAGCATTCTTTTTAGCCTATCGAATTCTTAAGCAAACCGACCCTGAAAAATATTGCGAACTTCTCGCCGACTTTTATCCCCAAGAAATGGAAACTATTGGTCAAATCGCAGGTGATAAAAGCGATGACCTAATCGGCAGTCTCGATAAAAAGTTCGCATTGGTCATGAGTTCAAAGCTTCATTTTTCGATCTATGCTCGCGCCTGTGAACATGATGGAACCAAATTGGATGACATCACGAGAGATTTTGGCAACATGGGTTTGATAGTTGCTAATGAACTCTTGAGCGCTGGTGTGCTATCACTTGAAAAGGGAATTTTTCTTAGCGAACTCGCTGACAAAGATTTCCGGCCAGCAATGTCAATTGTCAAACAGCATGGACATTTGCATATAGATTTATTTCAGGACGCCGCCCCAGGGTTTCGGATGGAAAATCCATACGGCGGGCTAAATGAGGATGGAATCAAGGAAATGTATAGAGCGTTAGACGAATTGGCGTCTAGAACTCTCAACATTTTCAGAAATCCCAAGTTTCAAGGCAATATCATGTATCTGACCACAATTCTTGGAGGACCAATGCAAAATCCAAGAAAGGAGCATAACCAGTGAAATTGTATGTTTCAATACTTGCGGCAAGTCTGTTAGCTGGTAGCGCTTTTGGTGGAGGAACAACAGGAGGTGGATCGCCTCCTGCAATGAAGGAACTCAAAGAATATCTCATGTCAAATCCTGACATCGCTGCGGGTGTATTTGATCATGGAAATGGCAACATAGGTCTTGGAATTAATGGTGCTTTGAGTCCTGAGCTAAGGATGTCAAAGTCAAGTTTGCAGTCTTTTGATATGAAACTATCTGATATTGATTTTGACTTATTGCGTAGCAATAAGTTTGTTGAGGCTGTAAGCCTCAAGGGATCCGAAGAACGAAGTTCTGAATCCCGTAAGTCATATAGCATCGAAGACGGTGATGCTTTAGGTGAGTTACGCTTAAAAGATCGTCGCGAGTTAGCTCGGGAATCAGCGAAATAACATAATTCACATTCAGAATTATTTGAAAGAGGCAGCTAATGCTGCCTTTGCTTTTTCGTGCATCGACTAGGCTCGGTATCGTAGCAGTCCACGCCCACCATGTTCCAGGTTCCATTTTGGTGCTTGGCTTTGTTTCGCCGCCTCGTTGTTTTTTTGCTGAGCCGTAAAAAACATCTACCTTCTCAGGTCGTACCGCATCGCTACCATTCCGGAGTCGAGTTCCTGATGGCTCACGAGTTTTAAGTCGACGTACTTCGATAGCCCCGCGAACAACGTTGGCCCGTGTCCTGCCAGCCTGGGCTGCACGACGAACTCGTACTCGTCGATCAAGCCCAGGTTCGCTAGCGCCAGGGGAAGCTTCACACCTCCCACCAATAGCTCCTTGCCGGGCTCACGCTTGAGCGTCTAGACGGCCTGCTTCAGATCCCCGCGCACGAACTCTGCGTTCCAGTCGACTCGATCGAGCGTGCTCGACACAACGTATTTCTTGGCCGCGTCGATCGTCCGGCTAAAGGGTTCCATCCAATCGGCCATCCATTCAGGCCTTGCACCCGACCGCCTCCTCCAGGCGGCCTCCATCATTAAGCGGACTTCGTACCTTTAAAGCAACCACACACAATGCCTGCGCGGCTTCAAGAAGCGCACGAAGTACAATCAATATGCCAGCACCAATCCAGTTCACTGCATCGCGCGAAATACCGAGTGGTTTTGGATTTGGAGGCTGGACTGCGATCGCCTGAGCTTTCGGAAGTTTTTCAGCGATCCTTTGCATGGTGGACCAAGCTCCAGCTTTCGTGGCCTTTTGCAAAGCATCTGTAAGGGCACTCATTACAGGATCGACACTCACTGAATGACTGGGCTGAGCCGACAATACTGAGACGGTCTCAGATAATGCCTTTTCCCAAGTGTAGCTGAAAATATGGAAGGTGGTACTAGCGACCATAAAGGCATAATATCCACCGCAAACAAATCTGCGAATCCAATCAGCTGTTCCTGATAGTTGCAGAGTCAGCAAGGCAATCATAGCAAGCGATCCAGCCACAGCGAGTGGCCATGAATATCCGGGAAGAATATCGTGCTGGCGGTAGAACTCGTGCTGAAGGAACGTCGAGAGAACTCCTAAACCGCATACTACAGACACCTGGAAGAGGTGGATCAGGGACGGGAGAGTTGCCAGTATTTTTAACTGCTCAGACACTTTCGATTTTTTCTCATCAACTGAAAACCTGTACACGGTTGCAGCGGGGGCTGAGGATAGGGGCATGATGGTTTCCTGATATTGAATAGTGGTCGAGCAGTCCGGTTCGTCATGGCTCTTTGACTGGCAGAACTTTGGTTCGTCGCAGTTCGACACCTGATCACGGTCTGACGCCTGACCAGCACTCGGCTCAAAATCTAATGTTGGAAGGTTCGATGCCTGTCCGTGGTCCGACGCTGGCTCGTGGTTCGATGCCGGTGCGTGGTCCGATGCCTGACCTTGGTCCGACGCTTGGCCTTGGTCCAATGCCTGACCTTGGTGCGACGCCTGGCCTTGGTGCGACGCCTGACCTTGATCCGATGCTTGGCCTTGGTCCGATGCCTGACCCGGGTCCGATGCTGAGTCGGATTCGGAAGGGCATGCGCGTTCAACAAGCTTTAGTCTGGGTACTCCCAGCTCGCTCCGTTCTTTCTCGCGCTGACGCCTATCCCGGCGCCTTCGATTTATCTCGTCCCTGTTAGCTTGGTAGTATCGATTGTCTCTGGCTTTGCGGCCTTGGGCTTTTGTCATTGAACTGCCTCCGCCACTTGGTATTTTTTGCAGTAGCGACTATAGAGGTCGAGGCAGTGACCGAAGGTCAGCTTAGACAGAGCACTTTCAATTATTGCCAGCTCACGGACCTGCTGCTCTGAGATTTCTCCCTGGGCCATTCTCGTGATTTCAGATCTTAGTTCCCGCACGTTAGTCGGGACAGGTTGGTTACAGGCTGTACCGACTCTGCGCTTTGCAGAATTTATGGGCTCCTGAAGGAGATGCTGCACAATAACATCAGTTACGTTGCCAAAGTTCTGCGATTTATTTCTGATGAAATCGGGGATTTCGGACAGAAGGCTATCGAGATCACACTTGCTTTCGACCCTTGTAAGGGCTTTAGTGGCTTTATCGATGATTTCCGATCGATTCTTGAGGGCGCAGTCGATGCCGCTGAAGAGAAAATTGATGCTCTTGGCTCGTGCCGCAATATATGGATCGGATGCGATCGGAAGGAGTTTTTCCATGAAATGGACCTCGTTACCACCGGTCCTAACGTAGTCCCGATAAAACTTCTCCTTCTCACGTTGTGAAACAGGAATCTTAACCAGTTTTTCCCAGGCACGGATAATGGTATCGACCTCGCGCTTTATCTCAAATCGATTTCGACTATCAGAAGAACTGATTTCTCTTTGGCTTTCGTTTGGGCTTTCAGGAAGGGAATTAGGCAACGCCACAGACAGAGGGATACCTTCAGATGCAAGGCATTCCTCTTTTCCCGAAAAAGTGGTGGGGTGTTTGGCAGGAAAAGAAAAAGAATCTCCGACTGCTCGCTTTCTATTGCTCGAAATTTGTTCGCGACTGCTTAGAACATTGTCAAAAAATTGAAAAGCACGTGAAGAGAGAAAATAGTTATTGGACGATTGCTCAAAATGCCCGCGGTCGTTCAAAAAGAGCACTGCATCAATTTTGATATAGCCTTTTGACTGAAGCGCTCTGAGTCTTTTTCGAACAGTGGATTCACTGATTTTTGTTGCTAGGTGAATGGTAGAGATTGAAGGAAAGGCAGGATGATCGACAAATTTCTTATCGAAAGGCATGAGTGACCCTAAATAGGTCAGGATGGAATGCTCATAGTGGTCAATGTCAGAGGCGTGATCAAACGCGCGTAAGTAGCGCCCACCCTGATAGACCCTGTGTCCCAGAGGATAAACATTGTGCAAATGTGACATTATTCCCTCAATTCATGAGGGAGACCGGCAGGTGTTGAAAAGCGGACGTGTCCGTACTAATCTCCAAACGGAGCGTCGGGGTCTGCTTTGTCGTAATTGCCAGGCTCCGGGTTCCCGGAGGCAGAAGCTCCAACTTCTGTCTCCACCAAAAAGCCAACTGCACCCTACGATATTTCCTTCGTGAAAAAATTCACACTGCAATCTTATGATTTTTAGAAAATATTTAGTAGAAGCCATGAAAATCATGAGACTCATGCGTTTCACGATTTCAATTTAGTGACATCATCTATTGAAGTCTGCGACCAATTGCGACCAGACTTTGAAAACAATGGTGGATAACGAGAGATATCGGTGCACGAAGGAGAATAATGGCAAGGGTTTAAGATAATTCAGATTTTCAACAATTTCAGTGAATTGAGTGCTTACTTGGCGAAACAGGCTCCTTTTCGACTGAAATAGCGAGGCCAGAATCCGTAGTGTATTGGACCACCATGCTATACCATGGTCCGCACCCCAGTTCCAGTGGACAGCCAGGCATTCATCAGCTAAAAAGCCGATGCAAAGCAGAAGAACGCCAACAGCAGGAAGGGTATCCCATGGGTAACGTGACCATCCTCGTCGGAGCTCAGTGGGGCGACGAAGGCAAGGGCAAGTGGATCGACATCATGGCCGACAGCGCGGACATCGTTACGCGCTACCAGGGCGGCAATAACGCGGGACATACCCTTTACGTAGACGGCCAAAAAGTAGTTCTCCATCAGATCCCCAGCGGCATCTTTCATCCCGGCAAAATTAGCGCATTAACGACAGGTGTGGTGGTAAACCCGTATCAGCTGGTGGAAGAGATGCGGAAAGTCAGTCCATTTGTGACCCTGACTCCCGAGCGGCTGTGGCTTTCCGCCCGTGCCCATGTCATTTCCCCTTGGCACATTCATCTGGATGGTAAAAAGGAATCCGAATCCTCCCAGCCCATCGGCACGACCAAACGCGGTATCGGCCCCACCTATGCAGAGAAGGCCAACCGTACCGGTCTACGCCTCGGTGACTACGCGAACCCGGCTCGACGGGAACGCTGGTATCAGATGATGCGACAGAGCGCCCAGGGTTTTGGCACGCATCAGGAAGTGTATCGCGAAGATTGGGCTCGTTTCGAGGACGCTGCCACGCAGCTGGCTCCGTTCATCTGTGACGCCGAAGTCCGCATACGTGCGGCCATCGAGTCCGGCAAACGCATTCTGCTGGAAGGCGCCCAGGGTGTTTTGCTCGACATCAATCATGGCACCTACCCTTATGTCACCAGCAGTGAGACCGCAGCTGGTGGTGCCTTTGCCAGTCTTGGTTTTTCGCCGAAACGCGTAGATAAAATTTACGGCGTGGCCAAGGCTTATGTCACACGTGTTGGCGAGGGCGCGCTTCCTACCGAATTGAAGTGTGAAACCGGTCAGCTCATTGCCACCCGCGGCAAGGAATTCGGTGCCACCACGGGTCGTCCACGTCGCTGCGGTTGGCTGGATGCTGTCGCCCTGCATTACAGCGCGCAGATCAGTGGCTATGATGGAATCATTCTGAACAAGATGGATATCCTTACCGATTTGCCTGAAGTCAAAGTCTGCGTGGCTTATGAACATCCTGAACTCGGTCGCATCGAAGATTTCCCATGGGACCATGAGGTGCTGACCGCGTGCAAACCCATTTATAAAACATTCGCCGGCTGGAAAGAGGAGATGCCTCGCACCGGTCGCATGTCTGATTTGCCCGTTAATGCAAGAAAGTATGTGGAAGGCGTGGAAGAAATTCTCGGTTATCCCATCAGCATGGTCGGTACCGGCGTGAATCGCCAGGATGCACTGTTTCGCTAAATCTCGCTGAATTTCCGGAACCTCTGTGGAATCTCCGGCCCCTCTGTGGAACCTCTGGGACAGCACTCGCTGTCCCACATTACCTCTTGCCTGCTGCAAAAAATTCTGCGAACGTCTTCCCATACAATTTTCCAGGTTCATGTGGGAAAGGACAAAACATTATGAAACGTTTCTCTCAGTTGCTTGTATCGGCTGTCTTCCTCGCGCAGAGCGTCATGGGGTTTGCGGCAGTGAAAACCAAAACGGTGGAATACAAAAAAGGCAAGGATGGCTTTGAAGGTGTGCTGGTCTATCCGGACAACGCCAAAGGCAAGGTGCCTGGCATTCTTATGATTCATAACTGGATGGGCGTCACCGACGAAACCAAAAAGCAGGCCTCGCGCATGGCCGAGCTTGGCTATGCGGTCTTTGCCGCCGACATTTATGGCAAGGGCATCCGGCCTAAAACTCCCGAAGAAGCCGGAAAAATCTCGGGCTCCTATCGCACCGATCGCGCCCTTTTCCGCGAGCGTCTGAAACTTGGTCTTGATATTCTGCGCGGACAGAAGGAAGTGGATACCAATAAAGTCGTGGCTGTCGGTTACTGCTTCGGCGGAGCCGGTGTCATTGAACTCGCACGCAGTGGTGCAGATATCACAGGTGTGGTGAGTTTCCACGGCGGTCTCGATAGTCCAACGCCAGCGGACGGTAAAAATATCAAAGCCCGCGTTCTCGCCCTGCACGGCGCTGACGACCCTTATGTAAAACCGGAAGATCTGGCCGCTTTCGAAAAAGAAATGCGCGACAACAAAATCGACTGGCAGCTCTATAAATATGGCAATGCCGTTCATAGCTTCACAGAAATGAGTGCCGGCACGGACCCTAGCAAAGGTGCCGCGTACAATGCCGCAGCCGATGCTCGTTCCTTCGAAACCTTCAAGGATTTCGCCAAGGAAACCCTCTAATTTTTCAACCCTCGGGGTGGCGTCATGGTGAGCAAGGATCGTCGTTTGGCTTTAACCGTTGATATCCCCCCCGAACCAAATCTGGCGCCAGCGCTGCAGGGTTTTCATCCGATATTGCAGCGTTGGTTTCAGCAAAAGTTCAAAGAACCGACCCCCGCCCAGCAGCAAGGCTGGCCCCTTCTGCAGCAGCACCGCAATACTCTGATTGCCGCGCCCACCGGGGGCGGTAAAACCATGGCGGCTTTTTTTGTAGCGATCGATGATCTCTTTCGCCAGGCCGTCGATGGGGGTCTGGATAAAGGCATCCAGGTCCTTTATCTTTCCCCTCTGCGCGCGCTCTCGAATGATGTGAAGAAAAATCTGGAGCAGCCTCTGCAGGAAATCATGGAAGCGGCCAAAGCTTCGGGCCTGCATCCGGATCCGATCCGCATCGGCCTGCGCACGGGGGATACGTCCGCGACTGAACGGGCCCGTATTCTGCGCGATCCTCCGCATATTCTGGTGACCACGCCTGAGTCCCTATTTTTAATGCTGACTTCAGGTAAAGCGCGCACGATTCTGCGGTCCATCAAATCCGTGATCATCGATGAAATTCACGCCCTGGCCCGCGATAAACGCGGCTCCCATTTGAGTCTGAGCCTCGAACACCTCAATTCCATCTGCGGTCGTGCTCCGGTTCGGATCGGTCTGTCGGCCACTCAAAAGCCACTGGAGACCATCGCTCAGTTTTTGGTCGGCGGTACGGAAAAGCCCAGGCCCTGTGAGATCATCGATGTTTCCAAACAGCGTGAGGCCGACCTGGATATCATGGTGCCCGATCTGCCCCTCGGCGCCGTCTGCAGTCATGAGATGTGGGCCGAACTTTATGGCAAACTGGCAAAAATGATCGAGTCGCATCACAGCACTCTTATTTTTGTGAACACAAGGCGCATGGCCGAGCGCATTACCTTTCAACTCAGTGAAATGCTCGGCGAGGATGCCGTGGCGGCTCATCACGGGAGTCTTTCCAAGGATAAGCGCCTGATTGCCGAGGATCGGTTGAAGAAGGGCGAGATCAAAGCGATCGTAGCCACCGCTTCTCTCGAACTGGGTATCGACGTGGGGACCATCGACCTCGTTTGTCAGATCGGGTCGCCGCGCAGCATTGCAGCCTTCGTTCAAAGAGTGGGCCGCTCCGGTCACGCGCTGGGACTTAAACCCAAAGCTCGTTTGGTTTCGCTCACCCGCGATGAACTCGTGGAATGCCTCGCGCTGATGCGCGCCTATCGCGAAGGCACGATGGATAGCATCGAAATTCCCGAGGTTCCATTCGATATCCTGGCCCAGCATATAGTCAGTCTGGTGGCCTGCGAAAATCGCCGCCCGGATGATATTTTCAATCTGTGTCGGGAAGCCTATCCCTTTCGCAACCTGCAGCGCGTGGACTTCGATAAAACGCTCGATTGGCTGGCTGAAGGTTTAGGTTCAGCCACCCGACGCGGCGCTTATTTGCATTGGGATAAGATCAATCATGAATTGAGGCCACGCCGCAACGCACGCCTCGCCGTGGTGATGTCAGGTGGTGCGATTCCTGAACAGAATGCCTATCGCGTGATCAATGGGGACGATCAATCGTTTGTCGGGACTGTGGATGAAGAATTCGCCGTGGAAAGCACCAAGGGTGACGTCTTCCTGCTCGGCAATCATTCGTGGCAGATTCAAGGCATGAAAGGGGACACCTTACTCGTGCGTGACCTGCATGGAGCACCGCCGACCATTCCCTTTTGGAAAGGGGAAGCCGGTGGCCGGACCTTTGAACTGTCGCAGGAATTGAGTCGCCTGCGGACTGAGGCGGATGCGATCCTGAGTGCGCAGGAAACTCCGGAATGGCGCGAGCCGGATCCCAAAAAGGATCCTGCCCTGTGGACATCCTACCGACAGCCTTTGCAGGACTTTCTGACCAAAACATTTATTATTGATCCGGCGTTGGCCCAACAGGCTGCGGATTTCCTTGCGGCGCAGAAGATTGCGCTGGGTGTGTTGCCGACCCAGGATCGCGTGGTTTATGAACGCTTTTTCGATGAAACCGGCGGCATGCAGCTGATCGTTCATGCGCCCTTTGGCAGCCGCGTGAATCGTGCCTGGGGTCTGGCGTTTCGCAAAAGGTTCTGTCGCGGTTTCGATTTTGAGCTGCAGGCCAGCGCCACGGATAACGGCATTCTTCTATCCGTGGGACCGAACCAGAGTTTTCCTTTGGAAGCGATGTTCAAAATGCTGAACCCGCAAAACGGTCGATCGGTCCTGATTCAAGCCCTGCTGGATGTGCCCATGTTTGAAATCCGCTGGCGCTGGAATGCGACGCGGGCTCTTGCCGTCCTGCGCATGAAAAGCGGCAAGCGGGTGCCTCCGCATCTGCAGCGTTATCAGTCGAATGATCTTCTGACCGCAGTCTTTCCCCAGCAAACGCAGTGTTTCGAACACCGGACCGGAGATCTGGAAATACCGGATCATCCCCTTGTACGGCAGACGGTCCAGGACTGTCTGCAGGAAGCCATGGACTGTGTCCGCTTCGAACAGGTGCTGACCAATATTGCTGCGGGAACTGTGGAACTTCTGGCCCGAGATACCCGGGAACCCTCCCCTTTCTGCTATGAATTGATTCATGCCAATCCCTATGCGTTTTTGGATGACGCCCCGCTCGAGGAACGACGCATTCGCGCCCTGGCCACCCGCCACCGATTGGAGCCGCAGGTCTTCAATGATCTGACCGCGCTGGATCCCGGCGCCGTTTCCCAGGTTGTGAGTGACGCTTGGCCTCTGATCCGGGATCCGGATGAACTTTATGATGCCTTGAAACAGCTCGTGCTTTTTCCACTGGATGAGATCCAGTTTTATCAAAGCATGCTCGGTGAGCTGCAGAAAAAAAATCGCGCGCGCATCCTCACGTTGGGCGAGAAAAGTTTTGCCTACGCCTATGAGCTGGAAGCCGAGATTCAGCTCCTTTACGCCCAACATTTCGCCACGCAGAATGTGGATTTGGAGGCCCAGCAGAAGGCCATGCTGCAGCTGCTGCGGGGTCAGCTGGAGTGCCTGGGGCCTTTGACAGAATCGGCCTTATCAGCAAGACTTCTTCTGCCAGAACACGAAATTCTGGCCGGTCTGCAGCAACTCGAAAGTCTTGGGATTATTCTTTCGGGTGTCTTCAGCAAGCACAACAGTGGACGCGAATGGTGCGAAAGGCGACTTTTGCACCGCATGCATCGGCTCACCATTGAAGGCCTGCGCGAACAGATTCGTCCGGTTTCACGCGCCGTGTATCTGCGTTTCTTAGCCCGTCATCAAAGGGCCGCCCCTGAACATCGCTGGTCCCCGCATGATAACCTGATGCCGCTAATTGAAATGATGCAGGGTCTGGAGCTGCCCGCCAGTGTTTGGGAAAATGAAGTCTTCATGACCCGCGTGCAGGGCTATCGCGGTCGCGAACTCGATGCTCTTTGTCAAAGCGGACAGGTGGTCTGGGGCCGTATTCATGTCGCCCCACCCAAAGGTGAGAAGACCAACAAGAATCGCCTGCTGAGCCGCACTACCCCGCTGAGCTTTTTAACACGGACAGGACTGGGTTGGGTCATCCCCCATTCCCGTGAACTCCTCGTCGACCGACTGAGCGACAGCGCGAAAAAAATCTGGCTGCTGATGGAACAGCGCGGCGCTCTATTTTTTGACGAGATCAGCGCTTTGGGCAAACTCCTCCCGACCCAAATTGAAGACGGCGTCAGTGAACTCATCAGCATGGGTTTTGTTTCGACTGATAGCTTTGCCTCGATTCGCCCTTTGCTCAATCCCGATCGCAAGGCGAGACAGCCGGCCTCCGTTCGAGATGCCAGGCAGGTTCGTTACGAAACGGATTTTCGCAGCGGAGGCCGCTATGCACCCTTTGCTTTGCATCGACTGCCTTTGAGCCAGGAGGGACGTCTGGAGCAATGGGCCTGGCAGCTTTTGAAACGATACGGAGTTGTGTTTCGCGACCTTTTGCGCAAGGAATCACTGGCGCCGACCTGGGGTGAACTCGTGGTCGTTTATCGCACCCTGGAAGCGCGCGGGCTCATTCGAGGCGGACGCTTCGTTGAAAAAGTTGGAGGCGAGCAATTTGCTTTAAAAGAAGCGATTGATGCTCTACGGAGCTGTCGTGATGCACCACCTGATGCTGAATTTATCATACTCACCGCCGCGGATCCCCTCAACTGGATGGGCATACTCAGTGATGATCCGAAGCTGGCGTCGCAAGCTCGTCATCGCGTGGCGCTGTGGTCAGGACGTTATGTGGCTTATCGGGAAGCCGGTGCATGCCACATCATGGACGAAAGTTTAACCGGCGATCAACGCATGCGCGTGGAACGCGCTTTGCGGCTCAATGGACTGTTCCGTCATCACGATCCTTTTTTGAAAGAACCCGCGATAGCCGAGAAACAGGGCGACACACTGGGGCGTGACGAGCGCGGGCCAAGGCCTTTGATCCAGAACTGGCGCAAATTTCTGGCCGGCAATGATTCGGATTAAGAAGCGGGCGAGTATTTAGCCCGTTTCCCCCTCCTTCCACAAGTTCCAATTCTTCAAGATCGCGCCTGCCAAAAATCCTTTTCCGTTGGCTGACTGGTCGGTTAGTACTTCACTCAATCGATGCTTTGAATTTTTTAAAAGTCACCATCTCTCGGAAAGGAACTCACCGTGAAGTTACTCCTGTCATGCGGGTTATTCAGCATCTTGCTGTTGGCCAGCGCCTGTTCCCAGGAACGTCGCAGCGTGCAAGCGGATCCCGCCATTCAAAATTCATTCACTGTCGTGGATCCTCTGAGTTCAGCCGCGGCCGGCAATTTGGGAATGACCGATCAGAAGCTGATCAGCCTTAAAAAATCCGCACTGGACAAGGAATTTTTGTTGCAGGCTTCCATGATGCGACAGATCCCAATGCCCACAGCCAACGGTCTGAAGAGCCGGATTGTGGCCTTCAAACGTTCCGGTGACGCCCTTTTCATGATGGAAGCGACTCAGGGTCATGTCATCACCCAGGACCTGCCTTCGCAGCTGATACTTGCCAGACTGCCGATCATCACCGAAACCGAAACGGAAGTCATACTTGATTTTAGTGAGGGTATGGCCGCGACGTTTGTCGCCGGGGATTGGTATGGTTCTGATGATGGGGCTTCCTACGTGAAGACGTTCAAGGGCGTGGATGTTAAATCCAGCTTTATCGAAACCGCCACGTTTCATGGCAATGCCCTCAGCATCAGGCAGATCGCTCAGGTCATCGGCACTCAACTCGATACCGTGGAAGTGAAATATTATCTGGAGCCTTATCATCCCAGCTCCACGTTCGTGAAAACTCCGGGTCAGTCGCTCGACGTCTTTGGTTTCTTCCAGGTGGCGCCGCTCTATCAATCCGAGAACGGCACCGGTGTTCTGAACACCTATGCCAGCAAATGGGATTCCTCGAAGCCTATTATTTACGCGATTTCCGCCAATACACCGCCTGAGTATGTGGAAGCCGTGCGTGACGGCATTCTGTACTGGAATCGCGCCTTGCCTACGGCTCCTCTGCAGGCAGTGGTGGCACCGCAAGGGGTCAGTGCTCCTGACTATGACCACAACATGGTGCAGTGGGTCCCCTGGGATACAGCAGGCTATGCCTATGCCGATGCGCAGATGGATCCGCGGACGGGCGAGATTCGCCATGCCCAGGTTTTCATGACCAGCACCTTTGCTGTTTCAGGCGCGTCCCGGGCCAAAGCTCTCCTGAAAAGTCACCCTGGCAAGCAGAAGGCTCTTGAGACCGCCTTTGGGATGGCCGGCATGGTGCAAAAGCCTCTGTGTAACTTCGAGCTTCAGGATAATTTCCTGACCGCCATGGAAAATCTTGTGCGGGACAATGCGCCAGACACTGAATTTCTGCGTATTTCCCAGGACTATATTCGTGAAGTCGTCGCTCATGAAATTGGGCATACGCTCGGACTTCGGCATAACTTTGCCGGCTCGCTGGCCGCCACCTATAAACTGGAACAGCGGGCGGCCCTCGTTGCCGACTATGTAACCCAGGCGAAAATTCCGGACAATCTGCAGCCGGCATCCTCGGTGATGGAATACCAGGTTTTCGAGGAAGCTGCGATGACAGGTCACATTATTCACAAAACCAAACGTATGCTGGACTATGATCGCATGGTCATGGATGCCTTGTATAACGGCACCCAGTACGATCCCAAGGATGTCCCGCTGTTCTGCTCCGATTCCCAAAGGGATCACCTCGACTGCCAAACTTTTGACCTTGGCCAGAATCCCATCGAATCCATTGCGTTCGACGTCGATCAGCAGGAAACCAACCTTGTACAGAATCTTTTCAACAGCATTCTCAAGGCCAAGCGGTTGAATAAGGACCCCGCCCTTTTCGTGGACTCCTGGGCCTCGCGTCTGCTGAGTAGCCGTTTTGAGCTCCTGACTCTGACAGCTAACGAAACTCCTTTGATCCAGGTTCGACGCAAGTACAAGAATCCGGATGACTATTCACACGAAAAGATGGTCGCTGAAGAAAAAACTATGATGCAGCAGGCTTTGCAGGCCCAAGGCGGCTGGGACAAAATGCTGGCATTGCCCACTGAAAGAGAGCTGAAGAATGTTCCCTTTGCTCTACGCAAGCTTATGCTGGGGTATCAGGAAACTCAGGCCGACCAGACACTGACCTTCAGTTTGGAAGAGCAGCAGCGCTACGAAACCCTGATGCGTGATTTTGTTGAAAGATTGCATCAGGCCTTACCCGAGGCTCAGTGGGAAAGTCTCTCCATGGCCGCGACACCTCTGGCCAATAACCCATTCACCGATGACCTCCTCAGTTGGATCGGTCAAGAGGCACGCGGACTGCTTTTGACCACCAACGGCGTGATTCCCGCCAAACGCTATCTGGAGGATGGCACAGCCGTGGATCTAATGCTTCCCGCCTTTTCCGCGAATCCGGAATTGCGTCTGCAGGTGGTCAATACCTTGGCCAAAATTCCTGTCGAAGCCACGTGGAAAGTCGGCGCCATGAAGGAAAGCCTCCGTGACGACCTTCGCGAGATCCTCGATACTTACCTGTCTGAAAGCAGCACCATCAAATATAAGGACCTGGATGCCGCCGCTCAGGAATGGCGAGCTACCGAACAAGGCTTGATTCGGACCCTGTCCTACTGATTCACTCAGCCGGTCCTTGATGGGGCCGGCTGCCGCCCTTCGCATCCATGGAACCTTTTCTCAAGAAATTCGCTGAAATGTCGAATAATCTGGGGCGACATTTCGGTGGAGGTCTTGATCTTGTGGTTCATTCGCCAAATCCTGCTGTTTTTCCTGGCTCTGCCGGGCGGTTGGCTTGCGCTTGAAAACGTGTCCGCGGCCGCAGCATTGCCCTTCGAAATATCAGATCGAATGGATGGCCAGCCTCTCGGATTGCACTTTGAAAAACTGGAAGATAAGGACTGGCGTTTCACATTCGATGATGTTCGGCGCATCGAGGCTGAGGCAGGCCTTCAGCCTTCCCATGAAAAGGCTCCGAACTTCGGACAGAATCCGGCCCATCAATGGATAAAATTCACACTCCATAATCCAACCGATCACGCCATCGTCACTCTGCTTGAGAACAAATTCACGCTTGTTGATGAATTTACCCTTTATTATCAGGACACCAATCAGCAGTGGAAAACAAAAAGGGCTGGTGACCAGGTTTCTTTCGCGGAACGCGACATTCAAACTCGCCAGACAGTTTTTCGTTTCGTATTGTCTCCGGGAATCCATCATTTTTATGCGCATTCCATGACGGAAGGGGCCCATCAGGTACCGCTGCACATCTGGACTCATGACGAGTTTTTTAGCCACAATGCGGCTGAATATGGGTTTATTGGGATTCTGATCGGCTTTCATGTGGTGATCTGCCTTTACAATCTTTTCCTCTTCTTTTCTTTGAAAGATCGCACCTATCTTTTCTATGTGGCCTATGTCACGTTTAACCTCTTCTACCAGTATTCAGCTCTTGGACTTCTCCAGCAGACTATGAGCCAACTGGCCATCGCTGAAACGGCATCCAATGGTTGGCTCATTGTATGTGTCGATCTAGTCTCCAGTACGGCTTTGCTTTTCAGCTTTCATTTCCTGAATATCAAAGAGCGTCTGCCGCGATTTATTAAGGTGTACTACACCATCGGCATTCTCGATCTTGCCAACATCCTGATCACAATGTTTATCTCCGTCCGCCTTGGCACTTTGATTTGTTTGGCAACAGCGTCGTTGACCACCTCATCCTTGATTCTGTCCGGTTTCCTCATTTCAAGGAAAGGCTACCTGCCGGCCATCTTCTATCTCGCCGGCTGGGGCTGCTATCTGTTTGGAGTCACCGGTACCGTGACCAATCTCCTGGGCCTCCTGCCGACCAATGATTTCACCCGCTGGGGTCAATTCACGGGCGGTGCGCTGGAAATCGCGATTCTCTCGCTGGCGCTGGGAGCCCGTATCAATGAAAAGCGGCGTCAGACCCTCGACATGATCACGAGCCTCAACGAGGATCTGGAAGATAAGGTCAAAGAACGCACGAGTGAGATTCAATCGCTGCTTCTGCATATCCCGCAGGGTATCCTCTCCATTGGACCCAACGGTCTGATTGATGCTAACTATTCAGCCCAGCTTCCGAAAATCCTGGGCATCGAGCTTATC
Organism: Oligoflexus sp.; assembly: GCF_035638955.1. GTDB lineage: Bacteria > Bdellovibrionota_B > Oligoflexia > Oligoflexales > Oligoflexaceae > Oligoflexus. The sequence continues at coordinate 157,179 of NZ_DASQYZ010000083.1, read as the reverse complement.
GCAGGGGAAAGTTTTCGCCAGGTTGTGCTCGAACATTCGACGCTCTCGGATGATGAAAAGGATCAGGCTTGGCAAACCATCATGGCTTCGCTTGGGGAATCCCGATTGAGCTTTGAACTGAACGTCGATAAGCTTCCCCATCAGCTGCATTATGCCGTCAGTGACGTTAAAAAAGTGGTTAACCTGACCTGGAACTTCGACCTCAACAGCAAGGACGAGATCAAGCACATCCTGGTGACTCTTCTGGATGTCAGTTCAGAAGTTGCGGCCCAGCAGGAGATCGCCCGGCAGAATCAGGAGTTCGAAATCATCCGGCAACTCGTCGATAGCGGCGCTAAAAAATCCATCCAGTTTTTCAATGCCGGCGATCAACTCATCGAAGAAAATGAGCGGCTTATTCGGGCCCCGGTGATGGACCGCGACTCGATCAAGATTCTTTTCGTCAATACCCACACTTTGAAAGGTGCCGCTCGCACCTTGCAGTTCCGGGAGTTGGCCAACGCTCTTCATCAGGTGGAAAGTTACTATTCGGCTATCATCAAAGAAAATCAGGCCCTCGATCAGGCACGAGCCCTGCGGGAATTTCTAGCCGCGCGGTCTGTCTACCAACGCTATTATAAGGCCAACCGTGACATCCTCGGCCGCACCGACGACGTGAAAAAAGTTTCTGTTGATCGGGATTTTTTGCATCAGAACGTCAAATTTCTCCGTCATCTCTCGGATGTCGACGTCCTGCCTTTCGAACTCAGGGACGTGATCCACACCTGGCGCCATGAGCTGACGCAATTGATTTTCATGTCCATGCCGATGATCCTCGATGACATCATGCAGCAGAGCGAAAAGATTGCCAAGGATCTGGGCCGTGAACCGCCCCGTGTGCAATTGGATGCGGACGATATTCTGGTGAGCTACAGCCAGGAATTGGCCTTGAAAAATGCCTTCATCCACATGCTGCGCAATGCTCTTGATCACGGCATCGAAACCCCTCGTGCTCGGCTCGATAAGGGCAAACCGGCCCAGGGAACGATTCAGGTCAAAGCCTGGGAACAAAATGGAACCATTCACCTGGAATTCAAGGATGATGGCAAGGGTCTGCCTTTGGGCCGCATTCGAGATCTCACCAAAGTCGATGCGCAGACGAAGCCTGACGTGCTGGCGAGCAGGATCTTTGAAGCAGGCTTTTCCACGGCGGAAACCGTTTCTCAAATGTCCGGCCGTGGCATCGGTCTCGGTGCTGTCAGGCAATTTGTCGAGGCGGAAAAAGGCACTGTCACGATCAAACTGGGTCGGCTGATCCAGGCCGAAGGGGAGTTTTACGAGTTTTCGCTGCACTTGACCCTGCCGGCGAACGCATCCGCAACCGGACCTCTCGCGACATCCATAGCCAGCTAAACCAACCATAAAAAAAGGCGCAAACCTCGCGGTCTGCGCCTTCCTGTTTTGAGCAGAAAATCTTAGAGCTGGATACCCCAACGAGCGTAGTAGTAACGACCAATCAAGTTGTGCGTACGCGCATCGATGTTATCGTTGGCCGCAGCATCCGTGACAGGTGGTTCCTTATCTGTCACGTTGTTGATACCAACCGAGAAGCGGCCGTATTCCACCAGATCATAACCAGCACGAAGGTCAAAGGTCGACCAGGCAGCCAGAGTGGGGTAATCGAAATCACTGCCAGCATCCAGTTCGGTGACGTGGTTGGCGGTCGCGCCGAAATCAAGACCAGCGTTCGACCAGCCCAGGTCCAGGAGGCCTTTCCACTTGGGAATCGAACCGCGGCCACCGGAAGCGGTGTCGGTATACTTGCCGACGACGTTTTCGAAAGGTGCCGACGAATCCGCCTGGTTCATGTACTTGATGTAATGACTGGCGAGCAAGCTGAAGGTATACGAACCGGTGGGTGTCCCACGCAGAGCGTAATCAAACGCCAGGTCAACACCTTCCACTTTACGTGAGGCCAAGTTCAAAGCAATGGCTTCGATCCGGGTGATGTTGTTAGCGGCATCAAGCTGAACCTTGTCAGCGAACAAACCGTTTTGACGGAACTGGTCTACGACAAACTGCGGATTGGTGTCGATCGCGTTTTTGGTTTCGATATTGAAATAGTCAGCCTTGGCATTGAAATTCGCAATCGAATACGTAACGCCGTAAGTATACGACTTGGATTTTTCAGGATCCAATTCGGTATTACCACCCTGCAGAGCCAGGAACTGGTTGATATCTTCATCCGCTTGCACGGCGCAATTGCCAGGGACCTGGCAAGGATCGCTCAGACTCGCAAAGTTTTCCTGCTGACCCTGGAAAAGTTCCACCAGAGACGGAGCACGGAAACCAGTCGAATAACTTCCGCGGAAAGTCAGACCTTCGAAGGGACGGATCTTCACACCAAATTTAGGGTTGGTCGTGGTTCCGAAGTCGCTGTAATCCGAATGACGAGCGGCGAGGTTGACCTCGGCGAGATCCGTCAGTGGTACAGTCAATTCAACGTAAGCTTCCTTGATGTCACGATCACCTTCGGTCGATTTCACGTTGGTGCTACCGATGGTATTGTACTTCTCGGCATTCGGATCGGACACACTGTTGTATTCTTCTGTCCGTCCTTCAACACCAAGAGCCAATCCGATTTTACCCAGTGGAGTTTCCGCCAGCTCGCCGACAAAGTTCACGGTCACCGAGTCGACTTCAGTTTTCGTATAGTTGGTGGCGTCGATGCGCAGCCAATCCATCATTTCGTCGGTCAAACTACCGTCTGGACCAAGGATATTCACAGGCACGCAACCCAGGCTGGCCAGCGCCGTGCAGTTGGCGGGATCACCGATTCCCAGCTGCAGGTTGGTCTTGTTCACGAGGTTTTGCGTGGTGGCGCGGGTTTTGGAATCACCGTGGTTATAGGCCACATCCCAATCCCAGGAGTCCGCGATTTTACCTTGGACGCCGGCAACAGCGCGGAACGTGTTCGAGTCCGCTTCCGATACGCGCGGACCAAGCTGAAGGAAGCGCTTTCTCACGTCGGTGAGGGGCACACCGAATGTGTTGAACGGATTGTTCGCTGCCACGACCAGGTCACCCGTCTCGTTCGACAAGAAGAGAGGTGTGGGAGCCGAGTTATACCGGCTGAGGGTATTGGTGAAAGTGGTTTCAACAAAGCCTTTCAATCCTGGGGTCAGCAGATAGTCACCGCCCAGGAAAATGCTCCGGCGATCCTGCGACATGATCGCGTCCGTAATGGACGAGAAATTGTAGCGATCGGCCGGGGTATAGGGACGATACGTACCATCTGGGTTCGCAATCAGGTTATCGGTAGCGGTGATCACATGCGCGTCCGGGGTTGCGGAGCTGGGACCGAGAGCGTCTTTCGACACGTCGCGATCGCGGGATTTCACAGAACCCTGGCTATAAACGTTAACGCCGAGGAGCAAACCACCTTTGTCATTGGTCGCGCCATAAGTCAGATCCATGGATTTGGTTTGGAGGTCACCACGGGACGCCTGGCCCACGTAAACGCTAAAATCCAAACCATCCCAGTCTTTCCGGGTGATGATGTTGATCACACCAGCGATGGCGTCAGAACCGTAAATGGCGGACGCACCGTCCTGCAGAACTTCGATACGCTCGATGGCAGCCACCGGGATCGAGTTCAAGTCAGGGCTATTGCCAAAGGCGTCGAGCGGGAGACGGCGACCATTCAAAAGCACCAAAGTCGACGAAGGATCCAGACCGCGGAGAGCGATATTACCGCTACCGTCACCACCACCGTTAGTCGATGTGGTGGTCACCGAGTTACCAATGGCCGCAGGCAAAGACTTGACGATATCCGTCACCGTTTGTTTACCGGTGGCTTGAATTTCCTCTTTGCCCAGAATCGTCAAAGGCGCGGCGGCATTCATGTCCACGCGCTTAATGCGGGTACCGGTCACAGCGATGACTTCAGTTTTTTTGTCGGTCTGTGGCTTTTTGGTTGTCGTGGCAGCAGCTTCCGTAGGCTTGGTTTCGTTCCCCTGCGGCTGCGCGGGCGTTGCGTCCTGCGCATGCGCTGTGACCAGCGATGACAGAAGCACAACACTTATTGCGCTAGCGATGGATGGCTTCATCGTAACTCCCTTAATTTGGTGAATCCTGATAACTGTCGCCGGCTTTGGTATATACGGATAATTTCTATAGGTGAAGATCGTGTAAAATGCACCATGCACATGAGAGGAGCGTCATCCCTATGCGGACTGGCGTTGATCCCTCGACCCTGTCCCGGTTGCGTTCAAAAAAGCCCACAAAGCCTTGCTGGTAAGGCGTTCAGGGTTTTTCGCAGGGTGGACAAGCAGAATTACCGTAGTTGTCTATTGAAAAAAAATACACAGTCTGTTTCCCCTCTTCGTGGTTGCCCAAGCCGATTTGCTGCAGAAAAATCACTTATGTCATTCCTTGGAGGACAGGCCTTAATTTTTTGGGGTCCGGACTGATTCCAGCCTTACAATTCCGTATAAAAATATTATGATGCCCGGCACATTTCCCCCCGTCGGCAGCCTTTTTCAGGCGACCGGCTGTGCAAAATCAGGAGGATCGAACGTCGATGAGCCGCGCAGAAAGCTTGGGACAGAACGTGTCAGGAGAAAGGCAGCCCCCTGCTCTTTACCTCCTATTCTTTGTCGAAATGTGGGAACGTATGAGTTTCTACGGGATGCGGGCCTTGCTGGTGCTGTACATGACAGCAGCCACCACCGCCGGAGGGTTTGGTTGGTCGCGTGCTGAGGCTCTCAGTATTTATGGCTGGTATACCGGTTTGGTTTACCTAACGCCGATTTTGGGCGGCTATATGGCAGACCGTTTTCTGGGTCTTCGGAAAGCCATTACCATCGGTGCGACCACCATGATGATTGGTCATATATCAATGGCCTTTACGGGTGAATTTGCGTTCTTCCTGGGTCTTGCCTGTTTGATTGTCGGCAATGGTTTTTTCAAACCTTCGATGGCGACCCTGGTCGGCTCTCTTTATCAGGAAGGCGACCGACGCCGCGATGCGGCCTATACGATTTTCTATGTTGGTGTGAACACCGGGGCCTTCATCGCGCCCTTTATTTCAGGGACTTTGGGCGAACGCGTGGGCTTCCACTGGGGCTTTGCCGCAGCTGCCGTCGGCATGTTCCTGGGTCAAGTCCTCTTCCAATTGGTCGGACCTCGTTTGCTGGGCGATATCGGTAAATATCCAAGACGCGCAGCGGCCAATGCCGCGAATGCGGTCAAGGAAACATTAAGCGCCGTGGAACGGGATCGCCTTAAAGTTATTTTCAGTCTGATGATTTTCGTGGTGATCTTCTGGGCTTCGTTTGAACAGGCCGGTGGTCTCATGACACTCTATACGGATACCAAGGTCGATCGCGTGATCTTTGGCTGGGAAATTCCCACGACCTGGTTCCAGTCCATCAACCCGGTCTTCATCATGACCTTCGGACCTCTGTTCGCCGCGATGTGGGGCTGGCTGGCCCTGCGGGGTCGTGAGCCTTCCGCTCCTGTGAAATTCGGGATTTCACTGTTCCTGATGAGTCTTGGTTTCCTCTGCATGGTCTTCGCGGCTCAGCAAAGTGAAGTCAATGGCAAGGCCAGTGTGCTTTGGATCGTGGCCTCCTATCTGCTGCAAACCTGGGCTGAACTCTGTCTGTCGCCCGTGGGTCTCTCGATGGTGAACCGTCTGGCTCCGGCCCGCTTTGCCACTGTGATCATGGGGATTTGGTATCTTTCCAATGCGGTGGCGAACAAACTCGCGGGCTTCATTGGTGGATTCGCGGAAACTTTGGGAGAAGCCCAGCTTTTCGGCGCCATTTCCGCGACCGCTTTCGTAGCTTCAATGGTCCTCCTCTTCGGTCTCTCCAAACCGCTGCGTAAATGGATGCACGGCGTCGGCTGAAAATTCGGTAAGCTGAGGCCCGACTGGGCTTCAGCCTTCCCCTCCCCTGCCCGGCAGAAACTGCAGTCTGCACTCCCACCCCAATGCCTCTATACTGGGATGAGATGGATAGTATCTGCAACTTCTGGTGACAGGGTCTTGCATGCGCCGCTCCACTGATAAAAATCCGGAAACTACAGCCACTGATGCCATTCGTTGGCCGTCTCTCAGCTTTTTGCTGGGCGGTTTGAAGCGGCAGTTTCTGTTTGCCAGCATCCTGACGATTCCGGTGTTCTTCCTGGTGGTCTTTGGCGTGAGCCGAATCCCCCTCGAATATACATCCAATATAGCTGTGATCTTTGATACCGCGGAAAGCATGAGCGGTGGCGGCGATAACCTGGCTGTGGTCGTCAACCGTATCACGAGTTCTTACATGTCCCGCTTCAGTGATCCTGAATTCTATAAGCGGATGATGCAACGCCTGCCTGAAGACACGATCAAACTTCTGCCACGCGGTGAGTCGAAAATTAAACAGTTTCTGCAGGGCATCCTGCCAGCAACCCTGCAGCCTGCCTCATGGTCGCTGACTCCCGAAGAGCAAACGGCCCTGGCGCGGATCGACGAATTGACCAACAGCCTGACACCCAGTGTGATTATAGGGCAATTTACCTTGAATCTGGCAGCGACGGCGGCCGACCCCAAGGATGCCCAGGTGATGGCCAGGGCGGGCATGGATCAGTATATTATCGATGATCTGACGCAAAGGCGAATCCAGGCCCAGGCGAAAATCCAGGAACTTTCGGCACTGGAAGCCACGGTCCTTAAGGAAAAGGAAGCGCCTTCCGACCTGAGCCAAACATCGGAACGTCAGACCACCATGCAAACGAGCCCAGAAGATCGTCGCAGCATCAAAAACAAAGAACAGGTCCTGGTTCGGGAAATCCTCCTGAAACAGGCTGACTTCGATCGTGCGCAGTCCACTCAGGAAAGCAAACTCCTTCTCCTCAACGATGACCTCAACAATCTCTTATCCCGCAAGGGCGTGACTCATCCCGATGTCATTCAAAAGCAAAGGGAGATTGAAAAGATGAAGGCGGAACCGGTGGATGCACCGATCCAGTCCGAACTCAATCGCCTGAAATCCCAGCTCTTCACCATGCAACGTGATATGAAAGCCCGCGGGTTGCCGATCGACCGCAGCGTGCAAATCGCCAGCTTTCCTGATGATACGCGCCGCACGCTTTCGGAACTCACCACGCAGATTCGTACCCTGGAGAATCAGGTTCAGGATCTCACGCGTGATATCGAAAATCCTTCCGCGAGCCGACGCTTCACCACCGTTCGTGAACCGGAAGCTCCCACAACGCCTTCCAACAAAAAACAATATGGTCTGGCCATCGGCGTTGGACTGATGCTCTGTCTTCTGACCTTCGGTATGACCATTCTGATCCGCGAAATGAACCAACCGTATGTCGTGGCTTCCGAGCAGATGGATCGCCTTTACGGTGTGCATCCGACGGCTGAAGTCAAACCCTCCTGGTTGCGCCAACACCCTGCTTTCGATGCTGAGCAGATCCGTGAACTGCGGCCCCAGCTCGGACAACTCGTCAGCAAGAAAAGACCGGAGCTCGTTCTGCTGGATTCCTATCGGCACATCGGTCAGCTGATCGATCAGATGCAGGAGCGGCAGGTCACAGTCGTTTTTGATACCGGTGCTGAAAATCATCCTGATAATCTCGCCGCCAACCTTACCAAGGTCCTGACGGTCGACAGCGGACGCCGCGCCCTCTTTTTAAGCTTTCGGGGTCGGGAGAATCAAAACGAGGAAAATACCGCGGACCTTATGGAATTCCTGGCTGGCAAAGCCGAATGGAAAAACGTTCGACTCAAAGGGTCCGCTGATGGGAGTCATGATACAGCCTACGCCCGTGACCCGCTGGAATCCCTGGGAGCCTTCCAGGAGGATCTGGTGCAAAGACTCTTCAAAAGCCTGCGTGAAAAATATCAGGTCATCGTCATCGAAGCGTTCCCACCCGCGTTCAATTCAGAAAACGGGATCCTCCACCAAGTGGCGGACGCCGTGGTTCTGCAGATCCGCCTGGGCGAAACGCGGCACGAAGACCTTCAGCGCCTGCTGCAGTTCATGGACCGTCGCAAGATCGCCGCGGCCCTCATGAGCTGAACCCGTTAAGGCACCAGTTCTGGCATAATAGCCTGGGGAAACAGGGAAAAGACTAGACCCCAGCCCATATAAAACAGGATCAAATAGCTAAAGATCCAGCCAAGTTTCGACAGATGGAGAAACTCCATGCGTCGGCCGAAGACCACACCCAGAACCAAAACATGCAGCACGAACATCAAGGCTAAACGCGTTAGCATTTGCCGAGCTCCTTTTTGCGCATTTGATAAAGCCGATAGCAGCCGCCGAGCAGAAGGCCACCCAACAGCTGATTCTTGCTGACCTGCAGCCCGATATCACCAAACACATAACTGAAAAACTGCACAAAATAGAAGAGCGAGAAAATCCCGATATAACGGTATCCCGCCATATCCTCATCAAAAACCAAACGGCCCGCCATGGCAAACATAAAGAGAAAGACCAGACTGAGCCCGGCTATCGTCAAAGGGCCCCCGTAACACCAGGCCGCCAGCAGGTTATTATGGGGAATCATCTTATACCGCGGGTAAACGCTGGCCACCGAAGGCATGGGATAGAACTCTTCAAATTCCTTGCCGTAGCCCATGCCAGTGATGGGGGCTTGCGAAACTTCGCGCAGCATGTTGGCATTTTCCAGGTCGCGATAACTTGGCCCTTCCTGGCCCGTCTCCTGACCGAAGGATCGGTACAGGGCTCCCACGAATCCCAAGGGGCCAGGTAGATTCCAGGTGACAGCAGTGAGTGTGCCAAAGGCCAGGGTGCAGGTTACAATCATGCGCCCATAAACTTTCATGAACGATTTAGGCAGGAAAAACAAGAGCGCTATCAACGCAAAGGGAATACCAACGTAGGATGTACGTCGATCGTTGAGGATATAAGCTATGAGGGTCAACACAAAACCTAGAACACTCGCCCCTTTCAGCAGGCCTTCCGGCCGACGCCAAGCATACTGCAAGAGATGCAGCATGGCCACCACCTGATAAGCGGAAAAATAGTGTTCATAAATATATTCCGCTTCCGCAAAATAACCCCGGTTGGTAATCCAAATAAAAATGGTCTGCACGGATTTAAATACGATCAGCATGGTGAGCCAGAAAAATATTTTGCGGAAAAACGGCTCATCCCGAAGCACCACAAAGCCAATAAAAGTCCAGATCGGCAGGAGATAAAGAAAACGGATTTGAATCAGCGCCGTTTCCGGTGACCCGCCCGTCATGACCCCATAGAATGAATTCACCAAAGCCATGAGCAGGATCATCGACGTGATGATCAGCAAAGGCACAAGTCCCAGACCCAGCCAGGCCTTCTTTTCTTCACGGCGGGTAATAATCACACAGAGCAGGGCAAATCCCATCGAAAAGACCTCAAATCCTGTGAGGCCAAACGAGCGAAACAGAATATTGCCTAGAATGTCTTTGGTAATCGAAAAAAGCCCATTCCAAGGCGCCTGGGCAATATCATCGATAAAAAAGCAGAGGATGAAAAATCCCAGGAGCATGATTTGATCGGAGCGCGCGCCGAGGCGAGGCAAAATAATCCAGGCAGCGACGGCCAGGATCGGTATGGGACTGAGAGGCAGCAGCGGCTCACGCATGAACATAAAAAGGCCAAGCGCCAGGGCACAGATGAAAACCAGCATCTCGATCCAGAGCGCATGACCTTTGGTTTTGGACTGTAACGTAAACTTGCCGGGATTCATCAAAGGCCCCCTAGAAATTCCCTAATTGACCCAGACTTACCAGGAAGGTGAGACGTTCGGCCGCCACGTCTGTGATCTCTTCCTGCAAATTTTCATAGCTAGCATCAAGACGATAAAAGGTTCGACCGCCGAGAGGCCTTACACCGCCCGTCAGGGTTTGCTGCCAGCCCACGCGCAGATCCGCAAAATTACGGCGGATCGCAACCGGAGGCGTATCCGTTTCAAAGCGACTGGAACGCGCGCCCAGGATAACACTCAGCTGCCCAAGCCTGGTCACATCATAGACCTGCGCAATATTCGATTCGACAAAATCTGCATGACTTTGGGCAAATTCCTGCCGACTCTGCACGAGGGAAAGAGTCAAACGATAGCGGCCCCGTTGATGCGCCCACTGCGCCTGACCCGTAACCGTGCTGCGCTGCTGATCCGTCGCCACAAAATTCTGCACCGTAAACACCCGATAAGCCGTGATCAAATCGATTTGCTTGCTGGCACCAAACAGAAACGAGTTCCGAGCATCCCCGCGGAAGGCCAGATTCGCTTCCCCAAAGAGTTGACCCGAGCTATCGTCATTGCCTTGCTCCCGTAACGCGCGCCCAAAAATGCTGGCACTCCAAGCTGATTCCGGCGTGTAGGTGAGCCCCAATTCGGGACCACTCAAGCGTCGATCTTCAGCATCGGTGCCCTGCGAACGCAAATCCTGCCAGCCCACACTGCCGTTGATTCGTCCGATGAGGGGAAAGAGCAGGCGGCCCTGAATATCAACCACGTTCTGCCGGGCGCGAAGTCTCTGACCAGCCAGATCATTACCTAAATCCAGTTCCGTCTTGCGAGCACTGGTCTGCAGACGCGCTCTGACCCAACGTTTTTCCAGGCGCGCACCCCAGCTATCGATCTCACTTTCGCTTTGGTCGGTACCGGCAATCTTCACGCGTGATTCCTGCCGATTGGCATCCAGCGTAACGTCCAAAGTGCGAGTCAAAGAAATGGTATCCGCAACGGTCAAGCCAACTCCCCAGCGATTGGTGGTCCCACCCGTTGTGGAGAGGTTCAGGCCGTTGCTCAAAATAAATTGATCTTCAAGATTGGCAAAGCGGGTCGAGCCGAAGAAAACACTGCCGCCTACATCGATGCCCAGACTGAACCGATGCTTGCCGACGCTCCGTTCCCAAAGAGTCTGGCCTTCCAGCAGAACAAAGCGATCCAATCGATCCCCAACACCCAACGTCCAGTTCAAACGGGTGACCTGGCTGCGGGCTTCCACGGAACGATTCAACTCAACAGTTCCGGTGTCCACGAGGTAAAAGGTATGCTCCGCGGTTTCAGGCTGGGCTCTTTGCCAGCCCCACCACAGTCCATCAGCGTGCTGCCAACTGCCTTCAGAATCACCCGGCGTTTGAGCGCGAAGCAGTCCAGGCAGCAGCGCCAGCCCGATGATCAGCGCCTTATTCCACGTAGATAACATCGCCACTTTCCAATGTGATGTTATCAATGTATTTTTCTCCGGTCAGGATATCTTCGTAGCGCAGCGAAAAGCGGCGAACCTTGTTATTTCCAACCTGGCGAATCAGAACAATGCGTCCCGTGGCAAAAGCGGTCGGCCCACCCGCCAGAGTCATGGCCTGCAAGAATGTGGTCTCACTCGTCAGCGGAACCATTCCAATGCGACTGATTTCCCCGGCAAAATACACGGAAAAGCTGCGAACCCCGAGGAGCGAGGCGGTGACTCTCGGATTTTTCACCATGCTGTCGAGCGCGCTTTCCAAACGCTTGGTCAACTGAGCGACTGTCATGCCCACGACATTGATCGGGGCGATCAGGGGAAACGTCAGAATACCGGCCGGTGAGACCGTAAAGCGGCCGCTGAGCTTTTCCTCGCCATAGACCACGATATCAATTTCATCGCCCGGCCCGATGGTGAATCCGCCCTGACGGGTAAATGTTTTACCGGCCTGCAGCTGCGAAATGTCCTCGGCTGGTATATGAAAGGTGCAGGCCTCCATCCAGGACAGGGCACACAGCACGATCAGAATACGAACTGCCATTTTCATCGACCCATCTCCTTGGCTGCTGATCCATGGCCGGCTCCCGTCAGAGCCACGCCCAGGACGACAAGACTCTCCTGCTCATCCTCTTCATCGAAGGGGTTCTTTTCGACAAATTCCCGTTCAGCTTCGACGAAGACATGCCAGGACCTTTGTACGAAGTATTTGGCTTCCAGGCGTAAAGCTGCGCCGAGCAGTTTGGTAAAACTTTCGGGATCCTGATAGTAGCTGCGACTTACGGTCAAGAGCCGTGCATCTCCCGAAAGATGCCAATACTGGCCGTCCCCATGAGCCGCGCGCAAACCAATCCCAGCCTTCCATTCGCGTGGATAGGTGACGGCATCCGCAGCGGGTTTGGGATGATCGCTGAATTCCAGGGGAATGAAAAAGCCAATGCCATGCTCTGTTTCTTCGGTCACCAGCTGCCCCAGACGCAGCTCGGATTGATAGGTGACAAAGGGCGCCTCATGACCATCACGTTCCAGAGCCGCCGTGAAAACATAGCGTTTCCAAAGACTCATGCCGACCTTGGCGGTATCGCGCATCAGACCCTGTTCCTCGATCATCAAAGGCCTTTCGACCAGCGAAACAGCCTCTCGACGCAGACCAAAGCCCAGCGAACTTTCACCCAGGCGTATAAAGTTATCCACCCGTCCCATCAGGTTCTGATCACCGGCTGAAAAATAGCCAAGCTCGGTCTGCAGATTCCAGTTGGTGGTCAGATTAAAGGTATAGCCCAATTCCAGGGATGCTTCCTTCTGTGGTTCCGGGTCCAAAGGATGGCTCAGCTCATGCGCACCGACCGCGACATGGAGCGGCCCATGGTAATCCACTTCCAGCGTCCGCCGCCGATACCCACGCAGATCCACCAAATCTTTGCCCGCGACACGCATCCAGACGTTATGCGCTGGGTGATCGGATCCAGGTTTGGCATTACCGTATTTTTCGAGCAGGGTTTCCGCTCGCTCCACGGACTGGCGTAAATAAGGAGACAGATCATAGCGCTTCATCGCGGCGATTCGTAACAGGGCCGCCTCATCATCACGACTCCAGATCAGAGCATAGAGTCGTTCGATCTCCGAGGATTCATTATTATCCTGAAGACTGATCAGCTGCTGATAGGTGGCAAGGCCATCCTTGTACTGCTCAAAGCGAATCAGGTTACGAGCCAGCACCAGCATGACAAACGGATCATCGGCATAATCACGCTGTCCGATGCGCACGCGATTCGCGAGTCCACTGTAATCTCCCTGCCAGGCTCGATAGAGCACCTGCACTTTTTCGGAGCCGGATCCGGAAGCCGGAATGGAACGCCCGAGGTCCTTGATAGCGGCTGCATTCTGCTGCATCGCATAGACAAAGCTGAGCCAATAGACGGCGGCGTGCCGATAATCATCCCGCGGACAGGCGAGCATTTGCCGGCCCAGGGATTCGGCCTGAGGCCCCAGGCTTTGGGCCTCGGCCAGGAATTGACCAAACGTCGACGCATCACAGGCGGCCTGCGCCCGTGCCGAAGAAAATCCCAACAGTAAAATGAATAGACCGATGCGACTTCGCAAGGCTCACTCCTTAATCGTAATCATCGCAGGAGGATTCACCTGCCACCTGATCCACCGTACTGCCAGCTTCTTCCAGGACAGCACGCAGTTCAGGAATCTGATCCAAACGCACAAAAGAGAAGCCAAAGGCAGACAAATCAGGAAGCAGGGCAGCGAGCAGCTCCAGACTGCGCGGGTCTTCATCATGAAACGGAATAATACCCTTTTGGAGCCGGACGATTTCGCTGAAGTACTGCTGCGTGCAGGCGCTCACGCTCAGGTCATTGTCCCAGCACGCGGCATCATCCATAAACGTATCGCTCGCCACCGTATCGGGAGCGATCGGGCCTACGTATTTACCAAGCCCATTGTGATTGAAAAGATCGGCGAGCTCTTCCGAAAACGCACCTTCCGGAGCATGGAACAAGAACATATTGCCGGTCACGTCTTCTGTGATCAGAGCATCGGTCTTGCGTACTTCCACAATCGGCTCGTGTGAATGCGTCAGCGCTGTGAAGGTATAGCCCCCATTGCCGACGATATGTCCCTGCTCCCAAAGATGGTGCAGAGTCGATTGATGCTCATGGGCGGCGGCTCCCCGCACAAAGAACGAACCTTGAATCCCGCTCTGTTCGAGCAGAGTTCCGATATCCGCGGTGGTTTCGGAAGGCCCGCGAAGAAAGGTCAAAGACAAAGTGTTCGTGGGCAGGCCGGCTCCAGTCCATGGCTCCGCGCGCAGATTTTTTGCCGTCAAATCACAGCTGCTGCCCTTTTTCACTAGCCCACAGCCAGCCAAAGCCAGACTGAGAGTAGCGGTGGCGAGTCCTTTCATGCGACTGCTCCCTTGGGACTGTCAAATTTTTTGTCAGGTGGTCTTGGCTATCAGTGTAGCAGAAGCCCTCCAAGCCACACAAATCATTTGTAAATTACCCGAGTTATGCGGCAAACCCGGTCTGGTCAGGACCTTGCATTTTCAAAAGGGCCACGCGTCTGTGGATTCGGCTGTTTCCCTGGGAATGGAGTTGTTATGACGAAGCGGTGGTTTCTTTTCAGCCTTTGGATTGTTACGGGTTGTCTGCCTCAACCGTCCAGTGACGTGCAGAAAGCCAGACCGGAATTGACCATCAAAGGTCGGATCCTGCATAGCAGTGAAAGTTTGAGCGGTCGCACGGCCGTCTATTTGGAGCAAAACTCAGCTCCGGAAGCCCTCTCGGCCGATGATGGCAGCTTTGACTTGACCCTGGATACCGAAAGGCTGGCAGCTTTACGCCTGCAGTACGGCTTGCAAAATTCACGTTTGCACCTCTATTTCGTCCCTGAAAACGCCGATCCGGAATCGGCCGTGATCGACTCTATCAATCTGGAATCTCGTGGTGAAATGGATTTGGGTAACGTTCTGATGCAACCGAACACGACGGTCACCGGTCGCGTCGTGGCTTATGGGGCTCCCGTACCTGAGGCGCGCGTGCGTCTAGGTCGTCAGGAACTGATCACAGCGGAAGATGGCAGCTTCAGCGCCGATGTTCCCGCGCAGTTATCCACTCCGCTGCTGGTCGAGAAACGAGGCTTTGTGCAGACCAAAGGCACATGGCTGGCTTCGGTTCAGGAACGCGATCTCGAACTCTATAGTGATCTCACTCCAGTCGGCAGCATTGCCGCTGAACCGACCCTCAGAAACGCGGGCAATACGCCAATTTCATTGAGTTATTCCGCAAACGGCGCCGCCTATTGGATTCGATTTGCCGGCCGTGCCGAAGTCCTGGACGAGAACTATGAGTCCGACGCTCCCTGGCTGGATTTACGCCAACCCTTGCAAATTTTGAGTGCGCCGGTGATTTATTATCAATTCGCGGATCGGGATCAGAAGATATTGGGACCGGTGCTGAGTTATACACCGGCCACGGTCGAGGAATGATCAAAGGTTTTCTTCGTCGACACCGAATTGCCGTTTAAGCCCCGGTGAAACATCGGCATTGCGCCGATTGCCCAGGAATATGACCGCCAGCTGCACGATGTAGTTGGCGTTTTCTTCAACCTGGTTCAAATCCTTTTCCCGCACAAAACGCAGACCCCAACATCCCGATAGACTATCGTATCCAATTTGATACGACGTTCCGTATTGGGACTTTTCATTCTCGACCTGCCGTTGAATCAGGTTCGCACCCAGGGTGATATAGGGAATGATGCCTGAACTTAAACCAGCGTTGGTGGTTTTAATCCTCTTGAAAAAGACCTTATCCTGAGCCAGATCCAGTTCAGCGTTTTTCTCAAGCACATAATTCATAGCCAACGATGTGGACCAAAACGTGGGCAGACCAAGGCCGAAGCTCAAGGACGTGTTCGCGTTCTTATAAATATTGTAAGTCGAGGTGGTGGTCAGCGACACGCCTCGCCAGTTGACCATCAAACTGGAGTACGGCCCCAGCCAGGACTCTGGCAGGTTATAGTAATTGACCTTGGACACGCGAAGCTGCTCGGCCGTCGTCGGATCGGCAGCAGCAACGGCCTGCTCTTCCAGTTCCTCATTGCGTTGAATCTGCTCCTGCCGCAGCTTTTCCTGCTGGTAGTCAAAGCTCATGCTGACCGAGAAATTCACTGGCTCTGACGCATTGATGTCTGAACTGCGATAACGATTGATCAACCAATCCACTCCACCATCCGGCTTATCACGGAACATGGACGTCGAACTGGTGACGGGCTGATCCTTGACGCTTAACAATTCCCGCAACGCCTGCTTTTGCATATCCAGGAGGTTGCCTTTGATCTCCGCCTCCTCATTGGGCGGCAGCTGACCCGGCACCGTTTCCAGCACCCGATCGAAAACCTGCCAGCGATGACTCGTACTGAGTGTGATGCGCTGATGAGGAATCATCATATCCTCATCCCGGACGTCACGATCTTCGGCGTAAAAGACTTTGCGATCCGAGGGGAAATAAACCAGAGGGGCATTGTTGGTATCCACCAGTTCACCATAAGGCCCATCCCGCACCACACTGGGCCGCATGGAAAGACTGAGGCCCCAGTTCATAATGTGCTTCACATAACTCTGGCCCTTGCCGTCTTCCGGCTTGCGAATCCACGCGGGAAGCGGCCCGGTTCCATCGATCGGCAAATTCAGCGCAAAGCCGGTTCGCCAACTGCGGATGGTGCTGCTTTTTTCCGGCAACGATCGGTGGCTGATGACCCGCAATTCCCCTTCCGTGAATTGATCGACGCGCACAATACTTTCCGTGGTCAAAGGCGTCGTCAGCAACATGGCCATGCGTTGCCACGTTCCATCGCCCAATCTCGGTTCGACCGTCGTGGGCGTGGGTGTGACCGTGGGCGTCAGACTCGGGGTACTGGAATCGAACTGATCAATTGAAATCGTTTTCGCCTGCACCTCGGCATAGATCGGTATGTTCAGCCATTGGGCCGGCAGGAGGCGGAACAGCCTCGTCTGAACATTGAAATAGGCAGGCATTTGCTGGCCCGCATAGCGTTCCGTTGACCACGCGTTATCACCGACCGAACCCCCGATGCCAAGATAAAAATCCCGACCATCGAAATCCATACGAGCCTTGGCCGTCGAGAACGCGTTGGCATTGGCCTGAGTGGCAAAGGCTGTGACGATATCTTCAGGCAGATAAAGATCTTCAATATAACGATGATCCGACGTGACTTTACCGGCAGAAACAATCGACAGTCGCGGCGCCAGGAAATAGCGTCCCTGCCACTCCTCTTTGCCCCTCCAGGTGTTTCCCGGCGGCGAAAGGGTATCAATCGTTTGCTTTTCGCAGGCCGCTCGTTCTACGGGATCAGTCTGGGTACAGAAGGGTTGATCCACCAGATGATACTGCAGAAGCCCATTGCGTTCACTGCGGAGCTGCATCCATGAGGTATCGCGAATCATTTCCGTTTGAAAGCGAAAGCCTGAATTCTTGCGGGCTTCATATCGCCCTTCGACCCCGACGCGCGTCCCACGTTTTTGAAAAAGGTCGGTGGTGATCGTGGCGTCGGCATCCTCGCCGAGATCCAGAAACACCGGCTGTGTGTACACAAAACCGTTTTTCTGTTGTCCGCTTTGAAAGCTCGGCATCAGAAAACCCGACTGCCGTTTGGCCTTCAGCGGCAGTTTCAGATAGGGCAAATACAGAATCGGTATGCCTTTGATGGTCAGCACCGGATGATGCAGATCCACGTAGCCTTCCTGCTGCGCATCGATTTTGTCCGCCTGAAAACCCCAGGCTGGTGTTTCATCTTCATCGCACCGGCACGGCGTGAACGATCCGCGATCGACGCGATAGAGATTGCCATCCCGTCTTTGCAGATTTTCACCTTCCAATCGGAAATAATAGTTCTGGGGCAAAGGCGCTGTCTTGGTTTCGGCGCGGGATTTTTTCCAGTAGGTGCGGCGCCGTTCCAAACGCGACCGCCGCTCGGGATCACGATCCGCGAGCATGGGGGGTGAGGACTCCCGCGTAAAGCGTTCCCGCTCCAGCAGACGGGTATAAGCCGTGACCTGGTCCTGCGAGGGTTCACGGGCCGGCGACACACCGAATTCCCGCTTCATATCATCCTTGCTCTTTTGAATGGCGCGCAGCTGCTCTTCACGGGCCGCGTCATAAGCCAGTTCCCGCGGCGCCTGCCCCAGAATACGGCGGCTGACTTCCTCGACTTTTTTGGGATCATTGGCGGTAAGCATCGCGTTGCTGATGGTGAAGTCGCCAAGCTTCCACTGCATCTCAATGCGTGTCCCGGTAAACACTTCGTATTGGTGGAGCAGGACCACGTGCCCTTCCGCCACCAGCGTGGTCGTCGTGTAATCGACCTGGATTTTATCGGCCGTGATCACGTTGCCACCGCCGATCAGAACGACATCCCCTTCGAAAAGGTATCGCTTGCCTTCCTTGTCGAGACCAATCGTGCGCGTATCGTAGAGAAAGGAATAGTCCGGATCGACATCCAGAGGATCCAGCGAAGGGACCGGTCGATCGGCAGCGCCCAGTTCAGGCACCGGCCGTGTTTGCGCAGAAGCCAGGCCAGAAGCCAGGCTGCCGAAGATGAGGATTAACAGAAAGGACCGCAGAGAAAGCCCCTTACCAATCACCGCTAAGACATCGTTCAAGGCTGATTCCATCCTTAGGCGCGCTATCAAAATGCTGAAGGATTCGTCCCACAGCCAGCACCGAACCACAGACAGCCCAGGGCGCATCGGCCGGGTTCCATCGAACCAGGGCTGCGTTCCAGGCCTCTGTAAAATTCGAAAAAAATGGCAGATCGCGATGCCGGGCGTCGAGAAGTTCCGGCTGCCAGGCACGTTCATGCTCAATCCCAAACAGGATGACAGGATGCAGCCGCGAACGCAAGACGTCCAGAATGCGATTCATATCCTTGTCTTTCAAGATACAGACCAGAGCCGGCATAGGTCCCGCAAGGCCGCGACTGGTCAATCCAGTCAGAAATGCTTGGGCACCATCAGGATTATGCGAAACATCGAGGATAAGGCGCACCGGACCACGCTCAGTCGGAATCAGCAGTCTTTGGCTCCGACCGTACAGGGTCACAGGTGCCGCCGCCTGACCTTCCCCTAAAAGCGGCCAAATTTCATTCAGAGGCCCCCAGCCGGCTTCGATCTGAGTCGACTGCAGGTAATGGTACATCGCAGCCGCCAGAGCCAAATTCCGCCTTAAAAAAAGCGGAGTCGCGCGCAGACAGTTTTGAATGGGGAGTGAGCAAAACGAAAGGTTCGGCAGGTTGATCACGACGAGCTCACTGGCTTCGTCATAACCAAAATCACGGCCCGCTTCAAAAAGAGGCACATTGAGTTTTGCGGCTTTCTGCAAGAGGTGCTCACGATAACCGGGAACCGCGCAGACCTCACCGCTGTTGCCCCAGAACAGCGGGCGTTCAGCGCGCATGATCCCAAGTTTTTCATCAAGGATGCCCATCAGATCGTGACCAAGATATTCCTGATGGTCTTTCGAAACACTGACCACAGCCGAGATTAAGGGATCGCTCACATTGGTCGCATCCCAACGTCCACCAAGGCCCACTTCGAGCACTTGAAAATCTGCGGCTTTCTGCTGAAAAAGTCGGAAAGCCAGCAGTGTCGTGATTTCAAAAAACGACAGCTCGTCATAGAGGTCAGCGGGCAGTTCCTTCTGCAACTCGCGCCAGACATCAGCCAGCATCCCGTCATCACACGGTGTTACACTCAGCTGGCAGCGTTCCGAGAACGCAGCGAGGTGGGGCGAGCTGAAGAGGCCGATGTTGCGCTGATTGAGCGCCAGGAGGTACCAGAGGAAACCACTGGTGCTCCCTTTTCCATTGGTGCCACCAATCAAAGCCGCGGGGATACCTGCAGCAGGTCGCTTTAAAAATTCGTAACTGCGCTCAATCCGTTGCAGACCAGGTTTTATATGGGTGGAGCGCTTGGCAAAGAGCTGATCGAAATCCACGGTTTTTTCCTCAGTCACGCTGGCCTAAGAACCGAATTACTTTAACAAAGAACCGCTTTTTCGGGCAGGCCTAAAAGCATTTTTCCCAAATATTACAAATATTTTCCCGTTGCAGAGCCAGATCGCATGGCCTAAGATGACCCTAACCCCATGAAAAAATAACGGTTGATGGCGGAGAGTACTGGCCACAGAGGGGAGCTTTTTATTAAAAAGCTCAGACTCTGTGTGAGGGAGCCTTGCGCGTCGACAGCCTTGACAAGAAAGGTGGCCCTAATGCTTTGTAAGCGTTGTCCTCACTTGGTTCGTCACGGACAGTATGTCCAAGAGAAATCCCAGATCGAATTCAAGAGTCTCTGTGGTTTGATCATGAAAAAATACATGACTCCCGAACCAGTGATCGACGACCCCAAAGCCAAAGGCCCTAAAAAGGTCGGCTTGCGTCGTCTTCCCAAAAAAGGTGAAGCGGAACCCAACATGGATTGCGTCAGTCATCCATTCCCCAATGTATTTGATTACATTGATTGCAGCGTCTATCAGGAAACCTTCAAGTCCACCACGCGGAAGAATGATGTGATCCCGACCAAGGATTTCCAGTATTCCGACGCTCTGTCTGGCAACTCCATCACGGATATGGAACTCCTGTAAACAGCGGCCTTATCATTCATGGTGGAAAAAACAAGGGGGCCTTTAGCCCCCTTTTTGATCCCTGCATTCGAGATGGTCATCCCAGTCCAATACTAACCATCAGTTAGCCGCGAAGCGGTCTGACCCGCCACGCGACCCAGGACCTTAGCCGCGAGCAACCTCGCTGCCCGCAACCTTAATCACTTTTTTCTTTTGCCACTGTTCAAAGAACAGAAGGCCCGTGGTCGCCACGAAGGTCGAGCTGACCGTCGCTGCAATGATACCGATGAACATCGCAATCGCGAAGTTCAGGATCTGCGACGTGCCAAAAGCCAGAATACCAGCCAAAGACACCATAGTGGCAAACGAAGTATTGATGGAACGTGACAGCGTTTCATTCAAGGAAATGTTCACGTTTTCCAGAAGAGAACGTCGGGCATGCCCCTGAATGTTTTCACGGATCCTGTCATAGATAACAATCACGTCATTGACCGAGTAACCGATAATCGTCAGAACACCAGCCACCGCGGTCAGATCAAAGGGTCTTTGGAAGAAGAGATAGAACGCCAGAACCATGGACACGTCGAAGATCATCTTCAAAACCGCGCCAGGGACAAAGCGACTGTCAAAGCGCAGGGCCACATAAAGAACGATACCCAGTACCGCCCAGAACACGGAATAAACACCCTGCTTGCGGAGTTCCTTACCGATGGCGGGACCTACGTATTCCACTTTTTGAACATCCGGCTTATACGGCGCCAGCTTCTCCATTAGCGTCTGTCGAATCGTGCGAGTCTGTTCTGTGTTTGCAGCCACTGCGGCTGCATCGACACCTTCTGCCGTGATATTACTGCCTTCAAATCGGGCCGTGTACTGCTTGCCGTCGGCACCGACTTCCTGCAGCTGCACATCCTTCACGCCGGCCGCTTCAAAGGCCTGACGAACAACATCAACTTCAACCTTCTCACCGAAGACAACATCGATCTGGGTACCACCCGCGAAATCCACCGCCCAGTTAAAACCAAGCGTTTGACTGCCGACCAGAACCGCAAGCACCATAGCCACGCCAAAGCCGGTCACAGCTTTGCCATATTTCATGAAGTTGATGTGCCGACGAGGCGCCTGAGCTTGTTTTTGAGCGCGTGCCCAGCCCAGCCATTCCTTGACCTGTTGCTCGTTCTTGCCGCGGGCAATCAGCAGTTTGAAGAAGGTATGAGTTACCGTCAAAGCTGTGAAGAGTGAAACCAAAAGGCCGAGGATCAGTGAGATGGCAAAGCCTTTAACAGGACCCGAAGAGCTGGTTTCCAGCATAACAAAAGCGGCAACAAGGGTCGTGACGTTGGCATCGATAATGGTCCAGAACACTTTGGAGAAACCGTTTTCCAAAGCTTTTTGGGGCGGACGCCCATCCCGCAATTCGTCGATGATACGTTCGTTGATCAAAACGTTGGCATCAACCGCCATACCCAAAGTCAGGATAAAGCCGGCGAAACCGGGCAGCGTGAGCGAAAAGCCGAAAGCGGCCATCAGCATCAGCAAAAGGATACCGTTCAACACTAGAGCTGCGCACGAAAGCGCACCGGGAATACGGTAGTAACCGATGATAAAGACCAGAACGAAGACCAAACCCACAAGGACCGAGATCACACCCTGGTTAGCCAATTCAGGCCCGAGGGTTGCGCCGACCTGCCGTTCTTCAAGGATGGTGATCGGTGCGGGCAAAGCACCGGAACGCAGAATCAAGGCCAATTGCAGGGCCTGTTCCTGTTTGACGTTGAAGGCTTCACCGGAACCCAAGGTGATCTGAGCGTTGCCGCCCGAGATTTTACTTTGGATCACAGGATCGGAAACGATGACGTCATCCAACACGATCGCCATCCGACGTCCGATGTTCGCACCGGTAATGTCACCGAAACGCTTGCCACCGGTCGGGGTAAAATTCATGGAAACAACGGGATCATTGGTCAGGGAGTTGGGATCGTAGGTAACGCTGGCGTCGAGCACATCTTCGCCGGACAGTTCCGTGGCAGCCTTCAAAACCTGGCCTGTGTAGCGGAATTTCTTACCACCGGCGAGGGCAGTTTCTTCAAACAGCAATTCACGACCTTCGGGAACCAAAGGTTTGGCCAGTTCGGTCAGAACCTGCTTGTCCTCGCCAACCAAAGCCATCGCTCCGGTATTGCCCCGGCGCTCCAAAGTCACGCCAGCAGGCAGTCTGCCTTCCAAGGCAGCGAAACCGCGGAATTCTTCATCTATGAGTTTGAACTTAAGCTGAGCGGTTTTGCCAAGCAGTTCCTTGGCCTTGTCCGGATCCTTGAAACCTGGCAACTGCACCATGATCGACTTGTCGGCCCGACGGTTGATCGAAGGTTCGGATACACCCCACTTATCGATCCGGGATCGAACGACTTTTTCAGCCTGCTCCAAGGAACCATCGCGGATGCGTTTCAGTTCGTTATCATCGTATTTCAGATCGAGAACCTGGCCTTCACCGCCCACGCGCTCCAGACCTGCATACTGGCTGCGGAGGTTGGCTCGGAATTCGTTCACATCCACACCGTCTTCCAGCGTGATGCGAAGAGTCTGCTTGCCTTTGATGCCGTAAGCTTCCTTGACAGTTTTCTTGTCCTGGTTGGCCCAACGCTCAAGTTCCGTTCCGATACGACCCAGACGGTTATCGATAGCCGCCTCGGTATCCACACCTAAAACCAGCTGCACGCCACCTTGAAGGTCGAGACCCAGTTTGATGTGTTTTCTGGGGAGCCACTTAGGAATGGCTTTGTCGAGTTCCGCCGGGTCATTCCGCGTTTCCTTAGGTAAGGAGAAGTAAATAAAAGTCGGCGAAATGTAGTAGAGCGCTCCTAGCGTGATCAGCAGGATGGCTATGGCGCGGAATCGCAGGGACTTCATGGGGGCTCCATTCCTTCTATTAAAGCAGACTACACCGCATCACGGGTGACCGTTACAGATACCTTGACTCGTCGGAAGTGTCAGCCGTTTTTTTGGTAGCGATTCAGCGTGGATGCACGCTCCCAAGAAACGCAAATACGACGCAGTTACATTCCTGTTTCTGCAGCTGTCACCTGATGCTCACAACTGTGCTGCCTCCAAGTCTGTCAAAATGATATTTGGCTGTCCATGAAAATTCATCATCACCTTGCAGCGCAAGCGCTTGAAAGCTTTCTTATGTATGGCATGGGTTTCGCTCCGCAAACCTTGCTTCCTATTACGTCGCGGAGGACTCACTTCATGCAATCGGTTCGAAAGATTTTGGTTCTGGCCAGTTTCCTCAGCCTGTTCACGGGCTGTGCTGTTGAATTGGATGACACACCAGCAGACGAAGAGGACAAGGTCCATTACGAGTATGGTACCTGGGAAACGCATCCTAATTCCTCGACCTATGAGTATGTCGAATGCACCACATCGGGCGGTTCATCACGTCTGTGTGGTTACCGTCCTGGCACGTCAGCTTCATCGACCCGACCCGATTACAGCTGGCAGAGCAACTGCCGCGGTGGTGACTGCCAGATTCTGAACGTCTTCGCCCATTATTCGCTGCATGAAAATTTGGGCACCAGCCGCACCCTGGTGATCGAAGCCTTTGAAAATGCCCAATTCAGCGGTTCGCCGGCTGCCAACATTCATATTGCCGGTTTTGATGCCAGCCGTCCGAATTCGAGCGATCTCGAGGAAATGTACCTGGCGCCCGGCGAATATTATTTCCGTGCCTATTTCACGACCGCGGATTCGCAGCCGACCCCTTATCCCATGGACGGCATGATCCTGGTGGGTGAAGTGCCGGTGGGTGTTTATGGAGCTCTATCAGGTGCCAAACGCGTGATGGTGAAACCGGAGCAGCAGCCGGAGGTCATCAATATCTATATAAATCAGCTCTTTAAAAAGCCGGGCAGCGACCCTGATACCAACGCTCGCATCCGCCTGCGTGTGAATGTTTCGCCAGAGGATATCATTCCGGCCAATCGGGATGTCCGTATTTTCCTGCTGAAAACCCCGGATACAGAAGCGCGGCCTCTGTACAACCTGAGTTTCAGCAGCAACCTTCTGCTGGTCCATGGCCAGGAGTATACCGCGGAATTTGTGACCCCGAGCCTTGATTTGGCTTCCTATTATGTCTTCGCTTTCGTCGACGAAAACAGCAACGGTTACTATGACTCCATCGAGTTGGGGGCCTTTTACCTCGAAAATCAGGAGGTTTCGAGCTTCCCGGTCGAGCGTGATCGAACCCGCAGTCTTCAGTTAAACCTGAGTCTGCACCCGGATCGTTGAAGTTTTGCGAGCTTCCGGCCCCGGAACCAATATCGGTTCCGGGGCTCTTTTTCGTCCCCTACCCCAAGGAAACCCATCCGCCAGCCGGGTCGCAGCGGCCTTGCCCCACCAGACAAAATTGTTTATAGTCCCCCGTCTCAGTCATATGTGCTCTGAACAAAGGACAAGCCCATGCAAGAGAGTGCTGCTCCCCGCCGCAAGAAAGG
Organism: Oligoflexus sp.; assembly: GCF_035638955.1. Lineage (GTDB taxonomy): Bacteria > Bdellovibrionota_B > Oligoflexia > Oligoflexales > Oligoflexaceae > Oligoflexus. The sequence goes on along the minus strand of NZ_DASQYZ010000083.1, from coordinate 132,310 downwards.
CTGGATGAATCTGAAAGTGACCCAGGTGATCGATGAGACCTGGGATACGAAAACCTTTCTGATGGAAGACGCCGAAGATGGCTCCTGTCCATTTGACTATATTGCGGGCCAGTATCTGACCTTTCGCTTTGATGATATCAGCGAACGCCCCGTCGCTCGTTCCTATACGATGAGCAGCTCCCCCAACCAGCAGGGCTTTGCCGCCGTGACCATTAAACGTGTGGTCGGAGGCCTCGTCAGTAATTATTTCTGTGACAAGGTTGAAGTGGGTTCGGTTTTGAAAGCGCGCGGTCCGATCGGACGTTTTACCTGGGATCCCACACGCTGTCGCAATCAGCTGGTCATGGTCGGCGCCGGCAGCGGTGTCACACCGTTTGTCAGTATTCTGCGCGCCTATGCCGACACCCTGGGCCAGCCGGGTTCACCCGAGAAAATGACTTTGCTCGTCGCCTATCGTTCCAAAGAGGATTTGATCTGCTGGCCTGATCTGGAAGTCCTGCAGAAAGTTCCTGGCATTCGTATCTTTGTAACGCTGACGCGTGAAGATGCGCGATCGGAAGGATTCCTGCACGGTCGTCCGGACGAGGCCATGCTTGCCGGCGTGTGTGAAGGGACCTATGAAGATGCCACGTACATGACCTGCGGCCCTGATGCGATGATGAAAAACGTTCGGGAATTCCTGCAGAAGAAAGCCGTTCCCGATCAGCACATCATGCTCGAATCCTTCGGCGACTAATCACCCTAGGGAGCGGAGCCGAGGCCACCGCCTTAGCCGCTCCCGATGTCATTATCCTTCTTCATATTGCCAAACGCCAGCACATCGGTCCGCGGCTCAATCCACTCCTGGGGATACAGCGGCATCGGAAAGCCACCAAGGTTTTCCAACTGGCGAATCTTCTCATGCACCTCCTGCTGCCGCTGCTTCAGGACTTCCGGATCCTGGGACAGCAGTATGGGTGCGCCCTGGAAGCCAAATCCAGCACCGCTTTCTTCCACCAACCGGACAATTCTTATATTCAGGTCTTCGACGACGGCCAGGTACTCATTCCAATCCGTGCTGCGGATGTAAGCAAAGAATTCGATTTCAAATCCGTTCGACGTAAACTTCACAAACCGCACGCGCGAGGGATCATTCATCACCAGAGGATGACCAATCAGCATCTCTTTCAGCTTGATGAGAATGTAACGCAGCTGATCCGCACTCGTATCGAAGCGGAGGACCATGGTTGATGTCCACCGCAGTTTATCCCGTCGCTCGAAGTTCTCCAGTTTCATCAGGGAGAATTCCGCGTTCGGAATCGTCACGACAGTCCGGTCCAACGTTCGGACTCGCGTGGAGCGCAGGCCTATATCCTCGACCGTTCCCACGATATCACCGTAACGCCCAAAATCACCCACTCGCACGGGCTGATCCAAAATCACCGAAATGCCACCAAACAGGTTTTCAATGGTTTTCTGACCCGCCAGCGCAATGGCCAAACCACCAACCCCAAGACCCGCGACGATGGCCGTCACATTGAAACCAAGGTCGCGCAGAAGAAAGATAATGCCGATCACCACGACGATGGTCTTCAACCCTTTTTGCGTGGGCGGCAGCATCGCGGCGGCTCCCGGTCGCCCCTGTTTGTCGAACGACAAACGCATCATGGCCATCGTCGCTTCAGTCAAACGCAAAGCCAGAAAAATAAGGGTAAATGTCAAAACAACAGTCGTTCCGTATTGGACCGTCTGCCGCACAGCCAGGTTCAGATCCACATGATCGAGCGCTATGTCAAAGACCCAGAGACCCGTGAGCATGCGCAGCGGGGGCACAAAGCCTTTGAGCATCTCATCCGTCAGATAAATCTTGAACCTTCGGCTGGTGAAATTAATCCCCTTGATCAGAAACCAGGCCAGGATCCGCGAGACCATCGACGCCATCAGGATGGCGAGCGCCAGGCCGAGCCACTGCCAGGCTTTGATGCCACGAAACTGATACTGCACCAGGACTGGTGGAATGTTGGCTTCGATATCCGACTGCTTTATTTTGTCGGCAAGGGCTGGAATCTGATCCATGAACTCCGGAGCAAAACGCCAGACCTTGGCATCCTCCACCTGCACGTGCACCAGCATCACGGGTGTACTGATCCCGTCGACGGCGACCTGGCCGACGACTTCCACGTCAGGGGCCAGGCTGTCGTTCTGATAGCCATCGGGCTCGATGGAAATGACCGCGAGATTGATTTGCCCCTTTTTATTCAGAACTTCAAAGAGCTGCCGCGTGAGTAAGTGCCGACGACTCGACCCCAGGCGTCTCGAAAACTCAATATAACTGACAGCGCCGTCCACATCCTCGCGCTTCATCACATTCAAAAACTGCCGCATCATATAACGCGGCGACTCGATATTTTCCCGGCTTTCTGTCCGCGAAGGCGCCGACGCATCCTGCGCATAGAGTTTGGCGGCCTGCACCTGGCCAAAGGCCGAGGAAAGGCTGAGCAGCAGCAGAATTGCGGAGATCATAGGCCCAGGACGACATAACTTCGGCATGAACGCACCCTTACCTTCAAACATAACCACTGGCTTGCAAAGCGAACAATTTCGCATAACGACCCTGGGCCGCGATCAACTGATCATGGCTGCCCTGTTCGATAATTTGTCCACCTTCGATAACCAGTATCGTATCAGCCATGCGAACCGTGGGGAAGCGGTGAGAAATCAGGATCGAGGTACGATCCCGGGTCAAAGCCCGAAAACTGTTGAAGACCGCAAATTCAGCTTCAGCATCCAACGCCGCTGTCGGCTCATCCAGCACCAGGATATCAGCCTCTTCCCGCATGAAGGCTCGCGCCAGAGCAATCTTCTGCCATTGTCCGCCGGATAATTCCACTCCGTCATGAAACCAGCGACCCAGAGGTGTCTCCAAACCCTTCGGCAGTCCTTGCAGCACGCCATCCGCACCGCCGTGATCAATGGCACGCAGGAGGCGCGACTGTTCCGTTTCATGCTGGATACTGCCCATGGCTACATTTTCAGCAAAACTCATTTGATAACGATTAAAGTCCTGAAAAACCACCGCCATGCGCTGCAATAAAACGTCCTCAGCCCAATCCTGCAAATCTTTTCCATCCAAAAGAATGCGGCCCCGTGTCGGTCGATAGAGTCGCGTGAGGAGTTTGATAAAGGTCGTCTTGCCGGCTCCGTTGTGTCCCACCAGAGCCAGGCTTTGCCCTTTTGGAATAAAGAGGTTGATATCACTCAAAGCTTCCTGAGTTTGCCCAGGATATTGAAACGAGACCTGCTCAAAGCGAATGCCTTCCTCCTGTCGAGCCGTTATCACACGCTCCGGCGGCGTGGCAGTCGTTTCAGGAATGGCCAGAAACGCAAAGAGGTTCGACATATAAAGATTGTTCTCATACATGCCGCCCAAGGTACCCAGGATCGACTGGAAGGACTGTTGCCCTTGACGAAATGCCGCCACATAAAACGTGAGGTCACCGAGCGACAATTTTTTCAAAGCAGCGGCCATCGCAATCCAGGCGTAACAAAGATAGAACGCCAACGTCCCGATCAAGGATAGGAGGTAACCCCAGGTCGAACGCCGCAAACTCAGCTGCTGGTCCTCACGATTCATGCTCTCGGCGATGGCTTGATAGCGACGGAGCAGGGTCGGACCCAGTTTGAAGAGTTTGACCTCCTTCACATGCGAATCATTGGCCAGCACATATTCCAGATAGTTGAGCTTGCGCAGCTCGGCCGAGCGTCGATTGCGCGCCCAGAATGTGGTCGTTGAAAAATAAATTTCCGCCAGTGCGGCCGGCATTGCCGCCAGAAAAAGACCAATCACCGCCCACACATTCAGATTCATCAGCAGAACGAGGTAACCGCTGAGAGTCAGGCCATGCTGAATCAACATAAAACTGTCGCTGACAACGGCCAAAGGCCGTGAGGACGCCTCCCGGCGGGCACGGACCAATTGATCATAAAATTCAGGATTTTCAAAATCCTTCAGATCGAGCGTCAGAGCTTTTTCCAAAATCCTGACATTGATGTCGATCGCCAAACGTCCGCCAATCAACTGCCGACAGAGACTGAGGCCACGTTGGCTGAAAGACTGGAACACCATCACACCCAGTTCGATGGCCACCCATTGCAGAGTCAAGGCGCTGTCCCCAGCGACCACGGCATCGATAATAAGTTTGCCCAGCCAGGCGATAAGGAGCGGCAAAAAAGCATTCACCAGCGTCAACAGACCGAGCCCCACGAAGAGGCGCGGGGCCGACTTCCAGGCCAAACCAAAGGTGGCGGGTGTATACGTGAAACTTTGCCGGATGCGGGTCCAGCTTAAAGGATTTTGAGAAGGCTTGGGTTTTTCCGGCAGATAAGGACGCATCGTATCCCCCTTGGCAGGAATACGATGACAGAAATCAAGGCGCTGGAGCAAGGGACAAAGCGCGCCCCTGGTTTATAAAGGTGTGATGATAAACTTGTCCAAAACCTTGCGGGTCGGGGTCGCGCCGATTTTTTTCAATTCGTTATCGAGAAGAATCAGCCCATCCTTGGTCAGCTGCTGAACATGTTCATCCGGCTGAAAGGTGGCACCTTGCGGAAAATCCTGACCGGGCGTTTTGGAAATTTCCACATGAGCACCCAGAACGTGGCTTATGGTTTTTCCTTCAGCAAAGGTGCGCAGCCTCGTAATGCTGGCCCGATACGTTTCCCAATCCTGAACATAGAGGCGTCCCGGATACAGAGTATCGCCTGTGAAAAGGATACCTGTTTGCGCATCAAAATACGCGAGGTGACTGGCTTCGTGCCCAGGAATCGGAATCACCTTGATCACCCGGCCGCCAAGATCGTAGTCCACCACCGAATTCGGGAAGTCTGCAATCCCAAAGAAAGTCGAAACAGCAGCCTGACCCGTGCCGACCACCACTGTGCCGGCCTGTCCATTAAACTGAGCATCGGCCGCACGGTGATCACCATGGGCATGGCTGTGGGTTACGACCAAGGTAATTTGCGCGCGTTGGGCGGCTCCATAATGTTCGACCAACAGGCTTTCCACCATCGTGCGGATCGGAAAGGTTGCCGCCGAAGCTGTCGCTCCTGAATCGATCAGGAGGGCTTTCTGCGCGCCAAAGATCAGATGAATAAACGGCGCTTCAAAGTTTGTACATTTATTCTGCCGCAGAATGGTGAGGTTTTTATTATAGGCGTGAACCTGAATCGGCGGCTGGTTATTCTGAGCGCAGTTGGCGACGCCGGCATACCATTGCACGTTCAAGTTTCCAGCTTCGAGCGCGGGAGCGGGCGCCGGGGTATTCGTGGCCGGTGTGTTCGGCTTGGTCTCGGGATCAGCCTGGGTATCACCCCCAAGAGTTTCATCGGGGACGCCCGTGGCATCTTCGCCGGGAGCTGTGGTGGTGGTCGTCGTCCGGGTCTGCCCCGGTTGGGCGCTTTTGGGCGCGGTGCAGCTCAGAAGACAATAACCTAATACATACAGCAACTTGGAATTCATTCTAGGCCCTTTCCGCAAACGTGTAGGCTGCGTATCGGCAGAATTCTTCAAAAAAGTAAGGATAAAAAAAGGGCGGCGAAACAAAAGAGGTTTTAAGGAACGATGCCTTTCAGCTTCCAGCGACCCATTTCATTGATCGCAGCGATCCACTCATCCGAGGGGTGTTCGAGGAGGGCGGCCTGGGCGGTCCCGAGGCTCAGAGGCGTTCCTGACAGCAGCGTTGCGGCTTCCGACCAACCCGGATTGTGACCAATCATCAGAATGGTTTCCAGCGCATCATCTTCATCACCGCACGATTGAATCACGACATGATCATCGGCCAGATAAAGGTCGCCCTGAATTTTCGTGGCCACACCGACCAAGCCTGCACTGCGTACGACTGCATGCAGGGTGGCCACGGCCCGCTCGGCGTCACTGCATAGGATGATTTCGGGACTGAAACCAAGCGCCCGAATTTCCTGACCACAGCGCAGGGCTGCAGCCTGGCCAGCCGGCGTGAGCCTGCGCTTCCGGTCGTCCATTCCGGCCAGCGCATTTTCGGCTTCGCCATGTCTCATCAATATCAATCGGCGCATTAACTGGCAGCCTTATCATGGGCACGGGCTTCGATTTCCTGCAGTTTGCGTTTGGCAGCTTCAAAGTCCGGATGTTTTTCAATACAGCGTTTGATCAACTTGATGGCTTCATCGTGCTGGCCTTTGGCAGAAAGCATCACACTTTTGTTATAGAGCGCTGCTTTGTTGCTGGGGTCCAGCTTGATCACAGTGTTATAAGTCTTGCTTGCTTCTTCAAACTGATCGGATTCCTTATAACAAATTCCCAGCTGATTGAGGAAGGTTATATTTTCCGGCTCCACCGAAAGGGCGGATTTGATATGGCGAATCGCCTTCTTGTAATCCTTCAGCGAATAGAACGCCTGGCTGAGATAGTTATGCAGGCTCGGAAACGACAGCTCCTTATCCAAGGCCATGGTCAGCAGTGTCGCAGCTTCCTGATAACGCTGCTTCTTAAACAGTAATTCGGCCGCTTCTTCATAGCGCAACGGATTCAGCGGGGACAGATCGATGGCCTGCTTGAATTGCTCAATGGCCTCATCAATTTTATTTTGCTTGGTAAAAATGCGTCCTCGTTCCACGTAAGCCAGGACGTAAAACTTGTTCCGTGTGCCGGCTTCTTCAAGGAACTTCAATGCTTTTTCAAAGTCTTTTTTCTCGGACGCGATCCGCGCCAGACCAACCAAGGGTCTGGCAGCGCCTTTGGCCGACTGAGCCAGTCGTTCAAAAATATGTTCCGATTTGTCCAGGTTTCCCGCGCGCAACTCCGCCTTGGCTAACTCATACACCTGTTCGGGGTTGTTCGGGTTGTTAAACTTCTTATGCGCATTGCGCAGTTTGGGCACCAGATCTTTAAGCGTAAAGGGCTTGACCAGGATCTCATCCACTCCACTTTCGGTGGCGAGCATGATCTCTTCCTTATCCGGGTTCCCCAGCGAGATGGTGAAGGCGCCACGTGAGTACTGAGGATTTTCTTTGATCTCGCTCAGAAAATCATAGCCACCCAGGACAGGCATTTCCTTGTCGCAAATGGTCACGGAAAAGTTCAACGTCGGGTTGTCCTTCATGAAGTGCAGCGCTTCATGACCGTTGGTGAATTGCTTGATCGTGGCAAATCCCAGTTTATTGAGATGATGCGCTACGATCAGACGGAGATCCTGCTGATCCTCGATCAGCATAATGGGATCTTCGTGCCCCAATTGGGCGTCCACTTTAATGCCATATTCCTCGGCCAGACTCTTTTTTTCGCTCATGTTGCGACTCCCAATTCGGCTTACGGAGTCACCATCGGCACCCTTGGCACAAAGTTAATGTGAAATTAGGCATAGCCTCGTAAAAATGAGTTTATATGAATGATAATAGGTGATTAAGGGGGAGGTGGCAGGCACTCTTACCAGAAAGTCAGACGAGTGCCCGCTGTATGCTTAAAGGCTTCGCATCACTTTCAGGAAGGCATCGTTTTCCTGGGCGGTGCCGATACTTACGCGCAGGCAGCCTTTCAATCCAGGACCGCCGGAGACATTGCGCAGGAGTATGCCTTGCGCGACGAGTGCTTTATAAACCCGATCCGTATCCGCTTGATTGGGCCAACGCATCAAGAGGAAGTTGGCCTTCGAATTGATGACCTTCATGCCATTGCAATCGATGGACTGCAAGCCTTTGAAGACCCGCTCACGCTCGCTGCGCGCATTTTCAATATTGCGGGCGACAAACTCTTTCATATCAGGATCGGTCAGCATCACGCGGGCCGCTTCCATCGTGAAGTGATTCAGAAGATAGGGCAGACGCAGTTTGGTCAGAAGACTGATCAGCTCCGGCGAGCCTATGGCGTAACCCAAACGAACCCCGGCGGCTCCCATGGTTTTCGACAGGGTGCGCAGGATCAAAAGGTTGGAGAACTCACCCAAAAGATCGGTATAGGGCTCATCATCAAATTCATAATAGGCTTCATCGGCCAGGAACAGGACTTTGGGAAATTCCTTGAGCAGAGCTCGAAATTCCGCCTTCGGCAGGCCTGTACCCGTGGGATTATTCGGTGAGGCGAAAACCACCAGCGAGCCATCCGGCAGAGCAGGCAATCGTTCGCGCTGATAGCAAAGATTTTCGTCCAGATCCCAGCTTTCAAAGGGAATGCCTGCGTAGTGGCAGTGCGATTCGAAGAGAGCGAACGAGGGACGCGCGATCACGACCTTGCCTGGCAGGCGGCGGCCGAGCGCATCTAAAATCAGAGAAATCAAATGATTGGAGCCAGGACTGGTGATCAGACATTCGGGTTTGACGCCTACATATTGAGCCAGGATTTCCGCAAGCGAAGCGGCCATCGATTCTGGATACCGGTTCCATTCCAGATTTTTCAGACGAGCGAGAATCTTGTCCTTCAGCTGCACCGGCCAATCCCATGGACTCTCGTTCTGATCGAGTTTAATCGTGATGCCCTGCGGCGCATCGATTTTATAGGGTTTGGCGGCCAGGAGACTCGGCTGAAAATAGGCGCCAAGCCAGTTCATGTCAGGGCTCTTCGGTTGCAGCACATTCGGGGATACCATGACTCACCTTTTCTAAGCAAAGAGACCGCGGCGCTTCATCAGATCGTAAACCACGATCGAACAGGCGTTGGCCAGATTCAGACTGCGCACATGGGGATGAAACATCGGGATACGATAGAGCTGGTCGGCAAAGCGCTCATGAAATTCCGGGGGAAAACCCGACGTTTCACGGCCGAACATCAGCACTTCAGTATCTTCCGGCATCTCCGTATAGAGTTTGGTGGCGAATTTCGAAAAAAACGCGACGCGTCCAGGATACGCGCTCACCAGCGGCTCGATACTATCATGAATTTCCAGATCCAAAAAAGGCCAGTAGTCGAGCCCCGGCCGCCGCAAATTCTTATCGCTGGTGCCAAAACCGAAGGGCTTGATCAGATGCAGACGGCAGCTCGTGGCGGCCGCCAGGCGACCTATGCTGCCGGTGTTCTGTGGAATTTCCGGCTGAAATAGACAGATCTGTGGGTGTCCTGGTTTCATGCTTTATTGGCTTTTTGTTTGCCATGAGTCGCCAAAAAGCGGCGATACTGGACGCGCAAGGCCAGCATCGAGACAGCGTTCACCAGGAAATGACAGATGAGGGAGGGCCAAAGGTTGCCGGTGGAATCAAACATCCAGCCCATCATCAGACCGGAAATAATCGCCCATAAGGTCCAAACGGAAATGATTCCCTGCGGTCCCAGATGCAAAAGGCCGAACAGCAGCGACGTTCCCACCAGCCCCAGGACGGGCTGCACGGCGGCTCGAAACAGCAGTTCCTCACCGATGGCGGAAATAAAGGCCAGGTACAGGGCAACGGGAATCGTCGCTGCACCGATCATCTGCATCAGCACATGACGAAAAACTTTAAACGATGGGAACTGCTCTTCGAACAAATGATGGGCAATCAGAAGGACCGCGGCCCCGAGCAGGCCAAGTCCCACCAGCGACATGAGGGCTGGCATCTCGGCCGGTAGACTTAGAATTTTTTTGAGCGAGTGATGCCGATAAAGGCTGACCATCGCACCGACGCCGGCCATCCCCACGTAAAACACCGAGGAGGACAAAACGAAGTTACCCATCTGTTCGATGCTACTGGTCTCGTTGCCAGCGTCATTTTGATCTTGCATAAAGTGCCTTTATGACCATGAGTGCGGCTTCCTGCAGGCTGCCCCCTGGTTTAATCAAAGTCCCTGGCTTTTTTCCAACGAAAAATGCCGAAAGGCCGGGTAAGATCCGGCGGCAAACAACGTCTGGAGGTCAGACACATGCGTTCCGTCCCATTGACCCGTCTTTTGACAACGATCTGCCTCTTCTCCACGGCCGAGCTTTGGGCTGTGGCCAAACCCCTGCCCTTGTCGGATGCGGCGGGCGAAGTCATCACCTGGATCGAGAGCGTCGATCCTTCCACGCAAACCCAAAAAGAAGCCTGGGACAAGGTCCGCAAGGCTTTGGAAACCGCCGGCCGCGAATCTGAATCGGAAGCCGGTTTGAAACTCAGCGTGACGCGCATTCTGCAGCACTGGAGCGGTAAAAGCTTCCGCGTGCTGGATGAAGCCGATCCGCAATCCTGGGCGTTGCAATCCAGCGACCAGCCTTATCCTGACCTGGGAGCCTGGTTTCAGGCCCGCGGTAACAAATGGACTGTGCAGTATATTGGCCGCCACGGTCAAAAAAACTTTCGCCGCGGCGATACGGTCAAAAACACCGGTTTCCATCCCATCCATGCGGTTCAAAAAGCCCAGGCCCTGGATCTTGAAGTCCAGAGCAGCCCCATGAGCCCTGCGCGCAAAGTGAAAGCCGATGTTCGTCCGCAGCGTTTCGCGGACTATGTCCTGGCCGAAACGCAGGCGGCCGGCACCATCATGACCCAGGACAAGGAACGCATCTGCCTGCAGAAATCCTGGTTTTGGTTGAATGATGCGGTGAATTCCCATCTGCTCTCGCGCATTAGCTTTCAGACGGAAAATTGCGCAGCTCAGCTGATCGATCTGCGCGATAGTTTTGGTCTGGAACCGACCGGTCCCCTGAAAATTGCCAAAAAAATTCCCACGGTGGTGCTTATCAATCAGCAGACCCGCGAAGGCGCCGCTCGCTTCGCCCTGCGTTTGAAAAAGGAACTGAATGCACGCGTGATTGGGGAGACCAGTGGCCAAACCGTACTGCCTGAAAAATTGCAGACTTTGAAGGCCTTGCCCTGGACGGTCATTTCCTATGCAGGCACTGGCGCACCAGTGGAACCCGATAGCGCCGTGAAGGATTCTTTGGTTTATGCAGAAGGCCTCGATACCATGTATGAACAGGGCCTGCAGTGGATCCGCGAACAGATTAAATAAGCGGTACCCTTAAGCCGGTCGTACCACCAGAACTGAGTGGCGTGTATGCAGCACCTGATGGGCTGCCACGCTGCCCAGACTCAACCCTTCCAGCATGCCATGACCCTGCGCGCCCAGAATCAAGAGCCCCGCTTCCTGATGCTTCAGACTGCTTTCAATGGCTTCGTGAATGGGTTCCCCGCGCACCTCAGCGACGGCATGAAAGCCTTCCTGCTGAAGGCGTTTGACCACCGCCTGGTTTTCTTCGTAAAGTTTGTCCTCGACCCAGCGACTTACATCCAACCCCAACTGGCTCACAAAAGGAGCCAAAGCCGAAGTCAGATTCTGCGGGTAAGCGGTGAGCACAGCGATATGTTCGATACCCTGAGGCCGCATCCGGATCAAACGTTCCAAGGCCTTTTGCGCGAAGACGGAGTGATCCGTGGCAAAGACGGCTCGTTTAAGCGTTTCGGGAGCATCCCAAGGTTTATACACGAAGAAACTGGTCGGACATTGAAAAATCATTTTGCGACCGACCGAACCGAAAAAGAAATGACCCAGCGTTTCCTGAGCCTTCAATGTGACAGCGACCAGCTCCGCCTGGGACTCCTGAGCCTCAGCCATGAGTTCGTTGACCACATGACCCTCACGCAAGCGGGCGTGACTTTGGATCCCGCGTGCCTGGAGTTCCTTTTCAAAACTGCTCAGCAACTCCTGGGCTTTCAGCTGTTCATTCTGCATATATTGGGCGTAATAATCGCTCTCTGTGACGGTCAGCAGATATTTGCCCAGAGTGCTGCCCACATGTTCCATCACATGCGTCGGCCGAACTTCGAGATCATTAAACCCAAGCTCTAAAACGGCTTGCAGAGCCTGATGGGCAGATGGTAAATGGTGGACTCCTAGGACAACACGCATAATAACCCCCTTGCTCGTCACCCTTAAGCTATACCTGATAGCGCTCGGGATCAAGCAGGCGGTTTATGCAGTAATTTTACCCAATCGCTGGATTAAAAGGACTTTGCCAGTTCCAAATAAAAATCGACATCCACTGTGTAGTCAGGATTACGCCGACGGAATTCGCGGCTACTGGCCGACCCGGCGACAAAATTATTGGACGTGATGGTATAGGTACCACTGAGGCGAATCCATTCTGCGAACGAAATCACACCGCCAGCCTGATAAATCATCTGTTCGACATCCGTAACATAATCCTGCAAGGCGAGGCCCGTGGTATCAAAATCGGTATAATGGTAGCCCGTAAGCAGATGATAAGCTGCTGATCCTGTAATGCTGGCGCTATCGCCCAAGGGTATATTCAAACTCACCAGCGATTTGCCAGCCCCATAGGCCACCGACTCTACGCTGTCAATACTTCGCAAGCGATTGAGGTTGGCACCTTGGAGTGCCTCGCGTTGTATAGCTTCCAGGCGGAGCTGCAGCGTGGTTTCACTGAAAATATTAAACAGAAGACTGCCTGTGGCACCCTGCTCATTGACGAAGCCTGTGCGATAACGCAGGTCAGGATCCGCCAGCACCAAACGAAACCGATTGGAACTTTGAAACCGGGCGTGATCTGTCTGCCACCCATAGGCCTGCACATTCAATCGCACATCCCCGAACTGTCGCTCCACATCCGCACGTCCACCCAGATCAATCGCTTCCTTATCCTGTTTTTCATCAAACGACTGCAAAGCGGTCAGCTCAAGACCGATTTCGAGGTCAGCATGTTCATAGCGTGCACCGAGCTGCTGTGAAACCTGACCCCAGGCCTGAAGGTAATCATAATCAGGAAAATACGAACTCACTCCAACATTCAGTTCGAATCGCATGGTCTCGGTCACGTACCAGTTCAAATAGGGTTGCAGGCGAACAAATCCACTGGATTCATTTTGATTGGTGCGGGCCTGCGAGGTGAAAACCCCAGAGGTTTGCTCCAGAGTAAAATACTGAACCTCTTCCAACTGGGCACTGAATCCAATGTCACCCAGGCTATATTCCAGACCACCCACGAGACCTCCGCTGCTGCGGCGTTCATCCCCCGAGTTGACCATGCCGCTCACCCCTTCACGATGCGCGAAGAGGTTGACATTATCGTGATTCAATCCATGATTGTCGGAGAGTTGATTCTGTTGCGTCAGCATCAAGGATGGTTTGAAGCTGTGACGCCAGCCTTTCTGATCCTCGAGGCCTTCCACCTGCAGCGCGTTGGCTTTGGGTGCCGCCAGGTCCTCTTCAGAACCACTATCCTTCGGCGGCATAGGGGTGGCAACTGGCGGCTGGGGCGCAGCCAGATCCTGACCACTCTTGCTGACGCCACCAATGATGGCTTCGAGCATTTTATCCTGCTGCCTTTTAATATCTGCCAGATAACGTCGTCGATTGACGCGCAGGGCGACGGTCAGGTCTTCCGGATTCACCTTTTGAAAAAACTTGCGCGCCCTCTGCCACTGCCCAGCCCTATATGCGATGACACCCAGATAATACGTGGCATAAGGTCGGAACGGAGCCTTGTTCTTAAGGATATAGCGAAAGCCAAGGGCGGCTTTTTTATCCTCATCAAATTCCAGATAGGTCGAACCCCACGCAAAGGCATTGTCTTGATTCAAAAGACTGGCATCACCCTTCTCAAAAAGATAAAGGGCTTTTTTCAATTTACGGTTTTGGTAGTAAATCGTGCCCAGCAGCATCGCGGCTTCGCGGTGGCGCGGATCCTTCAAAAGGAGGGCCTTTAAAGCGCGAGCGGATTCACGAATGCGATTGGCGCGATAATCATTCAAGGCGGATTCGTAGGTCGGTTCACCTTCAGCCAAAGCGCGGGGCGTGCCTGCTGCCAGCAGCAAGGCCATCCATACCAGCAGCTGAATCAGCGTCCGCTTCATTCATGTATCCTAGTGCTGAAAATTCATGGCCGGATACTTTTGCTGCATCAGGTTTTGGGCGTCACTGATGTTGCCTTTCTGCTGCACGATTTCCTGATAGAATTTCAGCTCAGGCTCACGCGGCAGATAGTAGTTGGGAGCCCGGTTGCCAAAATCGGACACCAGAGCCTCCAAAGCACCCAGTTGTTCGGCTTCCACTGTATTGCGGCCCGTGAGAGCGAGTTCAATTTTGCGTTGGAGCACGCTCACATCGAAGGCTTCGCGCCAGCCCGGCTTGGGATTGACGGACCCGAGACAATTCTTCAGAGCGGATTCCTCGCGCGCATCCTCGATGCAGCTGAGAGCCCAAAGCGTTCCGGACATTTCAAAATCCTCGTCCGGCACCTGGGCCTTGATCACTCCGATCTGCCAGCGCATGCGCGAAACAAAGACTTTGGCTTCCCACGACATGTTATCACCGGTGAGACGCTGCATCGCTTTCACAGCCATACGCAGACAGGCTTCCGCATAACTCCCCGGATTGAGCCAGCCCGGGGCCGGGGTCCGCGTGCGAATCCAGTGCGGGTCCAGAGCCAAAAGATAAGCCCACTCTTCCTTGGGAAATTCCCGTCCATCCAAAAAGCGCGCCCATTGATCGCGGCTTTGGGTCCAGCGCTGTTCCCAGGCTCCCATCGAGCAGTCCTGCGGTAAAAAGCCATCCGCCTGGCCGCGCAGTTTTTTCGCCGAAAGGCCGTCCCAGCGTCCGTCCTTTTCAAAGGCCACCGCACGCACATAGGGCAGCCAGAGGGTACTGGTCTTTTTCTTTTTCAAAGCGGCATTGATCATCTCGCGATTGCGATCCATGAACGCTTCGAATTTTGCGTTGTACTGATCCCCATACTGAACCTTGGCATTATACAGTTGGCGATCTTTGATCATGCCAACCAGATGCCCGAATTCACCATCCTTGTAGAGCGAGATCCCGACGACACCCAGCACCACAAAAAGGACCAGCACCAGAATGAAGAGCACGGGCACACTGCTGCCACTGCGAGGCTTGGATGGGGCTTTCACTTTTGCAGGCAGCGGCGACGTGCCCATGGCTGAATGGGTGCTTACGCCCCAGCCCGACAGCATTTCGCGCTGCACGAGCTGCACGAGCTCGGGATAATGTTTACGGATACTTTCAAAATCGTCGAACGCCACCCACTGACGCAGACTGCCCGCAACCTCATCCTGGAGACCAAACTCCATACGACTGTACGCTTCCTTAACCTGCTTGAGCGAATAAGGCCCCAGGAAGCGTTCCATGTCGACTCGAATGAGATAAAGCTTGTCCACTTAACCCCGCACTATCGAAGAGATCACAACAGTTACATTATCCTGGCCGCCAGCTTCGTTGGCTTCCTGAATTAACCTCTGCGGCAGTTCATACAGCTTGTTTTCATATTCCTTGATGATCCGCAGAATGCGGCGATCATTAACCATACCCGTCAGTCCATCGGAACAGGTCAGCAGAATCTCGCCAGGCTGCAGTTTCAGTTCATAGATATCCACTTCGCATTGAGTGGACAGTCCAAGGGCCCGCACCAGGGCGCCCGGCTTCGGATTCACCGCCAGGGAACCATCCGGCAGCCAACCTCGCTCCACATAATTTTCGATATTATGATCCAGCGTGAGTTGCCAAAGGTGCTGTTTGAAATAAAGATAGGTGCGTGAGTCACCCATGTGACAGATAAAGGCTTTTTCACCGACGAAAAGAATGGCATTCAGGGTCGTCGCCATACCTTCAAGCCCTGGTGTAGCCGCACCTTTATTAATAATGTCCTTGTTCACTTGATCAATGCTCTTGATCAGAAACGGTTCCACTTCCTCGTGCCGCAGACTGTCACAGTTCAGGTAAGCTTCCTTGATACCATTCACGGCCGTTGCGGATGCAACCTCGCCGCCTTTTCGTCCCCCAATGCCATCGGCAACGATCAAGAGCCCCAATTCAGCATTGAAGAAGAGACTGTCCTGGTTGTTTTTTCGGACTCGACCCATGTCGGTCGCGCCGTGCATTTCGATACGCAAAGGCTACTCCTGTGATGACTCGTTTCGTTATCGGCCATTCCTCCTAAAACATAAGGATTCCGGCGAGGTGGCCCAGGGCTTGAGGGCAAAAAAGGCGAATTTTCTGGTGCTTTTTCGCGGAATTGATCAATATAACCAAAGCGTGATTCCAGGAGGTTACTCATGCTGCCTTGGATGGATGCTCATTGTCATTTAACCACGCGGTTTCATCCCGAGCCTTTACCGGGGGTTCTGCAGACTTTACATGAGGCAGGCTGTCAGGGCTTTGTACTCGGTGGCGTTGATCCTCAGGATTGGCAGGAGCAGCTCGACATTCCGTCTTCCCCTCTGCGTATCATGCGAGGTTTTGGTCTGCATCCCTGGACCGTTCAGGAAAGGGACGACAGCCAGTTGCAGAAGGATTTTGCCGAATTGGAACGGCTGCTGCCCGAGGCCCAGGCCCTGGGTGAATGTGGTCTGGACTACTTCCGCTGCAAGTCGGAACCCGAACGTGACAAACAAATAGTCTGGTTTGAACGCCAATTGGAATTGGCTGCCACGCAGAACATACCCTGTATTTTTCATATCGTTCGTGCGCACAACGAGGCCCTGCGGCTGATGAAACCCTATGCGGGCAGATTGACCGGTATGGTCCATAGTTTCTGGGCCAACCCCCAGACAGCCCAGCCCTGGCTTGATCATGGCTTTTATCTGTCGCTGCATCCGAGGATTTTGAAACTCGATAGCCACGGCTTGCTTCAGTACGTCCCAACCGATCGTATCCTCTTTGAATCGGACAGTCCGGAGGTCCATGAGGACGGCACGGCGTCGGACCCCCGACAGGCGCTCGACATCATGAAACACGTCGCCTGGACCAAATGTATACCAGTCGACAAAATCATCGAACAGCAAAACGCCAATCTTATTCAGCTCTTCCCCGCCCTGGGCGTCTCATAGATTTTATCTATCTGATTATAAATATATTAGATTTCACTTATCGGGCCTGATGCCCGATATTCTTCTATGTCTGGGGCGCCGAGGGTCACGATCCCTCCGCCGGACTCTCAGAAAAACATTAAGGAGATTTACATGATCACGATCATTAACACCAAGATTCCTGATTTTAAAGTCCAGGCTTATCATCAGGACAAGTTCATCACCGTTTCCCAGAATGATCTGAAGGGCAAATGGTCGATCTTCTTCTTTTATCCGGCTGACTTCACCTTTGTCTGCCCAACCGAGCTGGGTGATATGGCTGACAAATACGATGCGCTCAAGGAACTGGGCGTGGAAGTCTATTCCGTGAGTACCGACACTCACTTCACGCACAAAGCCTGGCATGATGCCTCGGATACGATCAAGAAAATCAAATTCCCGATGCTGGCTGACCCGACCGGAACTCTGTCGCGCGCCTTTGGTGTGCACATTGAAGAGGAAGGTCTCGCCTATCGCGGAACATTCCTGATCAATCCGGAAGGCCAAATCAAGCTGGCAGAAGTGAACGATAACGGCATCGGCCGTAATGCGGACGAACTCTTCCGTAAGGTTCAAGCGGCTCAGTATGTCGCCAGCCATGACGGCGAAGTCTGTCCAGCCAAGTGGAGTCCAGGTGAAAAAACCTTGAAGCCTGGCCTGAACCTCGTTGGCAAAATCTAAGCCAACTCCAACTGTCTGTAAGCCTCGGCAGAGGCACGCTGGGGGCTCCGGCCCCCTCACACGAAGGAGCAAGCGATGCTTGATAAAGATCTAAAAGAACAACTCCAAGGTGTCTTCGCTGAATTGAAACACTCCATCGATCTCGCTGTTGATGCAAGCGATCACAATCAGCAGATTGAACTTTTGGACTTTTTAAGGGACCTTGCCTCCACCAGCCCCAGGATTACGGTAACCGTTGGTCAGGAAAAATCCCCGGCTCCACGTTTTCGAATCCTGAAAGATGGCGCCTTCACCGGCATCATTTTCCGCGGTATTCCCGGTGGGCATGAATTCACCTCCCTGGTGCTCGCGATTCTCAACAGTGCGGGTCAAGGCAAACTGCCCGATCGCGGCCTGACGCAGAAAATCCAGGGTTTGCCTGCGAAAACCCATATCCGTACCTATATCAGTCTGAGCTGTGAAAATTGCCCCGACGTCGTGCAGGCCTTGATTCAAATCGCGCTGGCCCACGGGGATCTGACTCACGAAATGGTCGACGGCGCCATGGCCCCGGATGAGCTGGACAAGCTAAAAATCCAGGGTGTTCCCAGCGTCGTTGTGGGCAATGAATTGATTCATTCGGGCCGTTCAAACCTGGCCGAGCTTCTCAATAAACTCGAAGCCAAACTCGGCAGCCAAAAGCAATCGACCGAGCCTCGCGAACTTGGACATTTTGATGTGGTCGTCATCGGTGGTGGCCCAGCCGGTGCGTCTGCTGCGATTTACAGCGCCCGCAAAGGTTTGAAAACCGTGGTCATCGCCGAAAAAATTGGCGGTCAGGTCCAGGAAACCAAGGACATTGAAAACCTGATATCCGTGGTGAAAACCGAAGGCCCGCATCTGTCCTCGGCCTTGGATAAACACATGGCAGCCTATAATATTCAGGTCCTTGAACACCGCCGTGTGGAGCAGGTCAGCACCGGTAAAAAACGCGCGATCACATTATCCAGCGGCGAGACGCTGACGACCGATACTCTGATCGTGGCCACCGGTGCCAAATGGCGGGAACTGAATATCCCCGGTGAAAAGGAATACATCGGCCGCGGTGTGGCCTTCTGCCCGCACTGTGATGGACCGTATTACAAAGGTAAAAAAGTGGCCGTCGTGGGCGGTGGCAACTCGGGCGTGGAAGCGGCCATTGACCTGGCCGGTATCTGCTCCAGTGTTACGCTCTATGAATTCATGGACCAACTGAAAGCGGACCAGGTGCTCGTGGATAAGCTGTATTCGCTGCCGAACGTCAAAGTCCTCCTGCAGGCCAAAACCACAGCGGTGGTAGGCAACGGGGACAATGTCGTCGGCTTGCGTTACGAAGACCGGCGCGACAGCTCGCAGCACGAGGAAAAACTGGATGGTATCTTTGTGCAGATTGGACTCTCACCCAACAGCGGTTTTGTAAAAGACCTTGTCAGCGTCAACCGCATGGGCGAGATTGTAGTCGATGAGAAAGGTCGCACCTCGGTGCCAGGCATCTATGCAGCCGGTGATGTGACGACAGTGCCTTATAAACAAATCGTGATCGCCATGGGCGACGGAGCAAAAGTGGCTCTGGCAGCCTTTGAAGATCGTATGCGCGGTGAAATATGACCCTCACGCAGTTGACTTACATCGTGGCCGTGGCCACTCACGGCAACTTTGGGGTCGCCGCCCGCAAATGCCATGTGACTCAACCGACGCTGAGCATGCAGATTCAAAAGCTCGAGGATCTGCTGGGTGTCCTTATTTTTGATCGTTCCAAGCAGCCCGTGGTCATGACACCGATCGGAGCACGGCTGGTGGAACAAGCTCGTAGCATCCTTCGGGAGGCCGAGCGCCTCCAGGAAATTGTGCGTGAAGAGTCCGGCCAGATTCAGGGAGACTTTCGTTTGGGAATTATTCCGACGATCGCTCCCTATCTTCTTCCTCTCTTTCTGCAGAAGTTTATCGACCGCTACCCTTTGGTGAATCTGACGGTGGAAGAACTGGAAACTGCCTCCATCGTGCAGCGTCTCAAGGAGGACACGCTCGATGCGGGTATTCTGGCGACGCCTCTGCATGACAATGGGATTCTCGAAAATCGGCTCTACGATGAGCCGTTTTTTGTGTGTTTTTCCCAGAAGGATGAGCTGGCCCTGAACAAGATCGTGCACGAAAAGGATCTGCCGCTGGAGCGCATCCTTCTCCTCAACGAAGGCAACTGTCTGCGCGATCAGATGATCAACCTCTGTCAATTCAAAGCCCAAGCGCCGCGCAAAAGTCAGCGTCTGCATTTTGAAAGTGGCAGTCTGACAACTTTGATTCGTCTCGTCGCCCAGGGCTCAGGTTTCACCATCGTCCCTTATCTGGCTGTGGAGACCATTCCCCCGGGCCAGTGTGTGACGAGGCCATTCGCGGAACCTCAGCCCATCCGTGAAATCAGTCTGATCGTGCATCGCAGCTATGTGAAGCACAATATTCTGGAAGCGCTCCGCAAAGAGGTTCTGGAACACCTGCCGGAACGCCTCCAGGAATATCAGAAAAACAAGGGCCGTATCGTCGAATTTCAATGGAACTGAATCAGGCCTCCAGCTGCTCACGCGGCCACGCACACGCGAGCTCAGGCAGATAAACCCAACCCTGCTGCATGAAAAAATCATTGTTCGGTCGGGAACAAAAACCAAAGAGTTCCAACGCGGCAACAATCGCAGCTATGGCTGCTGAAAAACTTTCCACCGTGGCCGCGACTTCATCGATGTCATCCTCTTCCAAAAAACCACGCTCATGCAAAGCTTCGAGCAGATCAGTGCGTCGATCACGTCCAACTTCAAAGGCGCGATAGTGATAAGCCAGCTCCCGATCCAGCCCAAGCTGGTCGACAAGGCAGCTCAGGGCATGCGGCACTGACGTTTCCCACAGACGAATCGGCTGCGGGAGAATATTCAGTCGCCTCTGCAGGGTCATGGCGCGTACGACCAGCGGTGCCTTGTTCGCGCTGTACGTCGGTTCCTGAAGGGAAGGCGCCCATTGAAACCATTCTTTGACATCCCAAATCCGCTGGGTCTGTGGATTCATCACACGCTTTCGTTTTTTACCGGCTGCACTTTCAGCGAGCATTTGCATATAAGCCACTGCAATATCCTCGCAGGCGTTGACGCCCGGGCAACTCGGGCGGGTACAAGCCACGCACGGAGGCACAGTCAAAGGACTGTCGATCATCACCCGATCGGGTAGTTCACGCCGCAAAAATTCGAAGAGTCGATCGTCTGAAAACAGCCGGTGGAGGGCGCCCATACGGTCCAAAACCGCGGTGATCTTTAGGTTGCCTTCCCCAAGGCGACCTGTCATGATCACGACTGTTGTTTTGGTGGAGTTGGGCCCTGCAAGATGTATCCCAGCTACTTTGACAGTTTTTCCGATTTGCATAACAGGCCCCCAGGCTTAGCGCCGCTGATAAAAGGTAAAGGTATAGATTGTTATTTATGGGTATCCGTCGCCATCATTTCACCTGCCTCCTTTTGATTCTTGGACTTGAGGCCATTGTGCCGAATCGCGGTTGGGCGCAAAACGCAGAGCCGGGCAAACAGGATTCTAGCGCACTCATTCAAGCACAAGAAGAGTTTTCCCAAAGACGATTTGTCGAAGCCTTACAAAAATATCGCAGCTATTTACGTGAGCACCCGGAAGACCAGGATGCCTGGACGCTTTTCGCGGCCACTTATTATCACACAGGCCAGGCGCGTCAAGCCCTTGAGTACCTGCGTCGATCAAAACCTTCCAACCGGCTTCGGGCCTTTAATCTTTATTATCAGGCCCTCTGTTACGATGCGACCGGTGATCGCAGGCGCGCCAAACGCTATTTGGCACGTGTCAGCAAAATAGACGAACCCCTGGCCGAGGACGCCTTGTTCGAATGGGCGGCCATGGAATTCGAGGATGCCGATACCACAGCTGCACGGGCCGCGGCCGAAGATTATCTGAAGCGTTTTCCGCAAGGACGCTTTCGCGCCCAAATGGATTTGATCCTCACTCGCATGGCTGTCGCTGGAAAAATCGAAGTCCCCGGGACACAGCATGCGCGGTATCGCATCAGCTTTTTTGAGCAGCATCCCCAGTCGCTGATGGCCCTTCCGCACTTCTGGTACTATCAGGTGGGCTATTATTACGAACGCAGCGAGCGTTCCAATCCTGGTTACGAGCAGGAAAAACCTGTCATCAAAACCGGGATCGCCTCGGAAGCTTTTAAAATTGTCGCCAATGCCGGTTTGGGTCTGGGGCCTTTTAAAGGCAAGGGGACCGAAAGTTATGCGGGCTATATTTATGAACAGGATTGGTTCAGCGATGGCGACCGGCTCAAAACCTGGACCCAGGATCCCGGCGACGTCCAGTATTTTCCCTTCCGCCCGGATCTGATGGAACGTCGGCATCGCATGTTTGTGGAAACATCGGGTCAGTCCGGTGATTTTCTGCTTGGTGTCTATGGCCACTGGCAGTTTTATCGCGCCGGCTCGGAATATTTTCCAGCCCCTGAGCGTCCGGAAATTCGCCAGGCGTTTGATGTAGGAACGGAAAACCTCCTGGCCCCTTGGGTGGAGTGGAGCTACCATCCGCAGCATAGTGCCCGCTTTTATCTGCTCTTCCGTAAATATTTGGATCGACGCGAAAGCGATTCGAGTTTCAAAACCTATAATTTATTTGGATCGAGCATTGATCCGTTCCTGAGCGGAACGCTGGAGCATAACAGCAACTTCCCACAACTCTGGGGCATGAAGCTGACCGCCGAGGTCTTTCAGCATCAGTATGCGTTCAATGACTTCTTTTACAGCTATACCAGCCGCGGACTCGCGGGCCTGGTTCGCGTCACTCCCTGGTCTTTCCTGCACCTGAGCGGCCGGGCATCCTATTCCCTGGAAGACTATACGTACGACACAATCCAAAGTCAGGGCTGCGGCTCTCAGACCAGCTCGGCGGCCGCACTCTGCCAAAGACTCGAAAAAACCATAAATTTGGGTGGATCGGTCAGCTATATCAATGGCAAACAGCAGGCTCTCAGTTTGATAGGTCACTATCGCAGCCACAAAAATGATACATTAAAGGTATACGACGAAAGCCGGTTCGATGTCCTTTTCCAGTTCACTCAGGCGTTCCCGACGCTCAACCAGGCAGGGCGCTACATCGAACCCTTCCGCGGTATTGCTGAATCCAAGGGAGCCTACTGATGTCCATCGATGAAGCTTCGCTCGAACTCATCCAGGAATGCGTCCAACGGAAGTCGCCGGTATTTTTTTCGGCCAGCGAAGTGAACATCGTATTCCAGACCCATATCATGGTCATCAAAAACCGCTCCATCGTGCTGGCGAATACGGTCCCGCCCGAACATATTTCGGCCGTGGCGCAATCCCAGCAGTATTTTTTGAAGATTCATTCGGTGCGTTTTGTGTCCGATCGCATCACCACCGATGGCGTGCACATCCTGTTTCCTCTCGAAGGATTGCGCCTGATCGAAGACAGTCGCAGCGCCAAGCGTTTCATGTTCGATGCCAGCGAGCGCGTGGTGATGGAGGTGGTGAATCCCATCGACCAGGAGACCGTCCTGCGCAAGGCTATCCTCGACATGTCGACCACCGGTCTCTCCATTCGCACCCCCATGCAGTCCAAGCTCTACACACCAGGACAGCGTTTTGAGAAGATGAAAATCATCATGGACGGTAAGGTCTATAACGAAGTCGACGGTCACGTCGTCTATCAGCAGACTTTCCTGAACCAAAAAGGCAAGAGCTATTGCCAGGTGGGTTTCAAATTCGATAACGTCCCCTGATCGCCAAGGTTATTTCACACCATGCAAAAACTGAAAAAGCACCAAAAGATTTACGTCAACCGTTCCCTGAATATGGCGTCCATCAAGTCCATTGGCTTTGATATGGATCATACGCTGGTCCTCTATAATCGTGAGAATTTCGAAAGCCTGGCGTTTCATGAGACGGTGAAGAAGTTCGTGCAGAACGGCTATCCCGAGGAATTGCTGAAGCTCAAATTCGATCCCGACTTTGTGATCCGCGGCCTATTGGTCGACCGTGATCGCGGCAATCTTCTCAAAGTCGATTCCCATAAGTACGTGAAAGTCGCCTTTCACGGCCATCGTAAACTCGATAAGCAGGAACGCTACGAACTCTACAATGCCAAGAGTTACAAGGCGGACGACTACCTGACTGTGGATACCTTCTTCGCCCAGAGCGAAGTGCAGCTCTTCACGGAAATCGTCGACTACATGCGTCGGCATCCAGGCCAGATTCAAAAAAGCTATCGGCAGGTCTATTCCGATCTGCGCGAGTGGATTGATCTTTCCCACCAGGACGGCTCGATCAAACTGCGGGTCCTCGCGGAACCCGAAAAGTATATTGATCGCGATAAAAACCTGGTGGAAACCCTGGTGAAGCTTCTGGATGGTGGCAAGAAACTCTTTGTCATCACCAACTCCGACTGGAGCTACACCAATGCGGTCATGACCTATCTGCTCGACGGCCTGCATGCGGACTTTCCGAGCTGGCGGGATTATTTCGAGCATATTATTGTCAGCGCCGGCAAGCCCAACTTCTTTACCGGCAGCAACCCCTTCTATGAAGTGGTGACGGAAAAGGAAGGCCTGCTCAAGATGCACCGCGGTTCGTTTCTGCCGAAGCAGGTCTATCACGGTGGCAACGCGATTCTGTTTGAGCGCCTGACCCAGCAGAAGGGCGATCAGATCCTGTACTGCGGGGACCACATCTACGGTGATATCCAGCGGTCCAAGGAACTCTTCAACTGGCGGACGCTCCTCGTCGTCCAGGAACTGGAAGACCAGCTGAGCCGCCAGGAGAAGCTGCAGCCTGACTTTGAACGCATCATGGAAACGATTCATCAGGAAGAGGAGCTGCAGGACGAAGCCCAGTCCTTGCGCTCAGAAATCGGTAATTTGCAGCGCCGGCAAAAGATGGTGGGCAGCGATAAGCAAAAGGAAATCAAGCAGCAGCAGCGGCTCAAGGAATATATTGATCAGCTTCAGCGCAAGGAAATGCAGCTGGAAGAGATTCATAAGCAGATCAAATTGCAGATTGAGCAGCGTGAAAAGGCCTTGCACCCGATCTGGGGTGAGCTGATGCGGACCAGCCTGGAAAAAAGCCGCTTCGCGAAGCAGATTGAATCGTACGCCTGTCTTTATACCAGCCGTGTGACCAATCTGCGCTTCTATTCCTGCAGCCAGAAGTATCGCTCCTATCGCGATATGATGCCCCATGACATGTAAGCCGGCGTCAGCAGTTCCTGGAAATGCTCAATGAGCATGACCATGGCCAGGGTATCGAGTTCACAGTAACGCAGAAGACCCTGGCGCAGGCTGGCAAACTCCAGATCATTCATCTCGGTAAACTGCATGCGGGCAAACGCCATCATTGCAGCACCACCATCCGCTACCTCATCATCATCCGATAAAAAGGTTTCCAGGACCTCTGGATCCACATCCGTGAAGAGTGGCGGCAGCTGCTTGTAAGGATCCAGGAGATCGCCGCTGGCGTCGCGCTGAAGCCAGGTGTGCTTTTTAAAATTATGGCTCACGATCGCATCACCATAGATGGGCTGGCTGTACTTTTCCTGCAAAAATTTCGAGTCAGCCAGGACCGCAGGCAGGACTTTCTTAATACTGTTGGAACCCTTGGTCAGGGGATTGTAATAAGCCTTTTTCACAATCTCAAGAAGATCGATCATACAGCGCGGGCCTAGCCAGGATTCAACGCTGGCGGATCCGGATTTGGTGATGCTGCGGATGAATTGCATCAGCTCATCCTTGTCCGCTTCCCGGCTTCCCTGCAGCTGGTCGTGGATCGCGCAGAGGATCGTGTTCTCGTGATTGGAGTAACGGAAGATACTGCCGTTATCACCTTCCAGGGCTTTTTTGAGAGCCCTGACAAAGGCAAAGTTGGGAAACTCGCCTTTGACACCGTGCAGATATTCATTGGCATGCGTGACCTTGCCGTCTTCGCTGATGGTATGATGCGAAAATTGAAAGGCGATCTGCTCATAGGGGCGACGGCCTTCGTGAAACGGAATGGCCACGGCCGTGGTTTCAAAGTCGATGCAATGCAGCGGGTACTGCCAGGATTCGACAGCGTGCCGCAGGTAGTCATGATCCACAAAAGCCTGATGTTCCACCTGAAGCCACTGCCTTTGCCCGGTGGAGAGCCCCTGCCCTTCCCCATCCAACTTAAGGTCTTCCTGCGTGACTTCCTTGAGGAGCAGTCGGCCCTCACTGATGAGTCGATCGGCATGCAGATAATTCCAAAGATCGATCACCAACTTTCCAGGTTCCGGCTGCTGCTTCAGGCGAGCCGTCCAGCACTCGTGAAAACCACTCTTTTTTTCGCCACCCGCGTTGCAGCGATATTCGCACTTGCGGCAGGTCTTGCTCAGTTCCGTCGCGATTTTAGTGCCGGAGCGAAAAGCAGTGGACCAGGCCTCAGCATTTCGCTGAAAGGACGGGTCGGCCAGCAAACGGTCCACATGCTCATCGGTAGACAGGGTATAAAGAATTTTCTGTCCCACCGTCTCCAGACTGGTGCCGGGAGCCACTTTGATCTTATTGCGACCCTTGCCTTTGGCGATCAGAAACCTTTGGTTCAAACCTGATACGGTCGCCACCTTGCTCTTGTCGGCAAAAACAAGATGGGATGCAACCTTGCATTCCGGGTAGGCGCGGCGGCACACCATGGTTTGAAAGGCGATATCCTGAAAATAAGGTTCCCACCTTGATTTCAGCTTATGTACACCTTTTTTCAGCGATCTCTTATCATAGATATCATCAACGTCATCGGGATGAATGGATTTGGCTTTCACTTCATAAAGTCGAAGCGTCGAGCCTTTTTTGATCAGGACATCGACCCGAACCAAAAATGAATCGACCTGGATCGCAGCTTCATAAAGAGTGACGTTATCCTGCTGCAGGAGGCGCCTGGTTTCGGCCACAGCCTCGCCCGGAGCAAGGGCGGACACCTCGATCCCACCAGGGAAATAAATGCGAGCCAACTCACCGACTTGAAACCCGCCGTAAGCGAGAGCCCGAAGGAACGGATCATCCAGGCTCCGATTTTCATAAACATCGGGCTGCGCGTGATAATAGAGTTTTGTCGGGCATTCCAAGGCTTTTTTGTGCAAAGACTTGGTGAAATAGCGAGGTTTGGTCATGGTCACGACCATATAAGAGTGTAGAGTACGATTCTTTTTCAGTTTAACACTGAGCTATTGACCGGCCCAAAGGGTGGGCATAGACTGCCTAGTGGGACCCGTTTTGGGAACTTTGATCAATTTGCGGAGGTAGGTGAAGACGTGTTGTTGCAACATCGCACTGAAATGGAAAAGTTAAGAGCGGCTCCAGATTTTGTTCGCAGTGTGGCTGTGGATATCGTCCTCACCATCGTTCTCTGTGGTCTTTGGAATATCTGGGTTCAGGCCCGGCAGATGCGGGCTGTCAACTTCATGATCAACTCGGAAAAATATAAATTTCTTCCCTGGCTGCTTCTCACCATCGTGACCTGCGGGCTCTGGCATCTTTATCACGAGTACCGTTTGAGTCGGGATATCTGCCTGGCTATGAACAAGCCGGATTCCGATAATCCACTGGTGCATTTGCTTCTGTCGATTTTTGGTCTGAGCATCGTGGCCGATGCTCTGCAGCAATCGGAGATCAATAGTTACTTTGGGCAAAATTCCCTTTAAGCGAGTGATCGCCGGCATCCTCTTCATCCTCTTCTGGACGGGCGTTTATCTGGCCCATCACAGGCCCCTGTCCGTCGGGGAATGGGCCTCCCTGGTCCCTCTCCGCTGTCCACTCTCCTGGATTTTCAAAATTCAATGCCCTACCTGCGGGCTCGGTCGTTCCCTTGTCGCCGCTGCATTGGGGCATGGGCAGGAATCGTGGCATTACCATCCTTTGGGCCTGCCCCTGTTTTGGAGCACCCAGGCATGGTTTTTATTTTGGCTCGTCTGGCCCCGCGCCTCGGCCGCATTCTGGCAGCGCAATCTTACGCTTGCGCGCCGCAGCCAGCCTGCTTTGTGGCTTGTCATCATCGTTTACAGCCTCTGGGGATTTTGCTGGCGGGCACCGATCTGATCCCTTGGGGATTGTCGAACGCCACCGATTCGATCCCCTGGGGGATTCTTCGCATTGAATCGAGTGCGGATGTACGCTACGAAGAATGGTTTTTCTTTCGTTGACAAGGTCGTCTTTGGAGGTCAGCCATGCGTATTGCTCTTTGCCTCAGTTCCCTTTTGTTGATTGCCTGTTCCCCGTCCCCATCCAGTTCTCTCACAGCCCTGACGCCCGAGCGCGAAGCCGCGACGCTTGGGTTCTATGCCCAAAGGCTGGTTTTCGCCAATGTCTCGGAGCTTCCGATTGTTGGTAAAAGCAAGACAGTCGCAAGTTCAGATCGAATTGTTCAGCTGGTGAAAGAAGGTGACGGTTATAAACTTCTGGAACGCACCTGCCGTCTCCGGGTTGTTAGCGACGGACTTCTGAAAATCAGTTTTTCGGATCAGAACATTCAGGCTCTGGCGCCCACTGAGAGTGTCGTCACGCTCGGTGAAGATGGAGACGCGCTTGTCCTGACACGTTCAAAGCAGGCGGAAATTATTGGAGCCAAATTAAGCGATCTGAATGAAGCGCTGCCTCTGAAAGAATCCGATCCTCGCATCGTGGATGCCGATCAGGATGGCAAACCAGGGTTAACAGCGTCGGCCGAGGCTGGTCCACTCAAAGGACAACTCTATATGATTCAGCGCTCCATCAGCAGCTATGAAGCCCGTGAGCAGACGTCAGGAGCGTTCACAGGCCTTCTGCAGGATAAAACAGAACAGGCCATCGTGGGCACGTCCAGCTTCCTTTTAAATGCGGCCAAGGGCAAACTTGCCTTGACGCCTGATCCTGATCCCAACCAAAGCCATGTCCGTTTCGTTAAGGCTGATGACTCCATCACCTGTGCGGACCTTGATGCCATTCTCGGGTCGTGAAATCGGTCAGCATGACTTAAAGCACGGCTGACTCCAGCGCATGGAGCAGCCTGTGATGAACGCAAAAGCCTGCTTTGCATTTCTCCCATGCCATGATAATTATGGCGCTGGATCCTATCCTAAATTTTGAACTTCCCCGCAAAGAAGCAGGACAGCATGAGCCCACTTCCCTTTCATACTTATTCGAAACTGATGCGTCTGACACTGCTCGGCAGCCTTCTTGGCAATACCATTGTCGCCATAGCTGAACCCGGGCCGACACCGGCGACAGAAGCCTGGCAGGAATTGCAGCAGCAGCTGCGCACGACGCGTAATTTCCGTTTAGGAGCACCCTTCAATGTCCACGTTCTCGAAGATGGAGATCGGGTGCTTTATCAAAAAGCGATTCCACCTTCCACGTCGGCGGCCGTATATGAATTCAATCGCAAAACGGGTGTCGAAACGAAGGTCCTCGATGCGGAGATGCTGGGCGCCGGCGATGGTCCGGTATCGGCCGAGGAAAAAGCGCTGCGTGAACGGCTGCGACTCTTGACCGGCGGCATCAGTTTTTATGATAACAATCCTCAGGGTGATTGGATTCTGACCCCTGTCAAGGGCAAACTTTTTCTGTTCGATCGCAAGACGCAAAAAAGCCGGGAAATTGGCGCCGGCAAGGGCGCCGCATTTGGGCCTAAAATAGCGCCTGATGATCAGAAGGTGGCCTTCGTCCGTGACAGCAATCTCTACGTCGCACCGCTTTCCGGCGGTCCCGCTGTGGCCGTGACCAAAGGTGGTACCGAAGAAAAAAGCTTTGGTGTGGCGGAGTTCATCGCCCAGGAGGAACTCAATCGCAAGGATGGTTTCTGGTGGTCACCCGATAGCCAGACCTTGCTGCTTCAGGCCATCGACCAAAGTCACGTGGAGCGCCTCTCGATCGCCGATCCTTTCCGTCCGGATGCGGAACCTCAGCGTCCCTACTATCCACGTCCCGGCAAGGCCAATGCGAAGTTTCGCTTCGGCTTTGTTTCGGCCAAGGGTGGGCCCATCACCTGGATTGATTTTGGCAAGGAAGCGTTTGAGTATATCGGTCCCGTGCAGTGGAGCAAACACGGCAAGCCTTCTTTTCTGCTGCTGAATCGCCTGCAAAATGAAGCGCGCCTAGTGGCGGCTGATCCCAAGACTGGTCGTACGCAGATGCTGATCAAGGAAACCGATGCGGCCTGGGTTGATATTGATCGCACCATTCCACTGTGGCTCCCGCAGAATCAAGGATTCATTTGGGCTTCGGAGCGCACCGGCACGAAACGACTTGAGCTGCATGATGAAAAAGGCGCTCTCGTTCGCATGATCAGCCCTGAAAATCTTCATGTTCGCAATGTCCTCGGCGCCTCAAAAGATGGCAGGACGATTTACTATGAAGCCGCAGAGGATAGCATTGCCTCATCGATCCATGCATCGTCCATCGCCGATGGCAGCACGCGAACGGTCGCCGCGCGTGAGGGCGGAAGTGTCGGCAATTCCAGCTCTTTCCATGATCGCGTGTTGGCCGCACGCATCACCAACCTGAAGGGTGAAGACAAAACGGTGATGCGCGGTTGGAATGACGAGCAGGAACACATCATCCCATCGGCCGCGGCTGAACCTGTGATGAAGTCGAATGCTGTGATTGAACGCATCGGTCCTCAGGCCATTCGCACCATTTTGATTCGTCCTTCCAATTTTGACCCTAAGAAAAAATATCCGGTCTTGGAACATGCCTATGGCGGGCCCAGTTCCTTGCAAGTCCGTGCATCTGGTCGAGCCTATCTTGAAGATCAGGTCCTGGCTGATGCCTTGCAAGCCGTGGTCGTGCGCATGGATACTGCCGGTACTCAGGATCGAGGTCGCGATTTTGAAAAAGCCATCTTCAAAAAGTTTGGCTCTCTTCCTGTGAATGATCATGCTGAAACATTGAAGCTCCTCTGTGCTCAGCATCCCGAACTCGATGCCAATCGCATCGGTGTGTTCGGCTGGTCCTACGGTGGTTATTTCGCGGCTTATGCGGTGCTGGCTCGCCCGGATGTTTACAAAGCGGGTGTTGCCGGTGCACCGCCAGTGGATTGGGAGGACTATGATACGGCCTATACCGAGCGCTATCTGGGACTGCCGGAGAAAGACCAGGAAGCCTATGCCTCAAGCTCCGTTCTCACTCTTTTAAAACCGGAACGTCGCTCCAAAACACCCAAACCTCTTCTGGTGATTCACGGCACAGCGGATGACAATGTTTATTTTTTCAATTCCATGAAACTGATCGATAGTCTGGAGCGTGCAGCATGGCCTTATGAATTCCTACCCCTTATGGGGCAGACGCATATGATTGCCGACGCGGAATTGGATTCCAGACGCTTTGACCGAACCCTGGCTTTTTTCCGCCAGCATCTCGCGATTGCGAAATAGACTTGACCCTTGGCTGGCCAGCTCCCTGGCCAGCCCAGTCTTGTTTGTCCAAAACAACATAAGTTTCCTCACCTTACCCATCTCTGCCCCGCAAGAATGATTCAAGGTCGCATTTTGACAGCTAAAACTCCCGAGGCCTGACTTAAGTGCCATCCCTTTCGGACCGATAGGATGAGCGGAAATGAGCGCCTAATCGCTGAATTCAGGTTGGGAAATTTTTCCCTGCAAGCACAGAGACATGGCCGGGATGCAGAAACAATTGGTCGGCAATCGCTATCGAATCAAAGGCCTCATCGGCGAGGGGGGTATGGCCTCCGTATATGCGGCGCTTGATGAAAAACTCGATCGCCGGGTCGCCATCAAAATTTTGCATCAGCACCTGGCCCGGAACCCCGATATTCGTGAACGCTTCCTTCTCGAAGCGAAAACCGTATCGAATTTGGATCACCCTAATATCATTAAGGTTTACGATTTCTCCGGGCTCGACTCCGAGCAGCTCTGGATGGTTTCGGAAATCCTCTACGGGGTGGATCTTGCCGAGTACGTCAAACGCTATCCCAAAAATCGCCTTCATCCTGTGGTCGCGATTCTGATCGCGCGTGAAGTCTGTCGAGCTCTGCATGAAGCCCATAAATTGAATATTGTGCATCGGGACATCAAACCGGAAAACATCATGCTGCTCGATACGGGGCAGGTGAAGCTCATGGACTTTGGTATTGCCAAAGTCCATCGGGCCAAGGCCACGCAGACCGGTACCTTCATGGGTTCACCAAGCTACATGTCACCGGAACAAATCCGCGGCAGTGATGTTGATGTTCGCGCGGATATTTATAGTCTCTCCGTGCTCTTTTACGAAATCGTTACGGGGGTTCTGCCCTATTCCGGTCAGACCACGGCCGAGGTGATTAACAAGATCATGGTCGGGCGTTACACGGCAGCCAACCTTCTGGCTCCGGAATTGCCTTTCGTGATCAATGAAATCATCAACAAGGGCATGAAAAGTTCCAAGGAAGAACGTTTCCAGGATATTCTGGACATGTCTTCCGCTTTGGATGAATTCCTGAGAGGCTTTGGCTTTGGTGAAAGTTCGAAGGAGCTCGAACAGTATACCAACAACCGTATGGCCTTTGATGAACGTCTGGCCAAACTGAAAATGCCCAAGACCACGGTTCCTAAAATTGAATCGCACAAAAATATTTTGGATCAGAGCAAGCCTCATAGCTCGCGCAGCCATCATACATCGGTGAACCGTGATGGCGTCGATCCGAATGCGGAAACCAAGGCCCTGACAGGACCCAAGCCTTCGCGTGCCGGCACCACACCGCCTCGCGCGGTACGTCCGGCCGATGGCAATCATCAGAACACCGGTCCGCGGGGACATGCCCCTCAGCAAAAACATATGAGCCACCGCCCAGGCACGTCCCATGATATGCCGACGCAAATTTTACCGCAGCAGCCGGTGCCGACCCAATCGCCTGTCCGGTCATCGGCAACGGTGCCACCGCAATCGCAGCAGGCCAGGCATCGCACCCCACCCCAGAAAGTGGTGATTCGTGAAGTAGGTGGCTTCACACGCCGTAAAAAATCCAGCTCGAGCACTTATGTCCTGTTCGGATTGATTGCCGCCATTGTCCTTGTCTTCATCTTCGGCGGCGATAGGCTCATGAATCAGGTCAAGCGTGACGGCTCGCGCGTCGCGCAACAGATCGATCCCTTGAAGCAGAAAAAAGCCGGCGGCTCCCGCACAGAGACATCGGTTGCCAAATCAACCAGGACCGATCCCCTGCCTGTGGAAATGCCGACCGCACCTCTGGTGGAAAGCCAGACCGTGGTGATCGATAACAACAAGCCCGCAGCCGTCAGTGATAAGGAAACAGCCACCTTTAAATCTGGCCGTCCTGTGGTCACAACCAATAAAACGCTCAATACTCCGGCTCGACCTAAAATCGCCGCTCTACCGCCGCAGGATACGAGTCGTGTGAAAACGGGAACCAATCCTCCGCCGGCTCAGCCGGTCCCGGATCCCACTCCGGCAACCGAAACGCGGCCACCTGTCCTGGCGTCAGTTCCTGAAAAAACGACGGTCACCGATCGTCTGCCCCCGGAACCACCGAAAAAAGGTGAGCCGGGTATTCTGCGTGTCTCGGCCTTGCCAGCCGCCGAAATTTTTATCGATGGCAAACCGTATGGCACCACCAATGACCCCGAGATCGCAGGGCAGGGTATTCGACTCGATCCTGGATCTTATTCTCTGCGACTCAAACGTAAGGGTTACAGGCTCGACGAGCAGCAGGTCCAGATCAAAGCCAATGAACAACGAAACGTGAATGTGACTCTACTGAAGACAGTGGATCTGGTGGAGCTGAATATCCGATCGAATCGCAATCCGGCGCAGCTGGTCATAGAGGATCTGAAGGACGGCGGCCGACGCAAGGAAATGAATATGACCAAGTCTTCCTTAATACTGAACCTAAGACCGGGCACATATCGTGTGGTCGTCACCTTTGAACAGGAAGTGGTCAGTCGTGTCTTCGAGTTAAGGGAAAATGAGGGATCTCAGACGTTTACCGCTGACTTCAAGTGAAACCTATGTGGAAGTCAAGTGCTACGACATGGCCGAATAAAAGGATCCTGAGACAGATGCTTTCCGGCTGTCTCGCGCTGCTCCTTTTTATAGGCGTCCCCCCATCTGCCGACGGCAAGACTTCAGCCTATAAGCAGGGTCTTCAGCATTATGCCAAGGGCGAGTTCGACAAGGCCATCCAAACCCTGCAAAAAGCTTTGAAAAAGAAACCCAGCAAATCCGAAAAAGTTAAAATCTATAAATACATTGGACTCAGTCTTTACACTCTGGGTCGCCAGACCGAGGCTCAAAAAAATTTCGAGCAGTGCCTTGCCACCGACTCCGCTTGCTCCATTGAAGCCAAGGAAGCCCTCGACGAATCCGTGCTGCCGTTCTTTCAAACGATCAAGCGTGGCATTGTCGAAAAGAAAAATGCTCCGAAACCCAAGACGCGCATCCTGGTGAAAACTCCGGTCAAGGATGCGGAAATTCTTATGGACGGTATCCTCCTGGGTCCCGCCAACGTCTCACTCGACGCCAACCCTGGCACGCGCGAAATCACTCTTCAGGCCAAGGGCTATCGCCCGCGACGCGTGAAAATTGCGGTGAACAAACTGGTCGAGAACGTTTACGAGATTCAATTGGATAAGCTTCCCCCGAAGGTGGATCCGAGAGAGAAGGAAAAAGAAAAGGAAAAGGAAAAAGAGAAAGCGCGGCAGGCCAGGATCGCTCGCGAAAAGGATAAGGAACGCGAAAAGGAACGGACGCGCCGACTGGAAGCCCGTAAAGCCCGTGATGAGAAAAAAGAAAAGGTCCCACCCGTGCTGCCCACCGAGGACGAAACCGCTCGGGGTTTGACCGATCCAGGTCCTGAACCGAAAAAGGAAAGTCTGGAACTGGCGGAAGAAAAAGGACCTCAAGCGTCGTCCTCGTCAGCATCCCCCGTTCCATCAGACCCCATGGACCTGGAGCGTGAGCCTGTAAGCTTCGCTCATTTCCTGCCGCTGGGAGTCGGACAATTCTATAATGGCGACTTCCTCCTGGGCACACTCTTTCTCAGCAGCCAGCTCTATGCCGCTGGCGTGATTGTTCAGGCCAACCAGGATATTCAGCAGGCCGAAACCAATGAGCAGGCGGCCATCCGTCGGGCTCAGGTGGATCCCACAGTCTCGCAGGAAGACCTTGATGCCTTTTCGCAGGCCAAGAATAGTTTTGTTAAGGATAAGCAGGAACGTTTGAATCTGGCCTTGGGTGTAGCCGCCGGGACCTACGTCTTTGGCGTTGTGCACGCCCTGATCATGCGGCCTTACGTGTTGCCAGGCGCGGTCAGCCTGCAGCGGCAGCTTCCCGCATCACCGAGCACGCTCAGCCTGCAAAAGCAACCTTACGTGTCACCCAACACGTTTAGTCTGCATCTGCAGCCTTACGCATTATCAAACGTGGGCAGCCTGCAGCGGCCGCCTTACGCATTATCAAATGTAGGCAGCCAGCAACGGCAGCCGACCCAGAATCTGGGTCTGCAACTGCAAGCGCGCTGGGATTTCTAGAATGTCCTCGGCATCGTTTTCGCCACAGCATCCTTCCGGACGTGCTGACTATACTGCACCAAAGTCTGAATCAAAATCTTCCGACTGATAGGCTTGCTAATGTGGGAGTTGAAACCACTCGCGAGGCAACGTTGCCGCTCTTCACCCATGGCGTGTGCCGTGAGCGCAATGATGGGTTTAGTATAACCCTGCCGCCGCAATTCCTGAGCCGCGGCATACCCATCCATTTCCGGCATCTGCAGATCCATGAGGATGCAATCGAAGGTGCCGCTCTGGGCCTTCTGCACACCTTCGCGTCCATTGGAGGCGGTTTCGACTTTGACGCCACTCATCTTCAGCATGCGAGTGACCAGCAGCTGATTGTCCGGGCTGTCTTCAACCAGCAGAACGCGCAGATGCTCGAGCGGGACATTGGTCTCTTCAGTGCGTGCTTCCGCACCTGAACGAAGCGGCGCTACCGTTCGCATGGTTTCGCCTGGATCGATGGTGACAGTGAATTCACTGCCCACACCGGGAATGCTGCTGCTCAGCTCCACATCACCGCCCAGGGTGTTGGCCAGTTTCTTCGACAGAACCAGGCCTAAGCCTGTGCCCCCGAAGCGACGTGTCGTCGAACTATCAGCTTGCGCAAAAGGTTCGAAGAGACGGGTGGCCTGCACGGTGCTGATGCCACGTCCCGTGTCACGGATGATAAAGGCAAGCCGATAGCGGTCGTCTTCGATTTCCGTCTGCTTGATGGAAACGGAGATCATGCCATGATCGGTGAATTTAATCGCGTTGCCGACGATATTAAACAGCACCTGACGCAAACGCAGGGGATCGGTCGTGATATGCGAAGGCACCTGGCCTTCGGTCGTCACAGTCAAGCGCAGACCCTTCTCCCGGGCTTCCAGCGAAAGGAGCATATTGATGTCGGTGAGGATATCATCCAAAGGCACCAGGACCTTTTCCACATCGAGCTTGCCAGCTTCGACCTTGGACAGATCCAGAATATCGTTGATGATATTGGACAGGAGCTTGCCGTTACGCTTGATAACTTCCACGCAGTTGACGCGTTCGGCCAAGGGCTGCGTTTCATCCAGCATCAACTCGGAAAAGCCCATAACGGCACCCAAAGGCGTGCGGATCTCATGACTCATGTTGGCCAGGAATGCACTCTTGGCTTTGTTCGCAGCCTCGGCGAGTTCCTTGGCGGCGACCAGCTCTTCCTGCTTTTTGCGCAGAAGACGCTCGATACGCTCTCTCTCATTGATTTCAGCACGCAGAGCCTTGTTGGCCATTTCCAGCTCAGCCGTGCGTTCCTTGACCCGAATATCCAGAATCTCATAGGCACGCTGGAGGGTTTCATCCGCCGTCTTGCGGTCGGTAATGTCACGAGTCACAATCGCAAAACCACGCAATTGTTCCGACGAGTCGCGCAGGGCTGTAATCACCGAGTTGGCCCAGAACATGGAACCATCCTTGCGGATCCGCAAGGCTTCCTCTTCGAACTTGCCTTCGGCGATGGCCTTGCGCAGGCCCTCCTGCGGAATATCCTGCTCGATCGCCTGAGTGGTGTAAAACACCGCGTGATTTTTACCGATGATCTCTTCGCTGTCGTAACCTTTGATACGCTGCGCCCCATCATTCCAAGTGCGCACGTTACCATTCTGATCCAGCATATAGATCGCGTGATCTTTCACACCAGCCACGAGCAAGCGGAATCGCTCTTCGCTTTCTTTCAGGGTCTGCTCGGCTTTTTTTCTTTGAATAAAGAGCCCAACACGCGAACCAATATCAACCAGAGCTGAAAGAACGAGGCCATCCTCGTTGGCAATTTCCTGATCAATGAATTCCACTACGGCGATCAGCTCTTCGCCTTCCCAGATGGGCAAGGCCACAATACCGCGTTCCTGGGGCTCGTCGAAATTCCGGCTGCTCGGCAGGTGTTTCGTTCCCTCCTGAATCCACATCGGTGAAGCTTTTTCCCAGGAAATGCCGACCCCATCCTGACCTTTTTGCAGCTTGATGTTTTCAGTCAGCGCGGCCAGCTTAACCATAGCAGGCGATTGATCGTGCCAGGCATGCTGGACCTGCATGCAGGATTGCGTATAATCGATGAGCCAGATCGAAGCCCAAGCCCATTCCATGCCGCGACCGACAACCTCAAGCAGGCGTGGCACCGCATCATTCACACCGTTCGATTCAGCCAGAATCCGGGTCACATCCAGCTGAATGCGCTGCATCTTTTCAATCCGCTTTTTGTAAGCGTTTTCCAAAAGAGCTTCGCGAATCTGCTGAGTTTGAATCGCCGCCTGCTGCTTGAGTTCCGCAATGCGGTATTCCTTTTCCCGGCGTTCACTTTCCAGAAGTTCCGCCACCTGACTGCGGATCAGGAGTTTTTGCCGGAACAGCTGGACAAAAACAGCGACTTTCGCCTTGACGACTTCAGGGGCCAACGGCTTTTGCAGGTAGTCGACCGCACCCACATCGTAACCGCGGAAAATATCCCCGACATTGGCTTCCATAGCCGTCAGAAAGATTATTGGAATCTCCCGCAAACTTTCGGATTTCTTGATCCGCGTCGCCAGCTCAAAACCGTCCATCAGCGGCATCATCACATCAGCGAGGATAACGGCAAACTCAGCGGTTTTAAGTTTCTCCAGGGCTTCGCGCCCCGACGTCGCCATGACAAGGTTGTACCCCGGCAAGGAAAGAAACGATTCCAATGCAATCAAATTGCTCGGCTTGTCATCGACCAACAAGATATTAACTGTTGGCTGCACTTCAGCCGCTGCCGGATCCATACATTCTCCTCAATTTACCCAAGCTTTTTTCTTTTGCAACCAGGCGTACATAACCGAGAGCAACTTTTCAGGATCCACAGGCTTGGTTACATAATCCGAAGCTCCTGCTTGAATCGCCTTGTCACGATCCCCTTTCATGGCCTTGGCCGTCAGGGAGATAATGGGCAACCGACTGAAGCGTGGGTCCTGACGGATGATGCGCGTGGCTTCGATGCCATCCATTTCCGGCATCATCATATCCATCAGCACCAGATCCACGTCCGGGTGAGCCTGCATGTGCGAAATCGCAATCTTGCCGTTCTCAGCATGGATGACTTGCATGTTGCGCTCTTCCAGCACCGAATCGATGGCAAAGATATTGCGGCTGTCATCGTCGACGACCAGAATCTTGCAACCACTGAAATCAGCATTTTCCGGCAGTGGAGGAATGTGGGCGTTGCTTTCCGTGCTCGATTCCGATGGATTCGATTGAGTCAGCTCCGCACCGCTGTAATTCTGTGGCAGATACAGGGTAAAGGTACTGCCCTGATCGGGAGCGCTGACAACCTCCAGCCATCCACCCAGAAGACGAGTGATCTCGCGGCTGATGGTCAGACCCAGACCGGTTCCGCCATACTTCCGGCTCGTGGTTCCATCCGCCTGCTGGAAGGCTTCAAAGATCAACTTCTGCTTTTCCATCGGGATGCCGATACCAGTGTCCCGCACCGCAAAGGCGACGATACTCTGAGCCGCAGGAACAGCCGCCTGACCAATGCGAGTATCCTTGGAAGGCGTACTCACGGTCATCACCACGCGGCCACGTTCGGTAAACTTAAAGGCATTCGAGAGCAGGTTTTTAAGAACCTGCTGCAGACGGTTAACGTCGGTAAACATCGTACGCGGCACGTTCTGATCCATGATGATCTGGAATTCCA
The DNA here is from genome assembly GCF_035638955.1 of Oligoflexus sp. Lineage (GTDB taxonomy): Bacteria > Bdellovibrionota_B > Oligoflexia > Oligoflexales > Oligoflexaceae > Oligoflexus. Next base: position 93,600 of record NZ_DASQYZ010000083.1, on the reverse strand, counting down.
GACCTTTTTGCTCTGCCATATGGCGGAACGTACGTTCCACATAATCCTGAACTTCAGGCAGATCGAATTCCTTGGGATTGATCGGCATCTTGCCCGCTTCGATTTTGGACAGATCCAGAATCTCGTTGATCAAGGCCAGGAGGTCGTTACCCGATGAATACACGGTACTGGCGAATTTCACCTGCTCCGGCGTCAGGTTACGGTCTTTATTCTCAGCCAGCATCTTGGACAGAATCAGGAGACTGTTCAGAGGCGTGCGCAATTCATGCGACATGTTCGCCAGGAATTCCGATTTGTACTTGGAAATAAGCTGCAGCTGCTCGGCTTTTTCTTCGACGCTTCGGCTCGCCAGTTCCACTTCGTGGTTCTTGACTTCGAGGAGTTTGGCTTTTTCGTTCAGCTCGTTGGCCTGGGCTTCGAGTTCGGCGTTGGACCGCTTCAGCTCCTGCAGGAGTTCTTCCGTACGCATCGACGAGGAAATCATGTTCAGGATAACACCGATCGAGTCCATCAGCTGATCGAGGAAGCTCAGGTGGTTATCGCTGAAGATCTTGAACGAGGCCAGTTCGATAACGGCCTTGATTTCACCTTCGAAAAGGACTGGCAGCACAACGACGTTACGCGCTGGGGCGTCGCCCATGCCGGTTGAAATATGAATAAAGCCTTCCGGAATATCGGACATCAGGATGCGTTTTTTCTCGAACGCACACTGACCGATCAGGCTTTCCTTCAAACGATAGGAATGCGAAAGGTTCTTACGGACAGTGAAACCATAACTTGCGATCAGGTTCAGAATCGGAGTGGTCCGATCATCGCCCGTTTCCATCATGAAGAAACCACCATGCTGCGCGCCGACCAGTGGGGTCAGCTCCGACATGATAAGTTGGGCCACCGAGATGATATTACGCTGACCCTGCATCATACCCGAGAACTTCGCGAGGTTGGTCTTCAGCCAGTCCTGCTCGTTGTTCTTCTGGGTCGTGTCCTTCAGGTTGCCGATCATCTGGTTGATATTATCTTTAAGCGCGGCCACCTCGCCCATCGCTTCGACGTTGATCGAACGGGTCAAGTCGCCCTTCGTCACCGCAGTGGAAACTTCCGCAATCGCACGCACCTGAGATGTCAGGTTACCGGCGAGCTGGTTCACGTTATCAGTCAAGTCACGCCAGGTACCGGCAGCGCCAGGCACCTTCGCCTGACCGCCCAGCTTTCCTTCAATCCCGACCTCGCGAGCCACAGTCGTAACCTGGTCAGCGAAAGTACGAAGTGTATCGGTCATGCTGTTGATCGTTTCCGCGAGCGCGGCCACTTCACCTTTGGCTTCGAGTACGAATTTCTCGTTCAGATTACCATTCGCAACCGCCGTCACGACCTTGACGATACCCCGGACCTGCGTTGTCAGGTTCGAGGCCATAATGTTTACGTTATCGGTCAAGTCCTTCCAGGTACCGGCCACACCAGGCACGCGGGCCTGAGCACCCAGCTTCCCTTCGATCCCTACCTCACGAGCAACTGTTGTGACCTGATCCGCAAAGATACGAAGTGTATCGGTCATGCTGTTGATCGTTTCCGCGAGCGCGGCCACTTCACCTTTGGCTTCAAGGACGAATTTCTCGTTCAGGTTACCGTTGGCAACCGCGGTCACAACCTTGATGATACCGCGTACTTGCTTGGTCAGGTTACCAGCCATGAAGTTTACGTTATCGGTCAGGTCTTTCCAGATACCGGACACACCTTTCACTTCCGCCTGGCCACCGAGTTTGCCTTCGGTACCCACCTCTTTCGCCACGCGGGTTACTTCCGCGGCGAAGGAGTTCAGCTGATCCACCATCACGTTGATCGTGTTCTTCAGCTCCAGGATTTCGCCTTTGGCATCAACCGTAATCTTCTGCGAAAGGTCACCCTTCGCAACAGCGGTTGTCACCTTCGCGATGTTACGCACCTGGGCAGTCAGGTTACCGGCGAGACCATTCACATTATCGGTCAAGTCCTTCCAGGTACCGGCCACACCTTTCACATCCGCCTGGCCACCGAGTTTGCCTTCGGTACCCACCTCTTTCGCCACCCGGGTTACTTCCGCGGCGAAGGAGTTCAGCTGGTCCACCATCACGTTGATCGTGTTCTTCAGCTCCAGGATCTCGCCCTTGGCATCAACCGTAATCTTCTGCGAAAGGTCACCCTTCGCAACAGCGGTTGTTACCTTCGCGATGTTACGCACCTGGGCGGTGAGGTTACCCGCAAGACCGTTCACGTTATCGGTCAAGTCCTTCCAGGTACCCGACACGCCTTTGACATCCGCCTGGCCACCGAGTTTGCCTTCGGTACCCACCTCTTTCGCCACACGGGTTACTTCCGCAGCGAAGGAGCGGAGTGTATCCACCATTGTATTGATCGTATTTTTCAGTTCGGAAATTTCGCCCTTCGCATCCACGGTGATTTTTTGGGACAAGTCACCGTTGGCCACCGCAGTGGTTACTTTTGCGATGTTACGCACCTGGGCGGTGAGGTTACCCGCAAGACCGTTTACGTTATCGGTCAAATCTTTCCAGGTACCGGACACGCCTTTCACATCGGCCTGACCAGCGAGTTTGCCTTCGGTACCCACCTCTTTCGCCACACGGGTTACTTCCGCGGCGAAGGAGCGGAGCGTATCCACCATTGTATTGATAGTGTTTTTCAGCTCGTAAATTTCACCGCGAGCGTCGACCGTAATTTTCTGGGACAAGTCACCGTTGGCCACCGCAGTGGTTACTTTTGCGATGTTACGCACCTGGGCGGTGAGGTTACCGGCGAGACCGTTTACGTTATCGGTCAAGTCCTTCCAGGTACCCGAGACACCCTTCACTTCCGCCTGGCCACCGAGTTTTCCTTCGGTCCCTACCTCTTTCGCCACGCGGGTTACTTCCGCTGCAAACGAGGACAACTGATCCACCATCACGTTGATCGTGTTCTTCAGCTCCAGGATCTCGCCTTTGGCGTCCACCGTAATCTTCTGCGTCAGGTCACCCTTCGCAACGGCCGTTGTCACCTTGGCTATGTTACGCACCTGAGCAGTCAAGTTACCTGCAAGGCCGTTTACGTTATCAGTCAAGTCTCGCCAGGTACCCGACACGCCTTTGACATCGGCCTGTCCGCCCAGCTTCCCTTCGTTACCCACCTCTTTCGCAACCCGCGTTACTTCGGCTGCGAAGGAGTTCAGCTGATCCACCATCGAGTTTACCGTCGTACCAATACGCAGAAATTCACCGCGGACCGGACGGCCTTCGATTTCCAGAATCATTTTCTGGGAAAGGTCGCCTTTCGCCACCGCCGTGATCACGCGCGCGACCTCGTTGGTTGGCGCAACAAGGTCACCGATCAACTGGTTTACGGAGTTGACACTGGTAGCCCATGATCCCTTAGCGGGCCCCACGGAAGCGCGTTCCGTCATGCGCCCTTCCTGACCAACGATCTTGCCCACACGGACCAGCTCGTTGGAAAGGTGCTCATTCAACCCAATGATATCGTTCAGAAGTTCGCCCGCGCGCCCCAGGATATCGCCTTTCTCATAATCGAAGCGGACCGAAAAATCTCCCGACTTGACTGACTTGAGGACTTCCACCAACTGTTCGATTTCATCTTTTTCAGCCAACGAAAGATGATCCCAGTCGGAGTCCCGAGAACGCTTGGCCCTGGCGGGCTGCGCTTCACGTCGGTCACTGGAATTGCCTTGAAAAGTTCCCGCTTGCTTGTAATTGCGATGAGCTTTGACTTCTTTTTGAGCCGTGGGCTTCATTCCTAAACCTCGATATAGGGGCGACTAAAATGAGAAAAACGAGACTACTGAAACAAAATTCGTCGGAAACTTGAAATCCGGCGATGAGCTTGGCGGTAAAAAAAGTTCAGTTTCCAACTTAGACGTTCAGTACCAAGAACCTCAAGCTAAATCTGACGAGTTTCGCGTCAAGAGCGGGATCATCAGAATGGGTACACCTTTGAGCAAAAATCCGCAAAAAGCCAAAGCGACCGAATACATTTCCCTACATGTATTTTTTGACCTTCACAGACAAAACGACAGCCACCAAAATAGTACAGTCGACACGATATTTTGTGGGTTGATTCTTGAGCATAACCCTGCCAGCCTTAGAGCACAGCTTGCTCTAGCTTACGCATGACATGGGTCGCCCTGGGAGATTGGATGACAAGCGCAAGGCTCGACCAGAATATTGAGAAGTTCATTTTTGCCTGCATAAATTCCGTGGAGCAATTGGAAATTCTATTGCTCCTCCGCGCTCGCAAAGAACTCGAATCGGACACCATAACCCAGGAACTCCGAACGACGTCCTCTTCTGTTGAAAAAAGGCTCTCCGATCTGATGCGTAAAAACCTGGTCACCATGCGGGAAGACAATGGGAAGCGCATTTATGTGTATGCTCCTGCAAATTACTCCGACACCATGGATCAACTTTCAGCCCTCTATGCATCCCACCGCGTCTCTGTGATAAACCTTATATTCTCCAAGCCATCCGATGCCCTGACAGGTTTTTCGGATGCCTTTCGATTCAAGGAGTGACCATGGCATCCATCGTGTATGCTCTGTCGACCCTAACGTGCATTGCCTGCGCTTATCTTTTGCTACGCTCTTTCAAAAAAAATGGCACACGATTGCTCCTTTGGAGTGGCATCTGTTTCGTCGGCCTGGCTTTGAATAATGCCCTGGCGACTATTGATGTTAATACTCCGACCGAGCTTATGGATCTTGCAACCGTTCGGGTGGTCGTATCGATCGTTAGCCTTGGTATTTTGATCTATGGGTTAACTTGGGAATCGATATGACAGATAGGTGAGGGGATCATGCGGCTATTCTTATCCGGAATGTTTACAGCTTTGGCCTTCGTGGTCTCGCTCTTCTTTTTACGATTTTATACGCGAACCCATGATCGCCTTTTTATATGTTTTGCCTTTGCGTTTCTGCTGCTCGGCGTGGAACGGGTCATGATTTCCATACTCGAGATCTCGAACGAGAATGTGGGCCTTGTCATTCTCATGCGCCTCGTCTCGTTAACCTTGATCCTGGGCGCCATTGTTGACAAAAACCGCCGAGGGGCCTCCTGACCAGACGCCAAGCATAGGCCTCGACAGAGCGGGCTTCATACTTTACGATGCCGTTGGCCGCTTCCACCGCAGAGGCAAAGGTATGAAGACACAAGAGGCACTGAAGCAATGGGGCATAGCCCTGACCGGGGGGATCGCCTGTGGAAAATCGACCATAGCCTCCATTATACGCCAGCAGGGCTATATTGTTTTGGATGCGGATGCCATGTCTCGCGCCGTCGTGGAACCAGGAACAGAAGGCCTTGCTGATGTCGTCCAAGCCTTCGGTCCGTCCATTCTGAACAGCGACGGCACCATGAATCGCCAGCGCATGCGCGAGGTGGTTTTTCAGGACCCTGGGCGGCGTCAGGCACTGGAAGCCATCATCCACCCGAGACTCGAAGCCGAAGTTCAAAAAGCTCTTGAAATAAAGGGTTTTGTTCAACATCCCCGCCTTTGGTTTTATGAAGCCAGTCTGATCTATGAAAGGCAGCGCGCGGCTGATTTCAAAGCCGTCTGGGTCGCTTATTGTCCGGTGGAGCTGCAGATCACACGCGTCATGCAGCGTGATGGTTGCTCCCAGGACATGGCCGAAGCCATTCTGCTCGCGCAAATGCCCGCGCGGGACAAAGCGGATCGTGCCGATTATGTGATTCATACCGATTGCCCTTATCCTGAATTGGAGCAGCGTGTGCTCAAAGCTCTTCTGGACCTTAAACCGGTGAGTTGAACTTGACTAAAAAACGCAAAAACGGCCCCAAGCGTCGCGACGAACCTTCCACCTCCCTGGTCATACGCAATCCATCCCGACCGCGTCCGCCGGCGGAAGCGATCGAAGAACGCCTATCGCCGCAGGATCTTGAGATCACGCGCAAAGCCAGGCAGATCACGGACAAAGCGCTGCAAAAGTGGCTCCACGAGGCGGAAGCCAACGCGCGCCGACCGCACAAGGATTTAAGCCATGTGCCCTTGATCGACCAGCTGGATCCCTGGCAAAGGGAGGCCTTCGATGCTCTGCTCAACGGTGAGCATGTGATCGTCGATGCGCCCACGACCGCGGGAAAAACCCGGGTGGTGGAAGCATTTTTCGAAATCAATATCGACCAGCCCCGATTTCGCGCAGCCTATACCACACCAGTCAAAAGTCTTTCGAATGACAAACTCCGGGAATTCAGCGACACCTTTGGCAAGGAAAACGTCGGCATTGCGACCGGTGATATCAAGGAAAATTTGAGTGCGCCCATCGTGGTCGCCACCTTGGAATCGTATCGAAATTCCCTGCTTGGGGTCGAACCGGATTTGGGACGAACGCTGGTTGTCTTCGATGAATATCATTTTATGCAAGACGGCAGTCGCGGCAGTGCTTGGGAGGAAGCGATCATCCTGACGCCACCGACCTGCCAGCTTCTGCTCCTCTCAGCCAGCGTCGAGAATCCCGAGCAGTTTTGTGCCTGGATCACGGCGATCAGCGGCCGCCGCTGCCGTTTGATTCAGACCCGAGAGCGTCCTGTGCCGCTCGTCGATCTCGTTTATTTTCACGAGCAGTGGCTTCTGGTTTCTGAAGTTGAAGCGAATCTTCCCAAAAAATCCAACGCCCCGGCGCGCTTTCCGTTGGAGCATGGAGAAATCGCTCGACGTTTGAAATCCATTCCTTCGCAGGGGCTGACACCCTGTATCATCTATGCGGGTCGGCGCGCATCCTGTGAAAATATGGCCCTTGAACTCTGTAAACAACTGGATCCGATTCCACCCGCAGATTCCCAGCGGATCCGCGAGTTGATTGAAAATGATGCTGAAGTCGACGATCCGATGAAATTCATCCAGGTGAATTTGCGGCGTTTGCTCCTCGTTTATGGAGTGGGTTATCATCATTCTGGATTGGCCCCCTATGCACGACGCGCCATTGAAAAACTCGTGAAAAATGGTCAACTGCGTTTTTGTGTGGCCACCATGGGCCTGAGCATCGGTATCAATTTTTCGGTGCGCTCCACCCTGATCAGCGATTACACCCGTCCTGGGGAAAGCGGCTTCACCACATACGCTCCCTCTGAAGTCCTGCAGATGCTCGGTCGGGCCGGACGTCGTGGCAAGGATGTGGTGGGTTTCAGTCTTTGGCCTTCGGTTGCGGCCTGGCAAAAATTCGGCGGTACGCGACGCGACCGTTGTGAATCGCGTTTGAAAAATGATCCCACGACTTTTCTGGGACTCCTGGGGCGGGGATTCAAACTGCGCGATGTGGAAAATTTTTATGAGAAAAGTTTTTTACGCTTCGGTGATAAATCCGTGCGATTTTCCCTGATCCGGGAGCAACCTCTGAAAAAATCCTTGAGCGCGGCAAGTCTGCCCTGTGGGGCTTCACCGGCGTCGGCCTTTGCCGATTTTCTGGATGAAAAGCCCGACGCGCTTTGCTTGAGCTGCCCGTTGCGTGAGCCTTGCCATGCGCATATTCATAAACATATGGCCAGCAGCCTTGCGCATTTGCATCTGCATCTCCACCGCATCGGCTGCATTGATGAAAGCGAGCAGCTGACCCGCTACGGGTCCATTGCCCGGTATTTTCCTCAATCCGGTGGTCTTCTCATGGCCCAGCTCATTGACCAGGGTGACGTGACGATGGATAACTTGCTGGCCGGCCTGGAATTGATGGCGGCGCTCTGTTTGACCCGCTTCAAGGAGCCTGACACCGATCGTGATTACGACTTTCCTTTTGTGTCAGAGAAAGTCGAAGAACGTCTGGAGGAGCTTTATCCGGTCGAACTGTTTGAAGAGCTTTATGATGCGCCCGGACAACGGCGGGATAGCTATGTGTTTCGGGAATACAATCCACTGGCAGGCTCGATTCTGAGCGATTGGGCCAGGGGCATGAGCTGGGCCGACCTTGTCCGCAAAACCACGGATGAGCGTTTTGGACAGGGCGACTTAATGGCATTGATTTATCGAGCCGCCACCTATCTTCAGTCCCTCAGCCAGGCCCGAATTCCAGGTCTGGGGCGCGCTGCAGCTTCGCTACGGGACCAGATTCTGCGCGAACCTCTTATGCCCTCGTCACATCGACTTGTTGAAGAAGATGACGAGGAATCGGAACTCCTGGCCTAGAAAGAAACGTTGCTTTATTACAACAAACATCTAAAAAGACATACTTCCCTGGTACGATCGATTTTTCTAAATGAGAGATTTGTAAGAACCTTTTCGGCCGTGGAGCCAGCTGACACGGCTTTTGCGCGGCGCACGCTTGCAGATTTTTTGGTGGAAAGTTCCAAGCGGTGGGCTTCCTGATTCGCCAATGGTGTTGGAATATTACGACTCTCGCACCCCGCCATTTGACTTGGAATATGTACGCAAAAAATTTTTGATACTCACAAAACACCGGTTTATAGGTTGACAACCCAACCCGTTAGCGTTAGAACCAGCGTCGGTCATCCGGCACAACATTCCGTGACTTTTCGCAGATAAGACTGCAAAATGACAAGGGATTTTCTGCCCCAAAAACCTGGTGTTAAATCAGTGTTTCGAAGACCAAAAACTTACTCAAAAAGCTCAGGCACTGCATTTCAGAGTCCTTTCTCGTTTTTTCGGCGTTTTTTAAAAATGCCGCACGTACAGACATATCCCCCTTTTCATCACAAAACGCCTTATCACCTTAGGTGTCATGAGCTTTGAGGGGCCCTTCACGGGCCCCCCATTAATTTCCTCTTTCCAATAACTTGCCCCGTCCCCTCGAATAGTCATCAAGTTTCATCCCATTGCGCCGATCGCCTTGATAGTGCGAGAGCGTACGGAATGGGAAGGTTTTGGGCATGATTCCATCCAGGCTTTACCGAGCGTGTTTAAGTCTTGTTCTATCCGGCAGCGCCGGGCATCTGTACGCAGATAGTCTGGAGTTTCATCGTATCTATCGAAGTGCCTACTTTCTGGGCCGCGGGGATACGGGTGTGGCGACCGCGGATTATCATGAAGCCATCTTCTATAACCCGGCTGGTCTGGCCAAGGGCAAAGGTCTCTATAAGGAAACGGTCCTCATTTCCCCAACCGTTCAAGTGTCCACAAAAACCAAAGATCTTGTGCGTCAGGTCCTCGTACAGGAGGACAATGATCCGGATACTCTGCGCGGCTATCTAGGCCGCAATCTGCATCTGGGTGTGAGCAACTTCACAGGCGTTGTCTTTCGACGGGCCGCCTTGGGTATTTTGGCCTCGTCAGATACCAATGTCATGCTCGCAAAATCGGCGGACGAACGGGGACTCGAAACCCTGCATGCTGATGCTGTGGCCAATCGCGTGGCTGTCTTCAGTGCGGCGGAAGATTTCTTCAATCAAAAACTTCTGGTCGGTATCACAGGTAAATACATCATGCGGAATGAAGCGACGCTGGATGTCAGCGCTCTCGATTCCGACAACATCTCCGATCAGCTCAGCTCCAATGATGCTGAAATATCGCGCAACGGGATCGGCGTTGACCTGGGTCTTATGTATGATATGGACAAGAAGCCCTGGCGCTTTGGTTTGCATGTTGAAAACCTGGGCACGACCAAACTTGCGGCAGGGGAATCCGGTGTCAGCAGCAAACGTCTGCCGCAGATCGTGACATTGGGCGCAGCTTACGATCTCACGACCAAAATGAGTTCCCTCGTAGTTCAGGCTGACTTCCGTGATGTCGGTGGGGCCGTGGAAAAGGATACCTTTAAACGCTTGCATCTGGGCACCGAACTGCAGTTTGCACGGGTCTTTGGTTTTATGGGTGGTTTGAATCAGGGATATCCCACAGTCGGCCTCTTTCTGAACCTCTATGTCGCTCGTTTGGATATCGGTGCTTATACAGAAGAAGTCGGAAGTACAGCAGGTGTGCGTCCCGATCAACGGCTCTTTTTTCGGCTCAAGGCCGGATTTTAAGGAGGGTGCCTTATATGAACATCAAGCTCCCATCACTCCTCCTCGTCCTGCTCCTGAGCGGCTGCAGCTCGAATTTATTTGAAAGCGTGGCCGACCCCGATCCAGCCGACGAAGCCACGGCCGCGATGGATGAACGCAAATCCGATGATGCGATCGATATCCTGGAAAAAGCCTTGCAGAAGGAACCTGAGAACTGGCTCTATGTATCCCTCCTGGCCAGTGCCAAAGCGCAAAAAGCCGGTGTGGATACAACCGATATCGCCCTGGAAATGGCCAAAGGCGGAGAATCGTCTGGCAATCCCTTGACCGCCCTCTTCACTGTTTTGCCTTCCGCCACCTCTGATGTGCTGGACCTGCTCCAGGAAGCCACCGAACTTCTCGCCAGCATTCCTGCCGATCAGCTCGAGGACGGTGATGCGTTCAAGATTTCGATGTTCAATACCGCCTTCACCGCACTGCAGGCCAAATATTTTGATGCCGATGGCAGTGGCTCATTCAGCGTCGAGGAACTGCAAAGCCTGGACGAAGAGGCTGCGATCAACATTCTCAATAGTCTGCTGAACGCGGAAAGCGCAGCTACCATCTATCAATCCGCCGGCGGAACCGGTGATGCCACGAGCAATGTCAGCCAGATCAGGACCCAGATCGATGCCCAGCCCGGCGATTCCCAGGCGGAAAAACTGCGAAGCTATTTGGGCACAGGATCCTGACCATACAAATTTCCAAAATTGGACTTGAAAACCGAACGCTCCCGCTGCCACATAGGATCTGCATATCCTAGGGAGGGAGCGGCCTATGCGCAATTACTGTTATTTCCCCACGGCCATTGGCCCCTGCGGCCTTTTATGGAATGAGACGGCGATTGAACGCGTGCAGTTACCGGAAAAAACGCCAGCCGAGGCCAGGCGGCGCCTCACGGATCAGATGAAACCTTGCCAGGAAGTGGACCTGTCTCTTGCTCCCGCCTGGGTCCAGGATGCCGCCCAGCGGCTGCAAACCCTGCTCCTGAAGGGACAAATGGATTTATCGTCCATCCCCATTGATATCAGTCGCATTCCGCCTTTTTTTCGTCAGGTTTATGAAGCGGCGCGCAGGATTCCTCCTGGGCAAACCTCAACCTATGGAGCCCTCGCGCTGGCCGTCGGTTCACCTGGAGCCGCGCGCGCGGTTGGGCAGGCCATGGGAAAAAATCCGCTGCCGCTTATCATTCCCTGTCACCGGGTGATGGCGGCTGGGGGCAAACCAGGTGGATTTTCCGCGTTTGGTGGGCTTATGACCAAACAGCAAATCCTGGCGATAGAAACGGCAGGTTCCCTCGACTGGCATCAGGATTTTGCGGGCGCGTCGGCTCACGCTGTGGCTTATTTGAAAAAACAGGATGATGTTCTTGCGTCTCTGATCGAACGCGTTGGCGACTGTCGTCTGGTCCCGAAACGAGGGACTTCCGTCTTTGCGGCTTTGGTGGAAGCCATCATTTATCAGCAGCTGCATGGCAAGGCGGCCGCCACCATTTTTGGCCGCTTTCGCAGTCTTTATCCGGAAGGTTCATTTCCTTCACCCGAAGCCGTTCTCAAGACACCGGAAGATACCTTGCGTAGTGTCGGCGTCTCCCGTTCCAAAATGCTGTCCATTCTTGATCTTGCCGATCGCGTGAATCGAGGGCTTATCCCGGAAATGTCGCAGCTCGCTGGCATGTCCGATCAGGCCGTCATCGACGCTTTAACCCAGGTGCGCGGCATTGGTCCCTGGACTGCGGAGATGCTTTTGATCTTTGACCTGGGACGCCTTGATATTTTGCCGGTCACTGACTATGGTGTGCGGAAAGGCTTCGCTCTGACTTATCGCAAACGCGAGTTGCCCTCCCCGGAAACCTTGCTGCGTCACGGGGAACGATGGAAACCTTTTCGGTCGCTGGCCTCCTGGTATCTATGGCGGGCTCTCGACCTTAAAACCTCATGAAGAGAATAAATCATGACCCATTTTACGGAACCCTTGATTAAGACCATTCATGAACTCTGGTTTGGTGAACTTGATGCCGAAGGCCGAGCGCTACCTGAAAAATCGCGGCGCTGGTTCGCCAAGGATCCGGAGTTCGATAAACTCATCCGCAAGCACTATCTCGAATATATCGATCCGGCTTTTATGGGAGCTTTTGATCGTTGGATGCAAACCGATGAGGGCCTGGTGGCATTGGCCATCATTCTGGATCAGTTTCCGCGTAATATGTTCCGCAATTCACCCCGGTCTTTTGCTTATGAAAAGAAAGCTTTGACCTTTGCCGGCAAGGCTCTGCAGGATGACCGTTTTCTAAAAATGCCGGCGGTTTATGCTTATTTCTGCCTGATGCCGACCATGCATTGCGAGGATCTCAAGATTCAGGACACCGGCCTGGATGCGTTCACGCGACTTTTGACCAGTGTTTCGCCTGCCCATAAGGAAATGATCGGTGGGGCCCAGCGGTATGCAAAAGCTCATCGGGATATCATTGAGCGATTCGGCCGTTTTCCGCATCGCAATGAGATCCTCGGCCGTCCTTCGACACCCGAAGAACTGGCCTTTCTGAAGGAACCAGGCTCAAGCTTTTGATTACATCGCGCCACTCCATTTCAGGTTAAAAAAGACCTGAAAACTGCCGGCGTAACGAGTCCCGGGCTTTTGGTCGGTAAAAAGTTGTTCTTTCAATCCGGGATAGTAGAGCTCGGTCCATTGAAAAACAAAAGATGCAGCCCGGGCCAGTTTCAATTCCAAACCAGCCGTCGCCTCAAAACCGAAGAGGTCGAGATCATTCTGATCCCATCCGCGCCGGTATCGATCGCCCCCTGCCTGCAAGCTGAGCACGGGCGAAAGGCGGGCGTCCTGCCACGGATGAACTTCCACTCCAAGCATCAATCCATATTGCGTGGCAAACAAGGCGTCTTCCTCCTCCTGGGTTTGATAACGCAGGGATTGGCTGACAGCCAGCCAGGGCGAGGCATATTCCAAAAGCCGTAGCTGGGCCCCAAAGCCGTCGCGAGCCATCAAAAGCCCGCCGCGGACGGCAGCATCCTGGCCGTTCGGAGCCCGGTGATGGCGCACGTATCCGTTGGAAGTTTCGTGCTTATCCACGGCCATCGGCTCAGCTTTATTTTCATCCAAAACCTCAGGATCCGGCGAGGCAGGCTCCATCGGCAGCTGGGCGGTTGGCGTCGGCTTGCGGGCCTGACTGAAGCCCACTCCAGCCTCCAAGCTGAGCCAAATAGCCAGAAGACCAAGGAAAAAGCGGGCATCATCGAAACGCATGCGGGGTCCTCGCACATTGGATTTATCTAAGTCTATTTTACTCAGTTTGGGCGCAAAGAACAGATTTGGAGCCCAGAACTCAGCCCCAGGCCGCGGCTATAGCTTTTTCCAGGAACCGGGAGTATAAAAGGCCTGCTGTTTGATACATAGAAACTGACCAGTTAGGAGTTGGGATCATGACGGTAAGAATCGGCATCAACGGTTTCGGTCGCATTGGTCGCGTCGTGGCACGTGCAGCGCTCAAACGCAAAGACTTTGAAATCGTCCATATCAATGACCTGACCGATACGAAGACGCTCGCGCATCTTTTCAAATATGATTCGGTGCATGGTACGCTGGACGCCACTGTTGAAGCCGTGGCCGATGGCATCGTTGTTAATGGCAAGAAAATCACAGTTTCGGCTGTGAAAGATCCACGGGAAATTCCCTGGGGCGATAAGAAAGCCGACATGGTTTTCGAATCCACGGGCCGGTTCCGTGATCGCAAGGACGCTGAGCTTCATTTGAAGGCTGGCGCTAAAAAAGTTCTGATCTCTGCGCCTGCCAAGGGCGAGGACTTGACCGTGGTTTACGGCGTAAACCATGACAAACTCAAGCCTGAAATGACCATCGTTTCCAACGGCAGCTGCACCACCAACTGCCTGGCTCCCGTGGCCAAGGTTCTGAACGATGCCTTTGGTATCGAATTCGGTCAGATGACAACTGTGCATAGTTACACCAATGATCAGCAGCTCCTTGACCTACCCCACTCCGATTTGCGTCGGGCACGCGCGGCTGCTCTGAATATGATCCCCACTTCCACCGGCGCAGCAACGGCCATCGGCCTTGTTTTGCCGGAACTCAAAGGCAAGCTTGACGGTATTTCGATCCGTGTTCCCACGGCCAACGTCTCGGTTGTCGACCTCAACGTCATGGTGAGCAAAAGCACCACGAAAGAGGAAGTGAACCGGGTTCTGCGCGAAGCTGCGGCGAGCGGTCCTCTCAAAGGAATTTTGAACTATACCGAAGAACTTCTGGTATCATCCGATTTCAATGGCTCGACCTATTCGAGTTCGATCGATGCGGATAGCACGATGGTCATGAGCGGCCGCATGATAAAAGTGTTGGCCTGGTATGACAATGAGACTGGCTTCAGCAATCGTATGCTGGATGTCGCAGCTCTGATGAGCAAGTAGGTCAAATTCGAAACGGTGTTGAATCCAAGTGAGGCACACCGTGCAAAACAGCCAGGATGGCTCCCAATAGGATGCCCCTGGCTGAATTCGTCTTTGCAAAAGCAATCGGCGCATATAAAGTAGATAATCTATACAATTACGTCGTCGCCCGCACTGTTAGCGAAGCTGCCTGAGGTGGACATGAGCAAGAATTCGGAAAATCTGGTAACTCTGACTCGGAAAGAGGTTCTCGAAATCCTGGCCGAGACCAAGGAACTGGTTGGCTATGACATGCGAAAAGCCAACCTTGTGAAGGTGGATTTTTCCGGCTGCGATCTCCGCAAAGCCAACCTCTCTTATGCCAACCTGAAGGACGCCTCCTTTCGGGATGCAGACCTGCGTGGCACTTCGCTGTGGAGTGCAAATCTTGAAGGTGCAGACTTCACCGGTGCAAATCTGGAAGATGCCGATCTCGACTATTCCAAGCTGCGTGGCGCCATTCTTTACAGGGCAAACATTCGTCGAGCCACTCTACCGACAGAGTTGATCTCGCGCGAGGACATCATGGCCTCAGTGCAAACTGGCTGCAAAGTTGGTGTGAAACGGGTCTGATGCCTTCTCAATTGAAGGAATCATCAGGTGAAAGATACTGCTCGGGCATTCCGCGCTACTGTGCGACGGATCGAATATATTGGTCGTCGCTACGCGATTATTGAAGCGCAAGTCTCACCCGATTTTATTCATAGTCCCGGCCAGTTCACCAAAGTTGCCTTCGTGGATCAAGAGGGAACCTTCGAACGCTACTATTCCATCGCCTCGGCACCCCATGGCGATGGACGCTTCGAACTTTGTCTCATTCTCGATGAACAAAGAACGCGGGACCTTGTCGAGGGCTGGGCTCCGGGCTCAATCTTTATGTGCAGTGCTCCGGCAGGTCGTTTTACGATCCCTCGCTATCATCGGCCTATCGTCTGTATCGCAGGCGGCTCGGGCATCACTCCCCTCAAGGCTATTATCGAAGACCGTCTGAAACAAAGGGACGCTGCCCCTACGATTTTGCTTTACGGTTGCCAGAGTGATGCGGAAATTCCTTTTTATGATGACCTGAAACGGCTGGCACTCCATCATCCCTCACTCAACCTTCAAATTTTTGCGGATGATACTGCCTTGGGTCGTGCCCAACCGGGTCGACCTTTGGATGAACTGAATCATTTTATATTAGCGGATGCTGATTACCTGCTGTGCGGCCCGCCGGCTTTTATGGAAGCCGCCCGTAACCTGCTCGTGCAGCAGGGCGTTGCGCCGGATGCCATCCACCAGGATCGCTATTAGGACCCAATCGTATGAGCGTCTATTATATTACGCAGTCCCAGTGCATTCTTGTGAGTGGCAAAACCTATCCCTATCGCGAGGTTCTGCGGAATCTTGGAGGCCAATACCAGGCCCAGGATAAAAGCTGGCTGCTCCCACTGAACGATGAGAGTCTGCAAAAAATTGAAGAGCTCTGTCGCACCATAGGCGGTGGACCCCAGAAGGTCGCGCGCCCGGCTCCAGCTCCAGCTCCGGCTTCAGCTCCACCTCCACGCGCCGCTGCCGCTGCCGCCGCCGCCATCCCCAATGAAACTTTGGTTTCGGACGCTGGTTTTGAACCCGTCACTTCCCTGCACGGGGAAGGGCTCACCATTGCTGAACTGATGCAAAAGCTGCAGCTGGCAATTTCCCACAGCTTCCCGCGCAGTCTCTGGGTCATGGGCGAAATCCAAAATTTCCGGCAAACTGCGACCGGATCCTATTTTCAGCTCGCTGACTTTAAAGAAGGCGCCTCACGTTCTGCGACCATGACGGTGAATGCCACCATCTGGCGAAGCCAATGGCTCGATATGGAACGCAAGCTGGGCCGGGATACATTGAAGGAATTGATGGCCGATGGTCTGCGCGTCCGCATGCTGGTCGATATTTCACTCTTCAAGGATCGGGGCCAGATCAGTCTTCAGGTGCAGGGGATCGATCCCACCTTCACCAAAGGCAGCCTCGCCCTGGCTCGCGAAAAATTGCTGCGGGAATTGCGCACCAAAGGTCTGGATCAGAAGAATAAACAACTGCCGTGGCCGGCCTTTCCTCTGCGCATCGGTCTGATCAGCGCCGATGAATCGCGCGCCAAGAGCGACTTTCTGGATCAACTTCTGGTTTATGGTTTCCCTGGCCAGGTGCTGTTTTTTCCCGCTCAAATGCAGGGTGAAAATACGCTCCGGGATGTCGTGTCCGGCATCCAGGCCCTGGAAGCGCGGCACTGCGATATGATCGTCATCACACGAGGTGGCGGCAGCGCGGCCGATCTTCGTTGGTTCGACAGCCCTGAGATTGCCTATTCCATTACTGCCGCCCGCGTACCGATCGTTGCCGCCATCGGTCACCATGAGGACGTCTGTGTCGCGGAAGAAATCAGCGCGCGTCGGGAAAAAACCCCGACCGCGGCCGCCGATTTTTGCGTGCATCTTTTGCAAAAAACTCGCGAGCGCATTGAACAGCTCAGCCTCGTCATGTCGCGTTCCATGGATGAACGCGTGCGCCTGCAAACCCAGATCCTCCAAAATCTGAAAGCCCGCCTGCACCTGGGCACCAAACAGCTCACGCACCAGCATGAGTCGCACCTGCAAACCGTTCGTAACGAGCTACAGATGCGCAGTGAGCGTCGGCTTATGCAGTGGACCACGCAAACGCAGAATCTGCGCCAGAACCTGTTCCAAAGACTGCAGTTCCTTCTGCGCGAGCAAACCAACCGACGCCAGCGTTTGAGCCAGGACCTGCATCATCGGGCCCTGACCGCCTTGCTTCCCAAGCGCTATGAGATCGAGGACCAGAAACGTGCGCTCGGGTCCATGATGCGCGAGACTCTGCAGCAGCAGCGGGAAAAAATTCTCCATCTGGAGAAATTACTCATTCAAAGTGATCCCCAGCCGTGGATGGCTCAGGGCTGGACCCAGCTCTTTGCTGAGGGCCGCAAACTGGATCGAGCCGATCAACTCGAACCCGGCATGCATGTCCGGGCGCGATTGATTGATGCCCTGCTTGAATTAAAACTGGAGAGTCTGACTCGACTCGATCCGAACAAGTCTGCTATAAAGAAGGAGTCTTCCCTATGAAAGAATCACAAAGTTATCAGAAGATGCTGGAAGAGGTGGAAGGGCTCGTTCGCGATATCGCGGCGCCTGACCTGGATCTGGATGTGATGGTGCAGAAAGTTGAACGCGGCTACGAACTGATTCGTAGCATGAAATTGCGTCTGGAAGAAACCAAAACCCGAATTGATCAGCTGCATCAGCGTTACGATGAGTCGGAAGCTGGCACCTGAATCAGTAAGTGGAGCAGCATGCGGCGATCACTCTGCAAACTCATCCTTGGGATCGCCAGTTTTGCCTCCACCCACCCCACGTGGGCTGCTGATACCGTGACGCCTTCACCCGCTCTGCCGGTGGCACGGGTGTCATTCACGAACTTTCCTCCCTGGTGTGTAAAAGGCAGCAATGGCCAATACCAGGGTATTATAGTGGATTATCTGCGTGATTTGGCCAAGGACGTTAATTTGGGGCTTCGCGAGGAAGTGGTTCCCATCGCCCGTCTGCATCACAGTCTGAGTCATGGCAAAATTGATCTCTTCTTTTCCCGAGTTCCTGACAAGGGCTTTGACTGCTGCACCTCCCTCGGCAAGGCCTTTGATAGTGAAATCATCATACTTGGCAGAAAATCCGGCCCGGAATGGAACAAAAACACGGACGTCCATTCGATATGCCGTACAGGGCTGAGTGGTTATAGCATTCCAGGTTTTCGGATGTTCGATGCGGATAGTCTCGAGACCTGCATTCGGATGGTGTCCCGCGATCGGCTCCCCTTTCTCATGGGCGAGCGCCTTTCCTTGAGCCAAACTTTACAGGCACAAACAGCTGAAGTCATCGCGCTCTTCGCCGCGCCCCAGGTTGTCGAAACCAGGAAATTTCACTTTTTTATCACGAAAGCCCTGGATCAAACAACCTTTGGCCCTCTCATTCGCAAAGCGACCGCACAAAGAAAACTCACGGATTATATCAGCCGCTATGCGGATACCAAACCATAAGGGAACTTCGGCATGGCCACCTCCAGTCTCGTCACCCTGCTCGCGCTTACAGCCTCCACATCGTCAGTCACCATTCAGATCGATGATCGAACGCCTGGCAAACCCATCAGCGATCTTATCTATGGGCGCAATGATCTGTCCTTTGGCAAGCATGATACAGACCTCACCTATCCTATCGTGCGTTTTGGAGGCAATGCCACCTCACGTTACAATTGGCAGCAGAATGCCTGGAACGCTGGAAAAGACTGGTTTTACCTTAATATCGTCTTCCCCTATCAACCACGCGTGGGCAAATTCTCCGGTAACTTTTCCTATACGGATGCCATCATCCTCAAGCAGAGCAGCCTCGGCCAGGATACGCTCATCACGATCCCCATGATCGGCTGGGTTGCTAAAAACAGGGAAACGGCCTGGGGCTATTCCATAAAAAAGTTTGGCAAACAGCAGCAAACGGAACAGGATCAGAGCCGCGGTGATGCCGGCAATGGTCGTCTCCCGGATGGTTCACCACTCAAAAAGGGTTCACCTGTCGATACGTCGGTCGCAGCCACTCCCGAATTCATGGGTCAATGGGTCAAACACAATCTTGCCTTAACGTCCAAACATGTTCCCAAAGGGCCCATGGTCCGCTTCTATGCGCTTGATAACGAACCCATGCTCTGGCACGACACGCATCAGGACTTACGCTATGGTGACCCCAAGTTAAAGTCACCGGAGGTCGGATATGACGAGCTTTGGGAACGCACAGTGGCTTATGGAACGGCGATTCGCAAGGCGGATCCGCAGGCAAAAATTCTGGGTCCCGCGGAATGGGGCTGGTGCAGCTATATGTCTTCGGCCCAGGATCAATGTAAATCCGGACCAGATCGCGCGGCTCATGGTGGCAAACCTTTGCTTGCCTGGTATCTCAAGAAGGTCTGCGAGCATCAGAAAAAAACTGGAATTCGACTCATCGACTATCTGGATATCCACTATTATCCCATGACCGAAAAGTCGTTGGAGGATGAATCCCATGAAGGTCAAAAGCTGCGCTATGAAGCCACACGCAGCTTGCATGAAAAAGGCTTTAAGGACGGCAGCTGGATCGAGGAATCCATAGAACTTGTTCCCCGCATGAAAAAATGGATTAAAGAGGAGTGTCCAGATACCAAACTCGCCATCACCGAATATCGTTTTGGTGCCGCCGCCGAGGGACTCTCGTCGACCCTGGCCAACGCCGAAGCTCTCGCTATTTTTGGTCAGCAGGGTGTGGACCTCGCCACGTTCTGGGGTCATATCCCGAAGGATTCCAAACTGGAAGGGGCGTTTGCGTTGTATTTGGATTATGACGGCAAGGGCGCTTCAGCCCGCAGCGGGACTTCACTTAAAGCCATTTCGAGTCGATCCGCTGATATCCCAGCCTATGCCATCCAAACCAAAGACCGCATGCTGGTTTATGTCTTTAACAAAAGCCAACAGGATTATGCCGTGGATTGGCAAGGTTTGAATCAGTGGAAAATGGAACGATCGTTTGTTATCAACGGTCGCCAGAAACTCAGTGAAGCGAAGTCCCTGGCGAAAGTTGAAGCGCGATCAGCAGCGCTTTTTGAATGGCGTAAGAAATAACGAGTCAAGCGACGGTTCCAAACCGAAACACATGGCGCAACTGCAGGCGGCGTCCTATCAAAACCAACGCCACCGGAATCATGATACCGGCGAGGGATGCCAGCACCAGATGCAGGGTCACGTCATGGCTCTTGAATCCATGCAAGAGGATCGCTCGCATCGTGGCGGAAGCGAGGGTATGGACCAGATAGATTTCAAGTGAGAGCCGACCAATCCAGCCCAGGCCTCGTGTCACAGACCAGTCGGCCGGTAAGCTCATGGCCAGCCACAAACTGGCTAACACACCAGGAACAGCCCAAAGAATATTGGAATGCAAAAGATTGTCGGGTTGCATCATCGCACCCCAGCTGGTCAGAGCGAATCCCGACAGGATACCCGTCCACCGCAAGGAGGGTGAGGCCAGTCGCATTTTTTCAATGAGTTGCGGCATGATGCCGAGCACCGCGCCCGCGGCGAACCAAACACCATGAATGCATACCAGGTCCCACATCGCCCAGACGCCCGTTCCATTCTGAGTCAAATGGAGAACCAGGGCTGCCAACAGAAGCACCGGAGCAGGAACCCCAATACGCCGCAATCCCAGCCAAAGCAGGCTTAAGAGCAGAAGCACATAGAGAAACCAGAATTGCATCACGGGCTTCCAAAGGATACCCAGCAAATGCATCCAATCATATTGAGCAGTCGTGTAACTCGACATTCGAATCTGGACCAGAGTCTGGAGCACGGACCAGACGAGATAAGGCCAAAGCAGGGTTTTGGCGCGATCTTTCAAGGCGCGATCCAACGGTTTATGGACAGCTTTTTCCATAAAAAAACCGGAGAGAAGGAAGAATAGAGGCATGTGAAAGGAATAAATCCAGGCGTCCAGAGCATGTGACCAACCAGTCGTTGGCAGAAGCTGGGCATTTTGCAACCCGCGCAGGGCATGACCTAAAACCACGAGCAAAATGCCCCAGCCTTTGGCTGTATCGATCCATGACTCCCGGGACGGAAGCCTTGACTGAACTGAAGTTGCGCGACCGGAAACTGACTGCATGCGACGCCTCATCAATTATGGCGTAGCCCTTTTAACCGGTTTCAGGTCGCTTTGTCAAAGCGAATTCGCATGATTCAAGGCCGCACGAGCGCGAAGCGAATCAAAATCCTGGCGAAAGATTTCGTTCTCACGATTGTAAAAAAATTCCTGCCGGTGATGATTCGAAAACTTGCGGATCAAATTAAGTAAGTGATGCATGGTTTTTATCCTCTTCCAAACTGGTCACAACCAATACAGACTTTGTGCCAAAACTGTTTAGCTATTATTCCAGGCAGTTACCTTACAAAGGCTGCAAATGCTGTCCGGATTTGGGACTGGGGACTTTGCTTAGGCGTCCTTCCCAATAGAGAGACGACTGACGATCCATTATGGTGCAAGGATTGAGAACGCTTTTTGGAAGAGGAGTTCGTGATGGAAACACAACTTGGACGAAGCTGGTCGATGTGGATGGTGCGCGGGATCGTGGCCCTGCTCTTCGGGCTGGTGGCGCTGATTTCGCCTTTTGCGACGTTGGCCTCACTGATCATGGTGGCGGCAGCCTTCATGTTCGTCGATGGTATTTTCGCCTTTTTCTATCTGTTTTCACGTCGTGGTTCGCCCTTCTGGTGGACCTCGTTTTTTGAAGCTTTGGTCGGCGTTGGGCTTGGTCTGGCGCTCTTCATGTGGCCCGGTATTGGTCTTCTGACCTTCCTTTATTTTCTAGCAGGCTGGGCTGTCGTGAGCGGCATCTTTGAAATTGCGACTGCGATTCGACTGCGCAAAGTGATTGAACGCGAATGGGCCTTGGGACTTGCAGGATTGTCCTCCATCGTGTTTGGAGTGGCCATTGTAGTTTTTCCGGGACTGGGTGTCATTGCAACGAGCTGGATGCTGGGCGCCTATGCCATCATCTTTGGAATCCTCATGGTGAACACTGGCGTCAACATTCGTCGCGAACAGCATAAGGATAAAATTGGTGGCATGGGGACACCCAAAGCTATCTGATTTCGCAACGATACTGGCAGCTGATACCAACCCTTCCGACTGGCCGGGGATGCTGAAAAGCGATGGACTTTCGTCCCGCATTCGGACATCCTCGGCTCGACCAGCTGGAAGGAGTCCTCATGCTGCAAAAACCTGCCATCCTTCATCTGGATGACGATCCGCTGTTTCTCGATCAGGTTCGCGATATCCTGATACCGATCGGCGTCCAACTGTCGTCCTTCACCCAGGCCCAGCAATTGCTTGAGGCCCTCCCGGCCATGGGCGAGCCAGCTGTCCTGATGCTTGATATCTATCTGGATCGACCCGGCCCTGATGGGAAGGCGCTGGCCCAGCAACTGCGAACGCGACTTCCTCAAACTTTGATCGTGATGTGTTCCGATCTGCATGATGCCTCGACCGTACGGGACTGTATTGCTCGCGGTGCAGATGATTTTCTGTTTAAAGGCAGCGATATGGAACAGATTCGGCGGCGTATCGAAGCAGCCGTCACCGAATATCATCGCCGTCTCGACCAAAGGCAGAAGCAGCGGACCATGACCGCCATGCCGCAGGTGGTGGGTCGCACCTGCCGCGAACTCTGCGAACGTATTCCACGCATGATCAGTTCCGCGCTGACATCCGTGCATGTTTTTGGTGAAACCGGAACAGGCAAGGAAGTGATCGGCGATCTCTTCGCTCATTATATAGGCGAGCGACTCCCATTTGTTCGCATTCATTGCGGAGCAATTCCAGCTGGTCTGATCGAAAGCGAGCTCTTCGGCCATGTGAAAGGGGCTTTTACCGGCGCCCAGAACAATAAAATTGGTCTTTTCGAACAGGCCGATGGCGGCTGGGTTTTTCTGGATGAGGTTGCCACCCTTAGCGCACCGGCTCAGGTGGCCTTGCTGCGGGTTTTGGAGAATCAGGAGCTGCGTCCCGTCGGTGCTTCGCAAAACAAGCGGGTGCATGTGCGGGTCCTCTCGGCGACCAATGAAAATCTGGAGCAGCTGGTCCAGGAAGGCAAATTCCGTCGGGATCTCTGGCAAAGGCTTTGTGAAGCCGTTATCACGCTGCCGCCCCTGCGCGAACGCATGGATGAATTCGATGAGCTGCTGCAGAGCTTTTGCCAGACCATGCGTGGCGGTCCCTATGAGGTCAGCGCCAGCGCTATTGAAGTTCTCAAACACTATGATTGGTCGAACGGCAATATCCGTGAACTGCGCAACTGTCTGCGGGCTATGACCGAGCACGCTTACGGTGGAGTGATTGCGCCATCCGCCATCCCTGCCTTTATCTGGGAACAGGTCAATAAGCCGAAGAAATCAGAAGGCCTGAGTCTGAGCGCGGATACGCATCAGCGCCGTATTGTGCTGGAATGGGGCGAAGATGAAGAATGGACCTATGAAAAATTGATCATGCGTCTTTTGCTCGCGCTGGTGACAGCAGAATATCAAAAGCAGGGACGGCTGACCTTGCGGCAACTGGCCAAAAATTTGGGAATCCCTCGTTCCACGCTGTCCACCAAACTGCAGGAGTTGGTGAAGATGGGCTTGACCACGGCTCCGGAACTGCGCGGCATGGTGAATGTCATGGCTGAAACCGAAACTCCGGAGACACGCGGATGAGCAATTATCCCATCCAGGCCCAGATCATTCGGGACGCCCAAACCAGCCGACTGGTGATTGAAGGCCCGCGCCATCCCACTGAACAGGAAGCTTGGCGAAAAGCCCATCATGATTATCTGGCTGCCATGCGCAGTCTGCGATATTTAGCGCAAAAGGCTTTGCAAACCCCGTTCGATACTCCAGAACAGGCCGCGCAGAAAAAGGAATCCCTCGAACGGCATATCAAGCACCTGGAACAATTTGAACAGGCTGTGGTCCAGCCCCTCCTTCAGGAATTGCCGCGGAGCCCGACTGATGTCAGCCCATGATACGCGAACCTTGCGTTTATTTTTGCCTCGGCTCCCAAAACTTCACGCGGAATGGAAAGCGGACAGCTGGATCGATGAACTGCTGCAGGTGAACTGCGGCGAAACCCTGGGCAGTACGATCGGGGGCACCTCGGATCGTCGCGTTCTGGATTCCTGCTCCATCAGTCGCGAAGGCTTATCCTATCGGCTGCAAATCAAAAAAGGCTGTGTCTTTGCCGACGGCCAGGAGATGACGGCCGACGATATTATGGATACACTTTTGCGGGTGGGGGGACAGCCTTTCCATCCGTCGGGATTGGGCCGTATTCTGCGCTTTACGGGCAGCGAAATCGGCAAGAGTTTTCGGGTGCTGTCACGCTATCGACTGGAAGTTTTGCTGAATCGCGCGGTTCCGGATTTTTTGGAGAGATTGAGTCACCCCTCCTGTTTTCTGCACCGACGCGGTCAGGTGAATCTGACCAGCGGTTGCTGGCAGCTCGTCTCGGAACAGCCTCATGAAATTCAGCTCCGCAGCAATGCGCGTTTTTCCAAGGACCCGAAGCGCTACGAACTTGTGCGCATTCAAAAACTGGATGCCGCGCTTTGGAAAAATGATGATTTCGATGAAGCCTTTGTCGCCATTTTTCCCGGCGATACCTTTCCCTCGCCGGCCGGCAATATTCTCAATGGCCGCAGCACGACCATTGCCAAGCAAAACATTCTGCGGGCTCTGTGGCTGGCTCCAGCGGCCAAGCAACCGGATCCGAGTCTGGCGCAGGCCATCACCGACTACGCCCGGCAGCGTTCGCTCTGGCGTAAAAAACCTCTGCGCTCCCTCTTTGAGAACCAAAGGTTTCAACATGATCTGCCGCTCCGGGATATTGCCGATAAGCCAGGCCCCGGCACGCTCAATATTCACTGCCTGGCGCCCGAACCGGCCACGGCATTTTTGGAAGATTTTCGGGCCTTTTTAAAGAGTCGCTGGAGTTGGGATCTGACCCTGCAGACCCAGCAGCCGGCCGATGCCGTTCTCTTTAGCCTTTTTGAAGGGAGCGCGGATGAAGGCGAAAGCACCTTAAGCATGGCCTTCGGTTGCATGGACCATCTGCATAGGCAGCTGCATGGCATAGGCCAGGTGGCGTTGAAAAAAATCGTGCAGGAAGATGAAGCCTTCCGTCGGCAGAAGCTGATTCATGAGCATCTGCATAAGTTTTCGCACAATCCTGCTTTGATTCCTCTCTATCGAACGCCGCTCCTCATTCATAGCAATCGGAATCTGCATCGCGATGCCGATGGTATTCCCCTCCTGCTGCTGACCCAGGTCGGTGACAGTCTGCGCCGCGAGCAGACGGATGAACTGCGTCAGGCGTCATTAAGCGCTCTGGGTTCCGCGGTGCAGATGCTGGTGCATGATGTGAAACGGCCGTTTGCCATGCTGCAGGGCGTTCTGACTTTAATGGCCTCGCATGAGGATCCGGAACGCATCCGGGATCTGGCCAGAAACTGGCTGCCCGAGGTCAAGCGCATGGCGCACACCGTGCAAGAGATGATCAGTGATGTCCTGGAAATGGCGTCCAATCAGGAAATCATGACCGAACCACTCAGCCTTTTGGATGTTGTGCATGATGCGCTGAATCTTTTAACGGCCGCAGGCAAGAGCGTGCAGCTGCGTTTTCAGCCGCAACATTCCCTCATGTTCGAAGGCGACCGTTTTCGGCTGGCCCGGGTGTTTGCCAACCTTCTGAACAATGCAATCCAGGCCACGCCTGATCAAGGCACCATTACCATTAGCAGCAGTGAGGAGCATGCGGGCTCCCGGAAATGGCTGCGCGTGCGCATTCATAATACGGGATCGTTTATTCCGACCGACAAGCGGCAGCGTATTTTCGAGGCTTTTTTTACGGAAGGGAAGCGTCAGGGCACGGGTCTTGGTCTGGCCATCGCGCAAAAAGTCATCGTGAGTCACGGCGGGCAAATTCTCTGTGAATCGCATGAGTCCGATGGCACAAGCTTCATTTTTACCGTGCCGGCTTCCTATCGTGCCGATCCGAAAAGCGCCCTGGAAGAACGGGACCTGAGTCATATCTTTCAACGGCTGCCACCGGTCCTGCAGCCTGCGGTGACAAAACCTCAGGGCTCAAGGACTCTGCGCATCCTCCTGATTGATGATGATTATCTTTATACGAGTTACATGGGGGATGTGTGGCAAACTCTGCGTTCCACGGGCCTCGACCTTCAACTTTTCACGGCCGAGGACGCGCGGCGGGCGACGGATCTTGTGGAAAAAGATTCCTTTGATCTGATTCTGGTCGATTATGAATTGGGCGCCGATGATGGGCTTGCGTTCATTCCCAAGCTGCGGCAGCTGCAGCCGCGGGCGCTCATTGGCTTGCATTCGCATCATTCTGGCATTGAACTGCGTGAAGCTGCTCTGCAGGCCGGCGCGGACATCTTTGAACCCAAACCTTTAACGGCACAGCTGGCCCAACAGCTGCTGGCACGTCGTCTGGAACAGAAGGATGCGACCCTGCCTTGGCTCATTTTGGTCGAGGACGACCCGCTTTATCAGGATATGTGGCGTGATCTATACCCTCAGCTGATTTGCTTTGCCTTTCCTGAGCAGCTTCTGATCGCCGTACGCCAGGATCCTGAACTCCTGAGCCGGGCCCAGGCTTTGATCACCGATCGCTTTTTCGTTGGCAGTGAAATGCAGGGGATTCAACTGGCGGAACACATTCACTCCCTGCGCCCGGAATTGCCTATCCATCTTTGCAGCCAGATTCATGACCGCACCAGTCCGTCCACGGTATTCAAAGGCTTCGTGGCCAAGGATCCAGAGGCCATTCAGTCGTTTTTACGAACGTTGCGCCCGCCTTCAACAAATTGACAGGCTCAGGAATTTGCCTTGCACACCCCAGCCCGGTTTGGTTAGCTGGGGCGTAATCTCGCAAGGAGTTGCCATGTTTTACGAAATCACGATCACTCAATTTGTTAAAATGTTGAACAACCTTTCGACCTTCATGGAAAAAGGTGTCCAGTTTGCCGAAACGAAGAAATTCGATGTGGAAGTTTTGCTGAATGGACGGCTGGCCCCGGATCAGTTCAACCTCATCCGCCAGGTCCAGATTGCGTGCGATACAGCAAAATTGGGCGCATCACGCTTGACTGGCAAGGAAGCACCGAGCCATGCTGATACTGAGAAGACGCTACCGGAATTGAAGGCACGCATTCAAAGCACCATCGCTTATCTGCAATCCTTCTCACCAAACGATTATGTCGAAGCTGCGAGCCGGAAGATCAGTCAACCACGCTGGGAAGGTCAGTGGCTGACAGGCGAAGAATTTGCCATTCATCATATGATCCCGAACTTCTATTTTCACATCACCACAGCGTATGCGATTCTGCGCCATAACGGAGTGGATGTCGGTAAGAAGGATTATCTCGGCATGATGCCGTATAAGAAATAAGCTGTCCTTAGATGAGTTCCTGATTCTGTAAAAACCGCGGCTGCTGATCCAGAATGGGGGCTTCCTTGATTTCCTTCTTCGGGTCATCAGCCTTAAGGTCCTGGAATCGACG
Organism: Oligoflexus sp.; assembly: GCF_035638955.1. Lineage (GTDB taxonomy): Bacteria > Bdellovibrionota_B > Oligoflexia > Oligoflexales > Oligoflexaceae > Oligoflexus. The sequence goes on along the minus strand of NZ_DASQYZ010000083.1, from coordinate 65,999 downwards.
GGCGCTGACCAGCACCCGGCTTTCCACCGTCCCAACGAGTCGATTGTAAGCCTGCATACTGGACCCCAGGCTGCGCCCCATATCTGACAGATGACTGCTCATATCGCTGATTCGCTGGTAAAGTTCCTTGCCGAGGCGACAGATTTCCTGGGCATTACGGGCGATATCCTCCTGCCTCCAGGAGTGGGCCGCAGTGCGGAGCAGAGCGATCAGCGTCGTGGGCGTCGCAATCAAAACCCGATGATCGGCGCCGACTTCAATCAAACTGGGATCAGCCTGGAGCGCCGCACTGAAAAAAGCCTCGCCCGGCAAAAACAGCAAAACAAATTCCGGTGAATTGTCGAGCTGATCCCAATAGGATTTTTGTCCCAGGGCCTGAACCTGCTTTCTCACCTGGGCCGCGTGCTGCTTATAATGCTCCTTGCGCCGATCATCATCGGCACAATCCACGGCTTCCAGATAAGCCTGCAGGGGGACTTTGGCATCGATGATAATCGATCGATTGCCAGGCAAGCGGATGATCATATCCGGCCGCAGACGGCCGTCGGTGCCGAGGTGTGTTTGTTCTTCAAAATCACAGTAAGGTAGCATGCCCGCAAGCTCCACCACGCGGCGCAGCTGAAGTTCCCCCCAGCGCCCCCTGGTGGTGGGCGAACGCAAAGCCGTGGCGAGGTTGGATGCCTCCAGCTGCAAACGTTTCTGGGCATCCAACAAGAGACTGATCTGATCCTGCAGGCCGTGGTAAGCGCCGACGCGCTGCTTTTCCAGATCCTGGATGCGTTCTTCCACTTTACCCAAGGATTTATTGATAGGCTCGATCAGCTGATCCACGGCCTGACGCCGTAGGTCGAGTTCACCTGTAGCCTTGGCCTGATGCTGCTTGAAAACGCTGTTCGCCAGCTGCAGGAAGGATTCCGAACTTTGCCGCAAGGCGTCGGCTGACAGCGCCTGAAACGACTGGCTCAGCCTATGCTCGGCTTCCTGAAATGTTTTGAGCCGTTCTTCGTAGGAGGATTTTTGATAATGCAGCTCAGCTTCCTGACGAGTGCAGCGCAGATTGAGTTCCTGCTGCTTCTCCTTGGTATCCCTGAGCAAAGTTGCGGTTTCCAAAAAACGCGCCCGATGCTCCTCGGCTTCCTTGCGCGCATATTCCAGACTCTGCGCCGCCGTTCGCACCCGCAAAGTCTGAACCAATCCAAAAGCCACACCACCTGCCGCCAGCATCAGAGACAGTATCAACCACACATCCATTTGTCGTCTCAGATAGGAAGGGATCGCGAATCCGGGCGTCCGACGCACTCATAATGAAATCCGCGACTGATGAGATCATACGATTCATACTGGTTGCGCAAGTCAAACAACGCGCGGCTGGCCATCATCTGCCCCACCTTATCCCAGTTAGGTCTTTTATATTCGCTCCACTCAGTCACCAGCACCAGAGCATCCGCGCCGCGAATGGCATCATAGGCGCTATCCGCATAAGTCAGACGCTCATGCTCACCAAATTCCTTGGCAAAGTTGGACTGGCCCTGCGGATCATGACCAATGACAAAAGCGCCCGCATCCAACAGACGTCTGATGAGGACGGTGGCCGGCGACTCGCGCACATCGTCAGTTCCGGGCTTAAAGGTCAAGCCCCAGACCGCGACGCGGCGACCTGCGAGGTCACGGAAATGCTGAGCGATCTTTTGAAAGACCAGATTTTTCTGCCGATCATTGGCTTCGGTCACAGCATTGAGAACTTTCAATTCCACGCCATGCACGATTGAAGTTTTCAAGAGGGCCGATACATCTTTCGGAAAGCAGGAGCCGCCATAACCAGGACCAGCATACAAAAATTTGCGGCCGATGCGCGCGTCCGAACCAATGCCAAGACGCACCTTATCAATATTCGCTCCCAGGCGTTCGCACAGAAGAGCCATCTCATTCATAAAGCTGATACGAGTGGCAAGCATGGCATTCGCACCATACTTGGTCAGCTCACTGGACCGGCGATCCATGAGCAGAAGCTTGCCCTGATCATCCATGATAAAGGGCCGATAAAGATCGCGGAACGACGTTTCCGCTGTAAAATCATTCAAGCCCACGACCACGCGATCCGGCTTCATAAAATCAGCGATCGCATCGCCTTCCTTCAAAAACTCTGGATTGGAGGCGACGACGACCTGAAACTTAACCTTCCGCTTATCCAGCTCGCGATCGATGATTTCCTCGACGATATCGCAGGTCCCGACCGGAACGGTCGACTTCACAACCACGACCATATCTCTATTGACCAAGCGGCCCAGCGACTCCGCCACGGCCTTGACGTATTTCAAATCCGCGGAACCGTCTTCACCTTCCGGTGTGCCGACCGCGATAAAAACCATGTCCGCCTCGGCCAAGGGTGCTGCCAGTTCGGTGGTGAAGTGGAGACGCTCGTGTTCGACGTTGCGACGGATCATGCCTTCAAGGCCTGGCTCGAATATGGGGCAAACGCCATCCTTCAGAAGGCGAATCTTTTCCTGGCTTAAGTCAACACAGGTCACATCGTGACCAACTTCTGAGAGACAGGTTCCAGTTACCAAACCGACATAACCTGTTCCGACCATCACCACGCGCATGGACTACCTCTACTCAATAAAATATCCAATCTTCCTTAATTACTAGACACATTTCACCAAGGCAAGGCCGACTTGAGTACATCAAAAAGGCGGCCCGCAAGTCCCTGAGATTACCAGAAGCGCGTCCACTCGAACCGGCGCCGGATTGCGCCGTTGGCCCGGACATGTTATCCTTGAAGCAAGACCGCAATCTTGTTCAATGACGCCTAACCATCGAGTGTTCCACTACAATGGCAGACGATAAAACCATAATTGCTGACCCCGGTTCGAGCATCTTCAATCCACCCAAGAAGTCGGCTGCCTGTCTTGTTCAGTACAGCGGCACCAACCTGGGCAAACGGTATGTTCTCGACCAAAAAGAGATGGTCGTTGGTCGAGCGCCGACGGTTGAGATCGTGGTCAATGAGCAAAGTGTTTCGCGCAGTCACGCCCAGTGCCTGCAGCAGGGCGATGAAGTTTATGTCGCCGACCTGGGTAGCTCCAACGGCACTTATGTGAATGATAAAAAAATCAGTACACGTCAAGTTTTGCGGGACGGTGACATTATCCGTCTTGGCAATATCGTTTTCAAGTTCTTTGCGCAGGGCAATATTGAGAACGTGTTCCATGACAAGATCTATCGCATGGCTACGATCGATGTCGGCACCAATATCTTTAACAAAAAGTATCTGGTTGAGGCGTTGGAAACCGAAGTGAAGTTTTCCCGCGCCTATGGCCGTCCTCTCTCGATCATTTACTTTGATCTCGATTTTTTCAAAAAAGTCAACGACACCTATGGTCACGGTGTCGGCGATGGCATCCTGCGGGACTCAGCGACTCTGGTGAAATCCATCATACGGAAAGAGGACATCTTTTGTCGGTATGGCGGCGAGGAATTCGTGATTCTGCTCCCGGCGACTGATGCGAAAACAGCTTATGAGCTGGCGGAGCGGATCCGGAACAACTTTGAAAACCATAAATTTGATATTCAGGGGCATTCGATCAAGCAAACCCTGTCCATAGGCGTTTCTCAGCTGAATCCCAAGATGACCACGCCTGATTCGCTACTTGAGGACGCGGATAAAAAGTTGTACCAATCCAAGACAGGTGGCCGCAACCGAGTGACCATCTGATCTCAATAAGGATGCTGACGTGCAAACTCGCGGACTCGTACCCTTGCTGTTTCTGTTGACGGCCTGCCTCAGTTCACCTGAACCGGAAGTCAACTATCCCCTGGCCGCTCATGAGGACAAGCCTTATTTTCAGGCTTATGAGGCGGCATCGGTCAAGTACGATGTCATCCATAACTTCGAGACCCGGTTCAAGGCGCAGATCACCCGCGTGACGCCTGCCTTCCAACAGGCCCTGACCCAACGTTATGCTCATATTTGGAATGAACCCCAGCCGCTGATCCAGGATGCCGCTGCGAAAACCGCCTTTTTCGTGACGATCTATACCGCCAACCAGGAACTGGAAAACGTCGCGGACGCGGACCTTTGGAATATCCAGCTTCAGGTTTCTGGCCAGACGCTCAAGCCTTCCGCCATCAAGAAGCTCAAACCCAAGGAACGATGGCAACCCTTTTTTCCTGAAATCAATCATTGGAGCCGTGAATTCCTCCTGCTCTTTGATCGCCAGCCTGACAATGGTACCGAGCCGATGAAACTCACCCTCAGTTCACCCGATGGTTCCGTGCGCGCCGAATGGTAGGAAGCGTCTGCAAGAACTGCGCTTTTCACCGAAACTCCGCAAAACCGCCCAAGCCCTTATAGGCCAAGGATTTGACAGCACTCGCCCCTCCCTTGATACAATAGACTTGTGAGCAAGCCAAGCATCAGGGGAATCAGGAGGCGTCCATGTCGCGTTATGATCGCCGGGATATCATGATGGAACTCATCGAATTGTCACGGGATATAAAAACGGAGATCATGCAGCAGCTGAATTATTACCGGGCCAGTGTTTACAAAAGTGAAACAGCTCTTCTGGTTGAAAACCGAATCCAGGAATTGCAGCTGGTCGCCGATCTGATCGGTGATGACGAATTGCAGGATGTGTTCCGCGACTACGAAGCCTTGAAACGCAACGGTTTGCTGCTGGCCACTCCTGGTGAATGCTTGCTGAGCCTGCGCACCATGAATCTGCTGCAGGCCACCGATCGGATCTTTGCTGATCTGATCAGTCGGCATGCCGCAAGCAGCCCGCAGGATACCCTGCAATTCTCGCGGCACATTCAAAAGCATCGACGTCAACTTTTATCTTTGTGCCGACAGGGTTCACGTCAGTGGACATTTTTTAGTACACTCTAGGTTCCGCTTCTCGTCACGCGTGAATCAACGAGGCAATTCTTTTGATCAAGTATAGTCTGATCCCCATTTTGGCGGCTCTTTTGCCCTTGCTTCTGCCGATGGGGCGCAATTTTGAATACGAATATACTACGCTCAATGCTTATGCCTGTTTGCTCCTGATTCCCTTCGGGGCATTGATCGACCCTTCCTTTTTGTCGCTTAAAAAGCGGCTGCTGTTCATGCTCGCGGGCGTGATCGGTAATCTTCTGCCAGCTCTTTTGGTTTTCGGCTGGAACGTGTGTCCATGTGCCAGCGGCGAATTTCGCACGTTCTGGTGGCTCCAAACCCTACCTCATCTGACTCTGGGGTTTGCGGTGGGGAGCTGGATTGAACACGCTCGTCGTCAGGGTCTGTCGCGCATTCGACTGCTGCTGATATGCGGTGTGGTGCTCTTTACCAGCTGTCTGCTCCTGGCAGCACAAATCTGGTGGGAGCCACAGAAGCGAGCCACGCATATCTTCGCTGGTTTTTTACATGGCGCCATCTATGATAGCTGGATTCCCCTGGATGCCGGTGTCGCGTGGATGCGTATCAGTCATATCTGTTTGGCGCTAGCGTTGCTGATCGGTGTCATCCTGCAGAGCCGCCGTCTGCGCTGGCCGGCGGTAACGCTCTGCCTGGCCGCATGGTTGGTCTGCCATTGGCAGGGACGCCAGAGTCCAAGCCAATCACATGGCCTCGCCGCCTTGATTACGGCTATGCCCGAGACGAGGTTGGGTCCCGGTTTCACTCTTCATTATCGCAACCGACCTTTGGATGGCAATTTTCAACGGCGCCTTGAAAATATTTATCAGTCCGCGCGTTTTCACAGTCAGGATCTGATGCGTCTTCTGGCGGTCGATCAGCCAGGTGTCCATATCTTTGTGTATCCGGATCGGGAGAGCAAAAAACTTTGGTTTGGCGGTGACGGAACGGATATTACGGATGTCGTAACACCCTCGATCCATATCACGCTGGATGGGTGGCCGCACCCAACCCTGCGCCACGAGCTGGTGCATGCCATCGCCTCGCGCTTTGCCTACCACGGCATAGGTTTTCATCCGAATATGGCTTTTACGGAAGGCCTGGCTGTGGCCCTGGCGCCCCGCGATGATGATATGAGTCTGCATGAAGGCGCTGCGGATATTATTCAAAATCGCCGGGTGGCGCAGATTGAACAGCTTTTTTCACCCCTGTTTTGGAGCGAATCCGGCAGCCGAGCCTACACGGTGGCCGGGTCTTTGATTCTTTATCTTTTGGAGCAGGGCGGTCTGGATAAGGTCAAAGCACTTTATGCGGGTTCCAGTTGGGAAGAGGCCTTTGGTCAATCCGCCGAACACATCATTAAAGCCTGGCAAACCTATCTGCGCGCCCACTATACCCGGGTCGGGCCCGCGTTGCAGGCGGAGTCGCTGTACCGTTATCCTGGAATTTTGCGCGACGCTTGTCCGCATAGCAAAGCCATGCTGTCCAAAGTGGATGGCATTTTTCTGGGGCAGCGGCAACCGAAAGGCTGGGTTCCCGCTCAGGATTATTGGCCCTGGCGCGTGCGTCTCGATCAGGATCCTGGGGCTCGCATTCTGGTTCTGCAGCAGCGCTTCAGGGTCATGGCTCAGGGCGATCCCGATCCCAGCTTCGATGCGGATTTGAAAATTCTGAATCCTCATCCACCCAGGATTATGGAAAACGTCGAGGCCTTTATCCTGGCAACCGATCGGCGTATTCAGCTGGGTGAGTGGATCGAAGCCCGGGATGACCTGAAAGCCTATATTAATCTGGTTCAGGAACTGCATGTCGGTGACGGCCTTTTGCGTCAAATGTGGGTGCGCTGGCTCCTTTTACGCGACGTGCCTGAGGATCGCAATCGCAGCTGGCTAAGGCTCCTGGCCGGCATTGAAAAGCAGCTGCCCGATGACCTGCCCGCGGATGTCAGCTGGATTGAAACCTATCTGTTTTTGCGCAACAAGCCCTCGGCCCTGATCAGCATGAAACATCTGGATCGCATGTCCCAGATTCCATTGCCCGATGAATTGCCAGCGACGTTTCGCCTCGAATGGTGGAAATTTTTAGGGGAAGGTTATCTGCAGAAGGGGGATTTGCTCCTGGCCATTGCCATGTACAACCGGGCTGCGATGATCGCACCGGAAGGCAGCCGCGCCAGCCTTAAGCTGGTGGTGGAAGAGCTGAAGTTCAGAAAAAAACCTCAGTCCGCCGTGAACTGAGGCTTTTTCGGTTGGGTTTTCACTCGTTCGTTGGCTTCATGCCACGAAGGTTGGAAGCATCGTAGTTGTAAGTGCGTGGCAGGTTTTTCGCCTGACGGATCAGGAATGCCTGCTGGTTACGCAGATACTGAACGATCTTCTGATTCTGCGGATCGACTTTCAGAGTGTCGATGTTCTGCTGAATGCCCTGAATTTTCTCGACATCATCCTCTTTCGTATAGATCTGATCGAGGATGCCGTTGAACTTGTTCTTCTCATCTTCGTTAAGACCGGTGGTGTTGGTATAACGGTGATATTTGTTGACGGACATCGGTTCCGTGTCAATGACCACGGTACCGTCTTCCTTCTTCTCTGTAATCACACCAGGATTGGTGTAAATCCCTGCTTTCGAAATAAGGTCACCGATATGTGGCATGAACTTCCCCTTTCCCAAACCTTAGAGTTTCGAGTCGTCAATCTTATAGATCCTTGGGCTGATGCCCTCGGAATTCATGATGTGAGCCATTTCCCCTTCCAGATAGCGGGTTAAAACCTGCTTTCTGGGGTCGCTGCGCATCTCTTCCACGACGCCCTGGAGCAGCGATACCCTTTCCCGGGGATCCTTTTTTTCCCGCACGGCGGTGATGATGGTTTCAAACTCACCACGCTCCTGCGGAGTCAAGCCGTTGATATAGCCAATGTTCCTGGCTTTATCGAAGTTTGGGCCTTCTTTTTCGACGATCAGCGCTTCTGTCTTCTGATCCCGGCCAAGGATTACACCGGGATAACCGTCCCGATTGAAGTAGTTGTCGCCCACTTTGAATCCCATGGAACCTCCTGATAGAGGGGCCTATCGAAAGAATACAAGTTTTTTTAGCCCCCCTCAACTGACCGAAACGACTCAATTTTTCCTAGTTTAACCGGGTAAATACTGCCTATAATTTTGGCTTATGCTGTTTAAGAAATACCGACAAAGCACCGATAGAGAAGAGAATCCGGGAGGTTGATGGTATGTTCGACAATAGGGTGAGGTCATGGGACAGGTCATTGAGCTAGCAAAATTTCGATCAGTGAAAAAGCGGTCTTACTTAAAAAAGTATGAGTCGCAGATCCACAAATTCGTCACTCATTTCATACACCGCAACATCCGTTGCAGCTTCGAATCCATCAGCCAGCATTATATTGCGACGAAGCAGGCGGAACAGGCCACGGCCTGGGACTATTATGATTTGCGGGATAGTTTGAAGGACGCCATCCACGAAGTCTTTGGCGAACAGATCTGGCTGGAATGCAATCAGAACTACTGGTTTGATTCCCGCTATATCAGCCGTGAAGACCTTGTGGAAAGTTGCATCAGCCAGATGATTTTAGGCGCGGACGTTTCAGTGCAGAAAAGGTGAGCTTGTCACCTTATTCGCAGACGCCATCCAGCGACGCGAAATTATTCAGCTCTCGATACGACTCAATCCTTTGGCCTCCGAATTTCTTATCATTGTACTTAAAGAAATAGCGCGATTCCGTGGGGATGCCGGCATTTTCATAAGCCTGGGCATCCGTATCGGTATTGCCGAAGGCATACGCGATTTCAAAGCCTTTATCGACCAAACGATTCAGAGCATCCGACTTATAAGCCGCAGCCTTACTGCCGGTCAGACCAAGGAGCGAAGCCAGACTGGTTTCAATGCGGCCGTCCGGAAACGCGCGTTCCTCAACAAAATCCCGCGTCCGTTGCACCGATAGCTCCGGACGCGCCGTCAGGTAAACCGGACGATAACCTTTGCTCACCAAACCTTTCAAGGCCTCGGCCGCTCCATCATTGGCATCGGGTGTGGCACCGGTTATGGTGGATCCCAATTCTGCCAGTTCCGAAGTGGTCAAGGTCCCATCCACATCGCTGACAAAAAGAGGCACGCCGGCCGGCATGACTTCGATAAACATTTCCGTAGTCGTATGATCCCCGGCGACGACAAGGTGCACGCGATGCCGTCCGACATCCAGCTGTTTATCGACCGGGATCTGGAAGTAGACACGACCGCCATCGTCTGGAATGCCCTCAATGGTGGCGCCACCGCCGTGGGTTGTCACTCCAGTGCCTAATTTTTCCCAAGTATCCCCACAGCCGCGCAGCAGATAGATATCCACCTCTTCGCCCTGCAGGTCCTTGCGCGCGAGCAAATTTCCGTAATTGAATTTGCCGATGATCCACTGGTCATCACCCTGCTTGAAGTACTGATCATGACCCCGGTGCCAGGCATTGCCACTCGGTTTTCGATTTTGAAAGGGACGGAACGCTCCGGGATCAGGTGCCTTGGCGTCGCAGGCTGGAATCGCCCGACAGTTATAGGCAAGCGAGGATGCGTCCTGCATCTGACTCGAATCAGAGGGTTGGCACCCACTCATTACCATACCGAGACCGAATACATAAATCATGGAATGGGCGTGAATCCGCATGAAAACTCCTTTTTTGATCCTGATTATCTGCTTGAAGTGGAGGTACCATAACGCAGAAGACCGGAAAAAAAGAAGTGGCAAACGCTGAAGAAAGATCAATATCTTGAATTGACGCTCGGGAGCTTATGCAGGAGGCGAGGGCCAAGGGATCCACTGGATCCCTGACAGGAGATTAAGCCGGATCAGACGCTGGCGCCATGGCAACCGGAGCCGTTGGGGAGCGAACCGGAGGAAGCTTATCAGCATCGGGATTCATACTCACAACCAGACCTTCGGCAATCTCACGCAAGGCTGTGACAGCTTCTTTGTTCTTGGTTTTGACCAAAGGAGTTTTGCCTTCCATCAGCTGGCGGGTCCGGTGCGAGGCAACCGCGACGAGCGCAAAGCGGTTCTCGATATATTGGAGGCAGTCTTCTATGGAAACGCGGGCCATGTACCACTCCTTTGAAATAAAGAAAGGCTGAAAGGCTATTATAAACAATCAGCTGAGTCAATCAAGTTATGTCTGCATATCCTGCAAGTTTTTTAGGCAGCAACCGGTCAAAAATGCCCACCTTAGCGCTATACCAGTCTCTTTGGTATAATCAAACGAGACAGAAGAACGTACCACGTAAAGAGGCTTGATGAAGGCACTGATCCAGACCGCTGGTCTTGTGACCGCCCTCTGGGGGATATCCATCCCTTTGGCAGGGCTTGTGCCGTCGTCACCCTTGTGGGCGGCCGCCGTCAAGACTCCAGCCAAAAACGCCGTGCTCCAAAAACTTTTCCGCCGCGGCATGGATGCTTATGAAGCCAAGTCCTACGACGATGCCGTGGACCTGTTTTCCCAACTCCTGCAAAAGCAGCCGGATTACGCGCCAGCCAAAATCCAGCTGGCTCGCTCCCTTTACCAACTGAAACGATTCACAGAATCGTACAAACTCTTCCAGCAGGTCGAGGATATTAGCATACTCGAGCCAGATCCGAGCTACGAATATGGCCAATCGGCTTTTCGTTCCGATGATTATGCCAATGCCCTGAAGGCCTTTCGCAATGTTCCCAACGGCCATCCCCTGTTTGACCTGGCAGGTTACTACGGTGGGATCGCAGCCTTCAAACAGGGTGAATATCAGCTCGCGCTCGACCTTTTCGAGCAAGCCGTTGTCCTGCCATCCAAACTTTTGAAGTCGCAAAAGCTTTATCAAAAGGAAGCGGAAAAGCTGCTGATCCAGCAGCAAAAGCAGGAGCTGCAGAACACTGTGCCACCTGCCACGAATCGACCCAATGGTGCTGGGACTGCAGAAGCCGCAGAGCCACCCAAGCCCTTCCGTTTTCTGTCGGCGAAGCGTCAGGTCCAGTTCATTCCACGAGCCAGCACGCAGACCCGTCAGCGCGTGGATAATCAGAGCAGCGAGCATCAGATCAAGAGCGGAACCCTGCAGCTGGATTTAGGCGCTGAGCGCAATGCGTCGGCACAGAAGGCTCCCCATTGGATCTTTCAAGCTGATATATCCGTACTTGGTATTGAAGGTGGGACCGACGAAGTCCTCGTCCTTCCCGATGCACGCACCGAGCAGGAACGCTTTCTTCTACAAAAAAATAAGCCGCGAGGCCTGTTCTGCGTTGGGGTGGGTGCGGCCGTGGAATGGTCCATCGCCACAGGAACCAGTCTCGGGTTGAACCTTGGCGGCCGTGGGCTCGTGCCCGGTGGTGCGGATGAACCGCAAGGCGCCGGCATCCCGCAGGTTGGGATTTTCCTGGCCCAGAAAAATAACAACCTGGAGACTCTGCTGAAAACAGATTTCCATGGTTACATCTATGATGGCGATTTTCTCTTTTCGAATGCTCGACAGGTCGGGCGCATCGAATATGTCGCCATGAATCGCATTCGCTTCGGTCTGCAGGGCGAACTTTCGGAATACGCCTACAACGTGGATCGCGTCAATGGACCCGATTGGCAAGGCCGGATTCTTTCGGAAATCGGTTATGGCCATGATCAGGGATTCCGCGCTGCCATTGGAGCATTCTTTGAAATCACTGAGGGTCAAAGGTTTCACGACCTTGGCGAGGTTTCGGTAATCGAATTCAATCACAATACGTTTGGCGCCCGATTCCGTTCGGACGTCACGTTGGTGAAAGCGGTTGATATCGGTTTGGAAGCCTCGGTCATGGATCGCAGCACGACCGGACTCAGTCCCAGCAATGAAAATACCATAGCGGCCCAACGCGCGATTTTCCCAACTGTGGTCTCGACACTTTCATTGCATATCAATATCCACACAGGTTTCTAAAAAATTTTAAGGAGGTGGGTCATGGATCGTCAATGGGTCAAGATCCTTGCCCAAGCGAGCCTTGAGGGTGGTGCGTGGAAACTCGGCAACCCGGCGGCTGCCCATGAACATAGTCGGGCGACCTTGCAGAAAACGGTCACGCAGCTGTTTCAGAACACCAAGGAAGCGGTGGCGATCTTCAATGACAATAGCCGCAAGGATAAAAAGCTGAGTCTTTTTCCGGTTTATGCCAAAGGCCGGGAAACCATGGCTGGCTTTGTGCTTGTCCTGGGTCGCCTGCAGCTGCAGCTCATGCAAACTGACCTGAGTCTTGAAATCCATCTGTCGCGACTGCAGGGTTTTCAGCAGAGCAATGAGCTTCTCCATCGATTCGATCCCCACTGCGACCCGTTTGGAGGAATCTCCTGGATCATGGATCAAAAATCTATTATGACAGATGAAATGATTGTGAAACAGCTTCTCCATGACCTTTGCCGGGAAGCTTATGCCAGCGAATGGTAATCCTGGTGTGATAAGGAAATCTTCATGCAGATCCAGTTCTCCGATAGCGATCCTCAATCTGTCATAAAAAAACTGGAAGACGCCATGGGCGGCCGCCAGCTGGGCAATATGGTCCAATTCGGTATGAGTGGCAATGACATGATCGTCACCATTTCCAAACTGGGCACCTCCACTCTGACCTTCAAATGCGATCAAACCCCCAAAGGTTGCCATTTCGCCCTGACCAAGGAAAAAATTGCCCTGACGCATCGGCCGCTCAAGGGTGAAGTCACCGATAAAATCGTCAAGGTCATCCAAAAAGCCGGTGGCCAGGTTAGCGGAAACTAATCCGTGATCTGGGCTGGCCAGGTCGCTCGAGACATCGATCATCTCACGACGACGCTGCATGGTGTCCCCTCGCTCGACCTGATGGAAGAGGCGGGGCTTGGCGTTGCGCGACTGGCCATGGAAATTTGGAAACCTGGACTCTCCATCCTCGTGGTGGCGGGTGCGGGAAACAACGGCGGTGACGCTTTGGTCGCAGCCCGATATTTGAAAGAAGCGGGTTTTGCGCCTGCGGTTTTTGATGTCAGGGCGGCAGACACTCAGGAAACACCCGATCGCCAAACCCAACGCCTGCGTTATGAAAAGCTCGGCACACCCTGCCTTCCCTATCGTGATGCTCACGATTTTTCATCGTTCCCATCATCCACTTTGATCATCGATGGCCTTGTGGGCCTTGGCCCCAAACAGCTGTTGCGCCCAGGTTTGGTGCGTCAGTGCCTGATCGATCTTAGGGCCCTGAAAGCGGAGCGGGTCCTGGCTATCGATTTACCATCAGGTATGCTGGCAGATGTCTGGCAGCCGGATGAAGTTCTCTTGCCTGCCACGCACACGATCACGTTCGGATCTGCCAAACTTTTACACGTTCTGGAACCCGCACGGTCCTTCTGCGGTGAACTGCGCATCATGCCTTTACCGTTCCATCCCGAGGCCATTCAGAGCTGTTTGAAGCAGCAAGGCTTTCATCTGGATCACGATACAGCTGTTCTGCCTCGCGTTTCGCCCTGGCATGATCTGCCTGCGGATGCCCACAAATTTACCCGTGGGCACCTGCTGATCATCGGCGGCAGCCAGGGAAAACTGGGAGCCCCTCTTCTTGCTGCCGAAGCAGCCATGCGAGCCGGCGCCGGCTGGGTCAGTGTTGCTCTTCTGGATGCCCGCGATCGACCTGCTTTGCCACGTTTCTTGACCTATGAAGACTGCGGTGCCGATCCTCAAAAACTGCTGCCCTTTCTTCGCGAACGTCGGGTCAAGGCGCTGGTCATCGGCCCAGGAACCATGCAGAATCCTTTGACGCCTGAACTCCTTAAGGCCTTGCAAACCGAGCAGCAGAATTCAGGACTTTTTCTGGTCTTTGATGCAGGCGCCTTGAAAAATTGGAGCACAATGGCTCGAGGTCTCATCTTTGATTCCGATCGCACGCTCCTGACCCCACACCCTGGCGAGTGGCGAGCCATCGATAGCTCCCACAGCGACTTGAAAAATTTGGAATCACTGACTCAGGCCTGGACATTCTGCGAGACGTTTGGTGTCAGTGTTTTCTATAAAAGTGCCACACCCTTTACAATGGCATCACAGAACGGCAGGCGTTTTCTGCTGAATACCGATGGTTCACGTGCCCTGGGCAAAGCAGGAAGCGGTGATGTTCTGGCAGGAGTGGCGGCGGCCTTCGGTTGCGCCGGACGCAGTGCGCCCCTGGTTGGCAACGAAGCCCAAAGAGCAGTGGCCAAGGCAGCCCAAAAAGCGGTATTGCAGTGGGGAAGAGATGGGCTTGGACCCGAGGATTTGATTCAAAATCTGGGGCAGGCTTTTAAGGAGTGATCAATGTATCTCATGCCAGGATCCACCCTTCTGCCTTATAAGGGCAAACTGCCGACTCTCGGCAAGGGCGTATTTGTTGCCAGCGGTGCTCACATTATCGGCGATACAGAAATCGGCGAGGACAGCAGCATCTGGTTCAACGTCGTCATTCGCGGTGACTGCAATTACATCCGGATTGGCAAGCGCACCAACATTCAGGATGGAACGGTGATTCACGTCACCAACACCTATTTCCCTACATTCGTCGGGGATGATGTCACGGTGGGCCACGGCGCGGTGCTGCATGGATGTCGGATCGGCAATCACTGCTTGATCGGCATGGGCGCAACGGTGATGGACGATGTAACAATTCCCGAGCGTTGCGTGGTCGCTGCTGGATCACTTGTGCCTCCGGGAAAAAAATACAATCCCGGCACCTTGATTAAAGGCAATCCTGCGCGCGAAGCTCGGCCATTAACTGATAAAGAACTTGCCGATCTGGATCGTTCAGTTCAGTATTACCTCGAGTATAAGCGAGGTTATGAGCCAAATTGAGACTGAGCAAAGATTTGCCATTGGCCGCCCTGAACATCCCACATCTCCCGATGGTGATCGAAGAGGCTTTTGCTGTGCTTTGCTGGCAGTCTGGCTCAAGACAGGACAAGACAACCGAAGACGTACATCACTGGACGATCGCTGACCTTGCCGATCGCGCCCGCATGCCTCTGGAAGGAGTCGTAAAAAGATTGGAACAGATAGCCACGATAGCCGATGAGATTGAAATCAGCGCCATATCCCTGAAGGACCTTCTGCAAAAAAACCCGGAACGGATTTTTCTTTTGGATGTACGGGAACCCTGGGAATTTGAAATCTGCCGCGTACCGGGCTCACAATTGATGGCTCGTATGGATCTGGCTAGAATTTTTGAAGGCTTGAAGGAGCTGACGGTTGTCACCATCTGTCACCACGGGGTGCGTTCTTTGTCGGCCGCTTTCTATCTGCAGGAAGCGGGTTTAAGGCGGGTCAAATCCCTGCAAGGGGGCGTGGAAAGCTGGGCGACGCAGGTCGAGCCCAGCATGATACGTTACTGATTACTTCTTGGCGCTCAGGCGGTCTTCCGCCTGGGTCGCTGCTGGATAATAATAATCCATCGTGGCTTTGATATTCAGTTGATCCGCTGTTTTCAGATGAAAACGCTCGGAATTCGCCAGCTCATGCAAATAGGCTTCGCGCTCCGCCTGCAGAGTGCCATCCAAACCCATCAAATCCTTCATGCGAATCACGGCAAAATTCTGCCGACAATGAACTTCAAGTTCATGGGCCAGAGTTGAACCCAAAAGAGCCCAGCTGGTGAATGCTGCGGGTCCGACTGTCACATCGAGTTTGCTGCCCCAACCGTTCAAGGTTGTCAGGCCGCGGTCTTCCAAAGTCATATCCAAACGGGGTGCATTGGCGTTGACCGGCACCTTGATTTCAAAGAGTTCCATGGCGATATCAATGCTTTCTTGAGTCATCGCTGGTTTGGTCGAAGGCGGCACAACCGTGACCGAGCGCAGTTCTTTCGCAAAATGCTCGCGCTGATCCATGGACTGCTTGGCGAGAAAAATGCCACCAGCAGCTGAAAATACTAGGCTTAGGGCCAGGATTCGGAACATCGATGTGGAAGCAGCATTCAGAAGCATAACAACTCCGCAACAGAAGGAGAACATCTCCCGTTATCTGTTGCAAGCCGAAGGCCAGACCCAAGTCCCTGAATCCATAGTTTAACTTTCCGATTGCGTGCCAGAAAATAAGGGCAGCTGTCTGAGGCTCTGACACTTACTTTTAAGAAAGGAATATCAAAGAAAAAAGCGGCGATCCGGAGATCGCCGCCCAATCACAAGGAGTATGACTCAGAGATATTCATTACAGGCACTTGGCCCATAAGACTTCAAAACGATAGGGGCTACTGCCCTCGATGCGCAGGTCCCCATGGGAGCCGGACCCACTGGAATTCAAGGACAATGCGGTATCGATCCGCAATTCGCTCTGACCACTGCAGCTGGACCATACGATGTTCTGATCCGCGACGGTGTGATCCAAACGCAGGGGCTTGTCCGAATAACGAGTCTCCAGAGTCTTCTGGATGACCAAAGGATTTTTATCTTGGATGCCATAGGATCCATCAAAAACTGCCTGGGAATCAACAGGAATTTGACCCATGAGCGGAACTTCGACCCGGCGGATGGCAAAGGCGTAACCCTTTTTATAGGCGACCCGGATCTGCATGCGGCAGCGGGCGGCCTGGTCTTGCAGATGCATCGATGCCAAGTTCATATCCCAGGAAGCCAGGGACACATCATTCATGCCACCTGCCGTAAATTTTTCCAGGCATATCCCGTCGTGGTTCTGCACAATGCCATTGTCATCAAAACGCGGATTCAACCACGAATTTTGCTGTATAACCACGATCTGGCCCACAGCGAGATTTGCGGTCTGGCATTCCTGGCTTTGGTTGACGCCATCAATATTGCATTGGAGATTGGTATCGATTTGAGTTTGGGCTGTGGAATCAGAACTCTGGTTTTCAATAACCACAGGCACGTTTTTCTCGGTTTTCTTTGTGCCGCAAGCGAGGATAAAACAGGCTGGAATCAATGCTGTTGCCATGATCACATGTTTCATGAAGAACCCCTTGCTGGATAAATCCGTCTAAGTGACCAGCTTTATGACACAGCAATATCGACATGGCAACAGTTTTTTTATTCAATTGTTTCATCTACTTGGGAGGACCCTCATAAAGGAGTAGCCCTCCAGCGTCGCCAGAACCCGGCCCCAGCTCCATAACCCAGTCTGCCGCCTGGATCACCTGTTGGTCGTGCTCAACGATAACCAGAGTTGCACCCTGTGCCACCAGAGATTGCAGCTGATCCAACAGCAAAGCTACATCACGGAAATGCAAACCGGCAGTGGGTTCGTCCATGAGCAGCACCGTTCCGGGCACTGTTTTTTTCGCCAGATAAGGGACGAGTTTCAAACGCTGGGATTCACCACCCGACAAGCTGGAGGTGGGCTGACCCAGCTTCAAATAGCCAAGGCCCAGTTGAACGGCTGGTAAAAGGCGCCTTTGAATCAGGCGATGGGTTTGAAACATTTCCACCGCCTCGGCGATCGACAGTTCCAGAACTTCCGACAGATTCAAGCCTCCGTACCGCACCTCCAAAACCTGGGGCTTATAACGCTTGCCGGCACAGATGGGACAAGGCACCTCGGCATCCGAGAGAAATTTCATGGTCAGGATCAGCTTGCCTCGGCCCTTGCATTCCGGGCAGCGTCCCTCTTCATGCGAAAGGGAAAAGGATCCGGCATCCAGACCCATGATTTGGGCTTCCGGAACGCTGGCAAAGAGCTGACGCAATTCGGTGAAGATGTCGAGCCAGGTTGCAGGCATGCTGACTGATGATTTCGCAATCGGCTTGCGTGATATCAGAGTACAGGCCGTCACCGCATCGGCACCTTCGATCCGACTGACAGCAATCGGCGCTTTGCGAGGGCCTTCCCGCAGGATCTGCTCGATATTGCGATACAGGGTTTTCAAGACGAGGCTGCTTTTCCCGGCACCGCTGACGCCTGTCACCACCGTCATGGCCTGCATGGGAAACCGGGCTTTTTTGATCCGAAGATTATAGAGCTGGGGTTCATGCAGCGTAATGTAATGATCGAAGCTGCGGCGCTTGCTCGACTTCTGAACCGGAGCCTCCTTCTGTCCCGCCAGATAACGGGCGGTGAGCGATTCATTCTTATAGAGTGCCGCATCCTTCGGCGCAAACTGTGCGAGCAGATGCCCACCCTGACGACCCCCATCAGGTCCAAGATCAATGATCCAATCACTGGCCTGCATGATATGCGGATCATGATCCACCACCAGAACCGTATTGCCCTGATCACGCAGGCGCCGCAGGGCTTCGTTGATGCGTTCGATTTCACTGGAATGAAGGCCCTGACTGGGTTCATCCAGGACATACAGCACGCCGCGCAGCTGTTCGCTCAGGATGCTGCTGAGACGAAGCCTCTGCGCCTCGCCGTTGGAAAGCGAAAGAATACGCCGGCCAAGGCCCAGGTATTCAAGACCAAGATTTTTGAGTCGGCGCAGGTGCTGGACCAGCTGCTCCAGAACCAGTTTTTGGGCGGCTGTATCCGGGGGAAGACTGACGAGGGCGTCATGGAAAAAGCTTTCAAGTTCGGCTATCGAACTTTGATAGGCCCGATGAATCGAACGACCCCGAAATAAAATCGCCTTAAGGTCAACCAGCAGTCCGGTTCCACCGCAGGTCCGGCAAGGATCCGGTTCAAAAAAATCACTGCTGGTGTCCAGCTCATCATCATCCTTTTGCAAGCCCCGTCCCTCACAGGATGCACAGCGACCCAGCGAGTTGGGTGAAAAATGCCGGGAATCCAGTTTCGGCCAGCTAAAGGAGCACACAGGACAGCCGGCATGCAGTGACAGATGCTGCCTTGTTTTTTTATCAAGCACACCTTTGGCATCAGCCTGACACAGGACTGCGGTGCCTTCACCCAGGGTCAGCGCCGTCTCCAAGGATCGTCGCAGACGAGCCTCGCGACTCGGTTCCACCTTGGTGACATCGATGACGATATCGATATCGTGCTTTTCCTCTTTGGCCAGAACCGGGATGGGTTCGAGCGTCACGAGATCACCGTCGATATAGGCGCGGGCATAGCCTTTTTTCTGATAGTCCTCCAGGACCTTGCGGAACTGGCCTTTTTTCTGATCAGCAACACAGACCAGGACAGCGACTGTTTTACCAAACAGCTGAGCGCGGGCATGGCCAACCAGATCTTCGATGCTGCGGGATTCTGTCGGCAGATCGTGTTTGGGACAGCGTTTTTCGGCAAAACGCGAGAAAAGAATGCCCAGCAGTTCACCAATATCGGTAAGGCTTGCCACCGTGGCTCGCACAGATGGCTGCGTTTCATTTTGCGCCAGGGCAATCGCGGGTGATAATCCACTGGCCGAGCGCAGAGCCGGCCTCGAACCGAGATCCAGAAATTGCCGGGAATAGTGGGACAGAGTGTAAAAAAAACGTCGATTGGCTTCGGCCAGAATCGTATCAAAGGCCAGCGAACTTTTTCCTGATCCGCTCACCCCGGTAATGACCGTGATCCGCCCGCGCGGAATGTTCAGATCCAAATGCTTCAGGTTATGCTCAAAGGCGCCACGAATTTCAATTGTGCTGCGTTCCATAGCTTTTACCACCCTAGATAGTGACGAGCCTGCTGCAAAGCCAAACGGAAACTGTCTGAACGCGCTTCATTGCGGCCATAAAGTTCGGCGGCCGGACCATGATCCGGGGACAGGCGCAAATGCGCAAGACCCCCGGTGACGTTGATGGCATCATAAAAATGCAGGGATTTGAGCGGCCCCAGGCCCTGGTCATGATACATGGCCAGAACCCCATCAAAGGCGCCGGAATAAGCCCTAAAAAATATCGTATCGGCCGGTAAAGGACCCACGATGTCAAGCCCCAATCGTTTGGCTTCCTCAACCGCAGGGACCAGAATACGCGTATCTTCGTCGCCAAAGAGCCCGCCGTCCCCACAATGCGGATTGAGTCCGGCCACCGCCAGCCGAGGTTTTTGCAGACCAAAAATACGTTGCAAAGAACCCTGCAAAAGACGGGCTTTTTGCACGATCAAATCCGATCGGATCGCCGCCGGCACATCACGCAATGCCAGATGATTGGTGGCCAGCGCGACCCGCAACTTGCTTCCCGCCAGAATCATGATGCCCTGCGCGCCCCACAGGTCTTCAAAAAATTCGGTCTGGCCTGGGAAGCGAAATCCAGCTTTGGCGCAGCAGGATTTATCGATGGGACTGGTCATGATCGCGAGTGATTTTTGATCCGGCGGCAGGGAACGTAGCGCAGAAAGCGCTGCAAAAGCTACCTGCCCACGCTGCTCATCCGTCAATTGCCTGGGATCCACAGCCGGACAATCGGGACTGCTATCGAAAAAATACAGGCCCGGCCCCGAGATCGCCGCCCACTGTTTGATTTCCTTGAACCTGAAGGGGACAGAAGACTGCTGCAACCATTGGGTGCGCGCGCCAACCACCACCACAATACGGGTCGGATCATCGGCCCAGAGGTTTTTTTCCCGCACCAGGCATTCCACCGCGACACTCAGGGGATCGCCCAGGGTAATAATCAACACAATCAGACCCTCCAGTGCCGCAAAATGTAACGGGGTTCGGGGTTGAATTCCAACCCATGCCCCAATCGGGTCAGTCCGGTGCCTACGAGCAGCGCATCAATCCCGTAATTTTTCGCTCCGAGTATATCCGTTTCCAATTGGTCACCGATCATCAGCAGTTTTTTATGACCGGCTCTGCGTTCCGCCTCGGCAAAAATCGGTGCAAAAGGCTTGCCGAGTTTGGCAAAAATCGGTGCATCCTGGCCCAGTCGCAGTTTCAAACCGGCTTCAAGTAACAGCGCCAGGGATCCTGCCGTAAATCCATAACTCTGTCCGGATTTGGGATAAATCAGATCCGGATTGGTCAGAATGAGGTAACAAGGTCGTCCGGCCTCAACTCGAAGACAGACATGAGTCAGCACCGCATCCAAGGTTTCGAGCAGCGGGTATTCGGTTTGATTGGCTATGATGACCACGGCATAATCATGATGCTCGAGGGCTCCACAGGGAATGCCTCCGGCTTTTCGCACCAGTTCATGCGTCGCGGATGTGCCGAGGACGCAGGTCAGCTGCCCACGCAAGCCTTGCTCTTCGAAATAACGAGGCAGAAGGGAACCGGACGTGATGACCTCATCCAGAGTCACATCAAGTCCCATGGCCCGATACGCTTCGGTTGCCTGTTCGGGTGTTCGTGAGCTGCCATTGGTCAAAATCCAGCAGGATTTGCCGCGTTTACGCAGGTCATGCCACACCTGAGCCGCGGCTGGAATCAGACCCGATCCATCGAGCAGAACGCCATAGGCATCGAATAAAAATCCTTCATAGCTGTTCTCAATTTCATCCAAGGAACTCAGTTCGTGCGATGCCATTTCTTTTGCCTTCGCGCTTTGCCTCGACTATGATCCCCACCAGCCACAAGCCCGCGGAGACTGCCGTTTTATGCAGGAATATGTGTTGGCCTTGGGGGCCAATCTCGGTGATCGAGAGTATTACATAGGTCAGGCCATCGAAGCTATCCGCACAAGTTGCGGCCCTATCCAGCGCCAGTCAAGGCTACTGGAGACGGAAGCGATGGGCGCGGCGGACCGTCCTTTTTTGAATGGCGCGCTGGTCATTGCCAGCGAACTGACCCCCGCAGCCCTCCTCACGCACCTCCTCCAGATTGAGCAAAGCCTGGGCCGCACCCGCGAGCTTCGCTGGGGCAATCGCACGATCGATCTCGATATCATTTTGTGGAAGGATGCGCGTGGGCGGTATCCAAGCGTCAAAACTTCGACGCTGACCATCCCCCATCCGGAGATGCAGAACAGACTCTTCGTCCTGGAACCGGTGGCAGAAGTGGCTGCCGACTGGCTGCATGCGGAACGGCACATAACAGTGGCCGAACTGCTCAGGGAAAAACAAAAAAGCGGCTAAAAAGCCGCTTTTCTTTAAGACTCCTACGCGGAACTTTGGTCAAGCCCCACGGAGTCCCAACACTCAGACCATATCTTTCAGAGCTTTCAGAGCGCGAACTTTGACCACGTTGCGTGCTGGCTTGGCTTTGAAGGTCATCTCTTCACCAGTGAAGGGATTGGTGCCTTTGCGAGCTTTGGTGGCGGGTTTACGAACCACGGTAACTTTCATCAGACCAGGAACGGTGAAGGTTCCTGGGCCTTTTTTCAAGTCATGGCCGATCAGCTCGCCCAGAGTTTCAAACAGGGAGCTGACTTCCTTTTTGGACAGGCCGGTGTTGTCAGAAATGGAAGCCAAAACCTGGCTCTTGGTGCGGGTTTTGCTGACTTTATCGAAATTTTTTGGGCCAGTGGGGACGACCCGTGGCTCTTTTTTCTTTTCAGCTTTAACCTTGGTTCCGCCTGCTTTTTTAACAGTTTTCTTGCCAGCTGCTTTTTTTGTTCCGGCCTTCTTCTTCGCCATAAAAACTCGACCTCCTAAAAAGTATGAAAGTGCGATGGGTGCATACCCTATAAATTACGTTAAGCCAGCAGTGAAAATCAAGCTTCATTGATAGCATCTGCTGCGAAACAGAGAAGATGCAATACCAAAGAACATTGGATAGAGGCAACTGTTTTGGGCAAAATAAGGCGTTTTTTTACAACTGGAGCCCCCACCCCTAGGGTTCCTCAGGGTGATCGACTCAATTTTTCCTGATAAACGCCGAAACCTAAGCTGGTCCTTCAGGGAGAAAAGTCATGAAATCCGGGTTTGGGGCCCGCAATTTCCTCGGGAATCAAAGCGTTCTTATCATAGAGCCGACCCTGAACTATAAAAACTCTATGAAAGGCTTTCTCAGTAATCTGAAGATTACCAACTACAAATTCGTGTCCACGGTTCGCGATGCCAAAATCAGCCTTCTGACGATGGACGTCGGGCTTTTCATCTGCGAATGGAGCCTGAAGGACATGAATGGCATCCAGTTCTGCCGGGAAATTAAAGAAAATCCCCGTCATCAGCAGACTCCCTTTTTGCTACTTTCTGTGGAAAACCTCAAGAAAGACATCATCTTGGCCAGTGAGGTCGGGATCGACGGCTACCTCCTGAAACCTTTCAGTTTCGAGGAATTTCGTGACAGTGTGATGAGCGTCCTGCGGGTCAAGCGTGCCCCCAATCTCATCAATAAGACCATTGATGAAGCCCTGGAATTGGTGCGGCTCAATGAAATCGATCGCGGCGAACTCCTCTTTGAACAGGCCAGGCAGGCCAATCCTCAATCCGCTCGCGCGCTCTGTGGACTGGCTCAGATCGCTGAATTACGCAACGATTCAGCCCGGGCCATCATGCTTTTGAAGCAGGCGCACCATGCCAATCCCGATTACGTCGACGCCATTCGCCATCTGGTGGAACTCTATTTGATCCGCGGACCCGCGCGCGAACTGATCGAGATGGCCGAGAAAGCCCATAAAATCAGCCCGGAAAATCCCAAATATACCCTGATCCTGGCCAAGGCATTTTTGGAAGAAGAAGACCTGCCCAAGTCGGAACTCTTCTTTAAAAAGACCATTCGCCTGTCCCCAAAATTGGCCCAGGCCTATAAGGGTCTCGGCCGGCTTTATTTGATTCAGGATGACTATGATTCGGCCATGAAGAACTTCGAAAAAGCCCTGGATTTCGATGAAAAAGACGTGAGCGTCTTGAACTCTTTGGGCCTGGCCTATGTCAAGCTGGAGAAATACCCTGAGGGTATTGAAAAATACATGGCCGCACTCAGAATGCGGCCGAATGATTTTCGGATCATCTTTAATTTGGGATATGCCAAGGAAAAACTAGGCGATCTCGAAGCCGCCCGTTTTTACTATCAGCAGGTTCTGACTCATAATCCCGAATTTGACAAGGCCAAACGTCGACTCAAGAACCTCGGTGCCGCCTAACGCCAGCGCTCGTATTCCTGCAAACACTCTGGATTGACAATCGCCGACACATTATCGAGTGCCTCCCGATGCAGAATTCGGGTCACCGCCAGTTCGAGTTTTTTCCCACTCCGGGTATAGGGAATATCATGGACCTGATGGATGGCGGCGGGCACATGCCTTGGCGAAAGCTTTTGTCGTAGCTCCTGCTTGATGTTCCGCACCAGCTCATCCTGGAGCTGCAGACCTTCTTTTAATTTTACAAAGAGGACCATCTCCGCATCGCCGTCTCTTTGTCGCGAAACGGCCAGAGAATCCTGAACTTCGGGGAACTGTTCCACCTGGCGATAGATTTCGGCCGTTCCAATGCGAACACCACCCGGATTCAATGTCGCGTCGGAGCGACCATAAACGGTAATCCCGCCGTGTTCGGTGATTTCGATAAAATCACCGTGTCGCCACACTTCCACATGGGGATAAAAGTTGAAGTACGCGTCCTGATACCTGGTCCCATCCTCCCGCCAGAAACCGATGGGCATCACCGGGAAAGGCTTGGTGCAGACCAATTCCCCGCGTTGCTGCCGGAGCGGATGACCGTCTTCATCCCAGCAATCGACGGCCATGCCGAGACCAGGCCCTTGAATCTCGCCCATGTAAACAGGCAGCCAGGGATTGCCCAGCATGAAACAGGAAACAATATCGGTTCCACCACTGATGGACGCCAGATGAAGGTCCGATTTCACGGCCTGGTAGACCCATTGAAAATGTTCGGGCATCAGCGGTGAACCCGTGGATAGCATGGTTTCCAGGCGCTCCAGGCGCAGCGTGGAACCCGGTTCAAGCCCGGCTTTCATGCAGGATGCAAGAAATTTGGGGCTGGTGCCGAAACAGGTGACGCCATGATCGGCCACGGCCTGCCAGAGCACTCCAAAATTCTGTCGATTGATGGAGCCTTCAAAAAGGACCAGATCGGCTCCGGTCGCTAAAGCTGACACCATCCAATTCCACATCATCCAGCCACATGTCGTGAAATAAAGCAGGCGCTTCGCCGGCCCCAAATCGGTGTGCAGCATCAGTTCTTTTTTATGCTGAAGCAGGGTTCCCCCCACGGAATGCACGATGCACTTGGGTTTGCCGGTGGTGCCAGAGGAGAAAAGAATAAACAGAGGATGATCAAATGGGGTGGCGACCGGTTCAAATGCGGCGAGAGCCTCTTGGGGTTCCACCTGAGCCAGAAAATTTTGCCAGGATACAAAGGGCGCCGGGTGCTCTCCCACACTCAAGGGATCGATCATGATGCAGGACTTCACCGTGGGAAGCTGCCGGCTTACATTCAGCGCTGTGTCCGCACAATCGATGAATTTATCGCTGTAAGAGTAGGCGCGAGTGGCGAACAGTACCGTAGGCTCGATCTGGGTGAAGCGGTCCAGGATTCCTTCACTGCCGAAGTCAGGGGAACAGGATGACCAGATGGCTCCGAGCGCACTGGTTGCCAGCATGGCAACGATGGCTTCGCTGGTGTTCGGACAGATTCCAGCGACACGATCACCGGACTTTACCCCAACCTTCTCCAAGGCAGCTGTGCATTGAGCCACCTGGGTTTTCAGGTCCTCACTTGAAAGAACGACGGGGTCCCGCAGACCTTCTATTATAGATATGATCTTGGCCGGATTTCCATCCTGATGAGCTAACAGATTTCGAGCAAAACTCAACCGACCATCGGGAAACCACTGACCGCCTCGCATTTTTCCAGCGGGTGGCGCCTGGAACACCTTGGATGCAGGCTGATCCCAGATGATCCCCAGATAGTCGGCAGCAGCGCCCCAGAACGTCGAAGGGTGATCAATCGACCATTGATGCAACTCATGATAATTGGAGAAGGAGACACCCGTTTGGGCTTCCACACGGCTCTTGAATTTCCACATGTGGCTGGCATGCAAACGCTCGCGCCCTGCCTGCCACAACGCATTATCGTCCCTGGCCATACTGCCTAACCCCCTTGGCGAGAACCTCCTGTGCCTAGGATTTATAGGCGAGACTCAGTCGTAATGTCAGCAAAAAAGCTCGGATTGGTGGGATTTTAAGGATCAACCGATTTATCGATTTTTCGTGCGATGGCGCGGAGTCGACTGAGTCCTTCGCTGGATTTCGGCGTCGCTGGTTTCGCGGCCGATTCCTCTTCGCGCCGATAGTGGGAAGCCGCCACCGATTTCTGCGCTTTTTCCAGACTGCTTTGCTGGGGCTTCGGTGTAGGCTTTGGTGCGGGCTTCGCCGCGGGCTCCGCTGCTGGCGTCTGTGCAGCTTCAGTCTGAGTCGCGACGAGCTCAAGCTGGGCAAGACGCTGCTCCATCAATTCCGGACGAACGTTAAAAAACGCGGCCGTGTCACGAGCGGTTCCCAGGGTTGCATAAGCTTTCTTTACCATTCCACGCGGCATCAAGAGGGCATTTGCAAAAGCATCCGCTTGCAACTCTTCAGGTGTGCCTGATGGCTTTTTGAGAAAACGACCAAGCGCGCCGCTGCGCTCCCGCACTTCATGTGTTTTCAGTTCACCCTTGGCCATAAGCGGCTGGATTTCACACAGGAAATGCCCGAAGAGGTGCGCCAAGGTAAAGTTCACTTCACCGGGATCACGAAGACTGGGTGAAAGGATCAGTGATGCATGCCAGGCCCCACGGTGATCAGCTGCAAAGAGTCGCGCAGCATCCCCGATATCATCCCGTGATAATTCCAATCCGGCATTGATCAATAAGGGTTCCACCCGTAGGCGTGGACTATAGATCTGCTTATCCGCGAAATATTTTCGAACCAAACACGCCAGAGTTTCCAGATCGCCGCTGTTGACCATATGAAGAATCTCTGGGAATAAGGCGAGCATGATCATCTTCCTTCGCTTGTTTATTTTATTGTACCAGACTTCAAAAATTCCCGATTTCCACCACCCTGCAATGCTCGCTGTAACAGCATGAAATTAAAAAATGAATTGGCTTTTTTCAAGTTCCTTGCGTGGTCGCCGATAGTGTATTTAAGTCACCGCTTACACATGGGGGAAAGCTATATGGGGGATCCGGCATTGGATGAACAGAGGCGATCGCCTCGTCGCGTACTCACGAAACTACTCCCGGGACCCTTGCTCGATCATGAGCAAAAGATCCTTCACTGTCGTCCCATTGACCTTTCCCAGGACGGCTTGTCGATCCTCACGGAGGTCCAGCTGAGCATCGGTGCGCAGCTGACCTTGAAAACCCACAATCAGATAGTGGCCCTTGAGGTCATGTGGCAAAGACCGGATTTTGGCAAGCAGGGTCTGACTCGTTACGGACTCCGCTCCATCGATCCGACGTTCGATCTTGAACAAATGTTTCGTTCCGCAGGCTGCCTCAAGTGAAACAGTTGCGGCTCATGCCGCACACCACTCTCTGATCACCCACCTCTGACCACCTCACTCCAGAAAATTCCACAGGTCGATCAATGCACATCGTGAAAAAGAATTTTTTTTCTTCGATAAAGATTGAAATGCGAATTATTTTTCGGTAACACTATACCTAGCACAGTCAAGCGATAGCTCAACTCTTAGGAGAGAACCTTGGAAGAGAACATGAACGCCGAAGAAGGCCAACAAGAAGCGAAGACCACCAAGAAGAAACGTTCCGGCAAGAAGAAAAAAGCTGGCAAGAAAAAAGCCGCTAAGAAGACCGTAACGAAGAAGAAGTCTGGCAAGAAGAAGGCAGCTAAAAAGGCTACCAAGAAAAAGGCCGCTGGAAAAGCGACCAAGAAGAAAGCCGGAAAGAAAAAAGCAGCCGGAAAGAAAAAAGTAGCTAAAAAAGCTACCAAGAAAAAAGCTGCAAAGAAGAAAGCCAGAAAGAAGAAGTAATCTTTCCTGGATTTCAGTCGTCTGAGCGGTCTACGCGGCCGTTCTTGCGAAACAGCGCGGGTTAGGGAGCTATTTTGCCCTCTATTCCGCGTTTTGCTTTTGGGGGCCTCAAGTGCCTAAATGGCAGAGAATTCTGAGTCTTATCGTCCAGCACAATAAACAAAGCTTCACCCGTATCCGCTATGACTGGGGCCGTGAACTGGTTGTGATCGCCAGTACAGGAATTCTCCTCGGGCTTTTCTACTATATGTTCCATGACTTTCTTCAGGATAAACTGCAGGGTCTCCCCACCAGCCTACGCGAAATGATTGCGATAAGGCTGCGGGCGGCTGTGATGCTGGGCCTTGGACTTTGGGTCGGCGGCCGTCTGTCCAATCTCTTTCGTGACGAGCCTAGTTGGGCGAATTTTGCTCAAAGATCCGGGGAAGACCCGTGGGTGGTCAACGCCTTTCGCCTGGGCCAGGCTTTGATCCTGATCCTTGTGAGCTACGGAATTTTCTGGCGCTTTTTCGCCCCGAGTCTGGCGCTGCAATGCGGAAGTCTGGCTTTGGCCGGCTTAACCTTTGCCATCATGCGGACGAAAAAGGAAGGCCAGGGGACCCAGAGTTTGAAGCCCATCCTTCGCGATGTCGAGGAAAGTCGCTCGCGCACACTCCGGAGCTGGCGCTGGTTTCAAATCGTTCAAAGAAATCGCCTCTGCCGCCTCTGTCTCGGGATGAGTCTGGTTCTGCAGCTTTTGATTGGGGTGATGCATGGCTTCGGCTGGCCGCTCTTCCTGACCGTTCTCGCCACCATGCTGGCCAGTGCGTTGCTGTCCTGGTCCGTAGCCTTTCAACTGGAAGAGGATATGCGCGCGGTCTGGTTTGAACGGCAACTCGGTTGTTCCCATGAAGAGTTCGTGAAAGTTTACCAGGAAATTTGCTGGATGCTCGGCCTTGGCCTTGCAGCGCTTTCGCTCGTAACCGCTCTGATCACCGGCGTTCCCGGCCGCGCTCCCCTCTCGGAGTGGCTTAAACTCCTGCCCATAGCAGCGCTCTTTCCCATCATCACGCCGGCCGTCATGTTTCAGGTGGCGCCGGAGCGTCCCTTGCTGCAGATTCTGATCACGGGTTTGATTGGGCTGTTTTTGGGAACCGCGATTTACGCCCACTACCTTTCCGTCTTCCTGGTCCCCATCGCCATCACTTATGCCAAAAATTATCAGAAAGATAATTTTTATCGTTCGTAGGGAGAACCCCGCATGCTGACACTTGAGATCGCCTCCCTGAGCAAAACCTTTGCCCAGAGCCAGTTCCGTCTGGGTCCCATGAATCTCCAGATGCACGAAGGCGACAGCCTTGCACTCTTTGGTAAAAACGGAGCCGGCAAGTCCACTCTCTTTCACCTGATCACCGGTCACCTGCGGCCTGACGAGGGTCGTATTCAGGTCTTTGGTGAAACCATGAAGGTCGATGCCTTTGCTTTGAAAAGACGAATGGGATATCTGCCGCAGAATCTGGATCTGCCGCGGTGGGTGAGTGGCTTCGACATCATCACCTATGCCATGAAATTGCATGGCATGCAGCCGCTGGCGGCGACACGTGACCGTATTCTCGAATACTGGGATTGCACGAGCTTCGCGCATAAACCACTCGCCGCCTGTTCCTATGGAATGCAAAAACGTATTGCCCTGGCTTTGGCGTCGATGCATAAGCCGGATCTTCTGATTCTTGACGAACCGTTTTCCGGCCTCGATCTCTTTCATATTCGGGCGTTGGAAAATCTTTTGGAAGAACGCCGCGGTCGACAGCTGACGATTGTCAGCACGCATGTGGCGGCTTATGCCGCCAAGCTGAGCAACAGAGCCGCGACGATGCGTGAGGGTCAGGTGGCGGAACTCCAGCGCTGGCCTGAGGCAGACTTTATGGCTCGCATTCGTCTCATGGAGGAGCAGTTTTTTGTTCCAGGATCTGAGGTCAGGACATGATCAGTGTCAGCCTTCGACGCTTCACTCGACTCTTCGCCGTTGAACTTTGGCCCTGGTACCTGGGTGGAACGATTTTCCTGGCTATCACCAACATCATCTCTCTGGAAATTCCCCAGCTGGCCAAAGAAGTCGTCAATGCCTTGCAAAATCAGTTAGGCAGCGATGATGGGCACCTGACGCGGGTGGCTTTGGCCATCATCGGCCTCGGCTTGACTCAGATTATTGTGCGCAGCTTTTCCCGCATTCTCATCTTCTGGCCCGGGCGCAAGCTGGAAGCCACGTCCAAGTCCTATCTCTTTGCCCGAGCCCTTCAGCTACCCCAAACTTTTTATGATCGCTTTGGAATGGGTGATCTGATCTCGCGCCTATCGAATGACCTGGGTCAGCTCCGGATCTTTTATGCCTTCGCGGTCCTGCAAGTCCTGAACCTCATATTCATTTCCGTCTTCACTCTCTACAAAATGCTGAGCGTTCATCCGCAGCTGACTATGGTTGCGCTGTCGCCCATTCTGGTTATGCTGGTCATTACCCGCTACGTGATGCCGCAGCTGCAGAAGTTTACCAAGAAAAACCAGGAGGCCATCGGCACCCTCACCAATCGCGTAATGGAAAGTTTTACCAACATTCATGTCATCCAATCCAATGCCGCGGAGCGCAGCTTTCACCGCCTGATTGAGGCGGAAAACCAAAAGGTTTTTGACTCCGATATGAAGGTGCTACTGCTGCGGACTCTATTTTTTCCCTTGATCAGCAGCATGACAGGACTGGCTCAACTGATTGTGCTGTTTCTGGGCGGCAGGCTGGTGGTTCGTGGTGAATTATCCGTGGGGGATATTCTTGCCTTTAACATTTACCTCTCGTATATGGCCTTTCCATTAACCTCGATCGGCATCATTATTTCCATCTATCAACGCTCGAAAACCGCTCTGGAACGACTCGAACCCTTGTTTGTGGAACCTCAGGAAGGACCTGCGGAAGCCCGCGCGAAAGCCAGCACGGATGAGCCTATCCTGTCGCTTCACAACCTGAGTTTTCAGTATCCAGACACCGCACAGACGGTCCTCAAGGGCATAACCCTGAAGGTCAAGTCCGGTGAGATGGTCGGCATCTGTGGACCGGTGGGTTCAGGAAAAAGTACGCTCTTTCAACTCCTCACCCGCATTTATAATCCCCCCGACGGGACCGTTTTTTATCGAGGCGTGGATATCAATCAACTGCCGCCGGAACAGCTGCGCACCGAAATTGGTTTCGGCCTGCAAAGGGTGCATCTTTTTTCGGCGAGCATCCGCGAGAATCTCGGCTTCGGCATGGAACCCAAACCTACGGAGGCACAGCTCGATGCCGCCGCACGCTCAGCGCAGATTGATCGGGAAATCGCCTCGTTTGTGGAAGGCTGGGAGACGCAGATCGGGGAAAAGGGCATTCGCCTTTCCGGTGGTCAGAAGCAGCGTCTGGCCTTGGCTCGTCTGTTTCTGCGTCATGCGCCGGTCCTGCTGCTCGATGACGTTCTCTCGGCGGTCGATAATATTACCGAGGCGCGCCTGATTACGGAATTGCGTAAGCGGGCCAGCACCATGTTGATCTGTTCGCACCGCAGCTCCGTGCTCCATCTCTGTGATCGAGTGCTTCTGCTCAAAGACGGCCAATTGCTCGATGAAGGCAGCTTCCAGGATCTCATGCGCCGTCACCCTGAGCTTCAAGAGGAAATTCATGACGAACCCAGCCCTGAATCAGTTTAAAAACCTCGGCTCGGATTTTAAACAGTTGAAAAAACTTTGGCCCTTCCTGTCCCAACAGAAGGGTACAATCCTGGTCGCCTGCTTTTTGATTCCGGTGATATCACTGCTCCAGATGGCCATCCCCTTTATTCTGAAACGAACCGTGGATCAGGGCGTGTTGGCCGGCAATCTGGATGCCATCACCTGGGGTGCCCTCACCTACCTGGCTGTTGTCCTCGTTGAGTACGCAACCCGCGCCAGCCAAACCATCTTGACGTCACGCGCCGTTTTTCGAATGGTTCGCTCGATGCGCATGAGCCTGATCGAACACATCATGCGACTC
Source organism: Oligoflexus sp. (assembly GCF_035638955.1). GTDB lineage: Bacteria > Bdellovibrionota_B > Oligoflexia > Oligoflexales > Oligoflexaceae > Oligoflexus. Next base: position 34,391 of record NZ_DASQYZ010000083.1, on the reverse strand, counting down.
TCCGCACGCTTTCATGACCGCACCATGAGTGGGGCACTTGTCACCCGGGCTACAAGCGACTTCGATAATCTGAACGAATCGCTGAATCAGGGTGTATTGAGTTCAGTGGTGGATCTTGCCGTGCTTGTGGGCGCTCTGGTGGGACTTTTTCTGTTGGATTGGAAACTGGCCTCGGTCACTCTGATCATTTTGCCGATTACAGTGATGATTATTGTCCTCTTCTCCCGTGCCCTCAAACACTCGATGCTGCTCGCCCGCGTGAAAATCGCCGCGTTGAATGCTTTCACCCAGGAATGCCTCTATGGAAGCGGCACGATCAAGCTTTTGAATGCCCACAAGGACAGCAATCAAAGGTTTCAAAAGCTGACCATTGAGTACCGCGACGCCCAAATGAAATCCGTGGTCGCGGATGCCGTGCTGTTTGCCATGCTCGACGGCGTGTCCTCGATTACGATCGGGATCGTCCTTTGGCTCGCGGTTTCAGAAATCTATGGCAGCGCCGTCCTGAGTGCTGGTGTCATGATCGCTTTCGTGCAGTATGTGCAGAACCTGTTTGATCCTTTGAAACAGTTGGGCAACAAGATCGCCATGCTGCAAGGTGCTTTTACGGCGATCGACCGGATTTTTGGAATCTTCGAAACCCGCGAATTCGTCCAAGGTGATGCTCCGGTCGCAGGATTGGAAGGCACGGTGGAATTCAAAAATGTCAGCTTTCAGTACCTGGCGGACCAAAAAACATTGCGCGATGTTTCGTTCCGTTTGCGTCAGGGTCAATCCTTGGCCATCGTGGGTGCGACAGGTTCCGGCAAATCCACGATTATCAAGCTGCTCAGCAAGCTCTATGATGGCTATGAGGGAACCATTACGGTGGATGGACTGAACCTGCATGCAATGAGTGGGCAGGAACTCAGGCGGCATATTGCCATCGTACCCCAGGATATTGTGATTTTTCAGGGCACGGTGGCGTTCAATATTGGTTTGGGGGAAGAACAAACCGATATGGAACGCATACGCTCCGCCGCCCGTTTCGTGGGTGCGGATCGCTTTATCGAACAGCTGCCTCAAGGTTATGAATTCATCGTGCGGGAAGGGGGCGATAACCTATCCCAAGGGCAAAGACAGCTGCTGGCCTTTGCCCGCGCGATTGCCAAGAATCCTCGTATCATGATTCTGGATGAAGCGACGTCGTCGGTGGATCCAGCCTCTGAGGCTCTGATTCAACAGGCCATCGAGCGGATTTTTACTGGACGCACATTGATAGTGATCGCACACCGTCTTTCCACCATTCGGAAGTGTAACCAGATCATGGTTCTGGAGCAGGGTGAGGTGATGGAAGTGGGATCTCATGATGAGCTGTTGGCCAGGCGCGGACGCTACCATGAACTGCATCAGAAAATGGCACGCGGAGCGGAATGAAAAACGGGGACTTTCGTCCCCGTTCCAAGTGTTCATCGTTGATTGTTATTTCTTTTCAGGCTTGGGCGGGTTCTTGTTATCACTCACCGACTTGTCGCCTTTGCCAGCGGGCTTGGTCGTCTGCGCTGCAATCATGGCAGGCAAGGCCGGTTGACCTTCCAGCTTTTGCTTGCGAAGCAGCTGCACATAGTCCGCGGCCACACGCAGAGTTTCTTGCAAATAAACGTCATCCTTGAGTGAGAACTCGGTGGACTCGTTCAGCAGTTCCTCTTCCTTGGCCTCTTTCTTGTCTTTCTTGTCGTCCTCTTTTTTCTCTTTCAGCGAGACGCGGGAACGTTCTTCCTTGTTCTTTCTGAACTTCTCGATCTCGTCCTTGACCTTCTTGAACTCGCCATCGGTGGCCATCCGCGTATCCGAACGACGCTTCAGCTCAGGAACAAAAGGTTTCGTCAGATTGAATTTGGAATACTTGGCCGTTTTGATCTCTTCGTAAGGCAGAGCGTAGTCATAATACTTTTCGCCGATTTCCAGCTCATCCACGATACTCGGCAGAACCAGGTCCGAATTCACACCCTTCAGCTGGGTGGAAGCACCCGAGGCGCGATAGAACTGATTCACAGTAACCTTCACCGCACCGAGCTTTTGAGCCAGATCGTTCAGGTTCTGCACGGTGCCTTTGCCAAACGTATGCGAGTCGCCCACGATCAGACCGCGGCCATAATCCTGGATGGCGCCCGCAAAGATTTCCGAGGCGGATGCCGAATGACGGTTGATCATGACCACCAGCGGACCTTCGTACCAGGTGCTTTCATCAGGATCGTAATAGGTTTCCGTTTCGCCGTTCGAAGCTTTCACCTGCACGACTGGACCGGCGCCAAAGAAGAGACCGGCTGTGCTGATCGATTCATCCAGACCACCGCCGCCGTTGCTGCGCAAGTCGAGGATCACAGCATCCACACCTTTATCCTTCAAAGCCTTGAGCTGTTCCTTGGTATCATTGGACGAGGAACGATAGTTTTTCAGACGTTTTTGTCGGCCTTCAAAGTCGATATAGAAGGACGGCAGCGTAATCACGCCCACTTTCAGATGTTTGGTCTTGCCGCCTTCTCTGGTATCCACTCCCACCACATGGGAGGACGCCTGCTGCTCGACCAACTGGATCTTTTCGCGAACAATCGGCACGACTACCTTTTTCGAGGTATTCGATTCTTCCCGCAGAACAGTCAGCTTGACGACGGTACCGCGAGCCCCGCGAATTTTCTTGACCACTTCCTGAAGATCCATATCGATCACGTCCGTGGCTTCGCCATTTTCCTGACCGACGGCAATGATCTTATCGTTGACCTTCAGCATGCCGCTTTTTTCAGCGGCCCCGCCTTTCACAAGGTTGGCTACGATGGTAAAGCCATCTTCACTTCGCAGACTGGCGCCGATCCCTTCCAGCGACAGGCGGGTGCGGATGCGGAAGTCTTCCAAATCTTCGGCAGGCATATAACTGGAGTGGGGATCCAGCGCCGCGGAGAAGGCATTGAGGAACACCCCATAAACCTTGTCCTTGGTCAAATCGTTATGCCGCCTAACCAGGAGCTCGTAGCGTTTTTTCAGCTTTTCGCGAGCTTTTTCGACCGTATCAACGCTCATCTTCAAGTTCAAAAGCTGGAACTTGATCTGCTTGCGCCAGCGCTCGTTGACCTCTTCCACGGTCTTGGGATAGGCCATGTTCTTACGGTCCACATTTAAGTATTCATCGATGGTGAAATCATGCTTTTCGTCGATCACCCGATTCACGAACTGACTGCGCTCGTTGAATCTCTGGGTATACTTATTCATGATTTCATCGATCACCGAGCAGTTCATGTCGCGACCGATGAGATCATCGAGACGGTTGGCGTATTTGCCGGTGAAGTCATCAAAATCAGACTGATAGAAATACATTTTCCCTGGATCCCACGACTTCAGGAAATTGTCGAGAGTCCGGCGGGAAATATCATCTGTGAAGGAGTTGTAAGAAAAGTGCATCTTGAAGTACAAAAGCACGAGCTGCCTCACCTCTGAACACGTCAGGGCAGATGCAGGCCCTGAGCTACAGAGCAGCAAGACGGCCAACAGTGAATACCGCAGATACCGCCCAACTCTGTTCGCTTGTAATAGCATTCCGTCAACCTCCCAAGAAATCCCCCAGGTCCCCGCCAGCGAAACCTATTCCACCAGTATAGCAAACCGCTCATTTTTCGTATGGATCATTTTTACACAGCGAACGGGCCATCGGCAGAGACTGCCCAGGGTATAGCTCTTTTCTTTGTAACAGGAGTCCAGGGATTAGGGTATGGGAAAGTGTAGAGGAAAACGGTGAGAATGGCTTAAGAGAAGCCGGACGGGAAGCCCCGTCCGGTGTTGATCACCAGGCTGTTTCCACTGCGGATTTTGCACGTTTTTTGCGGGCTTTCGGCAGCGTCGTTGAAACCTGACTCACAGCCAGATTCCAGACATCGGTCACGTCACGGGTTTCCTCTTGAACAGGGGCCTGGGCTACAACAGTTGCCAGTCCTGTGACAGACGAAAACTCTTCGGCCGCACCAGCGTCGTCGCGGTAAAGTTTTTCCTCTTCGACTTCGTACATCTTATAGGCTGAACGACGGCGGAGCAGCACGACCAGGAAACCAGAGACCAGCATGAGGCCCAAGGCCGAGCCGGAATAAATCAGATCTTTATAGCGCTTGGGTGCAGTCCCGTTCAATTCCGTGGAGAGCATGGCATTCCAAGCCTGGTTCATGGCGTCTTCATTGTTCTGAAAGGCGTCAGCCAGATCCGTATAGGTCAGGAGCGCTGAGTTTTTGGAGCCCGAAAGAAAGATATGCATCTGACTCATCGGAAAACCGTTCAACTGAAACGCAGTATAAAGCAGAATGCCATCGGCTTTTTGTCGATAATCGATGAAACGGTGTTCAAGCACTTGAAAGTCCCTAACCCCAGCAGCTTGACCGAAATCCTTTTCCAGCTTGGTGCGCAGGGTCAGGGCTTCGGTTTCGTCGATCGGTCGCGCTTCATGGATAACAGCTAAGGTGATATTCCGATTATAAATCGGCTTGCTGTAGTCTTTGATTTTCTCCTGTTTAGGAACAGGCTGAAGCACGAGGGTTTTGCCCATGTGATTGGGTTGAATCTGCCAACCTGTGGGTGGCGTCAGACTCACACCGATATCAGGTGCCATCCAGGGGCGACCTTCAGCAATTTTAGGGAGTTCAGCAGCACTGAGAGCGACGGCTGTAAGCAGGATCAGCGTCGCCAACACGGTCTCAAAGGCAGTTTTCTGTAAAAGGCGGACTAAAGGCTTCATCGACTTCCACTCCACAGCAACAGGATCCAACAACAGCAAGGCCCAGGAGGTCTGGGATGGCTGCAAAATGGCATATCAGCGGATATATGTCAAGAGATGTTATGACAAAAAGGCGCCATAAACCGAGGCTCGGTCGACGGGCTCGCTAACGAATTGATTTTAATGAGAATTAACTACCACTGCCGGCAATAGCCGCCATCCCAAAGAGGGCCTTCAGGTCCTGATCATTAAAAGTAAGACCCGCCCCAAAGAAGTAGTTGGCCTGGGGATCGATCTTGGTCGTGCCCGCTTTGAAGCGCGTGGGGTCATCAATCCCGGCCATGGCCATCAGGTGATCAAAGAAGAGGACGCTGACGTAAGCCTTGATATGAGCCGTCTGTCGAACTGTCTCATTTTTCTTAGCAAAATCATAGACTTCCGTTGAAATCCGGAAGCGATCTTTCCATAGATACACGTCAGCGGCGGCACCACCCGTGGTTTCGAAGAGTCCCAATCGCGCGCCAATCCATTTCCAGCGTTTCGCCATCTGCAGATTGAAGCGCAGCGCCTTGTCATCCTTGATGCTTTCCCGCGTCCGCGTATTGGTGGGGCCAAGACCATCATCGATCGTCTCGGTGCGGGTTTCGACGACCCGCTCTGAATAATCGGTAAAGCCGATCAAATAATAGGAATCAGGTCGCGTGGTGAACCGCAGATTGAAATAGGTCTGACTGGTATCATCACGTCGCATTTCAGTATGGGTGTCCACAGAAACCTGCAGCTTGGTCACAGGAGCCAGAACCTGCCGTAGGTCTTTCAAAGCGCCTTCGATTTCTTCCAGCGCGGTATCATCGTTCACCAGACGGCCAATGGTACCCTGGCCTTTGTCGATTTTTTCCGAGATCTGTTTGATATTGGTCGTGGCAACCTTGACTTCTTCCATCGATTCATCGAAATTCGCCAGAATGCGATCGATTTTGGCCCGATTTTCCGGGTCGGTGATCTCTTTCAACGAGGCGGACACCTCGCGGATATTGGAAACCATGGCCCGCACATCTTCGCGATTTTCAGCGAACAAAGCCTTGGCATTGGCCGTCAGCTCTTCGATGTTATCGACGATATTGCTGATCTTTTGCTCGCCTTTTTTATCCCCCAGCACGGACGCCAGGTTTTCCGTCACTTTCTTCACATCGGCGGCAATGGAGCCCACGAGTTTGACGACTTCAGCGATATCCGCGGAGTCGGGTGAACGCGGAATAAAGCCATCATCGGGCAGTTTTTCCCCTGAGGCGTTTTCCGGGCGGACGACATCGATATACTTGTCACCCAAGAAACCAACCGTACGAACGGCAATCTGGGATCCAGCCGGAATCGGCACTTCCTCCAGGACTTCCAGTTCAACCCGGGTGGCGGTTTCGCTCAATTTGATGCGCATCACACGGCCGATATTCACGCCGTTGGTTTTCACGTGCGTGTTTTCCAAGATACCGGAGGCGTCTTTAAGGATCGTATAGTAGGTGACTTTGGTTTTGCGGTCGAAGAGTTCGGGGCTCACAAAGAAAATGGCCACTGCGGTCGCGGATAGGCCTAGCAACGTAAACAGGCCAACTTTAAATTCCGTTCCCATCCGGCTCATGAACTCTGAACTCCTTCTGTTTCCATTCAGGCAAACAGCTTATCGGCTACTGGGATTGTAACTTAACGAATCGCAAGGCCCTTCGTCCAATGAATAAACCACAAATTTCACGCTTTCTGTCCGCTGATCTGTGCGTTTGCAAGCACAGCTGTGCAGACCAAGACTCAGAAAAACTCCATAGGTCCGTCGACTTTTCCGGCAAAAAACTGCCGAATCACGGGATCCTTGGAATTTCGAAAAGCGTCCGGTGACCCGGCCAGCTGCACACGCCCCTTGTACAGCATCACGCAGTTATCGGCGATGTCCAGCGCCGCTTTCAAATCATGAGAGATGACCACAGAGGTCAGCTCAGGATTCTGTTTGGATACTTCCATGATCAGACTGTCGATCATTTCCGAGACCAAAGGATCCATCCCGGTCGTCGGTTCATCATAAAGAATAATCTTGGGCCGATGGACCAACGCCCGAGCCAGGCCAACTCGTTTTTTCTCGCCGGTGGAAAGCGTATCGGGAAACTTGTTTTGAATCCCGGGCAAACCCACCTGTTCCAAAACTTCCTCGGCCCGATCCTGCATCTCTTTGAGCTTCATCTTGGTATGTTCCCGCAGGGGAAACATCACATTTTCGCCCACCGAAAGGCTGTCGAACAGGGCTGCCTGCTGGAACAGCATTCCGAACTTTTTTCGATAATGCAGGAGCTCTTCCTCATCAAACTCAGTAATATCATCGCCGTCGACCACCACCCGGCCCGTGGTCGGCTTCAAAAGCCCCATGATGTGCTTGATCGTCACCGATTTGCCTTCTCCCGACTTCCCCAGGATCAGAGTGATTTTTCCCTTGGGAATATGCAAATCCAGCTCATCGAGCACGCGAAAGGAGCCAAAAATTTTTGTAACCTGTTGGAAGTCAATCATTTCCAGACGATCTGTAAATAGGTGATTACGAAGTCCACGCTTAAGAGAGTCAGCAGCATCATCACGACGGAATTGGTCGTCGCCTTGCCCACGCCCTTGGCACCACCTGAGGCTTCGAGCCCGTAACGGCAGGCCAGCAAGGAAATAATCCCGCCAAAGACAAAGGCCTTTTCGAGCCCACTCCAAACGTCACGCCAGGTGACGATTCTCGCCATTTTATCGAAAAAAACGCCCTGATCGATGTCAAAGATATTGAGGGCGATCATGAGCGAAGCGATCTGTCCTGTCAGGTTGAAGAGGGCCACCAGCAGGGGCAGCATCAAAAAACTGGCCACCATCCGCGGCACAACCAGATAGCTGATGGGGTCCACCGCCATGGCTTCCATGGCGTCGATCTGCTCATTCACTTTCATGGTACTGATTTCAGCGGTGATGGCAGCGCCTGCACGACCGGCGATCAGAAAGCCGGCCATGAGCGGACTTAATTCCCGGGCCAAAGCCTTGGCATTAGCGGCACCCAGCATACTCTGCGCCCCGAAGAGGACAAAGATGGTGCCCACCTGGAGGCTGACGGCGGCTCCGATGAAAAAACCGCAGAGCAGTATGATAAAAGTGGATTCGTAGCCAATGAACTGCATCTGCTGCAGGATGAGTCTAAGGCGGAAGGGTCGGCTGAAGAGCTCACGAAAGGCGCGGCCCACAAAGACCAGAAATTCCCCCAGCCCTTCGATCAACCCCGTGACCACGTGACCAATCCCGGTGATGGATTGAATCATGAGATTACTGAGTGAGCGTGGAACGGCCATGGACAAGGATCTCCGACGTTAAGCCCACGAGGGACCTGAGCTTAGTTTATCAAGTCCAGAAAAGGTAGCGAATACCGCCAAGTTTTTGACCGGCCCTGGTGTCAGCCCTGGTATTGACGGGCTTTCAGCAGAGCATCAGTAAACTGCCACAAACTCTCTTCACTGTGAATCATCTGCCTTTGTTCTTCCAGCAGTAAAAGAGGGACGGACTTGCCGAAAAGTTGCTGCGCCTGGGCCGCAAGTTTTCCCGCCTGGGTCGCCGCATACCGATGGCGCCGGCTGATGACTTCAAAGCCGGGGCGGATTTCGGTCCAATGGCGATCACTCTGGTTCCAGGCCTCGGCCGCTTCCTGCAAGGCAAAAGGCAGGTTACGATTCATGATGACAGTCAGCAGCGGATACTGATTGGTCTTCAATTCCTGCAGCAGATAAGCCGCGGAACGAACCGCATTATCCGTCGGAGCGGACACCAGCACGAAGCCCGTTGAGTTTCGTTTCAGCGCCACGGAGACTTCACGCCCCACTCGATTGAAGCCGACGATGACCTCTTCCATGAGCACCAAAAATTCGGCCAGCAGCTTCAGCATCTTCATGCCGGTGATCGACGAGATCCCTGCCATCACCTTGCCACCCGCCTTAAATATAGCGCCAGCGCCGAGCTTTTGTGCCAGGTGGAAGGGTTTGATCATCCAGCTCATGACGCCATTTTCAATAAAGCCATGCAAAATATTGGGACGGGCCAGGAAATCCAAGGCATGCGTATCGGGCGGTGTATCGAGGACGATCAAGTCATAGCGTCCCTGGCTCAGCATGGTCTCCAGTTTGGCCAATGCCATATACTCAAGAGGCCCCCCCAGGTTGGTCGAGACTTCCTTATAAATCGAATTATTAAAAATTCGGTCAGCAGCCTTGGTCGAGGGCGCAAAGCGTCGCACCATATCATCAAAGACTGCTTTTTGATCGAGCATCGCCGCTTCCACATGACCTGGAACCTGACGCTGCAGCCGTACGGGGGAGAGTTCACTCCCCAGGGGAATGCCCAGGGCATCGGCCAGTCGCTTGGCTGGATCGATACTCAGAAGCCCGACGCGCAGCCCAAGTTTGGCGCCGAGCAAGGCTAGCGCGATACTGGTCGTCGTCTTGCCCACACCGCCTGATCCCACCGTGACCAGAATGCGCGATTTTCTTAACCAGGATTCAAGACCTTCTTGATCGACTGTTGTCATACGCGCACCGCCGCCTGCATCCAGGCCAAGAGTTCATCTTTAGGGACAGGTTCGGAAAAGGCGCCGAATTCAGGAAATTGATACACCGGCAAGTCTTTGTTAAATTTGCTTCGGAATTCCGCCAGACCATCCTGAAGGCGCGTGATCGCTGCCTGTTCACTCGCGGCACGCTCGCGCCAGTACTCAAGCCCAGGCACGAGGTTGGCAGGATAAGCTTCGGGATTCAGGTTGCCCGGCAGGGGTGGAAAGCTGCGATTGAGCATCACACCCGCCAGCTGCGCCGGAGTTTCAGCCTGCAGTTTGCCGACAAAATCGAGCGCTTCACTAACCACCAGATCCTCGGCGACGGCCACCAGCACGACCGCTGTTTTCTGCGGATCGGCGATGAAGTCCCGGACGCGTTTCGTTTCCTCGATCACCGGGCCCATCATGCCCGAATGCATCACCGCATCCGGAGTTTTCATCAGACTGTGGAAATGTCCGGAGGCAAAACCATCCAGAATCACCAGATCGAAGCGGTCTTCGACATCGAGCTCGGAAAAATAATAGAGCCGGCCGAGCAGAGTCAGCTCGGCAATGCCGGGCATCATCTGAATAAACGATCGCACCATCGGCCTGGTGAAGACTTTTTGGAACAGGGTCGCGAAACCGAGATGCTTGATCACGAAATCGCGGAAATTATCCTGGGGATTGAGATTGATGACATAAATGCCGGGCCTTAATTCGCGGAGGTTATGACCAATTGGCTCAGAACCAAAGAGCGGTGCCAGCTGATCATGTGCACTGGACTCGACAAGGCAGACGCGTTTGCCCATGGCGCTCGCCTTCTGGGCTAGAGCAAAACTGGTGAGGGTTTTTCCAATCCCACCCTTGCCTGTTACCATCACAAGTCGCTTGTTCAACAGCTCAGAAAACAGATCCTGCAAGAGCACCCCCTCAGACAAGATGAACCCGGCAACATAGACGAGGGTCGATTTCAGCTTTTTGTGTCGTCTTTCTTATTCTCGTCGGGCAGACGTGCCGTATCATCCTTCACGCCTCTTTTAAAATTCTTAATACTTTCTCCGATGGCTCCGCCGAGTTTTGGCAATTTGGTCGTGCCGAACAGCAAAACGATCACAGCAGCGATAATGCTAATTTCCAACCAACCCATTCCCATCATTCCCAATCTCCTTTGTCTACTCGGTCTTTTGCCTACACCGTCTTTTGCCTACACCGTCATAACCAGCTGGTTATCATATGCTGAGCCTTTTTCAAAGAACAGTCAATTTATCCTGCTCGATCCAGGCCGGATTGCGAAGCCGCAGGTTGCCCGTTCCAGGCTGCAGCCACAAAATACCTCGGCATGTGGGCATCGATCAAATTTTGTTTCAAATATTCGCGGAAGGTCCATCGCTTCTGCTCCCAGTTCATGGCATCAAAATTCTGTTCCTTCAGACCCGCAAGGTTCAAGCGATCCAGTTTGCTGGAGTCATGAGCCAGAATGTAGACACCTTTCTGCATCGTGCTTCCATGCACTTTCCAGTAGCGGAGATAGCGGCCGTTACTCAAATGAATGACCACCTGGTTCTGGGGTGTGACTTCATTGGAGGCACCCAGGATCATGGGACGGGCCGAACCGAAGTGTCCACTCCAGACTTCACCCTTCTGCCGATGGATAATGCTGAAGGATAGGTTAATGCTCTCTAAATTCTGGATGCCTTGATAGGAATGGAATTGGCGCTCCACCGCCTCCTGCACATCCCCTTCGCTGATCTGGTCACGGCCCACACCCGAGAAGAGGGTTCGCAGAACGAGCATCTCATGCCAAAGCACCGACGCCAAGGGCGCACGCAGGTCTTCCGGCCCATTGAGACGGCAATAAACAATCAGGTAGCTTTGCTCACTCATGTTGATGCCCAGATACCAGACCGATTCCCTTGCACTGCGCAGATGGCCTTCCGTCCAGACATGCAGCCAAGGACAGGATTCGAGATGGTAGCTGCCTGGGCCGTAACTTAAGAGTGGCAGTCCACCATGAGCGGCCTCCCCACCCAAATACGCACGCAGCCAAATGCCCATCTGGGCTCCAAAGGTATCGAGCAACTGCCGAAGAAGCGTGGAATCTTCATCCTGCAAACGACTGCGTTCTAAAAATAAAACACCCAGACCACGGTTGGCGTAACGGATGGGGACCATCGTATTCATGCTGCGTTGGGCCAGCCTGTCGCCGACCATCTCGCTCGGCCGCGGGCGATCGCCTGCCATCGGCAGGCGATCGCCGGCTACCGGCAAGGGTTCGGGATGGGATAGGACCAGGGTGCTCTCCACATCTTCGGCCACATCATTGTCAGGCATCGGGGACTGTTCCTGCTGGGCAAAGAGCACCGGGCGACGTTCCACAATGGACTGCATGTGGCCTTGCATCCACGGAGCATCACCGACGGGAATGGTCAAAGACGAACGCAGATTCAGGTAGGGTCCAAGATAGGCAATCATTTGCTGCAGGCGATCACTGGGGGGGCGACCCAGGGCATCGAATGCGGCCACATCGTTGGCTGTGATCAGGTGCAATTCTGCAAACACCAAACGATCATTCAAAAGGTCGTAGATTTTATTCTTCGCTTCAACAAGACCCATGATATCCGGTTTCAGTTGCGGCAGCAGCAGCATGTGCTGACGCAGAAGCGGATCAATCGCTTCCATGGTGACGCCCGGCTCCAGTCGGCTGTGACCGGTCAGATCATCGGCAGTCAGATGACCCAGATCATGCGCCGTTTTACGGGCCATGGCCACGACCAGATCCAGGCCGAGTTTTTGGGCCTGCTCGGCAGCTTTCTGCACGTAATCCACGCGGACCACGGCCCGCTCCTGGAAGAGGTGCCGGCCAAACCAAAGTTCGGTCAGCAATTCCACCAGGGGCTGCTGCATGATTTTGGAACGCTTCAAAGCAATATCAAACAGGGCCTTGATATCCTTGCCGCCCATGACTTCCTGCAGGCGTGCCACGGTCAGGATGGGAATGGCCCGACGCTTCTGCCGAGGCTCTTCCGCGAGCTTCATCAGGCGGATCAGGGTGGGCTGCACCGAAGACGTCATCAGCAGTTCCTCGCCATACTCGAAGGCGAAAACTTCATGGAACAGCGTCACGTAGAGCAGAACAAAATCGATTTCAAAGGGCAGCAGCAGAGGATTATTCAAATCATCATGGAACAGGAGCATGGCTTCATAGTAGGCGCTGCGGGCCTTGTCTTTTTCCCCGGCGGCAAAGCTCACTATGCTTTCTGTGATACGCATGAACGTATCCGCGCGACGATTGGTGGCCTTGCTGCGTTTTTCAATGAAACTGCGATAGCTCACAATCAGATCACGCTGACCGGAGAGGAGCAGCCAGAAAAGATACATGGCCACAGCGCGTGGCGTCAGCCAATGCCGGATGGTCAGCATGCCCGGCAGGCCTTGAATCATGCGCGTCAGGTCCTTGCCCTGCGCCTGGGTCAAGGCGAGGAAGATCCGACTGATTTTTTCCTGCATCGCCGGCAGCAGGAAGTCGGGACTTTCCAGGCCCTTTTGCATCCGCTCCAGGTTGCCACGCGGATCCTCGAATTTGCCCTGGTACTGATCGATGATGAGCGTTTGAATGAACGACAGATAACCGATCACGGCTTCCCAACGCTGATCATGGGCTCTTTCATGAATGATATCGAGGAGGCGATAGGCCCGTTCTTTGAAGCCTATGAAGCCCAGGATCAAGGCATGATCGCACAGCAAACGCAGCGCCAGATCCTCAGGAACAGGGACCTTCTGACAACGGGCCAGCAGCGCCGTGTGATAGACCAGTCCGAGACGTTTGTCATAGTTAAAGCCCGCAGACTGTCCAATAAAATACAAAAGAAAAGGATGGAACGTCTGCTGATCATGGCGGGTCGTCACCGGTTCCGCCTGCCGAAGGATTTGCAGGGGCAGACTGTAGGACAGCGGCATAGCCACGGATTTGAACATGACCCAGGCAGCTTTCAGATAGCTCAGAGCATTGAGGCGTATGACGGGAAACTTCAAAGCCTGAAAGGCCTGAACCAATTCGCGCAGGGTGGAAGCCACGTGACCGCTGACCAGACTGAGGTGCAGGAGCTTATAGGTGGCATAGGAATATTCCATCTGATTCAGCCGGAGCTGCTTCAGTTCCTTATAAATTTGCGCCGCTTCCGCATAATCGCGCTGAGCAAACAGGATATCAGCCAGGCTATGCAGGATGGTTTTTTGAGCCTGAACCGTCGCTGTGGATTCATCGTGCCAGTGCAGGACCAGCGCCCGCGCATTCGCGTAATAGCGCTGCGCCGTCAGCAGAGCCTTGACTTCGATAGCTTTGGCTCCGGCGCGCATATTATAGACCAGAGCCTTCTCCACCATCTTTTGATCCGACGCTATATCAGTCGGCAGAGCCTGATAGAAATGATGAGCCAGAGTAAAGATGGTCTGGGCCCGCCCTTCGCTTGGACTTTGCTCCAGACGCAAAGCCACTAAACGGTGCAGCTCACGGCGTCGCTGCAGGGGAATGGTGTCAAGGATCATTTCCCGGATGCTGCGATGAGTGAAGGCAAAGGCGCGGTTTTTAGTGCCTGTGATCGGATCCTGGCTGCGCATCACAAGGCCCGTGAGCAGGGAAAACTGGAGGGCGCGCATGACCGCTGTGTCATTAAACTGAGATTGGACCCGCAGGGCATCCGCGGTGAAATGCATCCCGACAATGGCCGCCACCTCCAGCACCCGGCGGTCATTGGCATCCATTTCATTCAAACGATTCAAGGTCAAATCGATGGAGTTGGACTGAATTTCTGCGTTCTCAATCTCATCGAGATTGAAACGCCAGTAACCCTGATCATCAAGGCTCAGCAGCTCCTGGGTCACGAGACTTCGGTGCACTTCCAGGAGATATAGGGGATTGCCGCCGGTCTTCTTTTGCAGAAAACTCAGGAATTCGGGATCCATGCTCTGCTGAAGATTGAGAATGGAGCGGTTGAGGCGAGCCACGCCGTCTTCATTGAGTGTGCTCACTTCGATTTCTGCGTAACGGCGCCTCAGCTTACTGAATTTGGCTAAAAAACCTTGAAAGTTGGCGCCTTCATCTTCACCCAAAGGCCGATGGCCGATGATGACGAAGAATCGCTGGGAATTATTATGACTGAAGAAGCGGTCGATCAGTTCGAGACTCTTATCATCAACCCACTGCATGTCGTCAAAGAAGAAAGCGACCGGCTCGGAGTCACTCGCCAGACAGCGCGTAAAATCAGAGAACGCCTTGGCAAAATCATTGAAGTCGAATTCGCGTTCCTGCTCCAGGCCATTGCGAACATTTTCATCTTCCTTTTCTTCATCCAGATAAGGCTTAAGCCCCTGAACGATCTGCGCCACGAGCGGCGCAGTGGGACCCAGCAGCGTCCGTACCTTACGCTTGATTTCCTCGGCTTCGACGGCCTGGGTTTTATACACGTGAATCAAATATTCGTTGAAACCGTTGGCCAGCGCGTTGAAGGGCAGGTTGTTCTCGTGACGTGAAAAACTGGTGCTGATATAGCGAATGCGATGGCGAGCCAAATAAGCCCGGAACTCCTTGAGGAGTCGGGTTTTGCCCGTACCAGCAGGACCGCGGATGACGGCCAGGCGGCTCCGGCTGTTTTCCTTGGCTATGGCGTTGTAATTGCTGACCAGGGTTTCAAATTCCTCCTGGCGGCCGACCATTTCCATGTTGCTGGGCAGAATGTTCAGACGATCATACCGCCCCAAAAGAAAGCGCTGATACGTCCGTCCCGAGGCCAAAATCTTACGGACGCGCTGCAGATCCACATGCAGACCGAATGCGGTTTGATAACGATCCCGAGGATGCTTGGCAACGAGCTTCATGACGATGTCATTGACGATACCAGGGATGTCGGGACGCAACGCTGTCAAGGGTTCCGGGGAAGCATGGGCATGATCACGGGCCAGCTTTTCACGCGTGTTACCGAGGAAAGGTGGACGACCGGCCAGGACTTCATAGAGCATACAGCCCAGCGAATAAAGGTCCGCGCGATGATCGATGGGCGCGTCCAGGTATTTGCTGTTCTCGGGTGCCATATAGAGCGGTGTACCCGCGATATCCAAAAGACTGTCATCATTGGAGTAAAGATCAAGTTCTGTCAGATGAGCAATCCCAAAGTCCAGGACCTTGACGAGCAGACTCTCATCGCTGTCCGTCGTGCGTTCAATGATGATATTCTGCGGTTTGATATCGCGGTGAATGATGTTCTTGGCGTGCGTGTACTCAAGCGCCGATGATACCTGCATCCCAAGCTGAAAAAAGAATTCCAGCCCCTTTCGGCCACCCTTGGTGAGGGATTCTTTCAGGTTGTGACCCTGGGCCACCTCCATCACGATGTAATAACCGCTGATGACGGACTTGCCCGAGGAGCGATCGGGTTGGTAAAGTCCCAATTCGTGAAAGGCAATGATGTTCGGATGGCGAAGGCGGCTCATCAAGGCGGCTTCCCGCTGGAAGCGCAGAACATCCTCGTAATCGAGGCTGTCACGCTCGATCACTTTAATGGCCACCTGCTGCGAGGGGTCAGCAAAAGGAATGGCACTATAGACGCGACCCATCCCGCCCCCACCGATTTCCCCGGTGATGCAGTAACGATCGGCGATATTTGTACCTACCCAAAGACTATGCCGGCTCACAGATTTATCCTTATATTTGCCGAAACGACCTAAAAACCTCCCCGATTGTCATTGGACCTTACTGGTTTTTCGGCTTAGGTTCGAAAGTCCTTAAGGTCAGGAATTTTTCCTGCTAGAAAAGTGTGGACGCTTGTAGCCCCAATGCTGTTTCTGGATCAAGAACTCGGAAGGAATCTTATGGCTAATTTGGCAGGTCAATCAGAGGCCCCGTTGAGCAAGAATTTTGTCTTCGACAGGCGGCACACCAAGATCATCGGCACCCTTGGTCCCTCTTCGTCGACCTATGAGGTGCAGAAAGCCCTTATTGAAGCCGGTTTGAACATCGCCCGTTTGAATTTTTCTCACGGCGACCATGAGACGCATGCTAAAAATATCGAATCGATCCGACGCGCCAGTGCTGAGCTCGGGCGTCCTGTGGCCCTTCTGCAGGATTTGCAGGGTCCCAAAATTCGTGTGGGTCGCCTCATCGGCGGTCAGATGGAGGTTCAGACCGGAGAAACCTATCGTCTCCGGTTTGGCATTGAACAGGATGATCCCAAGGTTATTCCCATCGATTATCGCGGCCTCGTGCACGACGTCAAAGTCGGCCAGCGCGTGATGATGGATGACGGCCTGCTGATTCTTCAGGTGCACGCCGTGAATGATGATTCGGTCACAGTTCGTGTGGAAGACGGCGGTCTTCTGAAAAACCGCAAAGGCGTGAACTTCCCCGATTCGAAACTGTCCCTGCCAGCCATGACAGACAAGGACAGCAAGGATCTTCTGTTCGGGATCGCCAATCGCGTGGACTACGTGGCTCTGTCTTTTGTTCAAGACCCGGCTGATATTTATCAGATCAAGGCCATGATCAAAGCCCTGGGATCAGATGTGCCGGTCGTGGCCAAGATTGAAAAACTGCCCGCGCTGGACTTGATCGATGAAATCGCCAAGGCTGCTGATGCTCTGATGGTGGCCCGCGGTGATTTGGGGGTCGAGGCCAACGTGGAACGCGTTCCCAATCTGCAGAAAAAAATTATTGCGGCCGCGGCTCGCGCTGGCAAGCCCGTGATTATTGCGACGCAGATGCTGGAATCCATGATCACCAACCCAAGAGCCAGTCTTGCAGAAGTGGCTGACGTAGCCAACGGTGTCCTCGACGGCGCTGATTGCTTGATGCTATCGGGTGAAGTGGCGAGCGGACGCTATCCTGTGGAAGCTGTGAAGCGGATGGCGACCATTATCGAACAGGTCGAAAATTGGACTCTGAAAAGGCCTTCGCGCTTCAATATGATCGAGCCCTTGAATAATGCGGAAACCTGGGAAGTTAACGAGACGATCGCGATTTCGGCTTGTGAGGCTGCTGACACCTTGAAAGCCAAGGCGATCGTCTGCCTATCTCTGACCGGATCCATCGCCCGTTCGATTTCCAAATGGCGACCGAAAACGCCGATTATCGCGATCAGTCCGCGGGCTGATGTGGCCCGAAGGCTGTCGATGGTGTGGGGCGTGACAGGGATCCCGAACCAGGCTTTTTATAATACGGATACGCTGCTGCAGAATTTGCCTGTGGTTCTGAAGGACCTAGGCATTGTGGACTCGGGGGACATTGTGGTGATTACGGCAGGAATCCCGATCAACCAGATGCGGCCGTCCAATATGATTAAAATCAACCGGATACCTTAAGACCATGCCGCTGACCATGTTTCTGCCGTGGCGCTTGCTACGGTAGAGCATGACGTCAGCACCCTTGATCACATCATCAGATTTGCCTTCAAAACCAGGATCCACCCAGCACATTCCAAAACTGCCTGTAAGCTTGATCGTATACTGCTCTTTCTTGAAAACGCTGCGCATGATCAGATCCTGAATGCGTTCGGCGATATCCCAGACCACCGACACGGAATCGGTGGGAATGCAGACGATATATTCATCACCACCGTAGCGCGCCGCCACCGCATCCTTGCCCAGGACACCGGAATGCGCGATCAAGCGTCCAATTTCACCGATCACAAAACTGCCCACCAGATGGTTGGCGCTGTCATTGATCGTTTTGAAATGATCCAGATCCAGCATGATCACGCCCATACCATGCTCACCTTTACGGCAGCCTTTGATAAGCTTCTGATAATCAATATTAAAGGCTCGCATATTGCTTAAACCGGTCAGTTCATCGGTCAGACTCAGCATTTTCAAACGATGATTGACCGAACGCAGGCGATCCGCCATCGCCTTAAAACGGAAAACCGAGTTCACGCGCGCCACGAATTCGCGATCGGAGGCTTTGGCGTCGATGAAGTCATCCCCACCGTGTCCGAGCACGCGTTCAAAGAGGCCGTCATCGTTTTGAACCTTCTGACTGCTAAAGACAAAACCGGTATGTCTGTCTTTTTCCCCACTCCGGGCGTTCTTACAGAAAACCAGGCTATCTTCGCCACCATGATCCAGGTCGATCACAACCAGATCGGGATGCAATTTATTGAAAACTTCTGTCGCCTGTTCACCGCGCGTAGCGCTGACGACATGATCTATGCGATAGAGGGAATCTGGGTTATTATAATGTCGAGGATCAGCAAATATTGTCCATAGCCGACTGGGTGTGCCCGTTGCCGGTTCGATGATCAATACTTTCATCGATTTTTTGCCAGGTTGCTTCACAGTAAACCTCAAAGTAAAGCTGGGCCACTACCTTTATTGAGATATCGGCCATGCACCTTATTGTTTAAGGTTTTTTTAAACGTTTCAGTAAGTCTTGGAAAGTTCTTTGGTCTTCCGGTAAGAGCGGGCGTGCATTGCATGTCTTTCCGGATGATGCTTTGGGTTCCTAATGTGTTTCCCGTTCTAACCCAGAAAAATAAATGAAGAATCCAAGAAAACCGAAAAACTTACTGCATGTAAGAAGCCAAAAGCTGTGGCAGCGGCTTAAATCCGCCTATTCTGAGCTGCGCAACCGGTTCCCCAGCGATCGGTTGCCCGCATGGCTGGCCTTGCGAGGCAGCGACCGCCGCAAGCGTGTGCTCATGGTTTTGGGGGCCCTGGGCCTGGTCATGCTCGGGACTCTGATGTGGATGGCGCTGTGGCTGCAGCAGACTGGTGTTCTGCATCTGGATGAATCGCGGCTCACCGTGATCATTGATTACAAGCATTCTGACAATTCCTTGGTCTTTGACCGCAACGGTGAAAAGATTGGTGAATTTTTCAGCGACTATCACGTCTTCGTACCGTTCGACAAAATTCCAAAGCCCCTGATCGAAGCCGTGCTGGCGGTCGAGGATCGTCATTTTTTCGAACACTACGGCATCGACTTGCGTGGTATCATGCGTGCCTTCCTCGCATCCATGCGCAGTCGCGGTTTCACTCAAGGGGGATCCACCATCACCCAGCAGGTGGTCCGCAATTTCCTGCTGAGTCCTGAAAAAACATTCGAACGAAAAATCAAGGAAGCGATTCTGGCCATTCAGCTGGAACGCCACTTGACCAAGGAAAAGATCCTCGAAATCTATTTGAATGCCCTCTTTCTGGGCCAGGGTGCCTATGGCGTCGGCGCCGCAGCTGAACGACATTTCGGCAAACCTTTGCAGGAACTCGAAACGCACGAGCTTGCCCTGATCGCAGGACTCTTTCAATCGCCGAGTCGCTACAATCCTCATAAAGCTCCCGATCAGGCCAAGCGGCGGCAGAAGCAGGTGCTCAAGGCGATGGTGCAGGCCGGATCATTGACGGCCGATGCGCATAAGGTCGCCCGGAAAAAGCCCCTGGTTTTCAAGACCCAAAATCAATTGAACACCACCTTCGCCCCTTACTTCGTGGATGCTGTTCAGGAGCAAACCGAAAAACTTCTGACCGGCGATGTGCGAGGCCGAGGTCTGCGTATTCATACGACGCTGGACGTGCATCTGCAGGAGGACGTGAATAAGGTCATTGAGCAGTCGAAAGATATTTTCGACGGCGCGGCCTCGAAACTGGTGAATGTTCCCAAGGGCACCCCTAAGATTGTTGAAACGGCAGCTGTGGTCCTGGATCATAAAACGGGTGATGTCCTGGCCATCGTCGGGGGGCGTGACTATGATCGTTCGCAGTTCAATCGGGTTCTGAAAGCCAAGCGCCAACCAGGCTCTTCGTTCAAACCGGTGGTCTATGCCCTCGCCTTGCAGTCCGGCATGAAGTGGTCGGATATGTTTTACGTCGGTCCTGTGGTGATTCAGGACTATCGGCCGCGTAACTATGCAGGGGAATACCTAACCGAGGCTACGCTTTTCGCCGCTTTCTACCGCTCGATTAACTCCCCTGTTATTGAAATTGGATACCGCCTGGGAACCAAGCGTGTGATTGATCTGGCTCGTAAAATGGGCATCAAAACTGAACTCAAAAATCAGGCAGGCACCCTCCTCGGCGGCTCGGAAGTCACTCCCATGGATATGGCCAGCCTCTATGCAACCATCGGTAACGGCGGCGTTCAGGTCGACCCTCGCATGATCCTGAAAATCACCGATCGTGATGGGACAGTTCTTTACTCGGCTCCACAGCCCCCTAAAAAGCCCAAACGTATTTTACCCGAACAGATCAACTATCTGCTGACCGATGCCATGCGCGGTGTTTTCAAGTACGGAACCGCAAGTCAATTTGGTGAAATGGGCGCCTATGCGGGCGGCAAAACCGGAACCACCGATGAGGCCAAGGACAACTGGTTCTGCGGCATCACTCCCAACCTTACGGCCGTGGTGTGGGTTGGTACGGATAACAACTTGGCTTTCAGCGGGACCGTCGCGGCCAACACGCTGGCCCTTCCGATCTGGGCGAAGATCGTGCATAAGGCGCGGAAGCGCTATCCAGCAGACGAGTTTGTGGTTCCGGAAGGCATCAAGACGCTGAAAGTGAATCCGCACTTTGGACATTTGGATCCGAGCGGGATTGATATGAGTTTTATCGAAGGACGGGAACCCAAGCGGATGGAATCAGCCCTCTCGGTGGTCCGGGAGACAGGCAATTTCCGCGATTTTTTGGATCGCTAACATATGCCGGTTCGCTTCATGCTTCTCCTGCTCGCCTGTCTGAGTTGGCCGCTTCGCGCTCAGACCAATGCAGAGGAACAAAGTGCAGTCAGCAATGACAGCGAACTTTGCTCCAAACTTTTTGCCAAGACCGTGGTGGCCTACCAGGACTTGCATCGCAAACTGCCGCCCAATGCGATCGTGCCTGCAAATTCTCCGCTCGCACCGCTTCTGGGTCTGCATGCCGAAGATTGTGGCCAGCCCGGAACCATGGAACTGATTGAAAAAGCTCTGACCACGCACAACGGAAAAGTTGCGCTGCTGCTGCCTTTTTCCAAAATGCCGAAATCGGCAGGACAGGATGTCTTGCGGAGCGTTCATGAATGGATGCAAAGCAAAGGTCTGGTGCCTGGTCGCCTGATCATCTGGCGGGATACGGAAGGCAATCGGGAGAAACTGGAGCGTCAACTGGCTCATGTGATCTGGGTTCAGGGGGCTTCGATCGTGATCGGCGGATTGTTTCAAAATGAAGCGCCTTTCTTAACGCAATGGGCCGATCGCCTGCGGGTGCCGGCCATCATTTTAAACCGTCGACCCGAGGGTCCTGCGAGCAAATATACCTTCTATATGGGGCCTGATTATCGCCTGTTGGCGTCCGGTCTGACCCGTTATGCCCTGGGGCGCAATATCAAACGCGTTGCGATCATGGCTCCGCAGTTTTCTCACGATGAAGCCCTCATCGCAGCGTTTCGCGCCCAGGCGCAACACCTCCGCATTCAAGTCACCGGTCCCCTGATTTACAATCCTGCGGACTATTCCTCGATCGATGGCCTCCTGCGCAAACTCTTTCACATCGATGATGAAAGTCGTAATGAGGAGCTCCTGGAACTCGTCAACAAAGGCAAGGAAGCAGCGGAACAACTCGGCGTTCCCTTCGATGCCAAATCAATCGTGTTGCCCCCTGTGATTGATGTCGACGCGATCCTCATTGCCGACCATTTCAAGAACGTTCGCCATCTAAGCAAGTCCATGGCCTTTTATGGGGTCAAGCGCCTGCCTCTCCTGGGCATTCCCAAATGGCGAGCCTTTGAATTGATTGAACCCGCGGATGAAAACCTGGTGGGTTCTGTTTTTGTGGATTATCTCGGCAGCTATAAACAGTTGCCCTATGGTATTCAGGTTCCGACCGTGGATAAGGAATATTTTGCAGAAGGCCCCGCAGCAGGGTCGGTTGATCTGCGGCTGGTCGTACATCACGCTTTGTTTTCCGCCCTCCAGGCCCTGGGCGGTCCACGCAGTCCACGCTATGCGCTCTATAAAAAACTGGAGACCAGCGCTGGTCCCCGTGAGAGTTTTCTATCGGGTCCTCAAATTTTTCGCGCCGATCACAGTGCGAACTGGCCTACATTTTTATTCGGAGTGGGCAGCGGATCCATCTCCGTTCTGCAGGTCTGGAATCCTCTGACAGGCCCCACCCGCACCAGCTCGTCGCGGCCTTGAGTTAGAGTTGCAGCAGAAGATGCAGGTTGGCTGTTCCGCCGCGCAACTCTTCACTGCCCAAACCAAGCACCTGCAATCCATTCAGATATCGGTAAGAAACCCCTGCACCGATCTGCATCCAGGGTGTGATATTCACCCCTATACCAATCTCGGGCTCAAGCACAAAGAGGAGCCGACTGGTCCGGGTTTCCTGGGCTGTTTCCACCTTGGCCTGGCCGGTTCCGACCAGCATTTGAAAATATCCTTCGGTGATGCGATCGCCCTGCGGCGGATCACCAAAAACGACCCCGCCGTAGCTTAATTCATAACTCGTACCCGCATCAAATCGCGTGGACCCACTGCGATAAAAAGCCAAGGCCAGCTGGCGTTCACCGCCTTCACTCAGGCCCAAGCGAAAACCATGCAGCCGCAGCGTATCATCGCCCGGATTGGATTGCTTGGTCGTCAATTCCAAAAAGGGGCGGAGGCTGCCGCGGGCCAGTCCTTCGCTGATGGAACCGGCCTGGTCCTCACGCGCATTCCTGGACTTTTTATCGTCGTCATCGGCAAAGGCGGAACCGCTGAGAAGGCCTGTCCACAATAAGACACAAGTCAAGAGGCGCATGGTGTTTCATCTCCCATAAAGAAACAGCCCCACGATAGTCGCGGGGCTGGCTCTTTGTCAATGACGGGGATTTTCCACACGCAGCGTCTCAAAGATCATCCACATCGGTGATAAATACGGCTTCGGCGCAACTGCCTTGGGCTTTCACCAGCGGCGGCAGATCTGACTCACAGACCGAGGCACCTTTGAGCATGACGCCTTCAAGCCGAGCGTTGCGAAATTTGGCCTGCATAAGGTCAGCATCCAAAAGGCGCGCGCCACGCAGGTCGGCCCCGATAAAGGAAGCCCCGAGAGCATTCACCTTTTGCAGATTGGCCTGCGAAAAATCGGCTCGATCACAGCGGGTCCCCATGAGGCTGGCATGACTAAGATTGGCTCGATGCAGACGCGCTCCGTCCATCTGAGCATTATTCAAGTTCGCTTCCAGAAGCAGGGCCATGGAAAGGTTGGCGCCACGCAGATCCACGGATTCAAGATTGGCTCGACTCAGGTTGACTCCCGTGAGGTCCGCGCCTTTCAAAATACTGCTCGCCAGATCCACACCCATCAGCACCTGGCCCTTGAGATCCGTACCGGTGAAGTCGGTGGCAAAAAAATTGGCCTCGCGCAGGCGAGCGCCGGAGAGTCTGGCTTCGGTAAGTTTGGTGCCATTGAGCTGCGCGCCCTTAAGATCCGCATCGCGCAAGTCGGCTTTGCTGAGGACAGCATCCACAAGAATGGCCCCGCGCAGGTTAGCTCCGCGAAGTTTAGCGCCCACCAAATTGGCTTCGGAAAAATCAGCTTCAGAAAGGTTGGCCCCGCTCAGGTCAGCGCCGCTGAGGTTGGCTCCTTTGAAGTTGGCATGACTTAGATCACGCCCGGCAAGGCGCATATTTTTCATGTCAGCCTGTTCGAAAAGAACACTGCGCAGGTCGAGTCCTGCGAGGTTTTCACCTTGCAAACGACAGCCCTTGCAATTGCGGGTTTCAACGATGCGGGATTTGGTTTCACTATCCAGGGCCAGGGTTGGTGCCGCCCAGAGGCCTAAATAAAGCGCCATCAATGCTCGCACCAGACTATGGTTGCCGCGTTGGGCGTTCATGGTATAACCCTCTTTTTGCGTCTCTAGTTGTTATTTCCGGCTGACAGCCGTGCATAGTTTCCATATCGGATCCCTTCCGAACCGCCGAAAAGAATCATGCAAAGCCTTTCTTTTCAGGCTTTTGCCGTTTCGATTAAAGTTTGGTTTTTTTTCGTCGACAGGCGAATTATTTCGGCGAAGCAGATTCTTTCGCCAGGATCAGATGCTGGGCTGGTAGAAAGCCAAGACTTTGGAGATAGGGCTCCAGTTGATTGATCCCAGCATCCAGTGCCGTAAACAGGATATCGCGCGTGGGTTGGGACGCTGGTGGAGTCTTCTCCAAAAGGGTTTGAACGCGCTGCGCAATGGCGGCCCCGGAGTCCACCAGCTTAATCCCAGGGAGCACAGTCTCCAGTTCCAAAGGGACCAACGGAAAATGCGTACAGCCCAGGACAATCGCATCGGGTCGCGGCGTCGCTTCAAGGAATGGCTGACAAATACGCTGCAATTCATCCAAAGGAATGGCCTGACCGCGGAGTTTGGCTTCGACCAATTCCACCAGACGCGAACTGCCAACGCGAATCACATGGCAATCCTTGGCAAAGTCCTGGATTAAACCGTCCGTATAGGCACGGGCCACCGTCGCGGGCGTGGCGAGTAATCCAATCACCCGATTTTTGCTGAAGGTGGCTGCCGTTTTAATAGCCGGCACCACCCCAACCACCGGAAAGGTGACCTCCGAACGCAGCTGAGGCAGGACCAGCGTGCTCGCTGTGTTACAGGCAATGACCAGGATTTTAGGAGTATAGATCTTCAAAGACGAGGCTATCACGGCACTGACCCTATGCTGCAGCCAATCCGCGGATTTATCACCATAGGGCAGGCCCGCATTGTCCGCGACGTAAACAAAACTGAGGCGTGGATTCAGCCGCAGGATCTCGCTGAGGACACTGAGTCCCCCCACGCCGGAGTCAAAAACAAGGGCATCAATCGGTTGTTTGGTCAGGCTCATGACTCTCACTACGTAAAAACGTCGTTGAAATGATCATACGTAAAATTCATTGCTCTTGGAAGGTAAAGTCTCCAGAATGAAAATCGGATCAATACCAGGATGAGGCCCTCGTGCTGGCGGAATTTCGCCAACAACTCCATAACTTGCCGCGCGGATTGCGGACGCGTTTCGCGCCGAGTCCGACTGGTTATCTGCACCTCGGCCATGCAGCATCGGCTGTCTTTGTCTGGGGTATCGCGAAAGCTATTGAGGCGGATGTTGTTCTGCGCATCGAAGATCACGATCGGGGCCGGGTGAGGCCCGAGTATGAAAAGGCCATTCTGGAAGATCTGACCTGGCTGGGGTTAATCCAAACACCGGATTTTTTCCGACAAAGCGATCACTGGGATCGTTATCAATCCAAAATGGAAGAGGCGCGCGCCCGAGGCCTAATTTATGCGTGCACGTGCAGTCGGCGCGAGATTCAGGAGCGCACCGGGGAAGAGTCCCGAGATGAACTTCGCTATGATGGACACTGCCGCTTTCTGGGTCGGGCCGAGTCGCAGGCTGGATTGCGCCTCCAACTCGACGATCGGGCCTTTGCCTTTCACGATCTGTGGGCAGGACCGCAGGTTCAAAAACCCCATGAGCAATGCGGTGATCTCTTGATTCGGGACCGGGATGGCAACTGGACTTATAATTTTGCCGTGAGCGTGGATGATGCAGCCGAAGGCGTCGACCTGATTATACGTGGCCAGGATTTACTCACGGCCACCGGGCGTCAGCTGCAGCTCCGGTCGTTATTCGGTATCACCCAACCGATCCAGGTGATCCATCATCCTTTAATCTGGGAAAGTCCCGAGCGCAAACTTTCCAAGCGTGATGGCTCGACCAGCCTCAGGCATCTGCGTGAGCAGGGACAATCACCAGCCATGATCCTGGGTCAAGCGGCGTTTTCTGTGGGACTTCTGGATCGGCCGCAACCTCTTGCAGCCCACGAACTGAAAGGGCTTTTTGCATGAAAGAGAATAAAATCATTGAGCAGCTCAAGCAGCAATGCCCGGATAATGCCAGTGTGAAACTCGGCATCGGTGACGACAGCGCTGTGTTGAATCCGAGTGATCGGGAGCAGCTCGTCTGTGCCGACATGCTCATGGAAGGCGTGCACTTTATCCTGGATTCGCACAATGTTGAAAAAATTGGTCACAAAGCTTTGGCTGTAAATCTTTCGGATATCGCGGCCATGGGCGGTGAAGCTCTCTCAGCTTATATTTGCCTGGCTTTGCCGCGATCGCATGCTGAGTCACGATTTATGGAACGTCTTTACTCTGGTTTTTCGAGTCTGGCCCAAAGGTTTCAGGTGGCCATCGCCGGGGGTGATACCAATATTTGGGAAGGTCCTCTGGTGATTTCCGTGACGGTCGTCGGTGCCGTTCATCCCAAAGGGGCCGTCACGCGCCGTGGGGCTCGCGTGGGTGACGTCATCATGGTGACGGGCGAACTGGGCGGCAGTATCGAAGGCCATCATCTGGATTTTACGCCTCGTCTTGCCGAGGCGAGGATACTCATGGATGGCTATAAATTGCATAGCATGATCGATGTTTCGGATGGACTCGGCAAGGATCTGCGCGATATCTGCCGACAAAGCGGAGTGGCGGCCAGCCTGGATCCTGAGCTTCTGCCTCTGCGTGGTCCGCTTCTTAAAATGCCGCGCGCGGAAGCTCAACAGCGCGCCCTGTCCGATGGTGAAGATTTTGAACTCTGCTTTACTTTGAGTGAAAAGGAAGCCGAGCGTCTGGAAGCGCGCCGCGATATAAGCTGTCACCGCATCGGTCGCATCATCGCGGGTGAGGGTCTCTACTGGGGACATAACGAGAAGACCTGGGAACCTATTCACGTTCAGGGTTATGAGCATTAAGGCACGGAGGATTCATGAAGGGTCCCGGTTTAACGGAAACATTTGAAGAGTATTTGGAAAAATGCTGGACGCAGCAGCTGGTGCGTGAGGCGCATGAGGCGCTTTCGTATTATCGTATCCGCATACCCATGCCGGTTTTTTTGCTGAGCCGCGATAGCCAGCGCTATGGAATCTTTGATCCGCAGCGTTATGCGATCAGCATCAGTCGTCATTTGATCGAAGCCCACCCCTGGGACCTTGTCATCGAGGTCTTAAAACATGAACTGGCTCATGCGCTGGTCTATCAGCAGTACGGGCATGATGATAGCATGCACGGGGAATTTTTCGATAAAGCCTGTCAAAGGCTGGGCGTTGCGCCCTGGGCCCGGCATGCCACGATCGAGCTGGATCCGGCTGCAGCCGTAGCAGCGCATCGTGAATTGGCACCAGAAGAAGAAAGGCTCCTGAGACGCGTTGAAAAACTTCTCTCTCTTGCCGCCAGCGGCAATGAAAATGAAGCCAGCCTCGCCATGCAGCGGGCCCGTGAGCTTTGTGCGCGGCATCATCTGGAGTCTTTGGCCGCCCACAAGAAGCAGGATTATACCTATGTGGTGATCCACCATCGCAAAAAACAAATAGCGACCTGGCAATGGAGTATCTTTAATATTCTCAATGAATATTTCTTTGTGAATTGCATCTCACGCAGTCTCTTCGATGCCAAAGACCTCACCCATTATCGAGTGGTGGACATCATGGGCACGCGCGAGAATGTGCAGATGGCAGAATACGCCTATTGGTTTTTGTATCAGCAGCTCCCGCTCCTGTTTGATCAATTCCGCAAAGACAAGTCGACCCAGCCCCGGAATGCCCGCAATTCCTTTTATATGGGTGTGCTACGCGGCTTCGCTGAAAAGTTAAAAAAGCAGCAGCACGATATGGTACAAAAAACTGAAATTCGCACCCATACGGAACTGGTCCTGGTGGCAGAAGCCGAGCTGGAAAATTTTGTGCGTGGACGCTTTCCTTCGATCACAGGTGGCAGTGGACGCAGTGTCAGTGTCTCCGAGGAAGCGTATAATTCCGGCAAGGACCGCGGTCGGGAATTGACCCTGCATCGGGGGCTGCATCAGCAGCACAGTGGTGGAGTCCGACTCCTGCGTTAAAAGCCCTTTCTGGACCTTTATTCACTGTCGACGCTCTGGACATTCGGCCCCGAGCGCTTCGCCTTCTTTTACCTGCCAGCAGTCCCCTTTATCCGCTCGATCAACCTGGAATGGCTCTTGTAACAAGAGGCTGAAGCCAAATGCTTTTATGAAATATTTCCTGAGGTAAGAAGGAGCCGCCATGAAAACTGCCAAGGTAACGGCCGGACGTGGGATCAGCTGGATTAAGTCAGGCATCGGTTTCGTCACCGATCGACCCGTCGTCTGGATTGGTGGCACGGCCGCGACGATTGGCCTCAGCATTGTGCTGAATTTTATCCCGCTCCTGGGTCAAATCCTGAGCCAAATCCTGAGCTTCGGGATGGGAATCTTTTTTCTGAGTTATGCCCAAAAGCAGAAAAATAAAGTGGAATTCGACCTCGATGTAACCTGGAATCAGGTCAAAGGCCGATTGCCTCGCTTGATCCTGCTGATGCTCCTGAGTAGTGCACTGGCGTTCGCGTGCGTGCTTCTCGTGGTCGGCACCCTGGCAGTCGTCGGCGGTTTGCAGTATGCATCGCAGGGCCGATTTCCTTCGACGCTGCCCACGGGTTCCTTGATAGCGCTCGGCATCAGTGGCCTGATCGCGGTCATCGGCTTTTATTACATCATGGCCGCGACCAGTTTTACCACACCGCTCATCCTTCTGCAGAATCTGTCCATCCGGCAGGCTTTGGGGTTGAGTCTGCAGGCTGTCACGCGGAATGTTGGGCCGCTGTTTGTTTATTTTTTGCTGCTGGCGCTTTTCATGCTGATCTGCATCATTCCTTTCGGTTTGGGCCTTTTGCTCGGCTTTCCGGCCATAACCGCCTCCTTTTATGTGGCCTATGAAGAGCTTTTGGGCAGACCGGACACGCTGTGATAGAATGGGTTTTCAGCGCCGCCAACGATAGGCTTGAATGCGATGAAAACTCTCGGCAGGATCATACTTGTTCTGGGTCTGGTAGGACTCCTGGTCACGTTCATACGCTGGCAGTTCCGTGACTTTTCATGGACCCACTGTGCGCAGGTTCAGCAGTACTTTCTGCAGATGGGGTGGACCGCACCCTTGCTTATTTTTATCGGTTTTGTGAGCGCGTCCTTTGCCCTGATGCCGTCGACGCTTTTGGCTTTGCTCACGGGTTTGATTTATGGCTGGGGCTGGGGCACCGCGCTGGCGCTTTCGGGAATTGCCAGCGGCGCCTGCCTGGCTTTTTTCATCAGTCGTACGTTGGCTCGTCAGCCGCTTGAGCAACGGCTGAGGCACCGCAGCTGGTACATTCGCCTGCAAAGCATGCTGCAGGGCAACGAATTGGGTTTTGTCGTACTGGTCCGGCTGGTCCCGCTTTTTCCCTTTACCGGATTGAATTTTGCCTGTGGCCTTCTGCCCATCCGCTTCGTGGATTTTGCCTTGGGTTCCCTGCTGGGCATGCTTCCCGGCACCTTTGTGTATGTTTACCTGGGCCATACCGGCTGTCAATTGATCGAGCCTATGATGCTTGGCAAATTTCGTGATGTGCACATTCCTATCGAACTGCGCTGGCAGCTGGGTTCCGCTCTTTTCTTTTTGCTCCTGCTCAGCAGCACGCCGATCCTGTGGCAGCTTCGAAACCGCAGAAAACGCTAGTTTCATCGAGCAAATTCCAGCATAATCCCCCCCATCTTTTGCCCCACGCTTGGCCAAGACTAGCAATCGTGACGTGGCCGTTTGGAAAGGAATTCTCAGCATGGCTTTTGATAAGTATCTCTACTACGAGCGTTCGGTTCAATCACCGGATGTGGATGCAGCTTTTTTGGATCGCGTTTATCGTGAAATCCGCGGTCAAGAAGCCAAGGTTCTAGGCGAAGATTTCTGTGCCGCCTTTGCCCTTTGCTGTGAGTGGGCCAAGCTCAATCCCGAGAAAATCAGCTACGGCATCGATCTCGATCCAGAGCCTTTGGAATATGGCCGCTCCCATTATTTGAATAAGCTCACGCCCGAAGAGCAAAAGCGTGTGCATACCCTGCAGACCGATGTCATGAATCCCGAACTGCCACGCGCGGATATCATTGCACCGCTGAATTTTTCCTTTTTCGGCTTCAAGCAGCGGACTGAGCTGAAGCGGTATTTTCAAGCCGCTTACAACCGTTTGAATGATCAGGGTCTGCTGATCATGGACTGCTTCGGCGGCCAAGCCTGTATGGAACCCAATGAACATGAAACGGAATACGATGATTTCAGTTACTACTGGGATCAGGACACGTTTGATCCTTTGACCAATGAAGCCATGTTCTATATTCATTACCGGCCCAAAGGCCAAAAGAAGATCAAAAACGTCTTCACCTATGACTGGCGCCTGTGGAGTCTGCCTGAGCTGCGGGAGCTGCTCGAAGAAATCGGCTTCAAAAAAGTGCACTACTACTGGGAAGGCACGGATGATGAAGGCGAAGGTGATGGTAATTTCAATAAAATAGAAAAAGGCGAAATCTGCGATAGCTGGGTCGCCTATATCGTTGGCGAAAAGTAAGGTTCGTCCATTCAAGTCGGAAACGGCCCGCTCCGGGCCCTTTCTGCTTTTTTTTCGTTTCCGCAATTCCTTGCCAAATTCACGTGTTAGCAAACAATACGTCAGGTTCACGTCGGTAAACGTCTGACTTTCCCGAGACTATTCCTCAGGTTTTTTTCGAATTTGCCGAAGTCCCTCCTGCAAAGGGGTTTGTGCGACGATCGAGCCTGGAGGAATCATGCACCTGCTTCAATCCATCCTGTTGCTAATAACCGTGATCATGCCGAGTGCATGCAAGCATGGCAATGCAACGCCATCTTCTGCCTCTCAGGATTTGAGCACGGCTCCGCGAGGCAAGACTTACAACGATTATGGTGATTACCTGATCGATGTGAACGACCTTCTCACGGTTCATGTTCAAGGCAATAAGGATATCACGGGACAATACCGTGTTTCGCCTTCGGGCTACATTTCCCTGCCTCTGGCCGGCATGGTTCGCGCCAAAGGACTTTCTGAAATGTCGCTTCGTGATTCCATCATGATCAAACTGCGGCCTCACCTGACGGGACCACGGGTCTCGGTCGCCGTGACGGAAGCGAATAGCTACGTCGTTTATTTTTCCGGTCACGTGCAAAAACCAGGCACCATCCACCTCGGTGGCCGAACCACGCTGCTGCAGGGTTTGTCTCTGGCTGGCGGCTGGACTGATCAAAAAGCCTTTCGTGTCATCATCGTCCGGGAAACGCCGGAAGGTGTGAAGAAGCGCTACGAATCTGCTCTGGATAGTATTCGCCTGGGCAATGCCTATGTGGATAATTTTTGGCTGGAACGCGGCGATTTAGTCATCATCGAATAAAATCGCTGGAAAGGATACGCCTGTGATCAGGACGCACTTTTCTTTCAAATTCCTGCTGGGCAGCATCTTAATGTGTCACAGCCTCGTGGCTCTTGCTCAAGGCGAGACCGATGGCAGCGATTTTGGAGTCGACCCTGGCTTGCCTGCCGAGGCTCCCGCGACGCCGGCATCACCGCTGGTGGCGCCAACACCAGCGCCGAGGAATCCACGGCCAGCTCCCAATGCAACCCTGCCCGCACCAGCCCCCGAATCTTTGGTCCAACCTTATGATGGACCAGCCGCACCTGTGACGCCTGCTTTGCCATCCGCGCCGGCGCCTAAACCGCGTCCTGCTATTACGGGCAAGCTGGCGGAATTGAATTTAAGCCAGGAGCAGGCACAGCAGATCATCGAATTGCGGCGCCAATGGAAGCCCGAGACTGAAAAGCGTCTCAAAGAGGATTTTCTGTTTCTGAAACAGAACCTGGCGCAAGCCATGGCCGACAATTCACCTGGCGAGGAAGTGCGTCGGCGCTTTGAATTGATGCAGAAGAAATATTTGGAACTGCAGACAGTGAAGTTTGAGAAGCTGCTCAGAATCCGTGAAGTCCTGACTCACGAACAGCGCAAGAAGTTTGCCGAGCTAAGGTCACGCCCCGGCAAGAACAATAGCAATGATAATGATTAAGTGATGGGATCGTTGGGCGGCTTCAGTCGAAGAGGCCGTTCAACTGATGGCCGGCTTCGATGGTACAGCCCGTTCAACTGATGGCTGGCTTCAATGGAACAGCCCGTTCAACTGATGGCCGAGCTTCTGCATCTTGGTCTTCAAATAATCTTCATTAAACTTGTTCACCTCAGCCAGCGACGGCACCCGCTCACGAATGACGATCCCCAGATGGGTGAGAGCCTGGATCTTATCCGGATTGTTGGTATTCAGAATCACTTCCTTAACACCCCGTTGCCTTAAGATAAGTGCCGCGCCTTCAAAACTGCGAAGGTCGGTATCAAATCCCAACTGATGATTGGCTTCAATCGTATCGGCGCCCTGATTCTGCAGGTGGTAGGCCCGAATCTTATTGCCAAGCCCAATACCCCGGCCTTCCTGGCGCAAATAAATAATCGCGCCTGAACCACGCTTTTGAATCTCGGCCAAAGCCAGGTTCAGCTGGTCGCGGCAGTCGCATTTAAGCGAACCCAACACTTCGCCCGTGAAGCACTCCGAATGGACCCTGACAAAGGGGCACGAATCGGGTGTAAGATTATAACTTATTAATATTGCTGTCTCTTCTTGATTCTGATCCCGATAGACGGTGGTAAGGAATTCCCCGAATACGGTCGGCAGGCTGGCTTCGGCATACTGTGTCAGAATCAGTTGAGTTTTCGATCCCATCTTTTTCCCAAGATTGGTGAGAGCGCGGCCTATCCTGTGCAGCAGCTTATTCATGAACCCTACCTGGAGTAACCCGTCGCCCGGAGCAACCTGTATAGCAGGATGGCGCTGGAACGTCAATCTTAGGAGAATGCCTGAAAATCGAGGCATTTTTCATCCCTTCCAGGATTCTTACATGGAACGTGTAGGCAAGTGTTGCACGAAAAAACAAAAAAATTTCAAAAAAAATTTGACCCCACACCTTGACCTCGAAGAATGCGCACTTAAATTCCCAACAGAAGGAGCGATGACGCTCCACTGAAAAACCAAGAGATTGATGATATATAAGAAGGAGATTGTTATGGGCAACCTTGAGCTTTGGCGCACAGATCGCGGTCCTTTCTCACTTCTGAGAAATTGGGATAGCATCACCAAAGAACTGGACAGCTTCTTTAACGAATTTGATAAATCCGTGGGCGAATCTCGCAGCGGAGCAAAGGATACTATGCTGGCTCCAGCTGTTGACGTCCAGGAAGATGAAAAGGGCTTTCTTCTGAGCTTCGATTTGCCAGGCTTCAAAAAAGAAGACGTGAATGTCGAGGTCATAGGCAATCGACTGACGGTGAACGGCAAGCGGACCCGTGAGGCCACAGCGAAGGATTCCAAGTTCCATAGGATCGAGCGTAATCACGGTGAATTCCGCCGAGTTTTCACCCTGCCCGAGAACGCCAACGGCGACTCGATCGAGGCAAGTTATGAAAACGGCGTGCTTTACCTCTCGATCCCCAAAGCCGAAATTGAACGCCCTAAGAAAGTGGAAATCACGGAGGGCAAGGGTAGCTTGAATAAAAAGCTGGTCGGCGTCAAGGGTGAGGAGGAATCCAGGAAGACTGTCAATTCCTAATACAGTCCGAGGAGCGTTGAAAGAGAGGGCGCAGCGATAAGCTGCGCTCTTGTTATATCCCCTTCAAATTTCCTGGAATCTCTTTCCAAAAAGTCATAGTTTGAACCATAAGCTTCCTAAAACCGAAATCGATTTCACCGATAAAGCTTCATCAGTTGTTTATCAAGGAGCCGGTGATGCGTTACAAGGATCTGTCCATCCGATCCAAATTGTTATTGATGACGGGTCTAACCGTAGCCTTTATCATGGCCGGCATGGGCGCAGCTTTCCTGGGCACCCGAACGCTGCAAACGCGCTACAACGCGATGATACAGCAGTACGATTACTTTCAGATCCTGATCTCCAATATCAGTGATCAGATCCATACCATCTCGCGCGAAGAGCTGGCTTATATCTACACGATGAACGATGCCTCCCTGCAAACCCGGGACGCTGCCTTTAGCAAGGTCGATCTGTTCGTGATGGAAGTCGACAGCGTGAAGCAGGACTTCGTGAAAAGTGAGGACATTCAAAAGTTCAAGGATTCCATTGCCGCCTATCGGGCTTCCTTTCAACCCATGGTCGACAAGATCAAGGCTCAGGGCGAC
>NZ_DASQYZ010000082.1:0-7568 GCF_035638955.1 Oligoflexus sp. | reverse complement strand
TTCCCTGAGCATCATGTGTGAAGGAAACTGGACAGAAATCCTTTTTACGCTCCCGATCGGGTGTGTCATATCGTGCAACAAAACCGATAGTCTGACCCTGCAAATTCTTGTAGCAATAAACCTGACTCGGCTTTCCGTGTTTCGCATGAACAAAAAACGCTTCATGAGGTTCCGGAAACCTCTCCGGCGGGACATTGGGTGATGTCTTTTGCGAGGGAGTTGATACCCTTCTCGACGTTCCTGCAATTCCAAGCCGTTCCGCGTGTGTTCTGAAAGCATCACTCAAACTGAGGCCATTGAGCTGCGCCCATATATCGATGACATCGTATCTTTCCCCGGTGGCAAAGTCCCTGGCCCTGCCGTCAGGAAAAATAACAAAGCTTCCTTTAGTTCTGTCGGCCCTGAATGGGCTCAAAATGTGATACTTGCCTCCACCGGCCTCCTCTGCATCCGGATGCCAGCTGCCAATTGTCGAGTAAAGGTGCAACCGGATGCGCTCCAGATCATTCTCAGTAAGAGACGAGTCCGACTTTGCATAAAGTTCGTGCCGATACCCATTCTGAGTACCCTGATGATCGGTTGCTACATCTTCTGCTTTTGCTGCTGCAATCTCTTCATCAAGTTTGTCCCGTAGTGCTTCAAACTTGGCGAGAAAGGAATCTACATCAGACTCTTCTGACTTCTCCATGGCGATCAAGCGATCGGCTTCTTTCATTACCCCCTGGCAACGGTTTTCAACAACCCTTGCAAGTTCAGGATCGCCTCCTGACTCCAATTCCTCGATGTCTTCGAAGATCTCAATCAGATACATCCCAAACTCGAGCGGCAGATCTGGATTAAGGCGATCGTAATACTTGGTCAACCGGGCTTCTTCAGCTTTAATTTCTTCAAGAGATCTTGTAAGCCAGCTGAAGCTGCTCCTGGACTTAAAATCGTTCACGATTTGCTGTAAGCAGGCTCGGATCAAGGGGCTGAGTATGTCTTGGGAGGCAGGCAATCTCGACTCACCAATGATCGGGTCGGAGTCCGGACTCGAGCTGCCCGGGGCTTCGCCTGTTTTAATTTGCTTCGTCTTTGAAGAGCACGTTTCTTCATCATCATTAAAAAATTCCACGAATATCCTTTCGCGCGGTCACAAGGCGACGGCACTTTTTGTTTTTTACGGGAAAACGCGATTATGAGGTGGATCTTAAATCTTGGCTTGTCATGTGGGGGTGGTCGAGGCATAACCAGATCTACCACGATTCTGACTGTCTCTTCCAAAGCTGAGGGCTTACAAGGCCCAACGCTTTGACCCTTCGGGGTCCTCCATAAGTCTGACATATACTTTCATTCTTCACTCCTCAAACGCTGAGAGCGCCTCTCGACTATTACCATAATATAGTATTGGAAGGAAAGTGTTCGGCAAGGCTTGCAAGGGTGGCCGCTTCCAATTACAAGCTGACGATTAATAAAAGCGTCCTCGAAGCTTTGACAATTCACGGCTTCACCTCCCACTTGGCGTCTAACTATTGAAGTTAGATGAAGTGACGTTCGACGTTATGGTTCGCGCGGCCAAGGCATGTTCATGGGACGCTATTTGAGGCTGAGTTCGATTCCGGGCATTACTTTGGTCAGAGACTGGATTCAAGTGCGGCGGGAATTTCACGACGTGATAAAATTAGGAGGCAAAGGCGGCCTAGCAATGTGGCAAACCTCGCCGGTGGGCATTTTTTTTGGAGACCGGCATCAGTTCCTGTCAGACTTTTCCGTATTCGATCTGTTTCATAAGAGCCGAGTAATGACGGTCCACCTCAGCAGCTGTGTCACGGGACATGATCCCCTCAACTGCGGGGCTGACTGAACTGCGAACCTTTCCTTCCCTCCGGTCATCGTTGTATTGAAGACATTCGTGACATCTTTCTGGTCACGCACCACAGAATCCTTTGTCACACGCTTTCCGGCTTTTGCCGCACGGCTCATGGCCGAGGCATTGACTCCGGCAATTGACGCAAATTCCCTGATTGATACTGTGGGCAGTTCCGATTCCAATAGTGATCACTGCATCAACGCCCAGGATACGTTGGGCCTCATGGCAGTCATACCGAAATCCACTTGAATGCGTGACGCTTTGGGTGAGCAGCTGAAACCGTTACTTTTGTAAGTTTTACGTGAATCCTGTTTTGACTTCTGCGTCTGACGACTTGTCGTTAGCGCTCATCTATCAATAAAAACTTTGTCACCTGCAATTCCTAAACATTGTTGTTAATTCAAGCGACGGGCATCTCAGAGACGTCGTAACTGCTGACTACCCGAGAATTCCTACGTTTCCAGGTAACATTTTTCGAATCTGAACGTGACAAAAGTCTGTTGTGATCACGTCCGTGATGCTCGAGATCCATGCTTAAGGTTTGATCAGTGCATGTAAGGAAAATGACCTTATCGCTGCACTGGAATTTTTCCTGCCAGGAATCAAGTTTCCTCAGTTGACCCAATTTCGTGTGAACCATATCTATTGGCAACGCGCCCTGCAACCACCCGCAATAATGACCATATTTACAATCCATCAAAAACTCAGGTCTCAGTAATTCTCTTTCTGGACCAATTTCTATCGCTCACTTATTGGAATGGATCTTGCGTACATCTCTCTTAAGAAACAAGACCATAGGGTAATGCGACATCCACTTAACGAGGGGCATCGAAGGATGAAACATCTGGTGCGATTCCTTATCTCTGCAATGTGTTTGCTTATCCTTATGGTATGCAAAAGCAACTTCTCGGGGCGGATTGATTCCAAAGCGGAAAAGGCCAATCCGGCCGATATCGATGACATCAATGGTAGGCCGGATAAGCTATCAGAGGAACCCGTAGGGCTGCCTGGATATCCTTTGGTCTGCCGCTGGCAGGACGCTCCCACAGAATCCACACCCACGGCTAACCTGAGGTGTTATCTCACGGACAAAAGCGGCGAGCCGACCAATCTCGGAGTTGGAGCACTTTGGGCTGTTGAAAATGTGACTCCCGATCTGGAAGTTATCCAAAAGGTGGTAGGTCCGGAGTTCCACATCTCTGTTTCTGGATTAACTGACGTTATCGTTCTCGACGCTTTGCGCACCCTGCAGGTGCGTGTTCAATACGGACCGACCAAAAACTTGGAGAAG
Source organism: Oligoflexus sp. (assembly GCF_035638955.1). Classification (GTDB taxonomy): domain Bacteria; phylum Bdellovibrionota_B; class Oligoflexia; order Oligoflexales; family Oligoflexaceae; genus Oligoflexus. The sequence goes on along the minus strand of NZ_DASQYZ010000082.1, from coordinate 4,428 downwards.
AAAGCGCCAATATCGGACTTGCTTAGAGCACAAAACAATGCCTTTAGGCTGGCGTCCACGTGTGATGGTGAATTCGTAGCGATTGTTTCAAGAGAAGAAGATTCCATCATGGTAGGCCCGGTATTTCCGGGATGCGAGGAGCTCGCCGCTTCTTTGAACAACCGGATGCTACCTGATTTAAGTGCAGACCCTACCTTTTTAGCCTCTTGCGAAGAAAGCATCTTCCGCTTTGACCCTATTGAAGATGGTCCCGCCAAAATAATAGAATCAGACCTTCTTGTTCGTGAATATTGCCTGGAACTCGCCGTCTTCATCAATTCAAAAGGAGAGCAATAAAGCGTTGTTGAAAAAGACCACAATTCGACCTCGAAAATATTTGCGACTGAGCCTGCCGAAGCCAGGGCCCCGGAAAGAATGCCTGGAATTTCAGCAGGGGCTTGATCGCCAAGGCTTTCACGCACGCGATAGTTTCAAAATTTCCCAATAATTTACCTGTCAGCCCATTTTGTAGCCATTCATTCCGGGGCCCTGCTCAGAAGAGGAAACCCAGGGTAAACTGCTGCTGAACGATCTGAAGGCTGCCCTTCCCCTGCACGGTATCAAAAGACCAATAACCGATATTCCCCTGTACGCCAGCCCGAAGGTGACCATAGCTGTAGTAGGCGCCTAACAAAAAGGGCACACTGGAACTATAGAGATTGAGCGAAACCGGCCGTTCTGGGTCCGATTGTCGGATACGGAGATTGGAGTAGGTAGGTATACCCGCACACAGAGCCAGTTGCGTGTTTGAGCAAGCCTCGGCCCATAAACTAATCAACCTGAGATGCAAGGTCCGATCCGCGTGAAGGACCGGAACCGCGTCTTCGGGAGTGCGAGCCGTCACATAATCAAGATCGAGACTAATCCCGAGCTTGAACAACTGTGTTTCATTGCTCTTCAACTGTGTCGAGTGGACACTTATTTTTAAACCTGCGTTATGTTCTATACTTTCAGGATCGACGACGTTACCACGCGTCTCAAACGATCCCTCCTTCAGCTGAATGCTAGGCTTAACACGCTGGGCCGAATTCTCTTGGGCCATAAGCCGACCCGTCAAAATCATAAAAGCGAAGGCCAAACGAAAATGAAGCATAGCGAACCTCTCACTTCAAAAAAACGAGTTATATTACTCAAATTCTAGCAAGAAGAAGACCAGCCTATCCTCCTACAAATATGGAGTCAGCTTATCCGCTGGCTGTCAATTTACTAGGCATTAGGCGACTACAGGATGGGCTCTGTCGCACACATTTCCGAGGCTGAAGTGAGGCTTTGAAGGCATCGCAGTTATCCTGCAAGGGCGTAAAACGGCTCGAATGGAGTGGAGCCCTGGATATCCAGCTGGCCTTTCTTGATCATGGCCATCATCTCGATTCCGGCGATGATTTTTGCGGCCGACATGAAGGTCTTGAAGCCCAGCATGGGCCTTGTCCTTTGCCTCACTCGCCTGTGATCCTGTTCGATAAGGTTATTGAGATACTTCACCTGCCGGAGCTCAATGTCAGCGGAATGCTCATGATTGAAAGCCTTGAATACGTATGGCGAGTCCCAGGTCAAGATACCAGAGGTTTTTTGCAACAGAGCCCCTCCATCTCCTGTAGAGATATAATTAAACAATTCACCTAAAACCTATAGCAAGGGATGAGCCTGGGCATGGCAGCGGAAAGATTCTGTGTGAATCTCTCCGCAAAAACGTGATCTCAATAGAATAAAAAAGTTCTTGGGATGCTCTTTTGCACGAAAGTTAATAATTGTAATAGCCAAGAAGGCGATAAAATTCTGCAACGTGTAGAATGCTCCCTGTCGTCAACGCCGACAGCTTTTAAGGAGCGATTTAATCCTACGATTAGATCTGTTAATATTTTTAAGTACTTATATAGGGCATGATCAAGTCGAACAGTAACAATTACTCGATTTATGTCTATTCAGAGACGTTCAAAACCCATTACCTAAATATTTTGTGATAGTTAACCAGCACATGGATAAAGCTGAAAGTTGTGGATTAGGAAAAGAAGGCTCTGTTACGTTGGTAACTTTGTTCGAAGTGATCGAGCAGCTGCGCGCAGGCGTCTGGGCACTGGTAAAAGCGTCCTGTGGGGGTCCGCCGATGTTGTGATATCTCAGTCGTCACGCCCGCTCGCAGCTATCCACTCATGAAATCAAGGCAATCCTGCTCGCTTCCAGAACCCGCCTGAACCTCCTTCCTTAATTTTGACCTTGCTGACCGGCACAATATTTGAACAACGCTTAATGCCAAGGCTGTAGGCGACCACTGGTTACTGCATGTCTGATGCCATTCGCTGCTGTTCCTTGCTCCTGCTGCTCTTGCTGATGCGGAGATAATATGATTGTTAGAATACGTTTTTTGGTTGGTCTGTTGCTCGCCCTATGTCCGCCAGTCCCTTCTGTATTTGGCGAAACCTTTCAGGCAGCAAATGGCCCAGGAGCCATCGGTGAAACGGGCAACCTTTATTTACTGGATCAAGGCTTCTTTGGAAGACCCCTTTATAATGATGTTTTTGGGAAGACGGATAAGCAGCTTACTGGTGCGAGTCAGCTGGGCTACTTGAAAATGTGGAGCGACAGTTCTCTTGAAGTGCGCACTCACTGGCGGTTTATCACGCCATCATTTAAAGAAAAATTCAATGGCGATAAACTTAGCTCACCAGTCGGCCGTTATGCGGACTGGATGGAGCTGCAGACATCCTGGGCTAAAGTCATGACATTCGCAGGAACCCGGGTGCGCTGGCAGTTAAGCATGGGAATCGGTGATATCGGCAATCATGGTGCCAAGCAGGTTCATCGGCAAATACATAGGTGGGTTGGTTCGACTCTCGAAGGACTCGACTATTCTGATCAGCCGACGGGCCGAGATATTAGCTTGGGGATAGAAGGTGGCTTCATCCCTAAAGAGATCAAACTATTCGGTGAAAATTTCGAGACGCTCGCGAATGTGGGAGTTTTCAGAAATTGTTTCATGTCTGAACTTTATTTCAACTATAACGTCGTGAAAACGTTCAGCCAGGATTGGCGAATGGCTTGGGAAGTTAGGATGCCGTATCAGGTGCAAAGCGACGTCTATAAAGAATCAGCACGGAGGGAGCGTTACGAGATGGCCTTGAGTACTCGTTATAAATGGTATCGGCCCTCGATTAAGTACGTATCCCCCTATCTCATAGGGGATAATGTGGGGCAGATCTATGTAGATCCCGTCGCGTTCTTTATTTCATGGTAAAAGGCGGCTCTGTTACAGCTGGATGAAGCCATTATATCCTTGCAAAAACCTGCGGAGGCCGACTCATGCTTTTTGACACCAAAGGATATTGTTTTGAGCGCCAGATCATCATGCTCAACGGTAAATGAAAAAGTAGCGTGAATCCGCACTGCCATGGCGGATAGAATCAAGTTGTTCGATGTTTGCTTCACTTTTGATTGTCCGGTTGATAATCCCCCGGCGCAGGGCCCCGGAAAGAATGCCTACAATTTCAACAGTTGCTGATTTTTCAAGGCTTTCACGCACGCGATAGTTTCAAAATTTCCACTTTGGAGCCGGACTGAATCTGGGAAAACTCAAAGCCATGGCAGAGGAGAAGGGATGCAGGCCGGGTCCCGAGGAAACGGTGGCTGATGTCGTGTTCCTTGACGGAGCGACAACCGCCGAGACGGCTTCGGCCACCAGCGGTAGGGGCGTTGGACCCTCGGTAGTCAGGGAGCTGTGCCGCAACTTTGATGGCGACGCTCATCTTCTCGCCAATGATCAGGGTCAGGGCAGTCTACTGGTGATGAGCTTTGCGGGCAGCAAGGAAGAGCTGAAAAAAAGCGCCTGAGGCGGTACCTGGAACCTGAAGTCAACTCAAAGGACCGTCGGTCCGAGCAGAAGGCTGTGCTCCACAATATCGAATTATGGTATCCAAGTCCTGTCGGGGGACGACCTCCCCCGACATAAGCATGGCGCTGCGACAAGAGATCAGAATCAGACTTGGTCGCACATGCTCTTCTGCAGAAAGCGTTCCTCAATCCATTTGTCTACACATCCAGCGAATTTACGGATATGGATGAATTCGAACCATCGCGACTTGCTACAGTTGACAACGTTTTTAACAATTTGTTCGCCATGTAATTTGTGTTTTCCCCGGTGACTTGGGGCAATCGTCGCACCGACCTTGCGTGGCCCTCGGACTTGGCCATACCCAAGCGAAGGCTTGAGTTCAAGGCTATTGGCCATCCACGTTATGCACTCGGGAGTCATCCTATCGCATTTTGCATGAGACCTCGTCTTGACTCCTGGCGTCAGCCCGTCATTTGTTTTCGTGCCTCCAAACGCTTTGGTGCGATTGATACTCTGACATTTGATTGCGGCTTCCTCCGACTTCGAACCGGTTTTTACGACCA
>NZ_DASQYZ010000081.1:0-9717 GCF_035638955.1 Oligoflexus sp. | reverse complement strand
TAGCAGGCCCATACTATTTTCCTTTTCTTTACGTCCATGCGCTGAAATAATGCCTTTTTTCAGAATCTTAAGGGCATGGATGCTCGATGGAATTATGGACTATTTGGTATTGGTCTGCAAATCATCTTCGACCGGCGTTTTCACGCTCGCGGACATTTTTGTGGGCTCTCATGGTTTTGGCCGGATTTTCAATCCGCTCTGACCTTAGCGGAGTATCGAGCTCCGTCAGGGCCTTGGGGCTCAAGGATCTTGCTTATCGAGGTCTGCTTCGCTTCTTTCACAGTGATGCCGTCAAGCTTGACAAGCTCGTCAACTGCTGGATTGTTCTGGTCATGCGTCTTTTCACGGCTGTGACCGTCAATGATTACCTCATTCTTCAGCTTGATGGCCTGAAAGTACCGAAGGAAGGTCGAAGGATGCCTTCGGTCAAGTGTCTTCATCAAGAGTCGGACAACAACTCCAAGGCCGAGTTCATCATGGGCCATTCTTTTCAATGCCTGGCGATCTTGGTCAGGGGGTTTGCGGGCGCGATGGCGGCGGTACCGCTCATTTCCGAGATCCATGAAGGATTGGTCTGGAGCAACCGTGACCGGCGAACATTGATGGACAAAGCCGCAGCCCTCGTCGCCAAAGCACGCGAGACCATGAAGAAGTCGCTCGTGATCGTCGCCGACGCCTACTATTGCAACTCAAAATTCATCAACCAAATGCTGAAGCACGGCTGCCAAATCATTTCACGCGTAAGAAACAACGCTGTCGCCTACTATCCGGCCGAGCAAGCAACGAAGAAGAAGCCCGGGCGCCCGAAGAAATATGGAAAGAAAATACGACTCGTGTCCTTTTTCGAGAAGCCGGAATTGTTTACGACCATCAAAAGTCCTGTTTATGGTGAGACGGACGTCGAAATGCGCTATTACGTCATCAATCTCTTGTGGCCACCACTCAAACGGCTCATGCTCTTTGTTTTGGTTGAACACCCGACGCGCGGCCGTTCCATTTTTGCATCCACCGATCTGACGCTCGACCCGACCATCGTGATCCAGACGTACGGCTATCGCTACAAAATCGAGCTGTCTTTCAAGCACAGCCTTCGCATCGTCGGCACCTATGCCTATCATTTTTGGATGAAGGCCATGGACCCGATCAGGCGCAATTCAGGAGATCAATATCTGCACCGGAAGGGCCAAGATTACCGCGCTGCCATACGTCGAAAAATGCGGGCCTATGCCATTTACGTGCAGATGGGCTGCATCGCTCAAGGGCTTCTACTTCATTTATGTATGAACCATGCGGGTCTCGTATGGCGAAAATTCGGCAGCTGGCTTCGCACGATGAAGGTCAATGCCGCTCCATCCGAACTGGTTGCCGCATCAGCACTCAGGACAACGCTTCCAGAATATATTGGAGGCAGCCGAGACACCCACGCCTTCAAGAAATTTCTTTTGGATAACATGGATTCGCGCCGGGGCGAGATTCTACGCCTCGCCGGTTAGCTGGAAATGGGCACTGTCCAGTTCCATATTGGATGACATAGAAATCGAAATTGCCCAGGACGTTGACCAGAACAATGTCGATGAGCGACGCGGTGAAAATTGTCAGGGATCCGTAGAAGATAAATACGGAACCCCAAATTTTCATACGTAGCCCCTGCACTGAAATATAGAAGCAGTAGAGGATCGCAAAGAGGCAGAGGATGTGCGCGATATAAAGATAATGGGTGAAGATTTCAACTGATAGGAAAATTTTAAGATTGAGGAGCAGCGACGCGACCAGAAGAAAGATTCCAATGCGGCGCGAGAAGATGCTTTGCAGATACATGTAGGCAAAGACGATATAGGACTGAAAGAGGAGATAGAGGCTCCAGTATTCCAACCGGAATCCTGCCGCAAAGCCCAGGGGAAAAAGCTCTTCGAATAGCCGGCCGCTGGTCATGGAGAAACGCAGCGCATTGGTCAGCCCGGTCAGGCCAATGGCCAGGCTTAGGGGTTTGCGATTGACGAGATAGCTGAAGACGAAAAATAGGCCAAGGCCGAGCAGCATAAAAATAACAATGGAGTCGACGATCAGGCGTTTGAATCGATCATTCATCACATCGCGGAAAAGACCGATTTTCATCGCATACCAGGTTCCGCCGCGAGCATGATGAAAGTTCGCAATATGAACGATGATTTCCAATGTTTCGACAGCCGGGAAATTGACGATGAGCTGATCCCGGCTGGGCGTGGTCGAGGCCTTGTCGGTACCCACGATTCCGGATTCAAAGATCTTTTCGCCGTTCAGAAGCACGCGCATCGCTGTGGATTGGAACGGGATGAAGAGCCCCAGGGTTTGATGCTGCAAGTCCGGAGATAGCTTGATTCGCAGCCGATAAGAAGCATAACCCTGGGCCACATCCCAGGTTTTTGGCCACTTCATAAATGCGGCTGGCTCCGGCTTCTGCCCGGGTTCCAGGAACGTATGAGGCGCGAATTCCCATTCTCCCGGCAATTCCAGGACGGGGTTGAGCCGGGGATCCCAATGCGAAAGATCTAGCTGTCCCTGCTGGATCGGCAAGGAATCGCGCTTGAGGCATGACCCACAAAACGGCAGCAGGACCAGGATCAGTAAGACCCTGAGCAGCGCTCGCCTCTGCATGCAGTTTGTCAGCCTGTCGATCAATGGAAACCTCCGAATCATGTCATCGGTGCGGACTTGAGCGCAATCCATAGGCATGAATTGCTCCGTCTTGTGACTGGCCCGTCAGCCGAGGACGAATAAAGCTGAAGCTTGATTATTCCGCTTGATTTCGCCCCGTTAAAGCTTGTAAGTAACTAGTTACATACATGCCATTGTAACGGCATGGAGGAGTAAGACATGAAGACCGCTTCTTTTTTGCTTTCCTGTGCCTTGCTAACGGCCTGTGGAGAACGTTATTCACCTTGGGAATCCGATCCACCGTCCCATTTAAAAAACCTGACGGCCGAACAGCTCTCGGCTTTGAATGAGATGCCGGAACAGTCCTTCCCATTTACTGTCGCGGTCATGGGCGATCCCCAGGGGACACCCAAGGATCTGCAACGCGTCGTGGATTCCATCAATCGTCGTACCGATGTGAAGTTCATTCTCGTCCTGGGCGATCTCACCGATTATGGCCTGCTGCATGAATACGTCTGGGCCGGCGAGGCTCTGAAGCGCTCACGCGTTCCCTTCCTCACAGTGGTCGGCAACCACGATGCTATTGCGCATGGCAAGCAGATTTACAATCAAATGTTTGGTGCCTTCGATTACACCTTCGATTACGCCGGCGTTAAATTCGTGATGTGGAATAACAATCAATTCGAATTCGGCGAAACTGATTTTTCCTGGCTTGAGCGGGTGACGGACAGTCGCTCCGTTGTGAATTCGCATGTGCCACCCGTGGTGGATGTTCACACGCAACCGCAAATCGATCGATGGCTGGACGTCAATCGTCGCGCGGACATCATCGCGTCCTTGCATGGGCATCGCGGTACGCAAATTGATAACGGTTGGCAGGAAAATGGCATCCCCTATTATATCGTGCCGAAGCTGTCTGGACGACGTTACTCGCTGGTGACCTTCCATGAAGACCGGTCGGTGAGCTTTCAGTATTGTCGGGATGATTGTGGAGAGCTGCAATGAAAATTTTATCTTTATCTGTCATGCTTTTCGCACTGCTCTTCCAGACGTCGACTCTGGCTGCCCAGGAAATCACCGTTCTGAAGCGTGGGGAGAGGGATAACCCCTGGGTGCCCAACTCGGCCATCACTCAGCATGCCGCTTATGCAGGATACCTGGCGGCTGGATTTGGCTATGAGTGGCGCGACACCTGGGCCGTTGATCTTTTGTATGGCTATACGCCCGAAGAATTTGCTGGCGAAGCGGTCCATTCGTGGACGCTAAAATCCCTGGCGTACATCGGCGCGGTTGGATCACGGGATGTTGTGCGCGTGCGGCCTTACGTGGGCCTTTCCATCAACTACAGCCCCGATAGCGAGCTGTTTCTGCAGGTTCCCAGCCAGTATCCGGCTGGCTACTATCCGGCGTCTGCGGTACGGCCGGCTTTGATCGGCGGGCTTGAAGTTCGCGTTCAGAGTCAACTGGCCATTGGCTTTGAGTTTGCTGTGCTTGATAGCGAGCTTGCTTATGCCACTGATTCAAAAAATTTCGACCCTGAATATATGGGCAGTTCTGGCCTTTCCGTCCGTTGGCTGCTTTGAATCCTGCGCTCTGAGTCTTGCCCGATTGATCCCAAATCATTACTATAAGCAAAGGAACGACCGTCAAAATGGGCGCGTTGATTCCTTGCGACCTTAAAGCGGGGGCGATTTCCTGCTGCTGGGCCGTTTGCTGGGACCGGGCACCGGAGACGGTGGCGTATGGGACAGCAAAATTCCCTGAGGACCCAGCTTGTGGCAAAGATTGTCGACGGCCCTGAAGCCATCGACGCCCTGACCATGACAGGAGATATAGTGACCTTCACTGTCACGTCCGCAAAGTTCCACAAAGACCCCCTGAGGCTCCTGAGTAAACGAAAGGCGCAGATCCAGCCGCCGCTTCCAGAGTTCAGCGCAGGTTTCGAGCTTTTGCCGTGCATACCCGTGCAGGCGCGGCGAAGGCGGCATTCGACGAAACAGAGTGTCGATCAGCATGGATTTCAATGCTCCTATGTGATTCTTTCATCGCGTCTCGTAACAAATTTCCCCACTATAGAATCGAAGTTTTCGCGCATGCGCAAGACTGGAGTTAAAAATCCCTGACGGAGCCTTGCATGCCTGAAAAATCTAAAAAGAAAACGATCGTTGTCAAACCCCGTCGACCCTACCAGCACGTGCTGCGAAGTCTCAGTAAAGTCGTCAAAATCAATCGCGAGATCGAAACTCCGGTTTGGTTATCGGGCAATGCCGAGCACGGGTGCTGGGGGCCTTGGCCGCTGCGGGTTACCATTTGGAATATCTTCAAAGGCCATGGTGGTGAGCACTTTTACAATGACTTTCGCCTGCTGAGCTTTCAGAGCGACCTTGTACTTCTGCAGGAAGCTTTAATGTCCCGCCGGTCGCTGATGGAACTTTCTCCCGAAGGTTTTTTAAGCGTCCACGGGGCTTCTTATGAGAGAGCCGATCAGCTGCGTGATGGTGTCATGACCCTGGCGCGGATGATGACCGATGAAGCTCCCGTTCGCATTCTATGCAAATATCCTGAGCCGGTTTTGAAGACGCCGAAAGCGGCTTTGGTGACGAGCTACTCGCTGGGTGATTGCGAAGAGAGGCTTATGGTTGTGAATATCCATGCGACCCTCATCCGCACCATCAAGCGTGCGGTCGAGGAGTTGGACCATCTGATGGGACAGTTACCGAAACACAAAGGGCCGATTATATTTGCCGGTGACTTTAATACATTCAGCCCCCGGTATTTCAAAGCGGTGGCAGGCAAGCTCGAGGAGCTGGGTCTGCACTATGTGGCTATACCTGGGGATCCGAGGCGACCGGTGGATCACCTGGACCAGTTGTTTGTCCGGGACCTTAAGGTCAAGGAAGTATGGGTGGAAACCCGGATTAAATCCTCGGATCACTTTCCTATTCGGGCCGTCCTGGAATATGTGCCGACAACTCCTTTAACCAAGCCTAAGTGACATAATCACGCGGGGGAGTATTCCGCCGCGGATCATTCCTGCTGCAAAAACCCTCACAACTGTTCAGCTGGCAATAGAATCTGCTGAAAAGACTGGAGCAAGGGCAAGTCCTGCTTGCGTTTTCGCAGGGAGCGACGCAATTTAACGGCATATTGTTCGATTTTTTAAAGGTCTTGAAACCGGGATTCCAGAAAGATGCCTCTCTTGCCGTTGCCACAATTGCTGGAAGAAAAAATCAAGAGCTACCTGCTCACGACAGGTCAGACTTTGGAACAATTGGCTGAACAGATTGATGTTCGGTTTCCAACCTTGATCCGGCTGACCAAAGGTGGCGAGGACGCGAGCTGCTCCTTTTACGAAGCCTTTCAAATACTCACACATATCGTCCCAGATGACGCCAGTTCCATTCTGGAGCAAAACTTTCCAGAACTGATGGATGAATATGCTCGCAACTTGAAAACGTTTTCGGACAAGCATATTACGCCGCCGAAAAAGGACGAGATCAAGAAACACTCCAATATCATTCATAAAGTATTTCAGTCCGTACATCATTACCGGTTGTATGGTTGGATTTTGGCTGGAATTTCACGTGAGAATATCCTAAAAAAGTTTGGTGTCGATGGCATTTCCTTGCTTGAGGAATTTGTAGCGGCCCAGGTGGTGATGGTTTTAGGGGATGGATCGATCATTCCAATTGTTGAAGATGCCGTTGTGCTGAGCAACTACGACCTCGTGCGGCAGGCAGAACTCAACATTGAGCTATTGGAATTCAGTTCCGCAGAGGCATGGGTGTGGACACGCATAACGAATCTTAGCCCGCATGCCGTCACAGAAGTTCGTGCTATTATGCAGGATGCGCGTCGCCGCATCTGGGAAATTATGGCTGATGAATCCAATAGTGGAGCATTGCCCGTGCATTTAACGATGATCACGGATTTTATACGCTAAAGTCCAGTTGAAGACAGGGGATACAGAATGAAACGTTTCTCAGGAATTGCTGCTATGTTCGTTCTGGCGGCTGGTGTAGCCCAAGGCGGAGGCCTCGGAGGCCTCGGTGGTGGTCTTGGTAAGACCGCAACTTACGACTCCGTCCACGAAAAGGTCCTGGTGCGGGGAAGCCTCAATGATACCGACAGGCGTTTTGAAATCATCCGTCGTGGCATGACAGCCGACGCTGGAGCGAATTCCTACGTCATGGAAGCTGGTGACTTCGCGCGTTTGCAGAAGGTCGCGGATTCCGGTAAGGTGATTAACGTTATCGATGAACATAAACAAACGCTTTCGTGCCGAGCCGAGTCGGGTGACCAACCGCAGCAGGTGAAACTTATCGAACGCCGTCCTGCGATGCGTAGTAGTTCAGCGAAGAGAAGTGAATGAGCCACTACAAAGAAACGACTGCGGATGACGTCTTTGAGCAGTACCAGAAATTGGGTACAGTTCATCTGATCGATGTTCGCGAAGTCGATGAATTCAACGAACTGAGGGCTCCCATGAGCCGCAATCTCCCGTTGAGTCAGCTCGATGACCCCAAGGTGATTGAGAGTCTTGGGATCAAGAAAGACGAGACCATCTATCTGATTTGCCGTTCTGGCAAACGTTCGGCCCGCGCCTGCGAAATTTTCGCTGGTGAAGGGTATCAAAGGCTGTTTAATGTCAGCGGCGGCATGCTCGCATGGCAAGCTGGACTGTTACCAACCCAGTAAAAAAAATTGCGGATAGCATGGCTATCCGCAATAACGAGGGAGAGGGTTTCGCCGATGGAGAGGGGTACTTTCCATCTGCAGCGAACAGGAACCGATGAGTTCGCGCTGAGGGGCAGCCGAACTCAACATCCACAGGAGTATCTCGCCTTCGTCATCTCACATCTGATGGTACACTCATTCGTATTCTTCTCCCGACATGTGTGGTAAGGTTCGTCGCAATTTTCCCACTGCAAAGTCGATTCCACTCTAAAAACTGAATCATATTCGGAACTCGCCTGTTGGCAATTCTTACGTTCGGGCTATTTCGTCAAGGCCTTGGGCAGGCGAATTATATGTCGAGCGAGAGTCCGAGCTGCCAGGCTTTGAAAGAAGGCCTGGTGGTGGCCTGAAAGGTCGCGGTTTGATCATCCTCGTGAGCTATGCTCAATGCATAGCTGCGATTCGTGGAGCGTCGGGCTTCGGCAAAGATGCCCAGATATCCCCACTGAAAATGCGCACCGAGGCCGGCTTCGCCACCGGTCTGCTTCACATCCACCTTGAAGGTCTGCGGGTTGGAAGCGTCACCCACACGTGTGGGGGCGGCGATGGTGGCCTGCGATTGACTGGCAAAGATGTGGGAATAGAACCCATAGATCCGCACCGGGCCCAACCTTGGGCCGATTTGCAGCGTTCCTGAGAATTCCTGAGGGGCGATGGCGACAGCCTGGTCGTTCACTTTAAGTTTGGCTTCGTCCAGGTGATAGGTGGCACCCAGCGATAGAAAGCTGAAAGGGTGCAGGAGGACGCGCAGTTCAAAGTTATTTTGATTGTCGATCAGATCAGCGAATTGACCTTCATTCAGCGGCTGCTGATTTTCATCCTGTTGGATCATCACAGTATCCTGCTGGAAAACCCGATGACCCGCTGCGCCGCTGATGGAAAACCAGGGCCTTGGGCGTGGAGCTTTGGTTGCCTGGCGAGGGGCGGTATTCTCGTTCACCCAGGACACGTCCGCGACGCTCCCGTCCCACATGCGTAAGTCCTCGGTCCGACTCGCCGTCGTCACGCGCTTTTTTTTGGTTTTAGGAGCCGCCACAGCGGAACCTGACAAGGACACGACCAGCAGCAAGAACAAGCATCGCATAACATACTCCAGCACAGCGCAGCATAGGGTCCTGGAGCGTCCTCTTCCAAGTCCTGGGCCATAGGCAAGTGCTTGAATCCGTTAAGGATGGACTGTCGGGAAACCCACACAGCTGTCAAGGAACTGGGGGATAAGGCAGGTTGCTTGCCTGTTACTTTTTTTTCACAGCCGATGGTCATCGGGCACGGCATGGGCGTGTTCAAATGGAAATCCAGCGGTGGTCCAAAACCTCAAGAGCGTCCTCAAACCCAGGACTGGGGCGCACCGTTCTATCTGGAACAGGCCTTGCTGAATCAAAAGGGAAAGTCGGAACTACCCAAGGAGTTGTGTTGTGCGTTATTTGCTAATGACCAGCCTGGCCTGTCTTATTCTGGAATCAAGTCCTGCGCTTGCTCATGGGGCTCATAGCATCGGTTATACAGCCGGCCGCGATATGGCTGCGCGCCTGTGGAATGCGAAGTATGATAAGGATTGCTATCGGTCTGATAACTACTTCACCGAACTATCCCGCATGGAACGCGGTCTTTCCGGTTCCCATTATCATCGCGGCTATAAGGAAGGCATGGCCAAGGTTGAAACTGAAGTGGCCCAAACCTGCCACAGCACGCAGAGCAATCATCAAGGGGAACCACAAGGCGAGTGCCCGCAAACCGGATTTCAGCATGGATCCAATTTAGGCATGCAGGTGTGTAACGATACAATCATGAATCGGCGCATGGCCAACACCTGCTTCCAGCAGTCCTTGGCGACCTGTTATGATGGATTGAAACAGCATGTTCGTAACTACTGTCCGAACAAAGCCTATAGCTCGTCTTATCGTTCGGCGGAAGTTCAATGTCAGCAAGCCTTTGCCCGCCGCTGATCGGAGCCGCCTAATCGAAATCGAAGAGCTGCCCTGCAGATCCGTTCACTGCGGGGATCCCCTATTTTTTATTTCGATTCCTGCAGCGCACACTTTATCCGCTCCTCACCCCGTCAGCCATTGAAGAGTTTTCAATCTTCCTGGATCGCATAACGTCGCACACTGACCTTTGTCATCAAAGGAGAAGATGCATGCGAATATTATTTCCTGTGTGGATGGGCGTGGCGTCCAGCCTGGCCCAGGCTGGTCCGGTCGAAGTCGTGAAACGAGGCTGGGGCCTGGAGGAATTCGGAGCCCGCGCGTTGCTTGCGACCGATGAATATTTCATCACCCGGGCCGGTGACGCGCAAGATGAGGATTTCAAGGATCTCTATTATCTGAACCTCGAAGACTCGCGTTA
>NZ_DASQYZ010000080.1:0-2229 GCF_035638955.1 Oligoflexus sp. | reverse complement strand
CGTTCAGTTGCACACTGAGCGAAAATGCAGGGCGTTGACACTTTGATTTTGCCATGCGTTTCGTCATCGGCATCACGCGGGTTTGCTGGCTTCCAATACGATGGGTGTGGGGCGCGAAAAAAAACTTGGTTTTTATCTTTGTCATTCAACGCCTTGGCCGTGAATTAAATTGGTGCCTTTTCTGCGGTCAAAAATGAGGCAGGGAAAGGGATTCAAGCCGACTTTGCCGCTCATGACAAGGGACGTTTATTCTGCAGGGCCCCGGAAAGAATGCGTGGAATTTCAGCAGACCCCTGACTATCAAGGCTTTCACGAAAGCCGTAATTCTGAAATTTCCCAATAATTTTAACTAGCCGCTTATTTTATGGTCATTCTTTCCGGGGCCCTGGGTCCAGCTCCATCTGGAGACGCCCGTGAGGCCGAACTCATCGACCGCATGACATGTCGAAACTGGACCACGAAGGGCGTTAACAAGAGGTGGAAAGAAACCCTATGTGTGATCGGCGGTTGATTTAGCCGGTTCCCATAAGGAATCCAGAATATGAAAAGGCGGACGAGAGTTCGCCTTTTTTATTTGACCGATATCGATCCTTTGAGCGGAAGTTCCAGGACTATGGAGTGACGGAATCCGAGGTAAAACCAACCCTCACGCTATCGCCATTAACTTCCCCCCGGGGACGCTTAAACGGCCAATCGCTGGTTTTACTCTTGCTGCAACTGACAGCATGGAGTATGCAACCGAAAAAGGCAGGGTAACTGCCATGAGTTATCGAGTCCTTGGGGATTAAAAATGCCAAGATTGAGCTTTTCCGTCTTGCTCCTTTTAACTGGAATGCTTTCAAATAAATTAGGAGCGTCAGTCGCAAAGCAGATTTTCAGCGCCGCGCATCCCATCGGGATTACGGTACTGAGAACAAGTCTGGCCGCACTCATTCTTTTGGCTGTCTTTCGGCCTTGGCGAGTTCAGTTGGATTGGCGCGCGTGGGCCTGCGTTCTGCCTTATGGCTGCGCACTCGGTACCATGAACATCTTGTTTTATTTGAGCCTGCAGCGGCTTCCACTTGGCATTGTGATAGCAATTGAATTCATTGGACCTTTGGGATTGGCCTTGTTCACCTCTCGGCGCAAGCTTGACTTTGCCTGGGTAATCCTTGCAGCGACGGGCATTACACTCATTTCTCCATTTGCGGGCGCTGAGAAAGCGGTCGACCTCCAAGGTTTTTCGCTCGCCCTTGCAGCTGGTGGATGCTGGGCGCTTTATATTGTCTTTGGACAGCATGTGAGCCTTCGGCTGCCTCCTGGGCCGGCCACGGCCGTTGGTATGCTGGTGGCCGCTGTCGTCGTTTCCCCATTCGCTTTTATTTATGCTGACGCTCGTATTTTCCAAATCGAAGTTTGGTGGATGAGCTTGGCCGTCGCCGTTTTGTGCAGCGTACTCCCATATCCTTTGGACCTGATGGCACTTAAACAGATCCCGGCAAAGACGTTTGGCATATTAATGAGCGTCGAGCCTGCGATGGCTGCTCTTGTGGGTTTCGTTTTTTTAGGGGAAGAACTCAACCCTCAACAATGGCTGGCATTGGGTTGCATTATGTCGGCGTCCGCGGGATGCACGATTTTCGGAAGAGAAAAGGCTGCTGACTTTTGACATTGTCACAGTGCTTCAGCATGATGCGCCCAAGGGTATAGATCCTCGCGGCAAATGGCTTTGTTGCGTTTGCCAGCTCTGAACGGAAGGGTGTGCTGATTCGCGGGCAATCATGCAGCCATGGAATAAAAGATTTCAGCAGAGGTTTTGCCCTCTGCTCTGACCTGCCGCTTTCGAATCATTCTCATCGACTCAAAGCCACCAATTGTAATCCTTGCAGTTCGAAACCTCTTGAATCCCAACGTGGCTCTGCATAGCTGTTTGATGGGCCTATGGTCCTGCTCGATAATGTTGTTCAAATATTTGTTCTGAGGAATTTCGATATCGGTGCCTTCGTCCTCATTATAGGTTTCGCTGCCAGCAGTATTGGCTCCGCTTTTGTCGATAGTGATTTTTATCGATTTATCGTTTGACCTGATGGCCTTGCATAGAAAGCGTTTTGCGGCTTTCCGGTCGCGCTTTGCCGTGAGCAAATAGTCCACGGTATTGCTTTCCTAGTCCACGGCCCGGTAGACGTATTTCCACTGGCCTTTGACCTTGATATAAGGGTGAGTAGACCCTGGCGTTTCATCCAGAGCCCC